>DASQKV010000027.1:0-12641 GCA_035630335.1 Thermoleophilaceae bacterium | reverse complement strand
GGCCGACGGAGTAGAGCGACTTGCCGTCCTGGTCCCACACCGTGGCGGCGAGCGCGTCGCCCTCCTTGACGATCGCGCCGAGGGTGCGGCGGAATGCCTTCGCCTCGGCCCGGGACAAGCGCGACGTGTCCCCTACGCCCGCCCGTGCGGCGGCAAGGCGGGTCACCGCACCAGCGCGATTCTCGGCCTCTTGGAGAGCCCGGTTCTTGATCACGTGGTTGAGAGCCGCCGCCAGGACCACCCCGAGGACGACCACTGGAACCAGGGTCAACAGGGCGGCACGGACGACCGGGCTCCCGTGGAGCCAGCCTGGTCGATGCATGCACTGGTTTCATCGGTGCCTGCGGAGCGCCGCTTGAGTCTCGTTGTGCGGTCTGGCCGAGGCCCAGGGCCGTCTAGCATGGCCGCGGCGCCAAGTTGGCGCCCGGGGGGCGGTTAGCTCAGTTGGTAGAGCGCCTGCCTTACAAGCAGGAGGTCACTGGTTCGATCCCAGTACCGCCCATCCCGTTCGGCCATGCACCTCCGAGTGCTAGCCCGGGGTCGCCTGGTCCATGGCTTGCTTGACGCGACCCGTCAGCCGGCCGAAGACGTTGCCGACGTCTCCGGTCGCCTCGGCGCCGGCGTGGGCCGCCGCCGGAGCGGGCTGCAGCTCGGGCGTGGCGGCCGGTGGGCGCGGCGGCTTGGTTCATCGCGACCGCCCTGGCGAGCACCTCGACGTGGCCGATCTCCTCGGTCGCGGTCGCGAGCAGCATGTCGCGGTACTTCGCCGGCCCGCGGTAGCCGAAGCCCTGGAACATGTACTGCGTCATCACCAGCAGCTCCCCCTCGGACGAGCCCACCACGCGGCGCGCCGGCCGATTGCGGAAGCGAAGCCTCTAGATCTGACGCATCCGGGCCGCTAGACTGCGTCTGTTCGGCAGGATCGACTGTCAGCCGGGCAATCGAATGCCACGAGGAGGCCGCGCCCTGCAAGGGCCGAGGTCCCTCGGAGGGCGAACGCTTCGAGGGAGCCGTATGTCTCAATCAGCCTCACTGCCGCCGCAGGCGCATCAGCCGCCGTTGGCGCCGCTGCTCACGGTCCGGTCGCACAGCCACGGGACTACCCATCACATCGCCGTCGCCGGCGAGCTGGACATCTCCTCGGTGGAGGAGGTGAGGCGCGTGACCGAGCAGGCGCTGCGGGGCAAGCCGGAGACGCTGTTGCTCGACCTCGGCGAGCTGACGTTCTGCGACTCGTCGGGGATCCATCTCGTGCTCGACACCGACAGGCGCGCGAGCGCCGCGAGCGTCCGCTTCCGCGTGATCGCTCCGCGTGGCTCGGCGCGCCGGACGTTCGAGATCTGCCAGATCTCGGACCGCGTCACGTTCGTGACGGGCGACGCCGCGGCGACCGGCTAGAGGAGGCGGCCAGCCTCGGCGGCGGCCTGCTCCGCCGCCTCGAGCTGGCGCTCGATCAGGTCGAGGCCCGAGCTCCAGAAGCCGGGGTCGGTGAGGTCGACGCCGACGATCCCGCCGAGCTCCTCGGGCGGCATCGAGCCGCCGGCCTTCAGCAGCTCGAGATAGGAGGGGACGAACGCGTCGCCCTCCTGCTCGTAGCGGCGGTAGACCGACAGCGCGAGCAGGTTGCCGTAGGCGTACGCATAGACGTAGCCCGGCGTGTCGATGAAGTGCGGCACGTAGGACCACCATGCGCCGTAGTCCTCGGACGGCTCGACGGAGTCGCCGAGCAGGTCGGCCTGGGTCTCGAGCCAGGCCGAGCCGAGGCGCTCGACCGACAGCTCGCCCGACTCTCGCCGCTCGGTGTGGACCTGGTGCTCGAAGCGGTTCATCGCGATCTGGCGGAAGACGGCCGCGACGGCGCCGTCGAGCGACTCGGCGAGCAGCGCCAGCCGCGTGTCGGCGTCGGGCGCCTGGGTCAGTAGCCGCTCGAGGACGATCGTCTCGCCGACGATCGACGCGGTCTCGGCCACGGTCAGCGGCGTGGTGAACTCGAACATCCCGCGCGGGCGGGCGAGCGCGGCGTGCACGCCGTGGCCGAGCTCGTGCGCCATCGTCAGCGCGTCGCCGATCCGGCCTGTGTGGTTGAGCAGCACGTATGGGTGCGCCGACGGCACGGTGTAGGAGCAGAACGCCCCGCCACGCTTGCCCGGGGCGGGCGGCGCGTCGATGTAGGAGCCGGCGAAGAATCCGGCGGCGGCGTCGCCGAGCTCGGGCGAGAAGCTGCGATAGCAGTCGAGCACCAGCTCGCGCGCCTCGGCGTAGGAGACCTTATGGTCGCTCTCGCCGACCGGCGCGGCGCGGTCGTAGTAGGCGAGGCGGTCGACGCCGAGCAGGCGCGCCTTGAGCCGGTACCAGCGGCGCGCGAGCTCGTAGCGCGACATCACGGCGTCGACCAGTGCCTGGACCGACTCGTCGCTCGCCTCGTTGGCGAGGTTGCGCGACGCGAGCCAGTGCGGGTAGGAGCGCAGGCGGTCCTTGGTCGCCTTGTCGGCGAGCAGCGTGTTGAGGATGAAGCCGCGCGTGCGCAGCCCCGGTTGGAGGGCCGCGGTGACACCCTCGGCGGCCGCCTTGCGCAGCTCGCGGTCGGGCCCCTGCAGGACGCTCAGCGCCTCCATCAGCGGCACCGGCTGCTCGGCGTTCGGCAGCTCGACGCTGAGCGCGGCGACCTGCTCGGTGAACAGCCGCTTGAACGCGGCGCGCCCGGTCACGTCGGTCTCGGTCAGCACGCGCTCCTCGGGCTCTGAGAGCAGGTGCGGGCGGTAGCGGCGCAAGGTGCGCAGGTAGTGGCGGCAGAACGCGAGCTCGTCGGAGGCGACGAGCTCCTCGGCGCGGGCGTCGTCGAGCGCGCTCCACTCGAGGTCGAAGAACAGCAGCGCGGTCTGGATCGCCGCGCCGCGCTCCTGGGCCTGCTGCATCAGCGCGCCGCGCTCGGGGTCCTGGGTGTCGACCGAGAAGTCGAGCGCCGCGTAGGAGCCCGCGCGGCCGACGCGATCGCCGATCTCCTCGAGCTCGCGCATCGCCTCCGCGAGCTCGGCGGCGTCGAGCTCCGCGACGCGGTCGCGGTAGCTCTCGGCGAACAGGTCCGCCGACTGCTGCGCCTCGTCCAGCAGCGCCAGCACCCCCTCCGCGCCACGCCCGTGCACGAGCGGCTGAAGGTCCCAGCGCGCGGCCTCGAGTGCCTCGTCGCGCTGCTCGATCGTCGCGTCGGTCATGCCGGGGACCTTAGTGGGCCGCTCTCGCGTCCAAGAGCCACGGCTTCGCCGGCCCACGGTCGTCCTCCGAGCGACGTTCGAAGCTTTGTGGGACCCAGGGGTCCCACGATCGTTCAGTCGTCGAGCGCGAGGTACATCGCGACGCCGGCGATCGTTGAGATGCCGGCGACCACCGCTGTGCCCCAGCGCGCGCTGTCCGAGATCGAGCCGGCCGGAGCGCCGACGGTCGCGACGAGATCGACGAGGTCGGAGACGGCCGCCGCGACCAGCCACGGGCGCAGGCGCCGCGAGTCGTCCGCGGTCGCGACGATGCCGGCGCCGAGCGCGGCGTCGCGGACGCCGAGCGCGCGGACCGCGATCTGGGTCGCGGGACGCTTGGCGTCGTCGCCGATCCAGATGCCGGCGAAGCGGCCCGGGCTCGCGACGAGCCCGCTGCCGTATGCGAGCCGTCCGGATGCGAAGAGCCTGCTGGCCGTGGGGACATCGATCATGGTCTGTCTCTTTCGATCGGCGGACCGTGTGATGCGGGTCACGGGCGGGTCCGCGTGGGTGGGGTAGATTCCCCCCTTCTACCCGGGGTTCGCCACGTCGATGAGGAGAGACCGTTGGACGCCAACCGCCTGAAGTCGCTGCCGCTGTTCGAGTCGGTCGCCGACGACGACCTCGAAGGCATCGCGCCGTTCGTCAGCGAGGTGTCCGTATCGCAGGGCAAGCACCTCGCCGACGAGGGTGACTACGCCTACACATTCATGGCGATCGAGGAGGGCACCGCCGAGGTTAGCCGCGACGGCGAGGTCGTCGCCGAGCTCGGACCCGGCGACTTCTTCGGCGAGGTCGGCGTGCTCGACACGCAACGCCGGACCGCGACCGTGATCGCCACCTCGCCGATGCGCCTGATCACGCTCGACCGCTGGGACCTCAAGCGGCTCGAGAAGAGCGTTCCCTCCGCGGTCGAGCAGATCCGCGCGGCCGCCGCCGAGCGCCAGCCGGGCGCGTAGGCCGAGCGAGGCGAGCTGTGGCCGGCCGGATCGTCGTCTTCGGGGCCACCGGCTACACCGGCCGGCTCACCTCCGAGGCGCTCGTCGCGCGCGGTCAGCGGCCCGTGCTCGCCGGACGTGACGCGGCGCGGCTCGACAAGCTCGCGGCGGAGCTCGGCGGCGACCTCGAGACCGCGGTCGCCGACGTCTCGCGACCCGTGAGCGTCGACGGGCTCGTGGGCGAGGGCGACGTTCTCGTCGCCACGGTCGGTCCGTTCGTCAAGTGGGGCGACGCCGCGGCGCGCGCCGCGATCGCGGGCCGTGCCCACTACCTCGACTCGACCGGCGAGCCGCCGTTCATCCGGCGCGTGTTCGAGCACTTCGGGCCCGAGGCGGCCGCCGCCGGCATCGGGATGGTCACGGCCTTCGGCTACGACTGGGTCCCGGGCAACCTCGCCGGTGCGCTCGCCTTGCACGAGGCCGGCCCGACGGCGGTACGGGTCGACACCGGCTACTTCGCCACCGGCTCGAACGACTTCAGCGGTGGCACGAAGGCCTCGCTTGCCGGCGTCATCGCCGAGCCCGGCTACGCCTTCCGGGGCGGCGGCCTGCGCACGGTGCGCGGCGCCGATCGCTACCGGACCTTCTCCATCCGCGGCCGCCAGCGCCCGACGGTGGCCGTCGGCTCGTCGGAGCACTTCACCCTCCCGCGGGTCCACGACGGCCTGCTCGAGGTCAACGCCTACCTCGGCTGGTTCGGCCCGATGTCGCGCGCGATGCAGATCGGCTCCGCAGTCAGCAGCGCCGCCTTCCGCATCCCCGGCTCACGAAGCCTGGCCGGCAAGCTCACCGACCGCTTCGTCCAGGGCTCGACCGGCGGCCCCAGCCCCGAAGATCGTGCCCGCGCCGGCTCGCACATCGTCGGCGAGGCCTACGACGCCAACGGCCAGCGGCTCTCCGAGGTCCACCTCTCCGGCGTCGACGGCTACAGCTTCACCGCCGGCATCCTCGCCTGGGGCGCCGAGCGCGCCGCCGCCGGCGACCTCCGCGGCACCGGCGCCCTCGGCCCCGTCGACGGCTTCGGCCTCGCCGAGCTCGAGGCCGGCTGCCGCGAGGCCGGAATTACCCGATTGTGATCGGCCGGGGGACTCGCGTCCCCCGGAACCCCCGCGCGGCGCTGGTCTGCCGACGGCTCCAGTGAGGGCTCCTCCGAGTCGGCTCGCCTGCCGACGGCTCCAGTGGCAGATCCGCGTGCGCTACTCGGTAGCGGGGGCATCCGCGAGTGCGCGCTGCATCAGCTCCACGTGTACGGAGCGGTTGCCGCCGGTGCGGCGCTTCCAGGTCCCGTCGGGCAGGAGGTCCCAGGCGAAGCTGTCGTCCTCGAAGCAGCGCTCGAGGACGTCCTCGAGCTCGGCGCGGAGGACGGGGTCCTCGACGGGGATGAGGAGCTCGACGCGGGTGTCGAGGTTGCGCGGCATCAGGTCGGCGGAGCCGATGTAGCAGCGGCGCTCGTCGCCGCGCTGGAAGGCGTAGACGCGCGAGTGCTCGAGGAAGCGCCCGACGACGGAGACGACGCGGATGGTCTCGCTGACGCCCGGGACGCCGGCGCGCAGGCAGCAGATGCCGCGGATGTTGAGGTCGACGAGCACGCCCGCCTGGGCGGCCTCGTAGAGCGCGCGGATGCAGCGGCGGTCGACGAGCGAGTTCATCTTCATCGTGATCCGTGTCTGCTCGCCGGCCTCGTGGGCGGCGATCGTGCGCCGGATCTCGTCGAGCAGGCCGTCGCGCATGCCGTCGGGGGCGACAAGCGCCTTGCGGTACTCGGGGTCGCGCGCGGCGCCGGTCAGCGCGTTGAAGAGCGCGCCGACGTCGGCCGCCACGTCACGGTCGCAGGTGAAGAGGCCGAAGTCCTCGTATAGGCGAGCGGTGCCGCGGTGGTAGTTGCCGGTGCCGATGTGGACGTAGTGGCGCACGCCGTCGCCCTCGCGACGGACGACGAGCAGCGCCTTGGCGTGGGTCTTGAGGCCCGGCAGGCCGTGGACGACGTGCGCGCCGGCCTCCTCGAGCGAGCGCGCCCAGACGATGTTGCGGCGCTCGTCGAAGCGCGCCTTGAGCTCGACCAGGCAGACGGCCTGCTTGCCGCGCTCGGCCGCCTTGATCAGCATCGGGACGAGCTCCGAGTCGTCGGAGGTCCGGTACACGGTCATCTTGATCGCGAGCACGTCCGGGTCGTCGACGGCCTGCTCGACGAAGCGCTCGACGCTCGCGGAGAACGACTCGTAGGGGTGGTGGACGAGCACGTCGCCCTGGCGCATCGCGGCGAGGACGTCGGCCTTGCCGTTGTCGGACGCGAAGCGCGGCGGGACGACCGGCGTCCAGGGCGCTTCGCGCAGGGCCTTGTGGCCGTCGAGCGCGTAGAGCTCGGTCAGGTCGGTGAGGTCGAGCATGCCCTCGACGTCGACCACCTGCGTCTCGTCGATCTCCATCTGGTCGATCAGGAAGCCGCGCATGTCGCGGTCCATGTCGGCGGCGACCTCGAGCAGTACGACCTCGCCGAAGCGGCGCTGGCGCAGCTCCTTCTCGACGGCGCGGACGAGGTCGTCGGCCTCGTCGGAGACGGTGAAGTCGGCGTCGCGCGTGACCCGGAAGGCGGCGTGGCGGCGGACGTCCATCCCGGGGAAGAGCGTGTCGAGGTGGCGCGCGATCACGTCCTCGAGCGGGACGTAGGTCCCGGGGCCGATCTCGATGAAGCGCGGCAGCACCTCCTTCGGCACCTTCACGCGCGCAAACAGCTCCGTCCCGGTGACGGGGTCGACGAGCCAGACGCCGATGCTCAGCGAGAGGTTCGACATGTACGGGAACGGCCGTCCGGGCCCGACCGCGAGCGGCGTGAGTACGGGGAAGACCTGCTCGTCGAAGATCCGATCGATCCTCCCGCGCTCCTCGGAGGTGCAGTCGGCCGGCGCCACGACGCGGATGCCGTGCTCGGCGAGCGCCGGGCGCAGGACGTCCTCCCACTGATGCGAGTGGCGGTGGGCGAGCCCGCGCGTGCGATCGGCGAGCCGCTCGATCGTCTGCGAGGGCGACAGGCCGTCGGCCTTGCGCGCGTCGATGCCGGCGTCGACCTGGTCGTGCAGGCCGGCGACGCGGATCATCGTGAACTCGTCCAAATTCGACGTGTAGATCGAAAGGAATTTGACTCGCTCGAGCAGCGGCATCCGCTCGTCCTCGGCGAGCTCGAGCACGCGCTCGTTGAAGTCGAGCCAGGACAGCTCGCGGTTGACGTAGAGCTCGGTCGCGTCGAGCGCCGGCGCGGTTGGTGGCGCGGGCGCGGAGACCGGCTGATCTGTGGACGGGGTCGAGATCTCCATCAGTTCTCCCGATTGTCACAGGCCGGCGGCCACTCGATGTGAATATCTTTGCCGCGGGTGATCTGGCTGCTGCGACATGGGGAGGCGGAGGACGGTTCGCCGGACGAAGCACGGCCGCTGACCGCGGACGGCGAGCGCCAGGCGCGCGAGGCCGGCGCGGCGCTGGCCGTGCTCGGCGTCGAGCTCGACGCCTGCCTGACGAGCCCGAAGGTCCGTGCGCGCGACACCGCCGCGCTGGCGTGCGAGGCGCTCGCGATCGAGCCGCGAGACGAGCAGGCCCTGCGCGGCGGTCCGTTCGACCCGGTCGAGGTCGCCGAGGGCCACGGCGAGTCGGTGCTGCTCGTCGGCCACGAGCCCGACTTCTCGATGGCCGTGCACAGCGCGACCGGCGCCCAGGTGCGGATGCCCAAGGGCGGCATCGCGGCGATCGATCGCGGCGAGCTCAAGCTGCTCCTGCGTCCGCCGGAGCTGCGGGCGATCGCTCAGCTGCGCTGACCTCCGGGCGCGGCGGCGCGAGGCCCGCGAGCAGCGTCTCGCCGAACGCCTTGCGCTCGAGCGCGCCCCACTCGCGCACGAAGCGCTCGAACAGCAGCCCGCGACGCGCGCTCAGGTAGGCGATCAGCGACTCGAGCCCGCGGTAGCGCAGGCGGTTCGGCGCTTCGCGCACGAGCGCGGGATCGAGGTCGCGCGAGCGGCCCGCTGCGCCTCGCAGGGCCGCCGCGTCCTCCGCCCGGAGCGCCTTCACGTGTGCGCGGGCGTGCGGGAGCAGCTCGTCGCAATCGTGCAGGTCGCCGAGCACTTCCTGGAGCCGCCGCGCCGCCTTCGCGCCCTTCGCAGCCGGGTCGCCGAAGACGGGCACCGACAGATCGAGCACGTAGCGCAGCCGCTTGGCCGCTATCCGCATGTCGTGCTGCGTCTCGTGCTCGTCCGGATCGAGCGCCCGCGGGACGAACGACTCGAGCTCGCGCAGTCGCACCTCGACGGTCCGGCGCAGGTTGTCGGCGAGCGTGCCGTCGGGGTCAAGCCGCTTGACGCTACGAGCCTTCAAGGCGACGCCTCTTCGCCGGGCGCGGGCCGTGTCTGCCCCAGTCGCTTCACGTCCGCGCCTTCTCCGCGAGTGCGAGCAGTCGCTGCTCGAGCTCGCTTGCCTGCGCATGCTCGAGCGCCGTGGCGAGCCGCTCGTTGCCGGCGTCCTGGTCGCCGCGAAGCTCGCCGACGAGGCTCTCGATCCCGGCGTGGTCGGCCTCGTGGAAAGCGTCCTGGAGCTCGCGCAGGTTCTCGATCGCGACGTCGGGATCGCGCCGCTCGCCGAGCGCGTCGGCGAGCCGCTTGACCTCGCCGAGCAGCTCGCGGTGGCGCTTGCGCGGGAAGCACGGCGCGAAGACCTCGAGCGCCGCGCGCAGCCGGCGCGTGGCGACGCGCATGTCGTGCACACGCTCGATCTCGCCGCGATCGAGCACGCCGCCGGCGTGGGCGAACACCTCACGCGCGCGTGTCTGCACGGCGGCCGCAGCGGCGTCGCCGAAGCGCGTGTCGGCCGCCAGGCCGGGAATCGGCCGCGCTCTAGCCATCGCCTAATTGTGCTTGACGGCCGTGCGCGCCGCGCGTGGCGGGGCGCCCATCAGCTGCCGCCGCCGGGCGTCAGCTCGGGGTGCGAGGCGTCCTCGAACTCGCGGAACAGGCCCGTCACTACGAACGCGGTCTGCTCGCCGATGTCGACGGCGTTGTCGCCGATCCGCTCGAGGCAGCGGGCGATCAGCATCATGTGCATCGCCCACTCGCGCTGGTCGGCGTCGTCGCCGATCTCGAGCGCGCGGTGGAAGCACTCGCGGTTGAGGCGGTCGATGCCGTCGTCCTGGCGGACGAGGTCCTGGGCGAGCGCGGCGTCGCGGCGCTGAAAGGCGAGCTTGCACTGCTGGGTCAGCGAGCGCGCCAGTTCGCCCATGCGCGCGATCTTGTCGAGCATGTCGGCGTCGGCCGGCGGCTCGTGACCGGCGAGCGGGACGAGCTTGGCCATGTTCACGCACTGGTCGCCCATCCGCTCGATGTGCTTGATCACGTGCAGCAGCGCGGCGACGAGACGCAGGTCGCCGGCCACCGGCGCCTGGAGGGCGAGCAGCGACAGGATGCCCTGGTGGACCTCGAGGTAGCGGCCGTCGATGCGGTCGTCGTCGGCGATCACCATGCTCGCCAGCTCGACGTCCTGGTGCTGGACGACCTCGATCGCGCGGTCGAGCGCGTCGCAGACCATGTCGAGGCCGCCGAGCGCCTGGACCTCGAGCTGCGCGAGCTCGTCCTGGAACTGGTGGCGAGTCGTATCGGGCATCGCGCTAGCCGACCTTCCCCGTCACATAGGCCTCGGTGCGCTCGTCGCCGGGGTTGGTGAAGATCTTCTCGGTCTCGTCGAACTCGACCATCCGGCCGGTGCGGTGGCCGCCGTCCTCTTCGAGCTGGACGGTGAAAAAGGCGGTCATGTCCGAGACGCGCGCTGCCTGCTGCATGTTGTGCGTGACGATCACGATCGAGTAGCTCTCGCGCAGCTCGAGCATCAGGTCCTCAATCTTTCCCGTCGAGATCGGGTCGAGCGCGGAGCACGGCTCGTCCATCAGGATCACGTCGGGATCGGTGGCGAGCGCGCGGGCGATGCAGAGCCGCTGCTGCTGACCGCCAGACATGCCGAAGGCGTTGGTCTTGAGGCGGTCCTTGACCTCGTCCCAGAGCGCCCCGCGGCGCAGCGCGCTCTCGACGATCTGGTCCATGTCGCCCTTCATGCCGAGCACGCGCGGGCCGAAGGCGATGTTGTCGTAGATCGACTTCGGGAACGGGTTGGGCTTCTGGAAGACCATGCCGATCCGCTTGCGGACCTCGACAGGATCGACCTGCGAGCCGTAGAGGTCCTGGCCGTGGTAGCGCACGCTGCCGCTCACCTTCGCGCCAGGGATCAGGTCGTTCATGCGGTTGAGGCAGCGCAGCAGTGTGCTCTTGCCGCAGCCCGAGGGGCCGATCAGCGCGGTGATCTCCCTCTGTGCGATGTCAAAGCCGATCTCGCGCACGGCGAGCTTGTCGCCGTAGGAGACGCCGACGTCGTCGAGCTCGAAGATCGCCTCGCGAGCGGCCTTCGGCCGCTTCGACGCCCCCTCGAGCGCGACGGCGCTGACGTCGAGGCCCGACTCCGCGGGGCCGCCGGGACGGGGAGCGCGCCGCTCCTGCTGCTGCTCGTGAGGCTCGGTCATCTGCTCAGCCACCTTTGGTCACCTACCACTTCTGCTCGTAACGATTTCTCAGCCAGATCGCGATCGCGTTCATGCCGAGCAGCAGGACCATCAGGACGACGATCCCGCCGGCGGCGAGCGACGCGTAGTCGTTGACGTCGTTCGACGGCCGCGAGATCCAGTCGAAGATCTGCATCGGCAGCGCCGTGAACGTCGAGTTCAGGCTCGGGTCGAACGCGACGTAGGTCGCCGCGCCGACCATGATCAGCGGCGCCGTCTCCCCGATCGCACGCGAGAGCGCGAGGATCACGCCGGTCGCCATGCCGGGGATCGCGGCGGGCAGGATCTGGCGCCAGATCGTCTGCCACTGGGTCGCGCCGAGCGCCATCGAGCCCGCGGCGATCGACGGCGGCACCGCGCGGATCGCCTCGCGCGCGGCGATGATCACGACCGGCAGCACGAGCAGCCCGAGCGTCAGGCCGCCGGCGAGGACGACGTTGCCGAGCGACAGCGGGCCGCGCACGAGGAAGGCGAGCCCGAGGATGCCGTAGACGATCGACGGGACGGCGGCGAGGTTCTGGATGTTGACCTCGATCAGCCGGTTCCACCACTTCGAGCCGTCGGCGTACTCCTCGAGATAGATCGCCGTGGCGACGCCGACGGGCACGATGAACAGCGCGCAGACGCCGATGATCCACACCGTGCCCCAGATCGCCGGCTGCAGGCCGGCCATCTCCGAGTTCGACGAGGGGAAGTTCGAGAACACCCTGCCGCTGAGCACCGGCAGCGCATCGAGCAGCACGTCGACGATCAGCGTCACCAGGACGACCCCGCTGAACACCAGGCACAGCAGCATCGCGATCCGGAAGCTGACGTCCTTGACGCGGGTGGCGCCGGACTTCGGGCGCAGCGACAGGGGGGCGGCGCTCATTCGTACACCTGCCGGTAGCGGCGCACGAAGCGGATCGCGATCGCGTTCATCAGCAGCGTCATCAAGAACAGCACCATGCCGACGGCGAAGATCGTCTTGTAGGCCGTCGAGCCCGTCGCGATGTCGCCCTTCGCGGTGGCCGCGATGAAGGTCGTGATCGTCTCGACCGACTCGCGCGGGTCGGCGGTGAAGTTCGGCTGCTGGCCGGCGGCGACGAGCACGATCATGGTCTCGCCGATCGCGCGCGAGACGCCCAGCACGATCGCCGCGACGATGCCCGACAGCGCGGCCGGGAAGACGACGAACAACGACACCTGGAGCTTGTTGGCGCCGAGGCCGAAGGCGCCCTCGCGCAGGGCGCGCGGCACGGCCGACATCGCGTCCTCGGAGATCGAGGCGACGGTCGGCAGGACCATGAAGCCCATGATGATGCCGGCCGAGAGGGCGTTGAACGTGGGGACGTCCATCCCCAGCAGGTCGTTGAGGATGACCGGCGTGAAGAACGTCAGCGCGAAGTAGCCGAAGACGATGGTCGGCACCCCGGCGAGCAGCTCGATGAACGGCTTGACGACCTTGCGCACCGTCGGGTTCGCGTACTCGGCGAGGTAGATCGCCGTGCCGAGTCCGAGCGGTATGGCCACGATCAGCGCGAGGGCCGTGACGAGCAGGGTGCCCGTGACGAGCGGCAGCACGCCGAACGACGGATCGGCGAACAGCGGCGACCATTCGGTTCCGAGGAGGAAGTCGAAGACCGCGACGTCACCCAAGAACCGGATCGTCTCCGACAGTAGCGAGAAGATGATCCCGAGCGTCGTCAGGATCGACAGGAGCGCCGCGAGGAAGAGGGCGATGCGAATCGCGTCCTCTCCCCTGCGACGCTTTGCGACGCCCAGGACCGGAGTCCGGGGCGTCGCGGATGCGGCGGCTGGATGGGCCGA
>DASQKV010000026.1:0-72754 GCA_035630335.1 Thermoleophilaceae bacterium | reverse complement strand
CTGAGGGCCTTCTATCGGGCGGCGACCTTGCGGTCGACTTGCAAGCATTCGAGCCGCGTCGGACTCGTCACGGCCGGTCGACTGGGCTCGACCGTGCGCGAAGCCACCCCCGGCGGCTAGAGGCTCAAGCGGCCCGTTCGTAGACCAGCACCAGTAAGCCCTCGCCGACGACCCTCGACTCCTTGAGACGGAGCTTGCGCCGCTCGGGCGTCTCTTCAAAGACCTTCTCGCCGGTTCCGAGAATCACCGGGAACACCATCAGGTTGACCTGGTCAACGAGGTCGCCCTCGATCAGCTCTTGGACGAGCCGGTGACTGCCGGGCACCTGGAGCTCGCCGTCGAACTCCTCCTTGAGCTTGCGCACCTGAACGGTCGCGTCACCACTGCCGAGGACCGTCGTGTTGTTCCAGTCCGGCTCCTGGAGCGTCGTCGAGACGACGAACTTCGGCATCGAGTTGAACTTGTCGGCGAACTCGCCCTCACGCTCAGGCCAGGCACCCGCGAAGCTCTCATACGTGCGCCGGCCGAGCAGCAGGGCATCGGCCTGCATCGTCTCGTCCAGCTTGAACTGGTTCCCGTCGTCACCCCGCTCGAACTCGAACGTCCACCCGGGGTACTTGAACCCCGGCTCGCCGCCCGGCGCCTCCATCACGCCGTCGAGCGACACGAACTCCGTCACAACGATCCGTGCTGCCATCTGCCGGCCTCCTTCGCTGGGTTTGATCCGTGGCCTCTAGGCCTTCACACCGTAGGACGAACGGAGCCCGCCGAAGTAATCGCAGTTATCCGACGAGCAGAGCGTCCATCTGGCCGACCGACTGCTGCAGCCCCTCGACCATGCCCATGTTCTCCAGCTCCTCCATCTGCTCCCGCGAGGCGAAGGTCGAGCGCAGCTTCATCCGCGTGCCGCCCTCATGCTCGCTGAGCTGCATCCGCACCGTGGTCGTCGGCATGTCCCCCTTCGGCTTGCCGTCCTCGTCCGCGAACCCATCGATGAACTCCAGCGCCTTCGGCGGCTCTACCGACTCGATCCGCCACCAGCCAGGAAACTTCTCACCCTCCGGCCCAGTCATGTAGTAAGCGACCTGCCCACCGGGCGCCAGCTCGTGCTCCTCCACAGTCGCCGGGTAGCCGGGCGGTCCCCACCAGCGCTCCAACTGCCGCGGATCGGCCCACAGCTCCCACACCCGCTCAGCCGGAGCGTCGAAGTCGGCGACCAGGGTGAGGGTCAGGCTGTCGAGGTCCTTGTCGAGGCTGGTAACGCTCATTGTCTCGTCCTCTCGTTGGGTTCTTCTCGTCTGAGTCGGGGTCCTGTGCAAGCACTTCCGACATCCGGCCGACCCTCCCGCGCCAGGCCATCTCGAGTTCGTCGAGTGCCCGGCGCGCTCGGCGCATGGCGTCGGGAGAGGTTCGTACGAGCTGCTCCCGTCCCCGGCGCTCCTTGGACACCAAGCCCGCCCGCTCCAACACCGCCACGTGCTTTTGCACTGCGGCAAAGCTCATTGGGTAGGCCTCGGCCAGCCGCGACACCGACGGCTCGTCCCGCGCGCAGCGGTGAAGGATGTCTCGCCGTGTGGCGTCGGCGAGTGCGTGGAACGCACGATCGACCGCCGCATCGGCCGGCTCACCTGCAACCATACGGTTGTAGGTTAGCTGAGTGTCTCAGCATCGGCTCAGCTTTCGGCCCGACGCTACATCGAACCATCTGGCAAGCGCGTGGTCGGGTTGGGTGGCCCGGAAGCGCTCCCGCTAACCAGAGGCCCCTAGCTGTTCGTAAGCGGTGCGTAGACCGCTCTACGCCCCGGGAGCGATCAAGACGACCTGTCTGGGCAGGCAGCTGTCGGCGCTCGGCTGTCGCGACCGTCAATAGTGACGTCCAGCAACTACTTCTCTACCCGGAGCGGTAGTCCGAGCCCTTCCTCGCGTGAACTGATCGCGGGTTCAAGCGCATCTGCAACCCGCCGCATGTATCGGTAGCTCGGCGCCCGGAACTCTCGAGGCATCTCGTCGCGGCCTAACGCTCCTGCAAGCACACGAAGAAGCTCTGTGCGCTGACCCTCATTTCCTGGAACTCGCATTAGCCGTGTGCTTCGCGTCCAAAACCCAAGCAGGCTTTTGCAGTCCCCCTGACCTAGATGAGGGAGTGATGCCGCGATTCCCGCGGCGCAGTCACTTCCGCCTAGGTTCGGGAGCAGCGTTATGCCAGCGCGCGTCATACGCGGATCATCGCTCGCGAGAAACGGAATCAGTTCTCCTATAGGAAGTTCCCCTCCAGCGTCGCTATCGAAGTGTCCCACTGACGCGCTCAAGGGAATAATAGTCGCCGCTAGACCAAGGTAGAGTGGATCCGACCCGCCTTCAGCGCGACCTGTCATCCCGGCTAACTTTGCGGTTGTTCGGTGAGGCTCGGCGGACGGTACCCAAAACTCCTCCTCGGTTTCGTTCTCGCCGTCCTTTCCTAAGGTTCGAAGAACTGCGAGCACTCGCTCAGTAGGGAAGTCCGTCGTCGCAACCACGGTCACGAGGCCAGCGATCGCCGCGTGACGACGATGCTGCGTGTTCGGCGGGGAGGCCACCACGGACTCAACGAAAGACAACATGGCATCCCGGCTGGCCTCGTTCTGTGCCCACATAACGCCGTCGGTAGAGGCGAAAACGCGCGTAAAGCGCTGAGCAGCACCACCGGGGTCTACCTCTACGTCGGCAGTCAACTTGGTGAGGACTTTGAGCCTATCCACGTCGCTCGTCGTCGAGTGTCGCATATCAAGTGAAATAAGCGGGCCAGCAACTGAGAGGGTCGTGCCGATCCGGGCCTCCCATTCGCCGGCCTGGTCGCCGAACAATCCGCGATCGCCTATCCGCAGCGCTAGTCGCTGAAGCTCAGAACTTTCATCATGAAGACCTCTTAGAATCGCCTCCCACTGCTCCCGGGAGTCTTGGCTACGATACGAATCACTTAATGACGCGGGCTGAGCAAGATCCACGTGATCATCCAGCAGCGCCTCGTACAGCAGCGAGGCAGGATGACCGGTGCGGACTGCCGCTATCCACACGCTTCGAAGGACGGCCCGTCGACCTGTAAGGCGTCGGCACAGGGGAACTAGGTCGGCAGCGGGCATAGCCTCGCCGCACCACATTAGTCGCACACATGCGTCGCGTAGCAACTGTCTCACGTCCTCGGCGTCGCGAGTGCCAAGCTGGGGTGGCTTGGCGTCATCCAAACTATCGAGTGTCTTTGCCACCTCGGTCTCCACGCCACCCCCGGCGTGCGGGTCCAGCCACAGCCCGAGGCCTTGCACCATGCTGCCAAGAATCAATACCTGCCCAAGGAGCCACGCCTTTTCGTCCGCAGGCGGCTGCCACGCCTGCCACCCACGAAGATCACCCGCTCGGTCGTGCCTGTAGTGGAACACGGAATCGCCGAGCGCCGCGTCCACAATTGCTCGCACCTGGTGATCCGAGACGCCTGTCGCTGCCATCACTGCTGCCACGTACGTGGGATGACGCGTGGCGGTGGACCCCACAAGATCTCCGACTTGACCTGGTTCCGCTTCCCGTAAGCACCTCGTTAAAGCTCTCTCTATAGCTTGCACCGGCCAGCGCTGAGGTAGTAGAACCTTGAGAGCCTTGAGAAGCTCGTCGAGGTCGCCGTCCTCGAAGCGTCGCACGAGATCCTGCGGGCCATCGCTTCGCGGAAGTTGACCGTAAACTTCCAAGGCCTTAAGTTGATGCGTGACATCAAGCGCTTCTACCTTGGCACCCAGGGTAGGCAGGACGTGATCAGTGATGTCGTCTATGCTCAGCGCGTTTAGCTCCTGCCCGAGCTCCCCGGTCTCCCAGGCGGCTGGGTCGCTCTCAATGATTGCGATGCTCTCCTCTATGGCTCGCCTCTGCAGGCGATTGTTAGGACCAAACGCTCGGTCCAACGCTAGATCACGTGCGAGAAGCGCACCGCGGCGAAGATAAGTGTCTGGTTCTTCTCGATCCGTTGCTCGGCAAGCGTCGAGTAGTTGGGCGCCCTCCCCGCGGGCTGCCCGGCCAACCCGTCCGGCGAAGAAGAGGGCCGCGTTCCTCCAGTGGATTGAGGTGGCTATTGCAGCGAAACGCTCGTACCGCTGATCGCTGTCGGCGGCAGTCTCCACTAAATGAGATGCGGCAAAGTACTCCTGCAAGGACCGCAACTCAAACCCGAAATAGCCCGGGGTGGCCTCTACGATGAGAACGAGGCGGTCACGTGCCTCGCGGACGAGGGTCTCAACCTGTCGGGCCATCTCATCGGCATTTCGGTATGGATCGTTATGCCTGAGGAAGGTTTCTACCTCGGATCGGAACTCATCCTCGGTCAACGCTGATCGTACGTGGGTGGCCTGGCCGGCCCGCATATGGACTAAATACCCCAAATATTGATGAAGACCAATTAGCACATCTTTCTCGGTCGTCACAATGCTGCGGTGCTTGGCGCGCTCACGCTTGTAAATTACGTCCACGTAGTCGGTGAAGAGCGACTCCCTCTGCCTGGACGGACGGCCGCCGGCGAGAATCACGTAAATCACGATGCTCACCTGGAGGGGCGTAGTCAAAAGAAGTTTGACTTGGGCGTCTTCACTGCTCTCGGCGAACCCAGTCTTGACTCGGGATTCTCGTGCTTCGTCGAGAGATCGTGCGGTAATCCATTTGGCAACGTACTCGTTCGCTCTTGCGACACTGAGCTTGCGCAGGCGTAAGTGAAGAAACTCTGCCGAGTGAAACTCACCCGCATACCCAGTAGGGCGGGAGCTACCAATAATTTGCATATCGGCGCTAAGTGCTGAAGTTGCACGCTCGAGGAATTCGGTCATCTCGGTCAAGACCTTAGATCTGAGCTCGAGATCAACCACCTCGTCTAGGCCGTCGAATATTAGTAATGTTGGATTAGATTTAAGTACGGTTTGAATGTGCTCTGGTTGGACGCTCGCCTCGCGCGAAGCTAGACGCCCTACACGCTCGGCAATGTAGCTTTCGACCGTCGTGAGCGGGCCATGTGTGGCATCAGTCGTGTCGTCGTCTTGCGCTCGTGCTACCCATTGCGCGTATTCACGGAGAATAATCCGAAAAGGGATGCGGGGAACGCGCGGAATTAAGTTGTCATCGGACCCGATGACATCTGGCAGCTTGCCGAGCAGGGCGGCTCGGTGGACTTGCGCAGTGAACTGTCCCAGCGTGGACTTACCCTGTCCGGGGCCCCCAATGAGTACTACGCGGTGCAAGATTTCGCCGAGGATAAGCGGCGTCGCGGGCGTGCCGTCGTCAGCGTCTCTCAAGGATCGCGCAATACTCGGCGATAGGCTGTGTCCTTCGAGAGAATCCTTATTGTGGCGATCTTCGAGGACGACGTCTAGGTCGATGAAGACCTTTGCCAACGGCAGTGACTCGTCCCCCACATCACCTGCCTGGTCGAGTTGGGCAAACCGCTCATTATGGTAATCAGTGGCGATGTATAGCCTAATAATCTCGTCGATTCCGTCAAGCTCGCCGAGCGTCTCCCGCCTGAGGAGCCGGGCTATGACGTCTCCTGCTGTTAGGAAGTGCGCGTAGGCCTGCCTGACCGCCGCGTGAACGTCTAGAAAACGACAGACATCGTCATAACCCCAAACATGCACGTTGGAGATGATTTCAGCATAGGAATCTGCGATGTTACGGATGCCGTCGTGTGTGCCGCTTCCGGCTACCGATGTGAGCGGTACATTAGTAATAAGAATGTAGTTATCGCACTCGGAAGGTCGCGTCTGGGAGATTGCGTCTAGTTCTGTGTCTAGGTCGGCCAGTAGGCGTTTCCGCGCTTTGTCCGGGCCGAGGAGGTCCAAGTCATGGTACTTCGCCTGGAAGATCCAGCCCCCGGTCCACCGCTCTGCTGGCGAGGGGTACGGCGCGTGGCCGGTAAAGGTGGCTTCTCGGTTTCCATCAGGTCCAGCACCAAACGTGATGGTTCCATCGCCAATAACGGCCTTAATAAGGCTTTGGGCAAAGCGCTCGAATTCGGCTGGTCCGAGGCTATTGAGGTTATAATTGGGCATACCGAGCGGGCGCGTCTAGTGCTGGACGTATGTAACGTAACTTGAGTTTCAGACGGAAACGCGGCGTTACTCTAGTCTGGTGTCGCGCGTACTGCTGAGATGGCGCGCGTGGCGCCGAGCTTGGCCCGCGTGGGGGCGGCGCCGTAGGACAACCTCGGCGCCTCGCCCTTGCACCATCCCCATTGACCGACTCGGCGAGCCCCCACCAGACCCCGCCGTCGGCCGCTCGAGGACCAGCATTCGCCCCTCAGCGCGGCCGCGCCCGCCCACATCCCTGAGCCACTCCGGCGCGCAGGCCCCGCCTGGGCCCGGCGCCGACCCCGCCAGGTACCCTTCGAGAGTGCCCTCCAAGCGCCAAATAGACGTCGGCGGAGTCAAGATCGGCGGCGGCGCCCCGGTCGCCGTCCAGTCGATGACCAAGACCGAGACGGCTGACTACGACGCCACGATGACGCAGATCCGCGCGATCGCGGACGCCGGTGGCGACATCGTCCGCTGCGCCGTCCCGCGCGAGAAGGACATCGAGGCGCTGAAGAAGATCGTCGTCGAGTCCCCGATCCCGGTGATCGCCGACATCCACTTCAACCACACGCTCGCGCTGAAGGCGATCGAGGCCGGCGCCCACTGCGTCCGCCTCAACCCTGGCAACATCGGCGGCCCGGACAAGGTCGCCGAGGTCGTCGCCAAGGCGAAGGAGTACGGCACCCCGATGCGCATCGGCGTCAACTCCGGCTCGCTCCCCAAGCACCTCCACGAGCTCGAGCGCGAGAACTCGGTCGAGGCGCTCGTCCAGGCCGCCGTCGAGTTCGTCGACCTCATGGAGCGGCTCGACTACGAGGACTTCAAGGTCTCGATCAAGTCGACCTCCGTCCCGAACACGATCGCCTCGAACCGGCTGCTGTCGCAGAAGATCGACTACCCGCTCCACCTCGGCATCACCGAGGCCGGCACCAAGTGGTCCGGCTCGCTGAAGTCGGCGGTCGGCCTCGGCACCCTGCTCGCCGACGGCATCGGCGACACCATCCGCATCTCGCTCTCGACGTTCCACGCCGAGGAGGAGGTCAAGGTCGCCTGGGAGATCCTCAAGGCGCTGAAGCTCCGCGAGCGCGGCCCCGTCCTGATCGCCTGCCCGACCTGCGGTCGGCTCCAGTTCGACATGGACACCGTCGTCAACGAGATCGAGCAGCGTCTCGAGGCCTACGTCGAGCCGATCGAGGTCGCCGTCCTCGGCTGCGCCGTCAACGGCCTCGGCGAGGCCGCCCACGCCGACTTCGGCATCACCGGCGCCAAGAACGAGGGCCTGATCTTCAGCCACGGCAAGCCGCTGCGCAAGGTCCCCCAGGAGCAGCTCGTCGACCAGCTCTTCGCCGAGATCGACCGTTCGCTCGAGGCCGGCCGCACCGTCTTCGACAAGAACGAGTCCGCCGCCGGCGCCGAGTGGCTCGAGCGGATCGAGGAGGAGAACGCCGGCGAGCTGACCCCGGAGCGGCTAGCAGCCCTCGAGGCCAAGGCCGCCGCCGCCGAGGCGATGGAGAACGGTCAGGCGCTCCCGATGGCGCCCTCGAAGAACGCCGAGCGCAAGGTCATAACGCTCGACGAGGACGCCTCGCCGACCGCAGGACGCCGCTTCACCCGAGCGTGAGCGGCTCCGGCGCGCGCTGGTCGAGCGCCGCCGTGAAGACCTCGATGACGCGCGGGTCGAACTGCGTGCCAGCGTTGCGGCGCAGCTCCGCGATCGCCTCCTCGGGCGACATCGCGGCTCGGTAGGGGCGGTCGCTGACCATCGCCTCGTACGCGTCGCAGACGGTGACGATGCGGGCGCCGAGCGGGATCTCCTCGCCGCGGAGCCCGTCGGGGTAGCCGCCGCCGTCGTAGCGCTCGTGGGTCGAGCGCACGAGCCGGGCGACGGGGCGCAGCGCGGGCGCCGCGCCGAGGATGCGCTCGCCGATGACGGTGTGGCGGCGGACGAAGGCCCACTCCTCCCGGTCGAGCTCGCCCGGCTTGTGGAGGATCTCCTCGGGGATCGCGATCTTGCCGACGTCGTGGAGCTCGGCGGCGCGCGCGACTTCGTCGAGGTGCTCGCCCGCGAGGCCGAGCTGGCGCGCGACCGCCACGGCGAGCTCGGCGGTGCCGACGAGGTGGTCGTGGAGTTCCGGCTCGCGCTCGCGCAGGATGCGCAGCAGCACGGCGCGCGACTGGTGGCCGGCGGACGAGCTGCGCCGGCCCTTGTCGGCGTACATTCGCCGGTCGGCGATCTGCAGGACGTCGGCGGGCTGGCGGGCGTCGGCCGGGAGCGAGACGACGCCCGCGGAGCTGGTGACGGCGAACGCCTCGCCGGTCTCGGACAGGGCGCCGCGGGCCGCCAGGGCGAGCTCGTCGGCGCAGTCGGACGTGCAGCGGGCGAGCAGGCAGAACTCGTCGCCGCCGAGGCGGTAGGCGGTGCCGAGGCCCGTGACGACGTCCGCCAGTCGCTGACCGAGTCGGGTGAGCAGGTCGTCGCCGGCGGGGTGGCCGAAGGCGTCGTTGTAGGCCTTGAAGCCGTCGAGGTCGAGCAGGACGCAGACCCACGGCGCGTCGAGCGTGGCGCGGGCCACGGCGCGATCGAGGTCGAGCAGCAGCTGGCGGCGGTTGGCGAGCCCGGTTAGCCCGTCGGTGAGCGCGTCGCGCCGGCTCTCGAGCAGCGTCTGCTGGCTCTCGAAGAACGCGAGGCCCATCCTGCCGGTGACCAGCAGCAGCGTGACCAGCGCGGGCAGCACGGCCTCGGGCGGGAGGTCGCCGAAGACGCCGAGCGACACCATCGTCAGCGCGATCAGGCCGCAGACGACGGGGATGACGACGAGCCGGCGGTCGATTCGCAGCGGCTCGCCGACCGCTCCGATGCCCGGGGGCTGCCAGGCGGCGAGCGCGACGAGCAGCGCAGCGGTCGGCCAGCCGGCGTCGAGCAGGCCGCCCTCGACGTAGCTGCCGTTGACCGCCTCGACGAGGTAGATGCCGTCCGCTATCGCCATCGCGATCATGCCGACGCCGATCAGCGCCCAGCGGCGCCCGGGGCGCCAGCCCGACAGTCCGAAGACCATCGTCACGAAGACGAGCAGCACGATGTCGAGCGCGGGGTAGGCGAGGTTGGTCGCTATCTCGAGCGTGTCGCCGCCGCCGATGTCGAACGCGGGGAAGACGACCGCGACGCCGACCGCGGCCGCGCACGAGGAGCCGATGATGCCGTCGAGCCAGAGGTCGCGGTGGGCGAGGCCGGCCTGGCGCCGGACGAGGATCACGAGCGTCGCGTACGCGAGCGGGTAGAAGCTGAGGTAGAACGCGTCGGCGATCGAGGGCACCGGGACCGCCGGGTCGCTCGCCAGGACTGTCGCCCAGTAGATGTCCCCGAGCGTCCAGGCGAAGATTGCGAGCGCCATCGCCGTCCACGCGTGGCGCTCGGTCGGCAGTGCCCTGGCGCGCGCGAGGCACACCAGGGCGCTGGCGAGCATTAGCCCGCAGAAGAGCCAGGTGTCGAAGAGCGCCTGCGCGGAGTCGCCGAAGGCTCCGAGGGTGTGCGCGACGAATATCGCCCAGCCGAGGGCGAGCGTGGCCGCGACGGCGTCGCGGAGCGAGATGTTGGCCAGTCGTCGTCGCATCGTCGAGATCGCCCGGCCGGCAGCCGGCCGGGCTTGCTCTCGCTATCGGCAGCGGCGCGCGACCGGTTGAGCAGATAGGCCACCAGCCCCGGGTCTGGGCGGAATCCCGCACGGCGGCAATAGACTCGCCGCGGATGACGCGCCAGAGCGGATACCTGCTGCCGACCGAGAAGGAGGCGCCGGCGGATGCGGAGGCGATATCGCACCGTTTGATGGTGCGCGCGGGGCTGATCCGCCAGCTCGGGGCGGGGATGTGGACCTACCTGCCCGCCGGCTGGCGCACCCAGCGCCGCGCCGAGCAGATCATCCGCGAGGAGATGGACGCGATCGGGGCGCACGAGGTCAAGCTGCCGGTGCTCCAGCCGGCCGATCCCTGGCGGCGAACGGGCCGCTACGCGATCGACGAGCTGTTCAAGCTCGAGGACCGCAGGGGAGCCGACCTCGTGCTCGCGATGACACACGAGGAGGCGCTGACCTTCCACATCGCGCGCGAGGTCCGCTCGTACCGCGACCTGCCGTTGATGCTCTACCAGCTCCAGGTCAAGGAGCGCGACGAGCCGCGCCCGCGCGCGGGGGTTCTGCGGACGCGCGAGTTCATCATGAAGGACTCGTACTCCTTCGATCGCGATGCCGAGACGCTCGACCGCTCCTACGCGCTGCACATCGACGCCTACGACCGGATCTTCGACCGCTCGGGGCTCGAGTGGTATCGGGTGGAGGCGGACGTCGGGATGATGGGCGGCGTCGGCGCGCACGAGTACATGGCGCCGTGCGCGGCGGGGGAGAACGACGTCGCGCTGTCGGACGCGGGCTATGCGGCGAACGTCGAGGTGGCGAGCGCGCAGGCGCAGGCGGTCGACGGGCTGCCCGAGGCGCTCGCGGCGCCCGAGCTGGTCGACACGCCCGGGATGACGACCGTCGAGGACGTGGCTCGGACGCTCGGGGCGCCGACCGGCGCCCTGATCAAGGCGATGCCGGTGATCCGCGATGACGGCCGGCCGCTGCTGGTGTTGGTCCGCGGCGACCACCGGCTGAACGAGGTCAAGCTCCAGAACCGCCTCGGGGCTCCCGCCCGGCAGGCGACCGAGGAGGAGATCCAGTCGACCTTCGCGGCCCCGGTCGGCTTCGTCGGCCCGGTCGGCTCGCGCGTGCCGGTGCTCGCCGACGAGGCGCTGCGCGGCCTCACCGGCCTGATCGCCGGCGCCAACGAGCCCGACCGCCATCTGCGCGGCGTCGAACCGGGGCGCGACTTCGAGCCCAACTGGGGCGACGTGCGGTCGGTCGTCGCCGGCGACACCTGCCCGCAGGGCGGCACGATCCGGCTCAAGCCGGCGATCGAGGTCGGCAATATCTTCAAGCTCGGCACGCGCTACACGGAGCCGCTCGGCGCGACCTACCTCGACGAGGCCGGCAAGGAGCACCACGTATGGATGGGCTCCTACGGGATCGGGCCGGCGCGGATCGTGGCCGCCGCCGTCGAGCAGTACGCCGACGAGCAGGGGATCTCGTGGCCGCGCTCGCTGGCGCCGTTCGACATTCACCTCGTCACGCTCGGCAAGGACGGCGAGGAGGCGCGCACCGTCGCCGATCGCCTCTACGACGAGCTGCGCGAGACCGGCCTCGAGATCCTCTACGACGAGCGCGCCGCCAACCCGGGCGAGAAGTTCGCCGACGCGGAGCTGCTCGGCTGCCCCCTGCGCCTGACCGTGGGGCGCAAGGGCGTCGAGGCGGGGGAGGTCGAGGCGCAGGTCCGGCGCGGCCAGGAGAAGCGCTCGCTGCCGCTCGACGACGCGACCGCCGCGGCGGTGGAGCTGTGGCGCGCCCTTCCGTGACGTCGTCGGAGCGGCACTCGCCGGACGAGCATTCCGGCTCCGCTCCCTCCGGCCTGCGCCGGCTGCTCGGGATCGACCGTTCTGGCGGACCGCCTCCGGAGACGCAGAAAGGCGAGCCGTTGCGGCCCTGGACGGTCCCGAACGCGATCTCCTACGTACGGCTGGCGCTGCTGCCGGTCTTCCTGATCGTCGCGCTCAACTCGGGCGACGGCCGCGACGCCGCCGCGGCAGCGCTCTACTTCGGCATCGCCTGGGGCGACCAGCTCGACGGCCTCGCCGCGCGGCTAACCGGCCAGTACAGCCGCCTCGGCGCGCTGCTCGACCCGTTGACCGACCGCGCGCTCGTGATCGCCGGCGTGATCGTCTGCTGGCACTTCGAGCTGCTGCCGCGCTGGGCGCTCGCCGTGCTCGCCGCGCGCGAGCT
Organism: Thermoleophilaceae bacterium; assembly: GCA_035630335.1. Taxonomy (GTDB): domain Bacteria; phylum Actinomycetota; class Thermoleophilia; order Solirubrobacterales; family Thermoleophilaceae; genus JAAYBF01. The sequence goes on along the minus strand of DASQKV010000026.1, from coordinate 60,813 downwards.
GGTGATGCTGATCCTGACCCAGGTCGGCTTGCGCGCGGGGATGGACCTGCGCATCAACATGGTCGGCCGCTGGGCGGTGTGGCCGGTGATGTTCGCGATCTTCCTGGCGATGATCGTCGACACCTGGGTAGCCGCGGCCTCGCTCTACCTCGGACTCGCCCTGACGCTCTGGGCGACGGCGATCTACCTCGCCGACGGCGTGCGTTTCATGCAAGCGCGCCGCCGACCCTCAAGCTCCACTTGACGGCTGGGTCTATACTCGCCGCCAGGCCACGAAAGGACGGGCGGAGCAGATGGACGACACCTTCCCAGACCTCGGCGCGCTCGACGACCAGGAGCTCAAGGACCTGATCGAGAGCTTGACCGAGGAGGAGCACCAGGTCTCCTACCAGCGCAGGATCCTGCACGGCAAGATCGACATCCTGCGGGCAGAGCTCGTCAGCCGGCTGCGCAAGCGCCATCAGGAGGGCGAGTCGGCGATCAGCGGGGCGGACGTCGACCAGCTGACGGAGATCCTCTCCGGCAAGTCGGTTCCCGAGGGCGACCGCTAGCGAGCGGAGGCTGTCATGCACTGTCCCGAGTGTGGATTCGCCAACCCCCAGGGGGCGAACTACTGCCAGAAGTGCGGTGCGTTCCTCGCCGAGGCGGCGAGCTCGGGCGGCGACACGACCGCCTCCTACCAGCTCGACGAGACCGGCGAGATCAAGCCGGTCGACCTCGAGCAGGTGACGTCGGAGGGCGCGACGCTGTCGATCCGCTCCGGCGGTGGGCGCACCGGCGAGGTGTTCGAGGTCGGCGGCGAGCGGATGCGGATCGGGCGCAGCCCGGACGCCGAGGTCTTCCTCGACGACGTCACCGTCTCACGCAACCACGCGCTGCTCGTGCGGCGGCGCGACGGCCTCTACGTCGACGACCTCGGCTCGCTCAACGGCACCTACGTGAACCGGCGCCGGATCGAGTCGCACCGACTGACCAACGGCGACGAGCTGCAGGTCGGCAAATACAAGCTGACCTACCTGGAGCGGTGATGGCGCAGACCGAGATCGACACGAGTCAAGAGATGGTCCCCGTGCAGGCGAAGGCGCTGACGATCGGCGCAGTCTGCAAGGCGCTCGAGCGCGAGTTCCCGGAGATCTCGATCTCGAAGATCCGCTACCTCGAGGACCAGAAGCTGCTGACCCCGCGGCGCACGGCCGGCGGCTACCGCCTGTTCGCTCCGAGCGACGTCACGCGCCTGCGCACGATCCTGCGGCTGCAGCGCGACGAGTTCCTGCCGCTGCGGGTGATCCGCCAGGAGCTGGCGGCCGGGCGCGCCGACCGCGACGACATCAGCAAGCCGGACGGGCCCGACCCGAAGGCGCTGCGGCGTGCGACAGTCGCCGGCGTCAAGGAGTCGCTCTACCGGCTCGACGAGATCGTCGACGAGACGGGGGCCGACCCAGGGCTGGTCAGGGAGCTCGAGGAGTTCGGCGTGATCCGCGCCGAGAAGCGCGACGGCGAGGCGCTCTACGACGAGACCGACCGCGAGATCGTGCGCGCTGTGACCGAGCTCAAGCGCTACGGAGTGGGGGGGCGCAACCTGCGCGTCTTCAGGACCTCGGCCGACCGCGAGGCGGCGCTGCTCGAGCAGATCCTCGCCCCGGCGCTGCGCTCGCGCAATCCGGAGCGGCGCAAGGAGGCGGTCGAGGCACTCGAGAACCTGGCGGCGATCGCCTCGCACCTCAAGCACCTGCTGCTGATCCGCGACCTGCGCAAGATCGCCAAGTGAGTCGAGCGGGCGCGGCCCGTGGCCGAGCGTTGAGCCAGCGAGCCACCAGATGCCGACGGTGACGCGCAGGCGCACCGTTCCGGCGCCGCCGGAGCGGGTGTGGACCGTGGTCGCCAACCCCGAGCGGCTGGTCGAGTGGTGGCCGCGCGTGCAGCGCGTCGAGGAGGCGAACTCGAGCACCTGGACGACCGTGCTCGGCTCGGAGAAGGGGCGCCGCTCGCTGCGCGCCGACTACACGCTCGTCGACTCGGATCACCCGCGCCGGCGCAGCTGGCGCCACGAGGTCGAGGAGTCGCCGTTCGAGCGCGTGCTGAGCTCATCGGTGACCGCCGTCGAGTTGGAGCCGGCCGCCGACGGCTGCACCGCCGTGACGATTCGCGAGGAGATCGGGTTGCGCGGGTTCTCGCGCCTCGGCGGACTGCAGATCCGCCGCGCGGCGCGCAAGAAGCTCGACGAGGCGCTCGACGGGCTCGACAGGGTGCTGAGCGCGGTGGAGGGCTAGCGCGGTGAGCGCGGAGGTTGCCAGCGCCGATCGGGCGCCGACGGCAGATGGCGGCCGACCAGGCATGCGCTGGTGGGGCTGGGGCCGGGACGAGGACGCGATCGAGCTGCCCGCCGCGGCGGCGGAGCTGCTCCGGGGAGAACTGGGACTCGACGGCAACGAGCGCGGCGAGCGCGTGGAGCTGGACCAGGTGACGCTGCCGCAGTCACGGCTGGGCGACTCCGCACGCCGCGCGCTTGGCGCCGCCGTGGGGGAGGACGCCGTCGCCGACGACCGCGCCACACGGATCGCACACGCCGCGGGACGCGGCTACCCGGACCTCGTGCGGCTGCGGGCCGGGGATGCGAGCGGCGCCCCTGACGCCGTCGTCTTCCCGTCGGACGCCGTCCAGGTCGCCGCCGTGCTCGCGGCGTGTGCGGAGCAGGGCGTCGCGGTGATCCCATTCGGCGGCGGTACGAGCGTCGTCGGCGGCGTCGAGGCGCTGCCGGGCGACCACTCCGCCGCCATCACGCTCGATCTCAGCCGCCTGAGCAGCTCTGTCGCGGTCGACTCGCGATCGCTGACCGCGACCGTCGACGCGGGCATCTTCGGCCCCGAGCTCGAGCGCCAGCTCGGAGCGGCCGGCGTGACGCTCGGCCACTTCCCGCAGTCCTTCGAGTACTCGACCGTCGGCGGCTGGGTCGCGACCCGCTCCGCTGGCCAGGCGTCGACCGGCTACGGCCGCATCGACGAGCTCGTGGAGGCCGTCCACTGCGTCACGCCGAGCGGCGACCTCGCCACGCTCGACGCGCCCGCGAGTGCCGCCGGACCCTCGTTGCGCGAGCTCGTGGTCGGCTCGGAGGGGGTCCTCGGGGTGATCACCTCCGCCACCGTGCGCGTCCGACCCGTTCCCGGCGAGCGCCGCTACGAGGCATGGTCGTTCGCCTCCTTCGCCGAGGGCGTCGAGGCATTCCGCCAGCTCGAGCAGTCAGGCGCCGCCCCGGACGTCGCCCGCCTCTCCGACGAGGAGGAGACGCGGCTGACGATGGCGCTCGGATCGAGCGGCGGCACCGCCGAGCGGCTCGGCCGGCTCTACCTCCGCGTCCGCGGCCAGGAGGGCGGTTGCATCGCCTTCACCGGCTTCGACGGCACCACGGACACCGTCGCCGCCCGCCGCGGCCGCACAGCCGAGCTCCTGCGCGCCTGCGGCGCCGTCTCACTCGGCGCTCGCCCCGGCCGCTCCTGGTTACGCGGCCGCTTCGCCGCGCCCTACCTCCGCGACGAGCTGCTGGACCGCGGCGTGATGGTCGAGACGCTCGAGACCGCCACCACCTGGGCCAACCTCGACACCCTCTACGACGCCGTCCGCACCGCCCTGCGCGACACGCTCCAACAGCGCGGCACCCCGCCCGCCGTCATGTGCCACGTCTCCCACCTCTACGGCTCCGGTGCCTCGCTCTACTTCACCTTCATCGCCCGCCAGGAGCTCGGCGCCGAGATCGATCAGTGGCGCGCCGCCAAGCACGCCGCCTGCGACGCCATCGTCGCCAGCGGCGGCACCATCACCCATCACCACGCGATCGGCCGCGACCACCGCGACTGGATGCCGGCCGAGGTCGGCGAGCTCGGCATCGAGGTCCTGCGTGCGGTCAAGGACCGCATCGACCCCGCGGGCATCATGAATCCCGGCAAGCTGCTGCCGTAGAGGCTCCGGCTATGCCGCCTGCTTGGTTTGCGCCCGAGCGTCGCTTGGGGTTTCTGACAGCTCGTCGCCGATGTCGAGCACACGCTCCGCCTCGCCGATGCTGCCCTCCAGACGCCTGATGTCCGAGGTCAGCCGGGCGCGGTGATCGCGAAGGTCCTTGGTCGGGGTCACCTGACGAGCGATCACCTCGGTCAGGTCGCGCAGCTCGGCCTGACGCTCGGCGAGCTCGGCGCGTAGGCGGGCAGGCGCCTCTGCGTCGATCGCATAGGTCGCCGGCTCGGGGCCGCGCATCACGACCGGTGAGCGGTTGAGGTTCGTCAGGAAGGTCGCGACGGGATCCTTGCCGGCGATTTCGGCGCCTTCCGCGATCAGCAGCTCGAACCAGTGGCGATAGTGAAGCGCCTTGCCCGCCCCGTGAGTCAGGTAATAGCGTTGTGCGGCTCGCTCGCGGATCGCCGCACCCTTGAGCACAGTGCTCGGGGAAGCGATCGGCGCGTCGCTATCGCCCGCTCGGCATTGAGCGCTCTGCGGCTCGTCGACGAGCTCTCCGAGCAGCCGCTCGCGGTTCTGGAGCGCGTCTAGCTCGGTGTCGAGTCGCGCGAGCTCCTCCCGGAGGGTCTCGCGCTTGGCGTGGATGCGCGATCGTGCTCGCTCGAGGCGCTCGCGCTCGCGCTGGGCGGCGCGGCGCAACGTGCTTGAGGGGGCTAGCTCGGCGGTCATGCGGTCATCTCTACAGGCCGGGTCAGCCAGTGCGTCGCTCGGGTCTGTGAATACGCGGCATGCAGGGCTTTTCGGGGTTGTCAACAGCGTTTTCCACAGGCATCGCTGTCGAAAGCAGCTACAGAGGTCGTCAGCCGGCCAGGCCTGTGGACAGCGCCAGATGAGGATCATCCCGCACTTTCCGCGAATTAGGCATCCTCTGCGTGACAGCAAGGCCCCTTGTCTGCGTCGATTCGGCGTGCGTTTCGACCGATACATAAAGCTCCTCCGAGGCGTGCTTAGAGCCGTAATTCGTCGGTTCCGTCCGCTGTAAGGCGCACTGTAGAAGCTGTCAAATGGATTCGTAGCGATCTTCGTTCTAGACAGAGCGACCGGGGTCGCGTGACGGTAAGGGAGAATCGCCATGCCTGTCATACGCATCACCATCGTGGACAGCTCCTCCGAAGGCTCCAGGGACGACGAGCCGTATGTAATCGCCTGGCCGCTCGACAACGAGCCGGCCACCTTGACGCCAGGGCTTGCTGGGGCGGTCCGTGCCCTGGTCCCCGGTATCGCGGTCGTTCTCGTCTGCATCGACGAGCGCGGCGACCTCCGCACGTTCGGAGACGTCGCCCATTCGCTGCGGACGGTCGAGCTTGGCTTGGACCAGAGACGCTGGCAGCTGGTCGACGTGGATCTGCCTGACGACGATCCGACTGGCCCCGTGATGCGCAGTCCCCGGCTCCAGAGGCGCGGGTGGGCGAGCTTCGCCTAGCGACCCTGTGGCCGGCGGATGCGGTCGACGCGGGCGCGCAGGACGGACTGGCCGCCGTGGGCGACGTTGCGGTCGACGGTCTCGCGTGAGATGTCGATGAAGCGGTAGTTGCGGTAGTTGGCGGGGAGGGGGCTGCGGCCGGCGAAGTTGCCTTGGGCGTCGGTGACCTGGGCGCCGAGCGAGCGGGCGTCCTGGGGGGAGTTGTAGAGCCAGACCTCGTAGGCCTGGTTGCGCTTGGTGCGCGGGACGGCGGCCTGGACGTTGAGCTCGAGGTCGTCGTTGCGGCGAGTGACGATCGCGACGCCGTCGGTCGTGCGGCCCGCGCCGTCCACCGGCCGGAGCCGGACCTGACCGACGATCTCGGTGCGGGCGCGTCCCTCGGAGTCGCCGCCTCCGTCGTCGTCATCGCCCGTCAGCAGCCCGACGGGCCAGATCAGGACGATGAACAGCAGCGCCGCGGCGATGGCGGCGATGCCGATCGCGCGGCGCCGCCGCACGAGCGCCTCGGCCTCGGGTGAGAGAGCGCCGCGGGCGGCGGCGGCCTTCTTCGGCGCGGGCTCGGGCTCCGAGCCGCCGCCGTCGCCGGCGGGGATCGTCGGCAGGTCGCCGTTGACGTAGAGGTGCTCGAGCGAGTCGAGCACGGACCGCGACCAGGCGCGGGCGGACTCGGAGCGGCGCAGGTGGCCGCGCGTCGCGGCGGCCTCGGGCGGCTGCTGCTGGTTGAGCAGGTAGTCGGTCAGCTGCTCGCGCCAGTCCGTGTCGACCGCGCGAGCACTGACGGGGGCGAGGTTGGTGAGCGCCTCGACGGCGACCTCGCGCACACGGCCAACCGGCATGTCGAGCTTGTCGGCGAGCTGGTCGTAGCCCTGTCCGCGCTTGAGGATCAGGTCGACGATCGCCCGCTGCTGTGCCGACAGCTGGTCGTAGGAGGCCATGCGCGCGGGAACGATAGCCTGCCGGACGTGTCTGGAGATGCACCAGCGGCCGCGGCCGCGCAGCAGACTCTCAACGACGTGCTCGGCCTGCAGGTCGGTGACTTCGACGACGAGAGCATCGCCGGCAGCTTCGAAGTCACCGACAGCGTGCGCCAGCCGTTCGGGATCGTGCACGGTGGCGCCTATGCCGCGCTTGCGGAGACGCTCGCCTCGGTGGCGACGTACATGCAGGTGCATGAGAACGGCGAGATCGCAGTCGGTCAGAACAACGACACGAGCTTCCTCCGACCGGTCTCCGAGGGCACGGTTCGCGCCGAGGGTGTCCGCCGCCACCGCGGGCGCACGAGCTGGATCTGGGACTTCGAGTTCAGCGACGACCAGGGCCGCGTCTGCGCAATCTCGCGTGTGACCATCGCTGTGCGGCCTGCGCGCGCGGACTGACGGCAGGCGACTATCGCTGTGCGGCCGGCGCGCGCGGGTTGACCGCGGGTGCCTTGCGGCCGTAGCCGTTGGTGATCGGCAGGCGCCGGTCCCGACCGAACGCGCGCGTCGAGATCCGTACGCCCGGCGGCGCCTGGCGGCGCTTGTGCTCGGCGCCATCGACGAGCTTGATCACGCGCTCGACCTCGTCGGCCGGATGCCCGCGCGCCACTAGCCCGGCGGCGTCGAGATCGTGCTCGACGTAGCCCTCGAGGATCGCGTCGAGCAGCTCGTAGGGGGGAAGTGAATCCTCGTCGCGCTGGTCGGCGCGCAGCTCGGCCGACGGCGCGCGGTCGATCACGCTCGCCGGGATCAGCTCGCGCCCCTCGCGCTCGTTGCGCCGGCGCACGAGCCGGTAGACCCAGCCCTTGTAGACGTCCTTGAGCACGGCGAAGCCGCCGGCCATGTCGCCGTAGAGGGTCGAGTAGCCGACCGACAGCTCGGACTTGTTACCGGTCGTCAGCACGAGCCAACCGAACTTGTTCGACAGCGCCATCAGCAGGTTGCCGCGGATCCGGGCCTGCAGGTTCTCCTCCGCGATGTCGGGCTCGGTGCCGGCGAAGGCGTCGGCGAGCAGCTCGTCGTAGGCCTCCATCGCGGTGCCGATCGGGATGTCGTAGAGGCCCGTGCCGAGGTTGGCGGCGATCGTGCGCGCGTCGTCCTGGGTCGCGTCGGAGGAGTGGGGGGAGGGCATGACGACCGTCGTCACGCGCTCCGGGCCGAGCGCGTCGACGGCGACGAGCGCCGCGAGCGCCGAGTCGATCCCGCCCGAGAGGCCGAGCACCACGCCGCCAAATCCGTTCTTGTCGACGTAGTCGCGCACGCCCATGACAAGCGCCTCGTAGACCTCCTCCTCGGGGTCGAGCAGGTCGGCGCGCGGGGCGGGGAGGCGGTCGGAGCCCGGGACCGTCGCGCGCGCTGAGGCCCGCAGCGATCCGAGCTGGCGCACCGGCGGCTCGCCGCCCGCCCGCGCGCGCCGCACGTCGGAGCGGTGGCGCGGGTCGCGCAGGCGCGCCCCGACGCCGGCGCCGAGGTCGAGCGAGCAGACGGTGATCGACTCCTCGAACTGCGGCGCGCGGGCGACGATCGCGCCCGTGTGGTCGAGCGCGAGGCTGTGACCGTCGAAGACGAGCTCGTCCTGACCGCCGACCGCGTTGCAGAACAGCACCGACACGAGGCTGTCGCGGGCGCGCTGGCCCAGCATCCGCTCGCGCTGGGGACCCTTGCCATGGTGGTACGGGGAGGCCGACAGGTTGACGACGACTTGGGCGCCCGCGAGCGCCTCGGCGGTGGCCGGCGGCCCGGGCTCCCAGATGTCCTCGCAGATCGTCAGGCCGATCGTCGCGCCGTTGACCTCGATCGTCGCTGGTGCGTCGCCGGTCTGGAAGTAGCGCTGCTCGTCGAAGACGCCGTAGTTGGGCAGGCGGAGCTTGCGGTAGACGCCGGCGACCTTGCCGTCGGCCAGCACCGCCGCCGAGTTGTAGACGTCGTCGGCGCGCTCGGGGAAGCCGACGATCGCGACGACGTCGATCGTCTGGGTGGCGAGCTCGTGGAGCGTGCCCGCGACCTCGTCGAGGAAGTGCGGCTTGAGCAGGAGGTCCTCCGGCGGATAGCCGGTCAGCGCCAACTCTGGGAAGACCACCAGCGCCGCTCCGCGCTCGCGCGCTTGGACGGTCGCCGAGGCGATCTTGTCGGCGTTGCCGGCGATGTCGCCGACGGTCGTGTTGATCTGGGCCAGCGCGCAGCGCAGCGGCTCCGGGCGCAGTGACATGGCTGAAGTATGACCTCGCGCCGAGGCCGTTCGGGAGGCTGGGACGGCTCTACCGAGTCAGTTCGAGCTGACCGCGACCACCGCGACCGTCGCCTCGGTGCAGGCGACGAGCCGGCGCGGCTCGATCTCGACGACCGTGTGGCCGTCGCCGCCGGCGGCCCAGACGGTCGCGTGGGCGAGCAGCGCCTGGTCGAGCACTACGGGCAGGCCGTGGCCGACGGGCGGGACGCCGCTCGCGGGGAAGCCCGTCGCTGCGCGGACCTCGGCCGAAGTCGCGGGGCGCAGCTCCGCGACGTCGAGTGCGTCGGCGAGCAGGTCGGTGTCGACCGGGCAGTCGCCGCCGGCGATGCAGAGCACCGGGTCGCCGTCGGCGACGTAGACGACGCAGCTGGCGATCCGCGAGGCGCCGCAGCCCATGGCGGCTCCGGCGTCGGCGGGCGACGCGGTCGCGCCCGGCAGCCGCTGGACGTTTACCTCGAGCCCGAGCTCGCGGGCGCTGTCGATGACCTTTGCTCGCATGGACGGCGTCCGCTCCCAGCGACGCCACCACGTTCTATATCAGCGGTCGGCGCTGTACGCCATTGTCCGGTCTGACCAAACTTGGTCAGCTCGACCTGACGCCCGCGTCGGCAGCCAGGATCTCCGACGCCGGCGCGTCGGGCGGCGGCGAGCTGAGCTTGCGCCCCACCGCCCGCGCCAGCTCGGCGAGCGACTCGTGCAGGTCGAGCGCGAGATCGTCGAGGTCGTACATCACGTCGTAGTCGCCGACGAGGCCGAAGTTCATCCGCCCGTCGTAGCTCATGATCGCGATGCCGAGGCCCTGGTTCTTGGCGAGCGGCACGAGCGGGAAAGGGTCGAGAGTGCGCCGACCCAGCATGTAGAGCGGGATCTGCGGCCCCGGGACGTTGGTGATCACGAGGTTGAAGAACCGCTGCCTGCTCATCAGCCGCGCCGCCTGGCCCATGATCGTCGGCGGCGCGAAGCCGCTCAGCTCGGTCAGCGCCTGGGCACCGACGGCCTGGCCGCTGTCCTTGAGGTACTCCATCGACTCGCGCACGATCTCCTGGCGCGCGACGGGGTCCTGGCACCAGACCGGCAGCGGCGCCATCATCGCGGCGATGCGGTTGCCGAGATCGCCGGACTGCTCCGACGACCTGACGCTGACCGGCACCATCGCCTTCAGCTCGAGGCCGTCGGTCGGCGTCCCGCGGCGGCGCAGGTGGCGTCCGAGCGCGCCCGCTACGGCGGTCAGCACGACGTCGTTGACCGTGCCGCCGAGCTCGTCCTTGATCGCCTTGATGTCGTCCAGGCTCGCGCGCACCCACGTGAAGCGGCGGTGCGGGCCGATCGGGCGGTTGTACGGGCTGCTCGGCGCCGGGCTGAGCCCAGCCCAGGCCATCGCGCCGAGCCCGGCGGCCGTCTCGACCGCCTCGCGCGCCACCGCGCGGGGCGCGCGGAACAGCGCCCGCACCGAGCGCGCCGCCTCGGCCGGCACGGTCGCGCGCTCGATCAGCGCCTCGCCGAGCAGCTGCGCCCCGGTCGGCATCGGCCGCGGGAGCCACGGCCGGCCCGGATCGGCGGGGACCACCGGCTCCGGCGAGGTGTCGAACAGGACGGTCAGGATGTCCACGCCCGAGATGCCGTCGACGAGCGCATGATGGGTCTTCGCGAGCATCGCGAAGCGGTCGCCCTCGAGGCCGTCGACGAGCCACAGCTCCCAGAGCGGCTTGTCGCGATCGAGCGGCTGGGCGAAGACCCGGCCCGCGAGCTCGCGCAGCTGCTCCTCGCTGCCCGGGGCGGGCAGGCCGGTGTGGCGCAGGTGGTAGCGCAGGTTGAGGTGGGGATCGTCGGCCCACCGCGGCCGGCCCTGGCCGAGCGGGACGAACGCGAGCCGCTGGCGGTAGCGCGGCACGAGGTGCAGACGCCGCTCCATGTGCGCCAGCAGGTCGTCGTATTGCGGCGCCTCGCCCTCGAAGACGATCACCGACGCGACGTGCATGTGGGCCGATCCGTCCTCCAGGTGGAGGAAGGACGCATCTAGGCCGCTGAGACGATCTCCCTGCATGAGCGTTCCTTTTCGAGGGCGGTTTCGGTCACCGTAGCGGGCCTGGCAAGGCCCCGGCCTCCCGAGAAGCTGTGTGACCACACTCACATACCCCGGGTGGATCGCCCTTAGCCTCGAACGAGTCCAACAATTCGGCCTCGCCGAACCGCTGGCACATGCCGGCGGGCGGAGGACCCAGAGCCAGGAGGACCCGGCACCGAGCCGGGTGGCAGGGGCGAATCGGATCCGCGATCGCACGGCGATCGGCGACCCGTAGCGCCAGCCGAGCGCCGCCAGTGTGCGTCGGTCAGCGCGAGCCCGTCAGCTAACTCCGCAGGCAAGGGCCGGGAAAGGCATCACCTTGAGCTCGCATACCCGCGCGCGGCGGCTGCTGCGTGCAGCCCCCGCAGCGCTTGCAGCATGCATTGCGACGGCGGCCCTAGCCGGCTCGGCGGGAGCTGTCTCGCCGACCCCGACGGAGTCGTCGCCGGCGTCCACCGAGGCGGCGAAGGTGGCACCGCCCGCCGCGATCCAGAAGGACCCGGCCGCACGGGTCAAGGCGCCACGACCGGTGGCGCGCACGGCACGCCTGGTCGGCCGCATCACCCGTCACGTCCGCCACGGCGGCGGCGTCCGGGTGCGTGGACGGCTGCGGCCGTCGCTGCGCGGCCGGATCGTCAGGGTCCAGCTGCGCTCCGGGCGCGGCTGGCGCACCGTCGATCGCGTCCGTACCCGGCGCGGCGGCCGCTTCGTCGGCCGCTGGCGTCCCTCGCGGGTCGGCTCCTACCGCCTCCGGGTCCGCTTCGGCGGGAACGCGACGATCGCCTCCGCCGGCGACCGTCTGCCGCGCGTCCGTGTCTACCGCGCCGCGCACGCGTCGTGGTACGGCCCGGGCCTCTACGGCAACTCGACCGCCTGCGGCGGGGCGCTGACCAGCAGCCGCCTCGGCGTCGCGCACAAGTGGCTGCCGTGCGGAACGCGCGTGACGTTCCGCTACCGCGGCCGCTCGGTGACGGTCCCGGTGATCGACCGTGGCCCGTTCATCGCCGGTCGCGAGTGGGACCTGACCGCCGCCACGAAGGCGCGGCTCGGCTTCGGCGACACCGGCGTGGTCTGGTCGACGCGCTAGGGCCCGCGGCCGAGCCCCGCGGGTGAGCTGGAGGACGCGCTAGAGCGACAGCGCGAGCTGTCCGGGTGGGGGAGCGTCGGGGCCGTCGTCCCGGCGCTCCTCCATGCCCGCCACCCGCACGCCGAGCAGGCGCACCGGCCGGGCCGGGTCGAGCGCCTGCAGCAGCTCGAGCGCGACGCCGTGGACGGTGGCGAAGTCGCTCGCCGGCGCGGGCAGGGTGCGGGCGCGCGTATGGGTCGAGAAGTCGCTCAGCCGGACCTTGATGCCGATCGTCCTTCCGCTGCGGCCGTTGGCCTGGAGCTCGTCGCAGAGCTCGGTTGACAGCCGCTCGAGGACCGGCGCCAGCTCGGCGAGGCCGTGGAGGTCGCGGTCGAAGGTCGTCTCGCGCGATTCGGACTTGCGCACGCGGTGGGTCTCGAGTTGACGCGTGTCCTCGAAGCGGGCCAGCCGGCCCAGTTGGGGACCGAGCCGGCCGCCGAACCACTCGGCCAGCGTGTCGTCGGGTGTCGCCGCGAGCCGGTCGAGCCGGTCGATCCCGCGCGCGGAGAGCCGCTCGACGGTCTTCGGACCGATGCCGGGGATCAGGGCGGGGGAGGCGGAGGCGAAGCGCTCGCGCGCCTCTTCGAGTGTCAGCGCGAGGAAGCCGTCGGGCTTGTCGGCGTCAGAGGCGATCTTCGCCACCAGCTTGCTCGGCCCGATGCCGATCGAGCACTGGAGGCCGGTCTGCTCGGTGACCGTGGCCTTGACCCGGCGCGCCGCCGAGCGCCAGCGCTCGAGGCCGGTCAGGTCGAGGTAGGCCTCGTCGAGACCGACCTGCTCGACGCGCTCGATCTGGCCGCTCAGGACCTGCATGACCTCGTGCGAGCGCTCGCGGTAGTGGCGGTGGTCCGGGGGGACGAAGATCGCGTCGGGACACAGCCGCCGCGCCCGCGCTGCCGGCGTCGCCGAGAAGATTCCGAACTTGCGCGCCTCGTAGCTCGCGGTGGTCACCACGGCGCGCGGCCCGTTGCCCGCGACGACGACCGGCTTGCCGCGCAGCTCCGGCCGCCGCTGCAGCTCGACGCTGAAGAAGAACGCGTCCATGTCGAGATGAGCGATCCGGCGGTCGTCCACCCACACGACGCTAGAGGGCGAGGCGGATGCGGGCGGGTCGGCGATGCCGGCGGGCGAGCGGATGCGGCTGGCCGGCGCCGCCCGAGGGCGAAGCAGATGCGGGTAGGCTGCCGGCAGCGATGGGGGACGCACTTCGCAGCTCCGCCCGCTTTCCGAACGTCCCGCTGTCGGCGGGCCACTACGAGAGCTTCTACCTCAAGGCAAGCCATCCGACCGAGCCGGTCTCGATCTGGATCCGCTACACGGTCCACAAGCGCCCGCACATGGCGCCGGTCGGGTCGCTCTGGTTCACGCTCTTCGACACGCGCGAGCAGGGGCCGTGGGCGGTCAAGGCGTCGAGCGCCGACATCGGCGCGGGACCGACCCACCACATCCACGTCGAGGACAGTCGCTTCGAGGCCGGCCGGGTCGTCGGGCGCGCCGAGGCCGAGGGCCGCAGCGCCTCCTGGGAGCTCGCGTTCGCCTCGGAGGAGCGCCCGTTCCGCCACCTGCCGCGCGACTGGATGTACCGCGCGCCGATACCGCGCACGAAGCTGCTGAGCCCGTACCCGGACGCCCGCTTCAGCGGCCGAGTCGAGGCCGGTGGGCGCACCGTCGAGCTCGACGGCTGGCGCGGCATGGTCGGCCACAACTGGGGCGCCCAGCACGCCGAGCGCTGGATCTGGACCCACGGCGCCGGCTTCGAGGGCCACGACGACGCCTGGCTCGACGCCGCGTTCGGGCGGATCAAGCTCGGCTCGCGGACGACGCCGTGGATCGCCAACGGCGCGCTGTCGCTCGACGGCGTCCGTCACCGCCTCGGCGGCATCGGGGCCGTCCGGCGCACGGAGGTCGCCGAGCGCCCCGACGGCGCCGTCTTCACGCTGCCCGGCAAGGAGATCACCGTGCAGGCTGACGTGCACGCCGAGCGCAAGGACTTCGTCGGCTGGATCTACGCCGATCCCGACGGCCCGGAGCACAACACCGTCAACTGCTCCGTCTCGGACATGACGCTGACCGTCTCGCGCCCCTCCGAGCCGCCGCTGACGCTCCGGCTCGCCGCGGGTGCCGCCTACGAGCTCGGCATGCGCGAGCGCGACCACGGGATCGCGATCCAACCCTTCCCGGACGGCTGAAAATCCAATGCTCGATAACGAGCATTATGTAAACCCAGGTCGAAAACGCGGCGATCTGGCCGTACTCCGCCGTCGATAGGCTCGGATCCGTGATCCTGCCGCCCATCGCGGCCTCCGCCACCGAGCACGTCGAGCTCCTGGTGTTCGGACTGCTCATCGCCGTGGCGGCGCTCGCCGTCGTCGCCAAGCTCGTCCGGATCCCGTATCCGATCCTGCTGACGATCGGCGGCCTGGCGATCGGGTTCATTCCGGGCATCCCGGAGATCGAGCTCGACCCGGACATCGTCCTGCTCGTCTTCCTGCCGCCGCTGCTCTACGCGGCCGCGTTCTTCTCGAACCTGCGCGAGCTGCGCGACCACTGGCGGCCGATCAGCCTGCTGGCGATCGGGCTCGTCGTGGTCACGACCGCCGCCGTGGCCGCGGTCGCCCACTGGGTCGTCGGGCTCGACTGGCCGGTCGCCTTCGTCCTCGGCGCGATCGTCTCGCCGACCGATGCAGTTGCGCCCGCAACCATCTTGCGGCGCCTGGGGGTCCCGCGCCGGGTCGTGACGATCGTCGAGGGCGAGAACCTGACCAACGACTGGACGGCGCTGGTCACCTACAAGTTCGCCGTCGCGGCGGTCGTGACGGGCAGCTTCTCGCTCTGGTCGGCCGGCCCCGAGTTCGTCCTGACGGGCGTCGGCGGCGTCGCGATCGGCGTCGTCGCCGGCAAGCTGATCGCCGCGGTCCGGCGGCGGATCGACGACCCGCCGACCGAGATCACGATCTCGCTGCTGACCGCCTACGCCGCCTACCTCCCCGCCGAGGAGCTGGGGCTGTCCGGCGTGATGGCGGCGGTCACGGTCGGCGTCGTGCTCGGCTGGCAGGCGTCCGAGCTGACCACCCACACGACGCGCCTGCAGCTGTTCTCGATCTGGGAGATCCTGCAGTTCCTGCTCAACGCGGTGCTGTTCATCCTCGTCGGGCTGCAGATGCACACCGTCCTCGACCGCCTGCCGGGACGCGACACGGGCGAGCTGATCGGCTGGGCCGTCCTGGTGTCGCTGGTGGTGATCGTCGTCCGGATCGTCTGGGTGGTCCTCCTCAGCCTGGTCTCGCGCGGCGTCCGCGAGGGGATCGCCGGCGCGCCAGATGCGGGCGACTGGAAGGAGGTGACGATCATCGCCTGGAGCGGCATGCGCGGCGGGGTCTCGCTCGCCGCCGCGCTGGCGATCCCGCTCCAGACCGACGCGGGCGCCGCGTTTCCCGAGCGCGACCTCGTGCTCTTCCTCGCCTTCTCGGTGATCGTCGCGACCCTGGTGGTCCAGGGCCTGGCGCTGCCGGGGCTGATCCGGGCGCTGCGGCTCGAGGAGGACACCCAGGACGCCGACGAGGAGCTCGAGGCGCGGCTCGAGATCGCCTTCGCGGCGATCGACCGGATCGAGCGGCTCGCAGACGAGGACTGGCCGCCGGAGGGCACCATCGACCGCGTGCGGCGGCTCTACGACTACAGGCGCCGCCGCTTCAGCTCGCAGATCAACGGCGACGCTCCCGCGGACGGCTTCGACTACGAGGAGCGCGCCGAGCTCTACGCGCGCGTCATGGGCGAGGTGATCGGCGCCCAGCGCGAAACGCTGCGCCAGCTGCGCGACGACGGGCGGATCACCGACGAGGTCCGCCGCGAGGTCGAGCACGACCTCGACCTCGAGGAGGCCCGGCTCGACCGGTCTTGAGCTCGGTGTGGGCGCCGAATCGGAGCCTGAGGTCGACTTTTCAGACGTACTTCGTCCGAAGAGTCGACTTCATCTCGGAAGGCGGCTGGCGTAAGCGCCTCGGCTGGCTCGCGTCTCGCTCAGTCGCGGTCGGCGATCAGCAGCGCCTGCGTCGCCCGGCCGATCATGCCGCGCTCGTCGTGCAGCGCGGTGTCGGACATGCCGATCCCGTGGCGGTCGGCGTAGGTGACCGCGTCGAGGCAGACCCACTCCCCCTCCGGCAGCCGCCGCAGGTTTACCGTCAGGTCGGTGTTGATGAAGACGAAGCGGCGATAGTCGAGCGGTGCGCTGACGCCATTGCCGGAGTCGGCCGCCACCAGCACGCGGTCGCGTGGCGCTGGCTCCTCCCCCTCCACCAGCGCCACGCGCATGCGCATCCAGGCGCGTGCCGGGCCGGGCTCGACGAAGCCGCCTTCGACGAACCGCACCTCCATCGCGCTGTGGTAGCCGATGTCCCAGCCGGTCGGAAAGAATGGCTTCGACTCCGCGGTGTCCGGCGCGGGCATCCGCACCGGCTCCGGCGCGTGGCCATCCGCCTCCACCTCGGCGGTCCGTATCCGCCAAGCACGCGCGCGGATGACGTCCTGCCCCTCGTGGCTGAGCACGCCCTCGACCAGCTCGACGTTGCGGCCCGGGCGCATGACCGCGGCCGACGTCTCCAGCCGCGCGATCGGCACCGGGCGCAGGATCTCGTAGGTCACGCGCGCCAGCTGCGCCCGCTCGAGCCCGCCGGCGCCGTCGAGCGTGCGCCCGAGCAGCGCGCACGGCGGTCCGGCGTGCTGGTTGCCCGGATCCCAGGGCCCGCGCGTCAGCTCGGTGGAGCGGAAGCCGTCGCCATCCGGGACGTAGAAGGCGGAGACGTCCTCGCTCGCGGCCACGGCGGCGGATCCTATGCCCGGCCGGGGCGGACGTGGCCACGCCGAATAGACTCCCTCCCCCGTGGCCAAGCAGAAGCAGACGAAGATGCAGGTGCAGGTCGGATCGCTACAGGCGATCCAGCTGCTCGAGGACCGCACCGACGAGCAGCTGATGAGCGAGTCCAAGCACCGCGTCGCCGCCAAGGCGCTGCTCGCCGCGCGCGCCGCCGAGCGCTACGACGCCCCTACGGCACGCAAGTACTTCAACGAGGCGCTCTCGGGCTGCCATCCGCAGGAGCGCCCGGCGCTGCGCCAGATGATGAACGCGTCGATGGCGCTCGCCGAGCGCCGCCCCGACGACCTCAAGGCCGCCGTCCAGAAGCTCGGCCAGGCGCCGCCCTCGGGCCGGCAGCTGCTGATGCTGCGGCTGATGGGCCTGATCGCCCCAGCCCCCGGCGCTAGCGGGCTCGCCCGCGCCCGCGGCATCCTGCTCCTGCTCGCGATCGTGATCGCGCTGCTCCTGATCGGATTCGGGCTGGCGAAGCTGGTCGCGCTGCCGTTCGGCGGCGTCGGCACGCTCGGCGCGATGGTGCTCGGGCTGGTGATCGTGATCGCAGCGCTCGCGCTGCTGGCGCTGCTGGGCCGGCGCCGTCAGGCGAAGGCGCTCGCCGAGCGCGCCTCCGGCGGCGGCTGACCCGCGGGTCAGACCAGGTCGCGCAAGGCGCGGATCTGGAAGGCGCGGGTGACGTCTGTCACGCCGTGCATCAGCGCCCAGATCCCGGCGAAGACGAGCAACGTGTACGCCTTGTCGACGAAGAACTGCCCGCTCGTCCAGAAGGCGAGGACGATCATCAGTAGTCCCGACACGAGCCCCAGCCACCAGACGGGTGAGACAGCGCGCTCGAGGAACGCTCGGATCGTCCACCAGATCCCGATCAGGAGGAAGATGAACCCGAGGATGTCGGCGAGTCCGGCGAAGGTCTCCTCCGGGTTGACGAAGCAGACGACCCCGGCGATCAGGAACAGCACTCCGAACAGCGCCCAGACCCAGCGCAGCGAGTCGACCATCGCGGCCATCGCCAGCTGTTGGAGGCCGGACAGGCAGAACATGACGCCGGTGATCACGCCGACGGTCTTGATCGAGGCCTCGTCGAACTGGAGCACGACCAGTGCCACCACGAACCACCCCACGCCCGCCGCCAGCCAGAGCCACCATCCACGCGAGAGGGCGAGCGCGGCGTCGCGCCGCGACATGCCCAGCCCCGGGTCGTCGACCCCGGCGCCGGAGTGACTCCGCTCCGCTCCGTGCGGCTCGTGCGCCGGTTGAGTCATGCCGCGGACTGTCCCGGGCGCGTGGAGCCAAGGCAAGCCGGCCTGCCAGCTTCCCCGGGTGAGGCGTGCATCACTGCAGCGCTCGTGCTCCGGCCGGAGAGCTGACCGGGCTCTGCGAGAGATCCGCCGCGATCCGCGTAGCGGCGGCGACGAGCGGCGCCGCGAGGATCAGTCCGACCGCGCCGAACAGCGCCCCACCGGCGATCGTCGCGATCAGGACGGCGAGCGGATGGATCCCGAGCGCCGTGCCGTAGGCGATCGGCTGGACCATCTGCTGGAGGATCCCGTTTGCGAGCAGCTGCACGACGATCATGCCTGCCGCCGCGTCGGCTCCCGCGCCTCCCAGCGCGATCAGCACCGCGAACACCCCGGCACCCCACGCGCCCAGATACGGGATGTAGGCGCCGAGGAAGGTGATCGCGGCGATCGTCCCCGGGAGCGGGACGCCCAGCAGCAGCGCGCCGCCGGCTACGACGACCGCGTTGAACGCCGCGACGAACGTGACGCCGAGGAAGTAGCCGCGCAGGGACTGCAGCACGCGATCGCCGACCTGGTGGGCCACCGGCCGCGGCAGGCGCATGTGACCCTCGGCCCAGTGGCGGATCATGCGTCCGTCCTTGAGCAGGAAGAACAGGCTCAGCGCCGTGAGCCCGAGGAAGACGACCAGCGACGAGAGCCGCTTGAGGCCCACGGCGACTCCCTCCAGCAGCGCGGGCACGGCGCCGTCGAGCGCCGACGACGTGTCGTCGGTCGCGGCATTCGCCGCGTCGCGATCCACCCCGAGATCGGTCAGCCACCCGCTGACGGCGTCCTTCGCCGCGGCGAGCTCGGCGCTCAGCCCGTCGCTCTGACCGGTGATGCCGCCGACCACGACCACAACCACGATCGCTCCCACGACGATCGCCCCGACGAGCACCAAAGCCGAGCCGATCCCGCGCCCGAGACCGCGCCGCTCGAGCCACGCCACGAGCGGCGAGGCCACCGCGGCGACCACGGCGGCGGTGATGACCGGCGTGGTGATGGTGCTGGTGATCGCGAGCAGCCAGACCGCGCCGACCCCGAGCAGCGTCACCCCCACCGCGAGCCACGCCGACGTGCCGAGGTCGCGCAGCCACGCCGGAGTCGAGAACAGCCCGGTCAGGCCCTCGGGCTCGAAGTCCGCCGGCGGCGGCGACTGGGGCATCGCGGCGCCTTGCGGACTAGGCCAGGGCCTTGCGCTTGATCTGGTCGTACTCCGCGCGGTCGATCGCCCCGTCGTCGAGGAGCTGCTTCGCCCTCGCGATCTGATCGCTCGGGCCACCGTCGGCCGCGACCTCGCGGACGTACTCGTTGAACGCCGTCTGGTTGGCCCGCACGTCCGCGGCCCTGCGCTCGGCCATGTGCTTGCCCTGAGCGATCAGGTAGACGAAGACGCCGAGGTACGGCAGCACGATTACGAAGAGCGTCCACCCCGCCTTGCCCCAACCGGACAGGTCGTGGCGGCGGAAGAGGTCCGCGAAGACGGTGATCAGCAGGTAGAACCAGATCACCCAGAAGAAGAAGACCAGCATCGTCCCGAGGATGTCCAGGAACGGGTAGTCAGCGGCGATGATCATCTAGAGCTCCCAGGTCGCGGTCCATGGCCGCAGCCTGACCTAGGCCCGAGGCGGCGCCAAGGGTGCCGGCACCCGAGCCGCGGTGGTGCGCGCCCGCCGCTACGAGGGCGAGGCGGTCGAGGCGAGGATCCGCGCCTTCTCGCGCTCGAACTCCGGCGCATCGAGCACGTTCGCGTCGCGCAGCTGGCGCAGGCGGTCGAGCTGCTCGAGCCGGTCGCGATCCCTGGCTGCGCCGCCGCCGGTGCGCTGGCCCAGCGCACCGATGCTCCGGCGCAGGCGCGCGAGCGACTCCTCGCGACTGGCGCCGGGAAACTCGCGCGCCACCTGACGCCTGAGCGCCTCGACGCCGAGGGCGAGCAGCGCTGCGAGCACGAGCGCTGTGAGCGGCTTTCGCAACGCCGGGGTCGGCCCCCACGCGATCAGCAACAGCACGAGCACCGCGAGCGCGCCGTAGGCCAGGCGCGGCTCGCGCAGATAGGGGGCGAGCGTTCGCCGCGTCGCGGTCGCCCACGCGGTGGGGCCGGCAAGCCAGGCGGCGCCGATCAGGACCACCCCGTAGACGATCGCCGCCGAGGCGGCCTCGACCATCAACGAGGTCGAGATCGACCACGCGGCGTCGGCGGCCGGCTCGACGGCGGCCGTCGAGGCGAGCGCATCGACCACGGCGTCACCGGCGAGCGAGCGCGCCACGAGCGCCGCGATGCCCGCGAGCAGGAGCCCGAACCCGGCCGCCCGCAGCGCCTCGCGTCGCCAACCCGAGGCGAGATAGACGGCGAGGGCGAAGAGCCCGAGCATCAGCGCCACGAGCACGATCGCGGAGGCGCGCAGGACGCGAACCGCGTCCTGCGCGAGCCCGAGGCTGTCCGACCTCATCACGGTAATCTGGGCCGCGTCCTCGGGGATGCGCGCCTCCGCGCGCCCGCCGACGCCGACCCGGTCGGCGGTCTGCCCGAGCAGCGCCTTGAGGTCGAGCGTCACGTCGCCGCCCTCCGTCGACACGACGGGCCCACCGCCCTCGACCACGTTCAGCAGGCGGGCGTGTGCCCGGCGGTTGGCCTGCTCCCAGACCGCCTGGGCCCGTGGTCGGGTGAGCAGCGCGTCAGTGCCGCGTACGGCGAGGTCCCTGAGCGCCCCGGCGGCCGGCCCGGCGAGCGGCTGGACCCGCGGTGGCAGCGCCTGCTCGAGACGGTCCTCGACGTCGACGTTCGCGTAGAGCTGGTCGACGAGGAAGACGGCGGTCTGGTTGCGGATCGCGTCGTCCTCCAGCAGCTCGCTGCTCGTGTCCGTCCAGTTGTCCGTGTCGAGCAGCTGACGGTTCGCCCACAGGGCGAGGATCGCGAGCACGGCGAGCAGCGATGCGATGCCGATCAGGACCAGCGGGAGACGCCGGCGGCGCGCTGCCGGCGGCGCCTCGGCGGGCTCCGATGGCTCGTCGGCGGTGGGAAGGCCCATCTCCCGCTCCTATCTGCCTAGTTGCATGGCCGACCCAGACGACGTTCAGCTGCCGAGCAGCTTCGCCTTCTGCGCCGCGAACTCGTCCTCGGTAAGGACGCCCTGATCGCGAAGCGCTGCGAGCTCCCTGAGCTGTCCGATCGGGTCGACCGTAGGTGCCGCGGCTGCCGGTGCGGGTGCGGCTGCAGGCTGGTAGGCGGCGTCCTGCTCGGCCCAGCGTTGCCCCTGGCGCCGGCTCACGCGGTTCGAGACGGATGTGGCCGTTCCAGCCACGACGGCGGTCCGGGCCATTCCACGAAGCAGTCCTGGCATGACGTGCTCCTTCCTGTCAGGACGCCGCCTCGGCGGCGTCGAGGACGTCGATCAAGTCTTGGGTGGAGATGCGCTCGAACGCGATCGGAACACCGCCGTTGCGACGCACCGCCGCGATGAACGGCGCCGCCCAGCGGTTCTCGTACACCAGCATCACCGCTGAGGTTCCCGGCTCGATGGCGTCGGCGGCCTGGGCGACATCGCTCTCATCGAGCAGTCCGGAGGACGCGCCCTCGAAGATCGTGAAGTCGCCGACGCCCCGCTCGTCCAGGTTCCTCGCGTCGAACCCCGAGAACGTCCCGTCCTCGGCCTTGGTCACGAACATGACGTCGAGCACTCGGATGATCCCGCGCTCCACGAGGTCGACGAGCAGCGGCGCGGCCTCGCCGGTCATCGGCGCTCCGGCCGGGTACCCGATCACCGCTATGTCGATCGGTCCGAGATCCCCAGCTTGGTCATCCATGGTCGCTCCAATCGCTCTCGGTCGGTGCCAGTGACGATAAGTCGGCCAAGGACCGCGTGCGAGGGTGTCCGCACGAGAGCCGCGGTAGCGGCGACACCCCACCTGCCATAAGGGCTAAGCACATCCGCCTGGATCTCGGTCCATTGCGTTCCGAGCGACATAGGGGTACGGTCGCGCACATGGGATTCGCGGTCATGGCCAACGCGTCTCCTCACGGCAACCGCCGCCAGGTGCTCCTGGCCTGCTGTGGGCTGCTATTCGTCCTCGCGGCGATCGTGGCGCTGCCGATCGGCGGCCCGCCGGCCGGCATGCTGCTCCTGCTCCTCACCGCTCCGGCGATCGGGCTCGGTCTCCGCCACGAAGCCACACGCCGACGACTGTCCGCCGATGAGATGGCGACGTTGCTCGGGCGCATGGAGGCCGTCGTGCTCGAGAACCAGCGCTTGGCGGCCGAAGCCTCGCTGGCGACGCGCGAGGTCCATCAGTCCCGGGCTCGGATCGCTGCCAGCGCCGCCCGCGAGCGCCGCCGCATCGAGCGCGACCTGCACGACGGCGCCCAGCAGCGGCTGGTCGCGCTGCGCATCGAGCTGGAGCTCGCCGAGGAGCTCGTTCGCCGGGATCCCGACCAGGGTGCCGATCGCCTGAAGGAGCTCGAGCTCGACGTGGACGAAGCGATCGAGGAGCTGCGCTCGCTCGCGCACGGAGTCTGTCCTCCCGCGCTCGCCGATCGCGGCGTCGCGGAGGCCGTCCAGGTCGTAGCCAGGAGGTTCCCGGTACCGATCGACGTCGAGGCCCACGACGTGGAGCGCTACCTCCCCGAGGTCGAGGGCGCGGTCTACTTCTCAGTCGTCGAGGCGCTGCAGAACGTCCTCAAGCACGCCGACGCGCGGCGTGTCGAGGTCCGTCTGGACGCCGCGCGCTCGACGCTGCGGTTCAGCGTGCGCGACGACGGCGCCAACGCCACGGACGGCGCGATGGTCGAGGGCGCGGGAATCGCGAACATGAGAGACCGGTTGGCCGCGGTCGACGGCGAGCTCGCCATCCGCTCACGCGCGGGTGTGGGCACCACCGTCTCCGGCCAGGTGCCGGCACGGGATGGCCGGGTCCACTCGGCCTGGCTCTAGAAGCCGCGGTCTCGATCAGCCTGCGCTGGGACTGTGGGCCTTCCAGACCTCGTGCAGCGCAGACGTCGTCAGGTCCTGCTTGCGTATGTACGCCTCCGCGTCCCCCGACGACACCGCCGGCGGGAGCTCCGGCAACGCCTCGATCGACGTGAGCACCACGACCGCCCGGTCGTCGACCTCCGCCACCCGGCGCGCGGTCTCGATGCCGTCCATTCCGGGCATTCGCACGTCGATCAACACGAGATCCGGATGCAGCTCCGCCACGAGCTCCAGGGCCTCCGGCCCCGAAGCGGCCTCGCCGACCTGCTCGAAGCCGGGCGTCGCCGCTATCAGGCCACGCACCACTCGGCGGAAGACCTCTTGGTCGTCAACCGCAAGCACTCTCACCGGTCGGTCTGCCCCCAAGTTGCCTCCTTCGGGTTCGGCCCGCCTTCACCGTGCAGGCTGTGACACCGACGAGCAAGGAGACGCTCATGCAGGCCCGCGGCGTGCGTGCACCATCGCCACCGCCGGTTGACCCCCTCCATCGACCGGCGGATACTCGACCGATGGATGACGGTGGTGCGATCCGGGTGGTGCTTGGCGACGACAGCTATCTCACGCGTGAGGCACTGACTCACCTGCTCGCAGCGGAGGAGGGCATCGACGTGGTCGCGACCTGCGAGGACGAGGGGTCGCTCTTGCGTGCAGTAGAAGACCTGGACCCCGAGGTGGTCGTAACCGATATCCGGATGCCACCCTCGAACACCGACGAGGGACTGAGGATCGCCACTCTCCTGCGGCAGACCCACCCGGACATCGGAGTCGTGGTCCTCAGCCAGTTCACCGAGCCGCGCTACGGCCTGGCACTCCTCGAGCACGGCTCCGACCGGCGCGCGTACCTGCTCAAGGAGCGCGTCCACCACGGCGGCCAGCTCGTCGCCGCCATCGAGGCCGTCTCCCAGGGCGGCTCGGTGATCGACGCGAAGGTCGTCGAGGCCCTCGTCGACGAGCGGCGCCGAGCCGAGCGGTCGCCGCTCGCGGAGCTGACGCCCCGGGAGCTGGAGATCCTCTCTTTCGTCGCGCGCGGGCACGACAACCAGGCGATCGCCGACGAGCTCGTCCTGACCAAGCGTGCGGTCGAGAAGCACATCCACTCCATCTTCCTCAAGCTGGGCCTCACCTACGCGACCGAAGTCAGCCCCCGCGTCAAGGCGACGCTCGTCTACCTCGCGGAGCACGAGGCGCTGGACGACGCACGACGCGTCGAACACGACCGGCGCCGGTGATGCACACCACACCTGCGTACGCAGGCAGGCCGGTTTGCCGGGGAGTGACGCGGTCGAGATAGTCGCAAGGCAACGGATCGCGGCCTCGGGCCGTACGGCGGTTCGCTCGACGGACCGCGAACGACTATCGAAGGAGAAGCTCGTGAGTGCAAACGCCGACCCCGAGCGCCGTTACGAGCAGGAGCCGTCCGGGTGGGCCTCCGCCGGCATCGGCTTCGCCGCGGTCATGCTGCTGATGATCGGCATCTTCCAGGTCGTGATCGGCCTCGCGGCGATCATCGAGGACGACCTGTTCGTCGTCGGGCGCGCGTACGCGTTTGACCTCGACGTCTCCGCCTGGGGCTGGCTGCACCTGATCATCGGCACGCTGCTGGTGATCACCGGGTTCGGGTTGTTCGGGCGCCAGGCATGGGCCGGGATCACCGCGATCATGCTCGCGACGCTCAGCGCGATCGCGAACTTCTTCTTCATCCCGTACTACCCGTTCTGGGCGATCCTCGTGATCGCGCTCAACGTGTGGGTGATCTGGTCGTTGACTCGCCCGAACGCCATACGCACCTGAAGTCCTCAGCCGAGGCGGCGGTGTCCACAACGGAGGCGGCGGCCAGGCCGATGGCCTGGCCGCCGCTTGCGATCCTCGCGGCCGCGCAGTTCGTGATGGTGCTGGACAGCAGCGTCATGAACGTGTCGATCTCGCAGATCGTCGCCGACCTCGACACGTCGATCCAAGGCGTGCAGCTCGCGATCACTGCGTACACGCTGGTGATGGCGGCGCTGATGCTCGCGGGCGCGAAGCTCGGCGACATCTTCGGTCGCGATCGCATCTTCGCGATCGGGCTCGCGGTCTACGGAGCCGGGTCGCTCACGACGGCGCTCAGCCCGAACCTCGGCGTGCTGCTCTTCGGCTGGTCGCTCGTCGAGGGCATCGGCGCCGCGATGGTGCTGCCGGCGATCGTGTCGCTGGTTGCCGCGACCTACGAGGGGCGCCAGCGGGCACTGGCCTTCGGTGTCGTGGGCGGCGTCGCCGGCGCCGCGATCGCGGCGGGACCGCTGATCGGCGGCTGGGTCACCACCGAGCTCAGCTGGCGCTACGTCTTCGCGGCCGAGACGGTGGTGGTCGTCGTGATCCTGCTCCTGCGCCGCCGACTGGTGAAGTCGCCGGCGATCGAGCGTCCGCCGCGACTCGACGTTGTCGGCGTCGCCTTGTCGGCGTCCGGGCTGGCGCTGCTGGTCTTCGCGATCCTCCAGAGCAGCCAGTGGGGCCTGGTCCAGCCGCGCGGCGCGCTGACGATCGGCGGCGAGGAGATCACCCCCTTTGGGTTCTCGGTCGTGCCATTCCTGATGCTCGCCGGCGGTGGCCTGCTGGCGGCGTTCGTGACCTGGGAGGAGCGCCGCGAGCGCCTGGGACGCGACACCCTGCTCGACCGCGCACTGCTGCGGATCGAGACGCTGCGAGCCGGCCTGACCACGCTGCTGATGCTGCAGTTCGTCCTGCTCGGGACGTTCTTCGTCCTGCCGGTCTATCTGCAGGTCGTCCTCGGCCTTGACGCGTTCGAGACCGGCAAGGAGCTGTTCCCGATGTCGGTGACGATGTTCGCTGCCGCGCTCGCGGGACCGCGCCTCGCGTCCGGCTGGGCCCCGAAGCGCGTGGCTCAGGGCGGCCTGCTCGCGCTCGCCGCGGCCGCACTGATGCTGCTGAGCACCATCGACGTCGAGCTCAGCGAGACGCCGTTCGCGGTCGCCCTGGCCCTGTTCGGGGTCGGCGCCGGCCTGCTGCTCTCGCAGCTCGGGAACGTGATCATGTCCTCTGTCGATCCCGCCAAGACGAACGAGGCCGGCGGCCTGCAGGGAACGGCCCAGAACCTCGGCGCCTCGCTCGGCACCGCCTTGATCGGCGCTGTGCTGATCGCCGCCCTCAGCAGCGGGCTGACCACGCGGATCGAGGACAACTCCGCCGTGCCGCCAGAGGCTCGCGCCCGGATCGCGGACATCGCCGACCAGGGGAAAATCCCGATCGTGCCGGTCGACGAGGTGGAGCGCCAGGTCCTGGATGCCGGCCTGCCGGCGAGCCAGGCGCAGGCGATCGCCGACGACTACGGCGAGGCCCAGCTCGACGGACTCAAGCGAGCGATCGGCGCGGTCGGGCTCTTCGCCCTGATCGCGCTCTGGTTCACCCGCCGTCTCCCCGGACGGACCGCGGTGCAGGCAGCCTTGGCCCGCTGAGACTGCGGAGTCAGGACCATCAGGAGAGGGTCGGTCAGCATCTCCTGAGGCCATCGAAGCGACGGTAGTATGGATTTCCAGTACCGCCTTCGCGGCCGGAATGGAGGACAGCGTGAGCGAGTTGATTGCGATTGCGTACCCCGACAAGGCTACGGTCGAGCGGGCGCGCGAGAACTTGCGCAAAGGCGTCAGGGATGGCCTGATCGAGGTCGAGGACGTTGTCGTGATGATCCGCGGCGAGGACGGCAAGCTGGAGGTCCGCCACGGCAGCACCGGCGTCGGCGGCGCCGCCATCGGCGGTGCGATGTCGGGCGGCCTGATCGGTTACGTGCTCATGGCGCCGCTGTTCGGCATCGCCGCGGGCGCGCTCGCGGGCGGCGCGATCTGGAAGAGCGTGTTCGGGGACGCGGGGGTCACCGAGAGCTTCGTGAAGGAGCTGAGCAAGAGCCTCGAGCCCGGCCGCACCGCGCTCGTCTTCATCTCACGCAACTTCGATCCCGAGAAGGTCCTGCCGCACGTCAAAGAGCACGGACACGTCATCCAGACGTCGCTGAGCGACGAGATGAGGGCGCAGGTCGACGCTGCTCTCGCCGCGGCGAAGCAGCAGGGCTGAGGATCACTCGCCGCTGCCGGGGCGATCGTCCCTAGCGCTCCGCCGGCGCAAGCTGGTGCGCGTAGCCAGGACCACCAGCCTCAAGAGCACTGCGATCAGCGCCAGGTCGAACAGCATCTGGACCGTGACGAGGATTCGCGCCCCGGCCGAGTCGGCGGTGATGTCGCCGAAGCCGACCGTGGTGAGCGTCGAGACCGTGTAGTAGAAGGCGTCGACACGGCCCAGGTCCTCGGAGAAGCTCGCCGGGTCCGCCCGCGAGAGCGTCAGGTAGCTGAAGGCGAAGACGACGACCAGCAGGGGGACGGCGACCGTGACGGCCTCGATCGCACGCAGGACGGGGTGCTGGTCACTCATGATCCGGTGGATTCGCCAGCCGACCAAGACGACGAAGAGCAGCAGGCCGCCGATCATGCTGACGAGCGCGGCAGCTCCCGAGCTGTCGCCCGGAACGGGCACGAGCGCGTAGAGCGCCAACAGCCCGATCGTCAGGCCGAGGATGCTGAGCGCCGAGCGGGCGATCAGGCGACGGCGCTGCCGGGGGTCCGCGGGCAGGGCGCCGCTCGCGTCGAGATCGCTGAGGTTGAGATGGGAGCTCATGCGGTAACGATCGGCGGCGCTGATCTCAGAAACCGGCGAACGTAAATCCTGAGCTGCTGGGATGAGGCAGTCGTTGCCCTGTTGGTTGCCCAGTTATGAGATCCGCAGCGTCGCCTGCTCGAGCACGGCGGGGCGCAGCGGCTTGCCCGTGCCCGTGTCGTTGGGGTCGGCGAGCTCCCCCATCCGCATCACGGCGTCCATCCCCTCGACGACCTTGCCGATCACCGCGTAGTCGGGGCGCAACGGGACGTTGTCGCCCGTGACGACGAAGAACTGGCTGCCTGCGGTGCCGGGGCGCTCGGGCGCCGTCTTGCCCATCGCGACGATGCCGCGCGGGTAGGTCGTGCCGGCGGGCGGAGGGTCGACCGTCTTGTAGCCGGGTCCACCGGTGCCGCTTCCGGTCGGGTCGCCACCCTGGACGACGAAGGCGGACACGATCCGGTGGAAGCTGGTGTCGTCGAAGAAGCCCTTGCGCGTGAGCGACGCGAATGACGCGGTCGTCTCCGGCGAGGCCTTGACGTCGAGCCGGACGGTGAAGTCGCCGCAGCTCGTCTCGAAGTCGATCTCGTACGTGCGCGCCGGGTCGAGCTTCGACTTCGGCGGCTGCTGGCCGCCGTTGGGCTTCGGCTTGGGCGCCTTCACGTCGAGGCACTTGTCGGGCGCGGAAGAGTCCGAGGCGGCGGTCTCCTCCTGGTCTGAGGCCTCGGTCTGGGTCGCGGTCTCGGCCGCCGTGCTCGCTCCGGAGCCGTTGTCGCCCGAGTCGGAATCGTCGTCGCCGCAGCCCGAGACGGCCAGCACGGCCAGCAGGGCGAGGAGTGCGAGTAGGGAGCGGCGCACGTTGCGCAGCCTAGCCGGCTCTACGCTTCCTTGTAGGAATTTTGAATCTCTCCCCCCTCCTCGAGCGCTACGACCAGGTGATCCTCGACCTAGACGGGTGCGTCTGGGTCGGCGACGACGCCGTGCCCGGCTCGCCGGAGGCGATCGCGGCGCTGCGCGGGGCCGGCAAGCGCGTCGCCTTCGCGACCAACAACTCGTGGCACCCCGGCGAGGACCAGGTCGCGAAGCTCTGGCGGCTCGGGATCCAGGCCTCGCTCGGCGACGTCGTCACCGTCGGCGGCGCCCTGCAGCACCTGCTAGCCGAGACGCGTCAGGGCCGGACGGCGTTCGTGATCGGGACCGAGTCGCTGCGCCGCCACGTCGCGGACGCGGGCCTGCACGTGCTCAACGGGACCGACCTCGCCACCCGCGCCGAGGTCGTCGTCGTGGGCGGCACCGACGACCTCCGCTACGACGACCTCCGCAGCGCGGCGATCGCCGCACGCCGCGGCGCCGACCTGCTCGCAACCGGACGCGACCCGACGCTGCCGATGCCCGGCGGCGACTGGCCGGGCACCGGCGCGCTGCTCGCGGCGGTGGAGACGGCGTCCGGCGTCACGGCGGAGATCGTCGGCAAGCCGCAGCCGCAGCTCTTCCTGACGGCGCTGGACCGGATGGGCGACGGGCGGACGCTCGCGATCGGCGACCGGATCGACTCGGACGTAGCCGCCGCGACGGCGGCGGGCCTCGACGCCGCGCTGGTGCTGAGCGGCGCGATGACCGCCGAGGAGGCCGCCGAGGCCGACGGTGCGGTGCCGGTCGAGATCGCCGCCGACCTGCGCTCGCTGGTGCTCGGCTCCGGGTGAGCGGCGGACGCGCCCGCTCGCGACCGCGGTTCCCGCCCTGGCCGGCCGTACACTGCCGCCCGTGAGCCGGCGCTTCGCGGTCATCTGCAACCCGGCGGCGGCCGGCGGGCGCGGCGCCAAGCGGCTGCCGATCGTCGTGCGCGAGCTGGAGCGCCTCGGGGCCGAGCACCACGTCGTGCAGACGCGTGACCTCGACCACGCGCGCGCGGCGGCGGGCGCGGCGGTTGAGGCCGGCGAGGCCGTCGCCGCGCTCGGCGGCGACGGGCTGCTGCGACCGATCGCGGGCGTGCTGCGCGGCACAGCCTCGGCGCTGGCGATCCTGCCGGGCGGTCGCGGCAACGACCTCGCACGCGTGCTCGGCGTGCCGAAGGACCCGGCGGCCGCGGCCCGGCTCGCGGTCGAGGGCGAGGAGCGCCTGATCGACATGGCGACCGTCGACGGCGACCCGTACCTGGGCATCGCGAGCTTCGGCTTCGATTCGGACGCCAACCGGATCGCCAACGAGGCGCGCCTGATCCGCGGCAACCTCGTCTACCTCTACGCGGCGCTGCGGGCGATGATCGCCTGGCGCCCGGCGCAGTTCACCGTCACGGTCGACGGCGAGCGCCACGAGCTGACCGGCTACTCGGTCGCGGTCGCCAACTCCAAGGCGTTCGGCGGCGGCATGTTCCTCGCCCCCCACGCCGAGCTCGACGATGGCCGGATCGACGTGGTCGCAATCACGCAGGCCTCGAAGCTGACCTACCTCGCGAAGATCGGCAAGGTCTTCAGGGGCACCCACCTGGCCGAGGACAACGTCGTGACGTGGCGCGGCTCGGTTGTCGAGCTCGCCGCCGACCGCGACTTCGAGCTCTACGCCGACGGCGACCCGATCGGACACGTCCCGGCGCGCGTCGAGGTCGTGCCACGCTGCCTGCGGGTGGTCGTTCCGCGCTGATGTTCGCCGTCTGGCGCCTGCTCGCGCGGCTGGTGCGCAGGCTGTCGCGCCTGCTCGGCCGCGGCGGTGGCACGACGCTGCCGGGACGGCTGCTCTTGCGCGCGAGCCCCGGCGCGCTCGAGCGGATGGGCGCGGAGCTCGACGACGGCGCGGCGCTCGTATCGGCGACCAACGGCAAGACGACGACCTCCGCGATGGTCGCCGCGATCCTCGAGCGTGCCGGCGAGGAGGTCGTCCACAACCGCGCCGGGTCGAACATGGGCTGGGGCGTCGCGACCGCGCTGCTCGACGCCCGCCGGGGCCGCGGCCAGCTCGGGCTGTTCGAGGTCGACGAGGCGTGGCTGCCGCGCGTCGCGCGCTCGCTGCGCCCCGGGACCTACCTGCTGTCGAACCTCTTCCGCGACCAGCTCGACCGCTACGGCGAGCTCGAGTCGCTCGCCGAGGGCTGGGCCGAGCTCGTGGCCGAGCAGGCGGGCAAGGCGCGGTTCGTGCTCAACGCCGACGACCCGCTCGTCGCCGACCTCGGCCGCGAGCGCGAGGGGGTCGTCTACTTCGGCGTCGAGGACGACTCGCAGGCGCTGCCCGAGCTCGCTCACGCCGCCGACTCCAAGCACTGTCGCAACTGCGGTACTGCGTACGCCTACGACGCCGTCTACCTCGGGCACCTCGGCCGCTACAGCTGCCCGGGCTGCGGGCGCCGCCGGCCCGAGCCGGAGGTGGCCGCCGAGCGCGTCGCGCTCGAGGGCATGCGCGGTGCGCGGGTGACGATCCGCACGCCCGGCGGCTCGATCGACGTCCGTCTCCCCCTCCCCGGCCTCTACAACGTCTACAACGCCGTCGCCGCGACGGCGCTGGCGCTCGAGCTCGGTGCCTCGCTGGTGGACGTGCACGGCGCGCTCGAGGGGTTCGGCGGCGCGTTCGGGCGTGTCGAGACGATCGCCGTGCCCGCGCCCGGCGGAGCCGCGCGTCCCGTCTCGATCCTGCTCGTCAAGAACCCGGCCGGCGCGAACGAGGTCCTGCGCACGCTGACGCTCGAGGGCGACCGGATCGACCTCTGGATTGCGCTCAACGACGGGATCGCCGACGGACGCGACGTCTCGTGGATCTGGGACGCGGACTTCGAGCTGCTCGCCGGTTCGGTGCGCCAGGTCACGTGCTCGGGGACGCGCGCGGAGGAGATGGCGCTGCGGCTGAAGTACGCCGGCGTCGAGGCCGAGCCGATCGTCGAGCGCGACCTGGGCGGCTCGCTCGACGCCGCCCTGGCGGCCGGCGAGGCCGGGCGGCCGCTCTACGCGCTGCCGACCTACACCGCGCTGCTCGAGCTGCGCGATCTGCTCAGCGGCCGCGGGCTCGCGCCGCGCTGGGCCGACTGACCGCGGGGGCCGGCGCCGCGGTGGACCGACGAAGCGACTACGTGTTCGGCTACGGCTCGCTCGCGGGCGAGCTGCCGCCGGGCGGCTCGGTCGCGCTCCTGCATGGCTACCGGCGCGTGTGGGGCGTCGCTGCCGACAACGAGCACGCGATCCCCGGCTACAAGCGCTACCTGCTGCGCGCCGACGGGTCTACGCCGCGGGTGTTCGTCGCCTTCCTCGATCTCGCCGAGGACCCGGACGGCGCGGTCAACGGCGTGCTCGCGCCCGCCGACGCGGAGGCGCTCGCGCGGCTCGACCGGCGCGAGCGCAACTACGATCGCGTCGAGGTGACTCCAGCGATCGACCACCCGCCGGATGGCCGCGTCTGGACCTACGTCGGCTCGGCCGAGGGCCGCGCGCGGCTGGAGGCCGGCCGGCGCGACCAGCGACTCGTCGTCGCGCGCGCCTACGCCGAGAGCGTGCACGCCGCCTTCAGGCGGCTCGGCGACCGCGAGTACCGGCGCTTCCTGGCGTCCTCCGACCTCGACGGCGTGCCGCTGCTCGACTTCGAGCGCGTCGATCTGCCGCCCGCGGAGCCGACGGCATGACGGCGACCGTGGACGCCGCGCTCTGGCACGACGTCGAGTGCGCCTCCTACGCGGCGGACCTCGAGCTGTGGCGCGAGCTCGCGGCGGAGCGCGGCGGACCGGTGCTCGACGTGGGCTGCGGTACCGGGCGCGTGGCGCTCGACCTGGCGGCTCGCGGCCACGAGGTGGTCGGTGTCGATGCCGATCCAGCGCTCGTCGCCGCGCTCAACGAGCGCGCCGCCGCGGCACGGCTAGCCGCCACCGCGATCGTCGGCGATGCTCGCTCGCTCGTCCTCGATCGCCGCTTCCCGCTCGTGCTGCTGGCGATGCAGGTCGTCCAGCTGCTGGGCGGCGCTCCCGGTCGCGCCGCGCTGTTGAAGGCGCTCAGGTGCCAACTCGAGCCGGGCGGGCTGGTTGCGGTCGCGCTCGCCGACCCGTTCGACGCGGTCCCGGCCGGGGAGGCCCGCCCACCGCTGCCAGACATGCTCGACGTCGATGGATGGGTGCTGGCCTCCACGCCGGTAGCGGTTCGCGACGAGGGCGACGCGGTCGCAATCGATCGTATCCGCCAGGCGACCTCTCCCGCTGGCGAGCTGACCGAGGAGCTGGCCACGATCTCGCTCGACGCCTGCGCCCCGGCCACGCTCGAGCACGAGGCGCGCGTCGCCGGCCTGAAAGTGCTGCCGGCCCGCCACGTCCCCCCTACTCCGGACTACGTCGGCAGCACCGTCGTGCTCGCTGAGGCACCCGCGTGAGCCCGGCCACGCTGCGCGTCTGCGCGCTCTACCCCGAGCTGATGAACATCTACGCCGACCGCGGCAACATCGCCGTGCTGCGCGCCCGCTGCGAGTGGCGCGGGCTCGGCTTCGAGCTCTCGTCGTCCTCGCTCGGCGAGCCGCTCGACCCCGCGGCCCACGACCTCCTCTACATCGGCGGCGGGCAGGACCGAGACCAGGTCGCCGTCGCCCACGACATGGCCGCCACCAAGCGCGACGCCCTCCACGCCGCCCGCGACCGCGGCGCGGTCGTGCTCGCGGTCTGTGGCGGCTACCAGCTGCTCGGCCACAGCTACCAGCTCGGCGACGAAGAGCTGCCCGGCGTCGGCCTCGTCGACCTGCGCACCGTCCGCGAGCCTGGACCGCGGCTGATCGGCAACTGCGCGATCGAGGCCGACCTCGGTGGCGACCCTCGCACGATCGCCGGCTTCGAGAACCACGGTGGACGGACCTACCTCGGACCCGGCGAGCGCCCGCTCGGCCGTGTCCTCGCCGGCCACGGCAACAATGGCCGCGACGGCTTCGAGGGCGTCCACAGCGCCAACGTGATCGGCACCTACCTGCACGGCCCGCTGCTGCCCAAGAACGTCTGGCTCGCCGACCGCCTGATCGAGCTCGCGCTCGGCATCGAGCTCGAGCCGCTCGACGACCGCGCCGAGGATGCCGCCCACGCCTCCGCGCGTCGAGCCGCGGGCGTCTAGCTCCGATATACGGCAACGATTCTTACTCCCAGGCAACTTCGTTTACTGGGAGGCACTTCCCTTGCCGTAGTCCTGACTCGGTGTCTAAGCGGTAGCCCCGAGCACGCGCAACAGCTCGGGCATCGAGGTCTGCCCGGCGCGGACCTTCTCGAGGCCGTCGTCGCGCAAGCGGCGCATGCCCTGGCCCTGAGCGACAGCCGCGATCTCCTCGGCGGAGCGCTTTTCGACGATCAGGGCGCGGATCTCCTCCGTGATCTCCATCAACTCGTAGAGGCCGATGCGGCCGCGGAAGCCGGTCTGGCCGCAGCGGACGCAGCCGACGGGCTCGCGCGCCATTAGCGGTTGCGTCTCGCCGGGGAAGCCGTTTAGCGCGAGCGCCTCGGTGCTCACCTCGACCTCGCGAGCGCACTCGCACAGCCGCCGCGCCAGCCGCTGGGCGACTACGCAGGTGACGCCCGCCGCGATCAGGAACGGCTCGATGCCCATGTCGATCAGCCGCGCGATGCTGAGCGGCGCGTCGTTGGTGTGCAGCGTCGAGAGCACGAGGTGGCCGGTCAGCGCCGACTCGATCCCGATCTGGGCGGTCTCGCGGTCGCGGATCTCGCCTACCATCATCACGTCGGGATCCGCCCGCATCATCGACCGCAGGCCGGTGGCGAACTCGAGCCCGCGCTTGTTGCTGACCTGGATCTGCTTGACGCCTTCGACCTCGTACTCGACCGGGTCCTCGATCGTGATCAGCGTGCGGTCCGGGGTATTGATCTCGTTCAGCGCCGAGTAGAGGGTGGTCGACTTGCCGGAGCCGGTCGGGCCGGTCGCCAGCACGCAGCCCTGCATCTTCGCCAGCAGGCGGCGCAGGCTCGCGATGTCGTCGTCGCCCATGCCGAGATCCTGGAGCTCGAGCAAGCCGCGGCTCTTGTCGAGGATTCGCATCACGACCGACTCGCCGTGGATGACTGGCAGCGTGGCCACTCGCAGGTCGACCTTGCGGCCGTCGATCGTGAGCCCGATGCGCCCGTCCTGGGGCAGCCGCCGCTCGGAGATGTCGAGGTCGGCCATGATCTTGATCCGCGAGACGAGCTTGGCCGTCATCGAGCGTGGAACCGCCGTCGAGTCGCTGACGATGCCGTCGATCCGGAAGCGGACGCGCATCTCGCGAGCCTCGGCGTCAAAGTGGACATCGGACGCTCCGCGCTCGACTGCGTCGGCGAGGATCGAGTGCACGAGCTTCACGATCGGCGCGTCGTCGGCCGACTCGCGCAGCTCGATCACCTCGGCCTCGGCGGGCTCCTCGACGGTCTCGACGCTGTCCTCGAGCCGTGACAGGCGTGCGAGGACGGCGTCGACGTCGTCGCTCGTGGCGACCGCGCGGCGGATCTCGTAGCCGGTCATCATCGCCAGGTCGTCGAGGGCGAGCACGTTGGCGGGGTCGGAGGTGGCGACGACCAGCGTGCGCTCGTCGGTGAAGGCAATCGGCACGGTGCGGTGACGGCGCAGCACGGAGGGGTCGACGAGCGAGGCGGCGGTCGGATCGACCGTGGCGACGTTGAGGTCGACGTGGTCGACCCCGTAGCGCTCGGCGACGGCGCGCGCGAGCTGGTCGGGCGTCACCGCGCCGCTCTCGCAGAGGGCCTTGCCGGTCGTGGTGCCGGCCTCGCGCGCGTGCTCGACCGCCCGCTCGACGGCCTCGCGGCTCGCGAACCCGAAATCGACGATTACGTCGCCGATCCGGCGGTTGACGCCCCCGGCGCGCGTGGGCTGCGTAAAGCCGGCTAGGGGCGGCGCGGCGGAGTCGACTGAGTCGGCGGAGGTGCCCGGCACCTTCTTCCTATCGGCAGCGCGCCTGAACGGTTGAGGCCGTGGGCGAGGCGTGTCAGGCGATATAGCTGGCTGTGGCCCGCTCAGCGGCCGGTCGAGCCGAAGCCGGCCACGCCACGCGCGGTCTCCTCGAGCGTGTCGACCTCGACCAGCTCGGGAGCCTCGTGGCGGACGATCACGAGCTGGGCGATCCGATCGCCCGGACCGACCTCGAACGTCGCTTCGCGATCCGTGTTGAGCAGCAGCACCCGCAGCTCGCCGCGGTAGCCGGCGTCGATCAGGCCGGGCGCGTTGACGAGCGCGATCCCGTGCCGGGCGGCCAGGCCCGATCGCGGCAGGACGAGGCCCGCGTGCCCCTCGGGAATCGCGACCGCGACGCCCGTGCCCACGCTCGCGCGCTCGCCGGGTGCGATCGTCGCTGCCTCCGCGGCGCGCAGGTCGTAGCCGGCGTCGTCGGCGTGGGCGCGCGCCGGAGCGACGGCCTCGTCGACGAGGCGCGCGAAGCGCAGCCTCATCCGCCGGGCCCGTCGGCGAGGCCCAGGAGCCGCGGCCTCATCCGCCGGCGCCGTTGCCCGCGCCGTTCGCGCCGTTGCTTTCGAAGCGCTCGAAGCGCGCCGCGGCGGCCGCCGGCACCCGCGCCCGGACGCGCACGCCCTCGGCGGTGTCCTCGCGCTCCATCTCGCCGGCGAGGTCGTGCAGCTCGGAGAGGCTGCCGCCGTCCTCGTAGGGCAGCAGCAGCTCCATCGGCCGCAGGCTCGAGAGGAAGCGCGCCTCGATCTTGTCCCTGAGCTCGTCGAGCCCCTCCCCCGTCGCCGCCGACACCTGCACCGCCTGCGGGAAGCGGAAGCTCAGCTCGCGCCGCGCCTCGGCGTTGAGCAGGTCGACCTTGTTCAGCGCCAGCAGCCGCGGGCGGTCGCCGGCGCCGATCCCGTCGAGCACCTGCTCGACGGCCTCGAGCATCTCGTTCAGCTCGTCCTCCGGCGCCGAGGCGTCGGCCACGTGCAGCAGCAGGTCGGCCTCGAGCGCCTCGTCGAGCGTCGCCCGGAAGGCGTCGACGAGCTGATGCGGCAGCTTGCGGATGAAGCCGACGGTGTCGGTCAGCAGGTAGGTGCGGCCGGAGATCTCGAACGAGCGCGTAGTCGGGTCGAGCGTGTGGAAGAGCCGGTCGCGGACGCCGACGTCGGCGCCCGTCAGCGCATTCAGCAGCGTCGACTTGCCGGCGTTGGTGTACCCGGCAAGCGCGACGGTCGGCAGCGCGGCGCGCTCGCGCTCGCGGCGCATCACCCGGCGCGTGCCGTGCTGGTGGGCGAGCCGGCGCTTGAGCGCCGCGATCCGGTCGCGCGCCAGCCGCCGGTCGGTCTCGATCTGGCTCTCGCCCGGGCCCCTGGTGCCGATCCCGGCGCCGAGGCGCTCGAGATGGGTCCACAGGCCGCGCATTCGCGCGAGGTTGTACTCGAGCTGCGCCAGCTCGACCTGGAGCATGCCCTCGGCCGAGTGCGCGTGGTCGGCGAATATGTCGAGGATGATCGCCGTGCGGTCGATCACCGGCACGCCGACGGCCTGCTCGAGGTTGCGCTCCTGGCGCGGCAGCAGCTCGTCGTCGCAGGCGACGAGGTTCGCGTCGGCGTCCTTGACGGCCTGCTTGAGCTCGGCGAGCTTGCCCTTGCCGAGGTAGCGGTCGGGATCGGGCTCCGGCCGGCGCTGGGTCATCTCGCCCGCGACGGCGACCCCCGCCGTGCGCAGCAGCTCGCGCAACTCGCCGAGATCGGCCTCGTCGGGCGTCGCCGCGATGCAGAGCGCGCGCTGGCGGGCGCGCGGATTGCGCAGCCCCTCCCCGTATTTCGTCTGGCCCGTGCGCCCGTTGCGTCCCTTGTCCATCCGACCTCAGTCTAGGCCGGGCCGCAACGGCGATGGGAGAAACGACCGACGGCTACGCCCCGGCGCGGTCCTGCGCCCGCTCGCGCGCGGTCGCCTTCTCGTCGAGCGACATCGCCCCGGGATGTCCGTCCCCCGGCCACGGAGCGAGCACCAGCACCAGCCGCGAGTCCTCCGTCGCACGGACCTCGTGGCGCTCGTGGGCGTCGAACTCGGCGACCAGGCCCGGTCCGCCGCTGACGGTCTTGGCCCCCGCCTCGACCTCGATCTGGCCCTCGACGACCACCAGCCACGCCTGCTCGTGGACCTCGTGCTCCTGGAGCTCCTCGCCCGCCGGCAGCGTCAGCGCGATGACTCGCGCCGCGTCTCCGGAGGAGAGGATCTCGGGCTTGTGCGGATCGGCATCGAGGTTGCGTGTGTCCCAGGTCTTCATGACCCTCCGAATTCCCGCCGTGCGAGAAGCGCAAACGCCGTGCTCAGCCGCCGAGGCTCGAGCGCAGCCGCTCCATCGCCTCGGTCAGCCGCTCGTCCGGCACCGTGAGGGAGATCCGGAAGAAGCCTTCGCCGTTGGGGCCGTACGCGCCACCGGGCGACACGACGACGCCGGACTCCTCGAGCACCAGCTCGCAGTAGGAGGCCGACGTGTGGCCGTCGGGCACCGGCGCCCAGACGTAGATCGTGCCCTTCGGCGAGCGCACGTCGACGCCGATCGCCCGCAGCGCGTCGACGACGAGGTCGCGGCGGCGGGCGTAGACGGCGCTCATCTCGCGCGCGATCGCATCGCCCTGCTCGAGTGCGCGCACGGCGGCGAGCTGGACGGCCTCGAACATCCCCGAGTCGATGTTCGTCTTCAGCTTCCAGTAGGAAGCGATGGCGTCGGCGTTGCCGACGATCGCCGCCGTCCGCCAGCCGGTCATGTTGTAGCCCTTCGAGAGCGAGAAGACCTCGACCCCGACCTCCTTCGAGCCCGGCGTCTCGAGGAAGCTCGGGGCGACGTAGCCGTCGAAGGTCGTCTCGGTGTAGGAGGCGTCGTGGACGACGAGGATCTCGTGTGCGCGGGCGAACTCGACGACGCGCTCGAAGAAGCCGTCCGGCGCGACCGCCCCGGTCGGGTTGTTCGGGTAGTTGAGGTACATCAGCCGCGCTCGCTCGCGTGCGTCGGCGGGGATCGCGTCGAGGTCCGGCACGAAGCCGAGCTCCGGGACGAGCGGCATCAGCACGCTGTCCGCGCCCGCGATCAGCGGTCCGCCGGTGTAGACCGGATAGCCCGGATCGGCCGCGAGCGCGACGCTGCCCGGGTCGAGGAACGCCAGGTTGAGGTTGAAGATGCACTCCTTCGCGCCCAGCGCGGGGATCACCTCGGTCTCAGGGTCGAGCGCGACGCCGAAGCGGCGCTCGTAGAAGCCCGTCACGGCCGTCCGGAGCTCGGCCCGGCCGCGGTTCGACGGGTACGCGTGCGTGCCGGGATCGCCCGCAGCGGCGGCGAGCGCGTCCACGACCAGCTCGGGCGTCGGCGTGTCCGGATCGCCGATGCCGAGGCTGATCACGTCGACGCCGGCCGCCTTCTTGTCGGCGATCTTGCGCTCCAGCTCGGCGAACAGGTACGGGGGCAGGCGGTCCAGCCGCGCGCTCGTCTTCATGCGTCTCCCAATGCCTCCATCAGCTCAGGGCTCAGCTCGCCCGCATACACGGGCACCGCCCAGCCGGTCAGGTCTACGTGCAGGTCCTCCCCGACCTCGACTTCCAGGTCGCCGCCGTCGAGGTGGACGGTCACCGGGCTGTCGACGCCGCGCAACACCGCCGCGACAGCCGCCCCGGTCGCGCCGGTGCCCGACGACAGCGTCTCGCCGGCGCCACGCTCGAAGATCCGTGCGGCGATCTCGGTGTCCGACTCGCGGCGCCAGAACGACACGTTGGTCCGGTTCGGGAACAGCTCGTGGCGCTCGAGCGCCGGGCCGATCGATCCCAGGTCGAGGGTCTCGAGGCCGTCGGGCCA
The DNA here is from genome assembly GCA_035630335.1 of Thermoleophilaceae bacterium. Lineage (GTDB taxonomy): Bacteria > Actinomycetota > Thermoleophilia > Solirubrobacterales > Thermoleophilaceae > JAAYBF01. The sequence continues at coordinate 21,487 of DASQKV010000026.1, read as the reverse complement.
CTCGATCGCACACTGCGGGTTGCCGATCGACACGTGCTGGAAGGCGTACTGGCGGCCGTCGACGACGAGCGTCCCGCGACCGTCGTCGCCGCCGGAGGGGAAGTCCTTCGATTGCAGCTTCGCGCGTCCCATGTCGACGGTGCAGGTCGTCGGCCCGGTGATCCGCGGGCGCACCTCGCCGGCGACCGTCTCGATCCCGAACGAGTCGAGATCGGTCCAGCCCGAGCGACGCAGGTACATGACCGCCTCGCGGACGCCGTTGCCCGACAGCTCGGCTTCGGAGCCGTCGGGGTTGAAGATCCGCAGCGAGGCGACGAAGGTTGGTGCGCTCGGCTCGTCGAGCAGCAGGACGCCGTCGGCGCCGACGCCGCTGTGCGGCGCGCAGATCGCGCGGATCCGCTCGGGAGTCGGTTCGAACGGCAGGTTCGCGGCCTCGACGATGACGTAGTCGTTCCCGAGCGCGTTCCACTTCTCGAACTTCACGGCGCGGGAGACTATCCGCGGGCCCCGGTACGAGGGCGCAGCCCGCGTCGGGGCCGTCTGCCCGTCCGTTAGGCCGCTGGATCGGCCGCTTCGAGCGCGTGGACGATCTCTTCGGCGGCATCCGCCGGTGACAGCTCACCCATATCGAGCCGTCGGACGTCGGGCATCTTGCGCATCCATGTCATCTGCCGCCGCGCGTAGTTGCGCGAGCGCTTCTTCATGTCCTCGACATCACCGGTCAGCAGCTGCGAGAAGCCGAGCGCCTTGCGCGCGGTGTGCGATGGACCGAGCGCCTCGGCGGCTCGCACCTCCTCCCCGGCGCCGGCCGCGACGATCGCGTCGACCCGCGCTTCGATTCGCTCGTAGAGGCGCTCTCGCTCCATCGTCAGGCCGAAGATCAGGGTCGGATGGCGGGTCTCGGGCGACCACAGCTCCGACTCCTCGGTGTCGGGCGGGACCTTGACCAGCGAGAGGTCCGCGAGCGCCGCGCGGAGGTAGAGCCCGGTCCCACCGACGACGATCGGCCTGCGATTCGCCGCCAGCGCTTGGTCGATCTCCGCGTGCGCCCGCGGCAGGTACTCGCCGACGGAGAACGGCTCGGTGATGGGGACGAACCCGACCAGCCGGTGCTCGAGGGTCTGTTGCTCCTTTTCAGTGGCCGTGCCTGTGAGGGTCGGGAGGCCTTCGTAGACCTGAAGGGCGTCGCAGGAGACCGCGATGGGGCTCTCTCCCCTGGCCTGCAGGCGCTTCGCCAGCTCGAGGGCGACGGCGGTCTTGCCGACCGCGGTCGGGCCGAAGATCCCGACTACCTGCATGCCGTGGGTCTGCTGGGCCGATTGCGGCCATATCGCGGCCGCGATCGACCCACCGCACTTGGCTCGCCGATGACGGGCCGATCGCGGTCGTAATGTGGCTGGAACCGGCCCGTCGCGTCCTGAATCACCGCGTCAGCCGACTCGGGACAGCAGGTGCTCTTCGCCGGCGAGCGTTTGGCTGGTTGCCGAGAGGATCTCGACCTGGGTCAGCTCACCGGGCTGGGCGAGGCCGCTGAAGTTGACGGCCTTGTTGTGGCGCGTGCGTCCGCGCAGCCGCGAGGGATCTGTCCGCGACGGGCCCTCGACGAGCACCTCCATCGTGCGGCCGACGAACCGCTGGGCGCGCTCGCGGGCGATCCGCTGGACGGTCTCCACGAGTGGCTCCATCCGCGCCCGCTTGACTGCGTGTGGGAGCTGGTCCGGAAGCTCGGCCGCCGCGGTCCCGCGCCGGGGCGAGAAGACGAAGGTGAATGCCGAGTCGTAGCGGACCTCCTCGACGACCTCGAGCGTCTCCTCGAACTCGGCGTCGGTCTCGCCCGGGAAGCCGACGATGATGTCGGTCGTGATCGAGCAGTCGGGCACGAGCTCGCGGATCATCGCAACGCGGTCCATGTAGCGCTCGCGGTTGTAGGTCCGGCGCATCGCCTTCAGCACGCGGCTCGAGCCGGCCTGCAGCGGTAGGTGGATGTGCTCGCAGAGGCTCGCCAGCTCGGCGTGGGCGCCGATCACGTCGGCGCGCATGTCCTTCGGGTGCGGGCTCGTGTAGCGCAGCCGCTCGATGCCGTCGATCGCGTCGATCATCGCCAGTAGCTCGGCGAAGCTCGTCTTCGACCCGACCGGCAGGTCGCGTCCGTATGAGTTCACGTTCTGACCTAGCAGCGTTACCTCGCGCACGCCGTCGGCCGCCAGCCGCTTCACCTCCTCGACCAGCTCGGCGGCGGGCCGCGACACCTCTCGCCCGCGCGTCGACGGGACGATGCAGTACGAGCAGACGCAGTTGCAGCCGACCGAGATCTGCACCCAGCCTTGGAAGTCGCGCTCGCGCTTCATCGGCAGGTGGCCCGTGAAGCCCTCGAACTCGAAGTACCCCTGGGCCGTCAGGCTGTCGCTCGTCAGGAACTCCGCCAGCCGGTGCACCTGCCCCGGTCCGAACGCGACGTCGACGAACGGGAACTGCTCGAACACCTTCTCCTTGAGCGACTGAGACCAGCAGCCTCCGACCCCCACGATCCGGCTCGGATCCTCACTCTTGAGCCGCTTCGCCTCGCCCAGATGGCCGATGAAGCGGCTGTCCGCCGACTCCCGGATCGAGCACGTGTTGAACAGGATCAGATCCGCCTCGGCCCGCTCCCCCGCCTGTGCGTAGCCCAGCGACTCCAGCATCCCCTTCATCCGCTCCGAGTCGTGCTCGTTCATCTGGCACCCGAACGTCGTGAGGTGATACTGCCGCATCCCTCGAAAAGTACCGGCCCGGTCGCTACCTGGCGTAATCGGTGGAGCGGCTCTCGCGGATCACGGTCACCTTGATCTGGCCCGGATACTCGAGTTCGCGCTCGACCTCGCGGGCGATGTCGCGCGAGAGGATCGTCGCGCCGTCGTCGTCGACCTCCTCCGGCTTGACGATCACGCGCAGCTCGCGGCCGGCGTGCATCGCGTAGACCTTGTCGATCCCGGGGTGGCGTGCGGCCACGCCCTCGAGGTCGTGCAGGCGCGTCACGTACTCCTCGAGCGACTTGCCGCGCGCCCCGGGCCGGGCGCCCGACAGCGCGTCGACGATCTGGACGATCACCGCCTCGACGGTTCGCGGCTCGACCTCGTTGTGGTGCGCCTCGATCGCGTGGACGATCGCGTCGGACTCTCCGTGGCGCCGCGCGAGCTCCGCGCCGACGAGCGCGTGCGGGCCCTCGGTCTCGTGCGAGACGGCCTTGCCGACGTCGTGCAGCAGCGCGGCTCGCGTCGCGACCTTCGCGTCGGCGCCGAGCTCGTTGGCGACGAGCGTTGCGAGCCGGGCGCACTCGATAGAGTGGCCGAGGACGTTCTGGCCGTAGCTGGTCCGGAATCGGAGCCTGCCGAGCAGTCCGGCGAGCTCGGGTCCGACGACACCGACTCCGGCCTCGAGCGCGGCCTCCTCGCCCAGCCTGGCGGTGTGCCGCTCGATCTCGGCGCAGGCGTGCGTGTAGGCCTCCTCGATTCGCGCCGGATGGATGCGCCCGTCCTCGAGCAGCGTCTCGAGCGTCAGCCGCGCGACCTCGCGCCGGACGCCGTCGAAGCCGGACAGCAGCACGAGCCCTGGGGTGTCGTCGACGATGACGTCGATCCCGGTGAGGTTCTCGAGCACGCGGATGTTGCGTCCCTCGCGGCCGATGATCCGGCCCTTGAGCTCGTCGGACTCGAGCGCGACGCTTGTCACCGTCGTCTCGGCCGAGTGCTGTCCCGCGAGCCGCTGCATCGCTGCCGCGAGGATGGTGCGCGCGCGCCGGTCGGCCTCCTGGCGCGTCTCCTGCTCGGCCTGACGGATCAGGCGGGCGCGCTCGTGGCGGAGCTCGTCCTCGAGCTCGGCGAGCAGCTCGGCGCGAGCGTCGTCGGCGCTGAGGCCGGCGGTGCGCTCGAGGCTCCGGATTCGCTCGCGCCGTGCCTGCTCGCCACGGCCGGCCGCGACCGGCGCCCCGTCACCGGCGATCGTCGCGCCGCCACGCAGGCGCGGCGCGATCAGGACCGCGGCGACGGAGACCGTCGCCGCTACCAGTGCCGCTAGCAGGATCTCCATCTCGCAGCCTTTCCGTGCCCGCCGGGGGCCAGTTCGTGTTCGAGCGGTCGGCTCGGCGCCACGAGATCAGGAAGGCAGGGTTTTTCTGCTGGAAAGAAGCCAGTTCTGGATCTGACCGGTCTCGTGTCGGCCAGGGGCCGATCCAAGCTTCCAGGGTAGTTGCGACCCCCCTCGTTCGCAAACGTGCGGTTACCGAACGGACAAGCGCGGCGGTGAAGTTGGGCCGCCGTGGCCGCCCTCAGGCGGCGTGTCGGCGAGCGTGCGCGCGCACGGCGTCGTAGGCGAGCTCGGGCTCGTAGCCCTTGCGTACGAGCAACCGCCAGGCACGGTCGCGCGCCCGGTCGTCGGGTGGCGGCTGAGGCATCCGCTCGGCGAGCAGTTCCAGAGCCGCCCCGAGCTCGTCGGCGCGCGGCTGCGCGGCGATCGCGGTCTCGATCAGGTCGTCCGCGACGCCGCGGCGCCGTAGATCGAGCTCGATCCGCTCCGACCCCCAGCGCTCGAGCGTCCGCTTGTCCTCGGCGAAGCGCGCCGCATAGCGCGCATCGTCGAGGAAGCCGGCGGCCTGCAGCTCGGCCACCGCGTGCTCGATCGCCTCTGGCTCGACCCGCTTGCCCTCCAGGTACGTGCGCAGCTCGGCCACCGTCCGCTCGCGCCGTCCCAGCGCCCGGTACGAAAGGTCGACAGCCCGCTGCTCTTCGGTCGGCACTGGCTCAGGCGGCCTCGAGAACCTCTCCGGTCTCAGGGTCGATGCCTGCCGGCGGCTTGGTGGCCACGACGGGCGGCTCCTGGCCGATGCCGAGCGCGGCGTAGATCTTCTGCTCGATCTCGTCCATCAGCTTCGGCTCCTCGCGCAGGTAGGCCTTGGCGTTGTTGCGGCCCTGGCCGAGCCGCTGCTCGCCGTAGGAGAAGAACGAGCCCGACTTCTGGACGATGTCGTGCTCGATCCCGAGGTCGAGGATGCAGCCGGCGGTCGAGATGCCGAGGCCGTACTCGATGTCGAACTCCGCCTGGCGGAACGGCGCCGCGACCTTGTTCTTGACGACCTTGACGCGCACGCGGTTGCCGACCGCCTCGGTGCCCTCCTTGAGCGTCTCGATCCGACGGATGTCGAGCCGCTGGGAGGAGTAGAACTTCAGCGCCCGGCCGCCCGGCTGGGTCTCGGGCGAGCCGAACATCACGCCGATCTTCTCGCGGATCTGGTTCGTCAGCAGGCAGAGGGTGTTGGCGCGGTTGAGGTTGCCGGCCAGCTTGCGCATCGCCTGGCTCATCATGCGCGCCTGGACGCCGACCGTCTGGTCGCCCATCTGCCCCTCGAGCTCCGCCTTCGGGGTCAGCGCGGCGACCGAGTCGATCGCGACCACGTCAATCGTGCCCGAGCGGATCAGCAGGTCCGCGATCTCGAGCGCCTGCTCGCCGTTGTCGGGCTGCGAGACGAGCATCTCGTCGACGTCGACCCCGATCCGCTTCGCGTACTGCGGGTCCATCGCGTGCTCGGCGTCGATGAAGGCGCAGATCCCGCCCTGCTTCTGGGCCTCCGCCAGCACGTGGTAGACGAGCGTCGTCTTGCCCGAGGACTCGGGGCCGAACACCTCGACGATCCGGCCGCGGGGCATGCCCCCCACTCCGAGCGCGATGTCGAGCGACAGCGCCCCCGTAGGGATCGTCGAGACGTTGACGGCGGCGCGCTCGTCGCCCATCTTCATGATCGCGCCCTCGCCGAAGTCCTTCTGGATCTGCTTGATCGCGCTGTTCAGCGCGGCGTCGCGGGCCTTGGCCGCCTTCTCTTGATCCTTGTCCACGGGAATCTCCTCGAAATTGCTGGAGGAAAGAGGCTAGGACGGGGATCGGATGGCATTACGCACGGGTGCAACGGCTCCGTCACGAGACTGTGACGGGCGACCCGGTCGGGGCCTCGACGGGCGCTTCAGGGAGCCTGCATGCCCGGTCAGACGTGCAGGGCAGTGGCCGACAGCGCCGTGTAGCGCGCCCCTCCAGGACCCAGCTCGCTGCGGTAGAGAACCACCTCCGTGGCGGCGAACGGGGGCAGCGGCGCCCGCAGTGGCGCCCGTGGAGCCGGGTGGGCGCCCTTGCGCACGCGCGCGACGGTCACGTGCGGCCTGAACCGGCGGGACTCCGGCTCGTAGGCCGCCGCCTCGGCGAGCGCCGCTCCCACTGCGCTCTGCAGGGCGGCCACGCGACCGTCCGGATCGATCAGGTCGAGCGCGATCACCCGCGGTCGCCGCCTGGGCAGCGGCGCGAGCTCGCCCGCTTCGAGCAGCGGAGCGGCTGTTCCGGCGACCGCCGAAGCGGTCGCCGCCGCGATCTCCCCGACCGCGCTCGCGTCGCGCGAGCCGAGGAAGGCGAGCGTGACGTGCAGCCCCTCGCTCGGCACGAGGCGCAGAGCGGCATCGCCGTGCAGCGCGTCCTCGGCCCACGCCGCCAGCTCTGTCTGTACCGCCTCCGGCAGCGCGAGCGCCACGAACAGCCGCACGCGCTCCGGTCGCGCGTCAGCCGGCGGCGGCTCCATCGCCCAGCGTCCGCCGCAGCAGGTGCAGCGCGACCGTCGTCGAGCGGTCGCGGATCTCGGCCCGGTCGCCCGGGAGCAGGGCGCTGCGCACGTGCGGCTCGGCGTTCGAGCGCGCGACGCACCAGAAGACGGTTCCGACGGGCTTCTCCTCCGAGCCGCCGCCGGGCCCGGCGATGCCCGTCACCGAGACCGCCACCTCGGCTCCGAAGCGGCTCAGCGCCCCCTCCGCCATCGCCTCCGCGACCTCGCCGGAGACCGCTCCATGACGCTCGATCAGCGCCGGGTCGACCCCGAGCAGGTCCATCTTCGCCTCGTTCGAGTAGGCGACCACCCCGCCCGCGACGTGCTCGGACGCGCCCGGGCGGTCGGTCAGGCGCGCCCCCAGCAGCCCGCCCGTGCACGACTCCGCGACGGCGATCGTGCGGCCGGCGAGCAGCCGCGCGACCTGATCGTCGACGGTCGAGCCGTCGGTCGAGAACAGGCTGTCCGCGTGGCGCTCGCCGATCAGGGCGCGGAGCGCCTCCCAGGCCGCCTGCGCGCCCGGCTCGAAGCGCGTCACGACCTCGACCTCGCCGCGGCGCAGGCAGGTCGTGATCTCCAGCTCGTTAAGCCCCTCGATCTCGTCCTCGGCCACCCGTAGCGTGGCGGCGATCTCGGACTCCGGGATGCCGAACAGCCGCAGCATCGTCTGGCGGTAGTCGGTCGAGCGGCTCAGGACCGCGCGCAATGCCTCGGTCGCGACCATCGCCGGCCACATCGCGTGCAGCTCGCGCGGCGGGCCCGGCAGGACCGCGAAGGCGGGCAGCCCGTCGGCCGCCGGCACGACGATCCCGGGCGCGGTGCCGGCGGGGTCGATCGCCGTCGCTCCGCGCGGTACGAGCGCCTGCTTGCGGTTCGCCGCCCGCACCGCCTCGAAGTCGATGTCGGGCCAGCGCTTCATCAGCGGCCGCAGGATGTCGGCGATGCGGCCCTCGAGCGCCTCGTCGAGCTCCAGCTCGCGGCCGGTGAAGCGGCCGACGATCTCGAGCGTGAGGTCGTCGGCGGTCGGGCCGAGGCCGCCGCTGGTGATGATCAGGTCGACGCCCTGCTCGGTCAGGAAGCGCAGCTGGGCCTCCATGTCCTCGGCCCGGTCGCCGCAGATCGTGATGTGCGCGAGGTCGACGCCCAGCTCGCGCAGGCGGTCGGACAGCCACGGGCCGTTGCGGTCGCGGACGCGGCCGGTCAGCACCTCGGTGCCCGTGACGACGATGCCGGCGCGGGTGCTCACGCGCAGGGCCGGTCGCCCGAGGCGAGCTCGGTCGAGCCGCCGCGGCGCAGCTCGAGCCCGAGCGGGTCGCCGCTGTCCTCGACGGGCACCGGCCTGCCGTTCAGGGTGATCTCCGCCGAGCGCTTGCCGAGGTTGATCCGCAGCATGCGGCGGTTGCGGAACGTCTGCGCGGAGTCGAGCGTGCCCTCGAATATCACCGCCGTCTCGGGGCCGGTGTCGATGCAGGCGTAGGTCTCCTCGATCGGTGCGATCCGCACGTTGACGCCGGTGGGCGCCGGCTTGGCCCGCGGGCGGCGGCGCTGCTTGGCGGTCGTCTCCGTGGTGTCGGTCGAGGTCGACCCGGCGCGCTCGCCGTCGCCGGGCTCGTCGCTGCCGCCGAGCAGGCCGAGCGCGAGCAGGAACGCCACCAGCGCGACCCCCAGCGCCACCGCGACGACGCCGCGACCGGGAGGTCCGGGGCCCTGCCTGCGCCCGCGCGGACCACCGCGACCCTGGCCGCGTGAGCCGCCACGGCCGCCTCCGCGCCCGCCCCGGCCCCGGTCGCGCGCCGGGATCGACGCGATCGGCTGGAAGTCGTTCTCCTCGCGCGGCTCGTGGTTGACGCGGTACTCCTCGACCAGCAGGTGCGGGTCGATCCCGACGACCTCTGCGTAGGTGCGCAGGAAGGTCCGCACGAACGTCGGGCCGGGCAGCAGCCCCCACTCCTCGTTCTCGAGCGCGCGCAGGTACTTCGCGCGGATCTTGGTGCGCTCCTCGACGTCGACGATGTCGAGGCGCTGCCGCATTCGCGCCTCTCGCAGCGTTTCACCGATCGGAGGCATGAGCAGGCGCCTATTGTGGCGGTTCGGGCGTCACGCCGGGAGTCACGGCGCCTCGTCGGCCCCGGCGCCGACCGCGGCGCCGGCGGGCTCGTCGAGCGCCGCCAGCACGCGCGACAGATCGCCCTCGGAGATCAGCACCTTGCGCGCCTTCGAGCCCTCGTAGCCGGAGATGACGCCGCGGCGCTCGAGCATGTCGATCAGCCGGCCGGCGCGCGTGTAGCCGACCCGCAGGCGGCGCTGGAGCATCGAGGTCGACGCGGTGTCCATCTGGACGACCGTCCGGATCGCCTCGGCGAGCAGCTCGTCCTGATCGGGGTCGTAGTCGCCACGCTCGTCCTCGGGCTCGTCGCTCTCGACGGCCTCGAGCAGCTCCTCGTGCAGCTCGGGCTCGCCCTGGCGGCGCCAGTGAGCGGTCAGCTTCTCGATCTCGACCTCGTCGACGAAGGCGCCCTGGATCCGGTTGAGCTTCGAGCCGTTGCCGGGCTTGAACAGCATGTCGCCCTTGCCGAGCAGCGACTCGGCGCCATTCTGGTCGAGGATCACGCGCGAGTCGGTCTGCGAGGAGACCGCGAAGGCGATCCGCGCCGGCACGTTCGCCTTGATCATGCCGGTGATGATGTCCGCGCTCGGGCGCTGGGTCGCGAGCAGCAGGTGGATGCCGACGGCGCGCGACTTCTGCGCCAGCCGGATGATCGCGTCCTCGACCTCGCCGGGGGCGATCATCATCAGGTCCGCGAGCTCGTCGATCACGCAGAGGATGTACGGCAGCGGCCGCTCACCATCGCGGACGCGGGCGCGGTTGAGCTCCTCGAGCTTGCGCGTGCGCGCCTTGCTCATCAGCGTGTAGCGCTGCTCCATCTCGCCGATCAGGTTCTGGAGCACGTTCGCGGCGAGGCGCGGGCTGGTGACCACTGGCGTCAGCAGGTGCGGGATGTGCTCGTAGAGGTTGAGCTCGACCTGCTTGGGGTCGACGAGCACGAGCCGGACGTCGTTCGGCGAGGAGCGCATCAGGATCGAGGCGAGCATCGCGTTGACCGCGCCCGACTTGCCGGCGCCGGTCGTGCCCGCGACGAGCACGTGCGGCTGCTGGGCGAGGTCGATGCCGATCGCCCGCCCGTCGATGTCCTTGCCGAGCCAGACCGCGAGCGGCGACCAGCCGTCGGGCGGGTCCTGCGAGACGTCGCCGAGGTGGACCATGTGGCGGATCGTGTTCGGCACCTCGACGCCGACGGCGCGCTTGCCGGGGATCGGGGCGAGGATGCGGACGTCGTCTGCCGCGAGCGCGTAGGCGAGATCGTCGCGCATGTTCGAGACCTTCGACATCTTGATCCCGGGCGCGAGCCGCAGCTCGTAGCGGGTGACGTGCGGGCCGCTGACGCTGCCGACCACCTTCGCCTCGACGCCGAAGTGGCCGAGCGCCTCGACGAGCTGGGCGCCGACCTTGTCGATCGCGGCGGTGTTGACCTTGCGCCCGGCCGGCGAGCGCTTGAGGAAGCTCTCGCTCGGCAGCGCGTAGTCGATGTCGTCGGCCTCGGTGACCCCGTCGGTGCGGCGGTTGCCCATCGGCGTCAGGGGCTCCTGGACGGGCTCGTCGGGGGAATCGCCAGCCGGGTCGTCCTCGACCGCGTCCGGGATCGCCTCGACGCCCTCGGCGGCCTCGAACGGCTCCTCCTCGTCCCACTCCGCCTCGGGCGGCTGTGAGGGCTCGTCGAGCGGCGGCGGGCCGTCCTCGGCGAACAGGTCCGGGAAGCGCTCCTCGGCGTCGAGCGCCGGCGCCTCGACGTGGGTCGCGTGCACGACCGGCTCGACGCCGGGCGGCTCCGGCGGGCCGTCGCCCGCGGCGATCGGCTCGGCCGGCGGCGCTGCGCTCCGCCCGCGACCGGCGTCGGTCAGCGGCCCACCCGCGCTCGAGAAGACCGACGTCAGCTCGGCGGTCGATCGCCGCACCGCGCGCGTGGTCGTCGCGACCCCGGTCCCGGTGGCGCTGAGGATGCTCGCCAGCGAGGCGCCTGTCAGCAGCAGCACCCCGCCGACGATCAGGAAGACGAACAGGAAGTGGGCGCCGAGGTCGGAGAAGAGGCTGCTCGCGACCGACCAGAGCAGCTCACCGAGCACGCCGCCGCGGTCGGAGACGTAAGACGCCTCGAGCAGCGGCTCGTGCGGGGCCGCGCCGGGGCCGAGGCCGAGCGAGCCGCCGGCGAGGCCGAGCGCGAGCCCGAGCGTCAGGCACAGCGCTCCCGCGCGGAACGGCTGGACGGCCGGCAGCAGGTGGCGCAGGACCAGCAGCACCCCGCTCGCGACGAGCCCGATCGGCGCGAGGTAGGCGACGCCGCCGAACAGGAACCGCAGCGCGTCGGTGGTCGCCTCGCCTGCGCGGCCGCCGGTCTCGCCGCCGTAGAGGACGACCGCGAGGAAGCAGCCGAAGGCGACCAGCCCGAGCCCGAGCAGGTCGCGGTGGTGCTGCTCGAGCACGGGCAGCCCGAACGGCAGCGCGCCGCCGCGCCGCTGGGGGCGCTTGGGCGCGGGCTTGCGTTTGGTGCCACGGGGCGGCATGACTGACTTCGATCCTTCGACGGAAAGTGCTCCTCCCCTCCCTACCATCAGGGCCATGGAGCGCTCCCCGAGGGTCCTCGTGGTCGAGGACGACCGCGACATCGCCGACGTCCTGCGGCGCTCGCTCGACCTCGACGGCTACGAGGTCCGCCTCGCCGGCGACGGCGAGGAAGCGCTTGCCGCGGCGGGTGTCTTCGCGCCCGACGCCGTGATCCTCGACCTCGGGCTGCCGAAGCTCGACGGCGTCGAGGTCTGTCGGCGGCTGCGCAGCGACGGCGACGTGCCGATCCTGATGCTGACCGCCCGCGACGGCGTCGACAGCCGCGTCGACGGCCTCGACTCGGGCGCCGACGACTACCTCGTCAAGCCGTTCGAGCGCCGCGAGCTGCTCGCTCGCCTGCGCGCGCTGTTGCGGCGCCGGCCGCCGCGCGGCAGCGCGTCGCTGACCGCCGCCGGCGATCTGCGGCTCAACCCGGGCGCCCACGAGGCGTCCAGGGGCGAGCGGGCGCTCGAGCTGACCAGCCGAGAGTTCGAGCTGCTCGAGTACCTGATGCGCAACGAGCGGCTGGTCGTCTCGCGCGAGCGGCTGCTCGACGACGTCTGGGGCTACCACCCGTACGCCGAGACGAACACGGTCGACGTCTTCATCTCGAACCTGCGCCGCAAGCTCGAGGCCGGCGGCGAGGACCGCGTCCTGCACACGGTGCGCGGCGCCGGCTACGTGCTGAGGGAGCCGTGAGGGTGCGCGGGCGGGCGGCGCTGCCGATCCGCGTCAAGCTCGCGGCCGTCTCGGCGGTGCTCACGTTCGCGATCCTGCTGGTGTTCGCGATCGTCGTCGGCGCCTTCACCCAGCAGAAGCTGCGCTCGAGCTTCGACAGCGATCTGCGCGCCACCGCCGCCGACCTCCAGAGCCAGTTCCAGGTCGGCGGCTTCGACATGACGGTCGATCCGGCGACCGGCCAGCTGCGCTCGACCTACGACCCGGAGCTGTTCCGGCTCGTCGCGGCCGGCGGCGCGGCGGTGCGGGTGTTCGACCGCGTCAACGGCGACGTCTACGAGCTCGGCGGCACGCCGGACCTGGGGCCGCTCTACGAGGGCATCCGCGACGTCGGCCACTACCGCGTCGTCTCGCGGCCACTGTTCTTGCGCTCGGTCGCCGGCGGCGCCGCGGTCGACGGCTTCGACTCGACGCCGCGGCCGCTCGACGGCTCGGTCGCCGCCGTCCAGTACGGCAAGCCGACCGACAACCTCAACGCGACGATCGGCCGCGTGCGCCTGTTCCTGCTGCTCGGCGTGCTCGTCGGAACGGCGTTCGCGTTCGCCGCCGGCTTCGCCGTGGCGCGCCGTGCGATGCGGCCGATTTCGGGCCTGACCAAGGCCGCGCGCGAGGTCGCCCGCACGCGCGACCCGGCGCGCACGACCCTCCCCCGCCCGGCCGCGAACGACGAGGTCGCCGAGCTGGCGACGACGCTCAGCGACATGCTCGGCGAGCTCGACGCTGCGCGCAGCGAGACCGAGACGACGCTCGAGCGCCAGCGGCAGTTCGTCGCGGACGCCTCGCACGAGCTGCGCACGCCGCTGACGAGCATCCTCGCCAACCTCGAGCTGCTCGAGGAGGAGCTCGAGCGTCCAGGCGGCCCGCGCGACAGCGCCGCCGCCGCCGAGACCGCCGGCTCCGCGCTGCGCTCGTCGCGGCGGATGCGCCGGCTGGTCGGGGACCTGCTGCTGCTGGCGCGCGCGGACGCCGGGCGGCGCGAGCGGCCGCGCCCGGTCGATCTCGCCGAGGTCGTGCGCGAGGCGGCGCGTGAGGCCTCCGTCGTCGGGGACGGACGCCCGCTCACGCTCGACCTGCCGGAGCCGGGCACCGCGATGCTCGAAGGCTCGCGCGACGACCTCCACCGGCTCGCCCTCAACCTCGTCGAGAACGCGTTCCTGCACACGCCGACAGGAACTCCGGTTGTCGCCTCCGTCCGCCGCGACGGCGGCGCCGTGGTGCTCCAGGTCGCCGACCGCGGCCCGGGCGTGCCGCCCGCCCAGCGCGAGCGGATCTTCGAGCGCTTCGCACGCAGCGCCGGCGACCGCACCGAGGCGCGCGGAAGCGGGCTCGGCCTGGCTATCGTGCGAGCCGTCGCGGAGGCCCACAGCGGCACCGCCGTCGTCGGAGACGCCCAGGGCGGCGGCGCGCTGTTCGAGGTGACGCTGCCGGCCACGGCGGCGATCCGATCGGCACCCGACCGTGTTCGAGACAGCGAGCGCGACCAGTCCACCGAGCCAGAGGGAGCCCCCCACCCGTGAAGCGCATCTTCGCCCATCGCCCCACGCCGGCCACCGTCATCGCCTGCATCGCGCTGTTCGTGGCGCTCGGCGGTGTCTCCTACGGCGTGGCGACGAACTCGATCGACACGCGCGAGATTGCCGACAACACGGTGCGTAGCAAGGACATCCGCAACAACGGCGTCTACGGCAAGGACCTGCGCAACAACGAGGTCCGGGCGATCGACATCCGCAACAACACGATCCGCGGCCGCGACATCGCCAACAACACCCTCACCGACGATCAGGTCGACGAGTCCAAGCTCCAGCAGGTCCCCAGCGCCGCCGACGCCGCGCGCCTCGCCGGCCGCCTGCCCGCGGACTTCGCCTCCACCCCCGAGCCCGTCCGCCTGATCGGCGCCGGCGGCCAGCCCCCCTTTGAGAACGGCGCGGCCGCGAGCGGCGCCGCCGACCTGGCCCCCGGCTTCTGGAAGGACGGCTCCGGCGTGGTCCAGCTCCAGGGCGCCGTCGCGGTCCCCGCCTCGATGAATCCGGTCGTCCTCTTCATCCTCCCCGAGGGCTACCGCCCGGCGGGCCGCGTCCGCTACGTCGTCCCAGCCGCCCCGGGCGTACCCGGCACGGTCGAGATCGACTCGGACGGCACCGTCGAGGTCCTCGCCGGCGGCGAGACCAACCACCTCGACGGCATCACATTCAGAGTGCCGGCAACGCCCTAGCGCCGCGAGAACCAAGCATGGCAAGGACGCAGGGCGGCCATAGGGCGTCAGCCCATGGCCTGCCCGAGGACGCCGCCTGGCGCCGGTTATCGCGGCGCTAGACCTCGACGACGACCGGCAGGATCATTGGCCGGCGGCGCAGCTTCTTGTAGACGAACGCCGCCACGTCGTCGTGGAGGTGGGTCTGGATCAGGTCGATCTCGCGGATGTCCTCCTTGGCGCTGCGGGCGAGCGATCCGATCACCGCGCCGCGGAGGTCGACCATGAACTGGTCGGTCTCGTCGACGAACGGCACCCCGCGGAAGATGATCTCGGGCTCGGCCACCGAGCGGCCGCTCTGCTCGGAGACGGTCGCGACGACGATGAAGATGCCGTCCGCGGACAGCATCCGGCGGTCGCGCAGCGCCACGTCCTCGATGTCGCCGACGTCGACGCCGTCGACGAAGATCATCCCGGCCTGCTCCGGCTCGCCGAGCGCCGCGCCGTCGGCGTCGATCTCGAGCGGGATGCCGTTGTCGGCGCTGAAGATCGCCTCGGGCTCGATCCCGACGGCTTCGGCGAGCTGGCCGTGGAGGCGGATCCGCTTGTAGTCCCCGTGGACGGGCATCACGTAGCGCGGCCGCGTCAGGTTGAGCATCAGCTTGATCTCCTCGGCGTAGCCGTGGCCCGAGGCGTGAATCGGCGCGTCGGCGGGCGTGATCACGTCGGCGCCGATGTGGTAGAGCCGGTCGATCGTGTCGTTGACCGCGCGCTCGTTGCCGGGCACCGGCGTGGCCGAGAAGACGATCGTGTCGCCCTCGTGCAGCTTGACCTGGGTGTGGTCGCCGTGGGCCATCCGCCGCAGCGCCGAGAGGGGCTCGCCCTGGCTGCCGGTCGAGACGATGATCAGCTTGTGGTCGGGGAAGTCGTCGATCTCGCGCGGCTCGAGCAGCATCCCCTCCGGCACGTGGATGTGGCCCAGCTGGCGGCCGATGTTGACGTTCTTGCGCATCGAGCGCCCGACCAGCGCGACCTTGCGCCCGAGCACCTCGGCGGCGTCGACGACCTGCTGGACGCGGTGGATGTTCGAAGCGAACGAGGTCACGACGATCCGGCCGCTGCAGCGCGCGAAGACCTCCTCGAGCCGCGGCCCGACCATCGACTCCGACAGCGACCAGCCGCTGCGGTCGGCGTTGGTCGAGTCGCCGCAGAGCAGCAGCACGCCCTTGCGTCCGAGCTCCGCCAGGCGCGCGACGTCGGCGGGAATCCCGTCGACCGGCGTCTGGTCGAACTTGTAGTCGCCCGTGATCAGCGTCGTGCCGAGCTCGCAGGTCAGTGCGTAGGCGAACATGTCGGGGATCGAGTGCGCGAGCTTGACCGGCTCGACCGTGAACGGCCCGGCCTTGATCCGGTCCCCCGGCCGCACGTAGCGGACCGTCATGTCCTTGATCTTGTGCTCGTCGAGCTTCGAGCGCGCCATCGCCATCGTCAGCGGCCCGCCGTAAATCGGCGGCGACACGCCGAGCTCGCGCAGCACGTAGGGCAGCGCGCCGATGTGGTCCTCGTGGCCGTGCGTGATGAAGATCGCGTCGATGTCGTCGGCCCGTTCGCGCAGGTAGGTGAAGTCCGGCAGCACGAGGTCGATCCCGAGCTGGTCGGGCGCCGGGAAGCGCAGGCCGGTGTCGACGACCACGATCCGGCCCTCGTATTCGAGGACCGTCATGTTCTTCCCGATCTCGCCGAGCCCGCCGAGTGGCAGGACGCGCAACTTGCCGCTCAAGCCGCTAGACCCTCTCGAGCAGGCCGTGGGCTTCGAGCGCGGAGCGGATCGCGGCCCGCTCGTCCTCGGAGGCGTCGACCATCGGCAGCCGCACGCCGCCGACGTCGTGGCCGAGCATCGTCAGCGCGGTCTTGACCGAGATGACCGGCGGGGCGACCGCGAGCGCGCGGTGCAGCGGCGCCAGCTCCGCGTCGATCTCGGCGCGCGCGTCCGGCTCGTCGATCATGCGGCGCATCTGCGGGCCGACCAGGTGGGAGGCGACGAGGATTCCGCCGGTCCCGCCCAGTTCGAGCACGGCACGCAGCATATCGTCATTGCCGGCGAGCAGGTCCATCCCGTCGATCGCCCGCAGATCCTCCGCCCGCGCCTGCTTGATCGCGACCACGTTCTCGATCTGACCGAGCTCGTCCAGCAGGTCGTTGGGCATGTCGACGCCCGTACGGGCGGGGATGTTGTAGACGACGATCGGCAGGTCGGTGGCGTTCGCCACCGCTCGGAAGTGCGCGATCAGCCCCCGCCGGTTGGGGCGGTTGTAGTAGGGGGCGACGACCAGCGCCGCGTCCACCCCGGCCTCCGCGGCGCGCTCGGTCAGCTCAACCGCGTGACGCGTGTCGTTCGACCCGCTGCCGGCTATCACCGGCGCTCCGGGCGCGGTTGCGCGTGTGACCTCGACGCCGATCTCCCACATCAGGGCCTTCTCGTCGTCGGTGAGAGTCGATGCCTCGCCGGTGGTTCCCGTCAGAACGAGGCCGTCGGAGCCGTGGCTCAGCAGATGGCGCATCAGGCGCGCGGCAGGTTCTTCCGCGAGGGCGCCGTCGGCATCGAACGGCGTGACCATCGCGGTGAGGATGCCGGAAAGCGTCACGCCAGCCACCTTACCGGTCACGATGCCAAGCGGCATGGCGCTTGCAACCGGCTCAGACCGTCTATCCGGGATGACACAATGGAGTGTTGGAATGCCCGAGCGCGACTACAGCCACCGCACAACCGTCCAGAAGCTCGGCGTCGAGCAGGGCCAGCGAATCGAGATCATCGGCGACGTCGGTCCCGGTGTCCGTGACGGCGTCAAGGCCGCCATCGGGCGCGGTCTCGTGCGTGCCGGCGAGCTCGACGGCGCGATCGTCCTGGTCGAGAGCCTCGACGAGGCCAAGGAGGCGCTCGTCCGCTACCGGGCCCGGATCAAGGACTCCGGCTTCCTCTGGTTGATCACGCGCAAGCGCGGCGACGAGCGCTACCTCAACCAGATGCTGATCGTCCCGATCGCCAAGCGCGTCGGGATGATCGACAACAAGACCTGCTCGATCGACGACGATCGCTCCGGGATCCGCTTCGTCGTACCGCGCGCGCTGCGCAAGGACGCGCCCGACGGCGAGCGCGACCCTGCTGCGGCCGCTTAGCTAGAGCAGCTGCTCGAGCCCGAACGCGGGCGAGTGGTCGAGCGAGCCGACGCGCCGCACGGCGAGCAGCACGCCCGGCATGAACGACTCGCGCGAGATCGAGTCGTGGCGGATCGTCAGCGTCTGCCCGAGGCCGCCGAAGACGACCTCCTGGTGGGCCACCAGGCCCGGCAGCCGCAGCGAGTGGATCGGCCGATGGACGTTGCCGCCGGCCGCCTCGATCAGCTCCGCGGTACGGGTGGCGGTCCCCGACGGCGCGTCCAGCTTGCGGTCGTGGTGCAACTCGACGATCTCGCACTCCGGCATGTGCGCCGCAGCGAGCTTCGCGGCCTCCATCATCAGCACCGCACCGATCGCGAAGTTGGGCGCCACGAACAGGTTCGCGCTGCCGACGCCCTCGAGCTGGGCGAAGTCGGCGCCGGTCGTGCCCATCACGCAGTGGACGCCTGCCTCGAGGCAGGCGCGGGCGTTGTCGAGCGCTGTGTCCGGACGGGTGAAGTCGACGACCACGTCGGCGGCCTCGAGCACGTCGGCGAGCTCGGTGTCGAGCGCCGGGTCGGCGCGGCCGGTGAGCTTCATGTCGTCGGCCGCCTCGACGGCGCGGCAGACGGTCTCCCCCATCTTCCCGGCGGCGCCGGAGACGGCGACTGCGATCACGCGGCCGCCAGGGCCGCGTTCACCGGCTCGAGCGCGGAGCGGAACGCGTCCTCGCTCGGCCCGACTCCGGCGGCAGAGAGCTTGGCCGGGTCGTAGAGCTCGGTCGCGAGCGCGCCGACGTCCTCGAGCGTCACGGCGTCGATCGCCGCCAGCACCTCGTCGAGCGTCAGCAGCGGCACGTCCATCAGCAGCGCGCTCCCGAGCCGGTTCATCCGCGCGAGCGTCGACTCCATCGACAGCGTCGTACGGCCCTTGACGTTCTCGCGCGCCCGCTCGAGCTCTTCGCCGGTGACGCCATCGGCCGCGATCCGGCGCAGCTCTTCGCCGATCACCGCGGTCGCCTCGGCGACGTTGTCGGGGCGCGTGCCGACGTAGATGCCGGTCTGTCCCCCGTCGACGAACTGGCTCGAGTACGAGTAGACGGCGTAGGCGAGGCCGCGCTTCTCGCGCACCTCCTGGAACAGCCGCGACGACGTCGATCCGCCGAGGATCGTGTCGAGCACGCGCAGCGCGAACCGCCGCTCGTCGCCGCGGGCGACGCCGGGGCCGCCGAGGCAGAGGTGGTACTGCTCGGTCTCCTTGGAGTGGAAGCAGAGCCGCGGATCGATCGCGCTCGGGGCCGGCTCGGCCGGACCGGCGGCGCCGGGGCCCGCCGGGCAGTCGAGCTGCCGGCTCGCGAGCTCGACGAGCCGGTCGTGGTCGACGTTGCCGGCCCCCGCCAGGACGAGGTTGCCGCCGACGTAGCGGTCGTCGTGGTAGGCGGCGATCTGCGGCACCGGGACCGACGACACGACCTCGGCGCGGCCGATGATCGGCCGTCCGAGCGGGTGGTCGCCGAAGATCGCGGTCGAGAGGACGTCGTGGACCTTGTCCTGGGGCTCGTCCTCGTACATCGCGATCTCCTCGATCACGACCTCGCGCTCGGAGTCGATGTCCGGATAGGTCGGGCGCAGCACCATGTCCGACATCACGTCGAACGCGAGCTCGAGGTGACGGTCGAGGAAGCGCGAATAGACCGAGGTTGTCTCCTTGCCGGTGCCCGCGTTGACCTCGGCGCCGATCGAGTCGAACGTCTCGTCGATCTCGCGCGAGCTGAAGCGGTCGGTGCCCTTGAACAGCAGGTGCTCCAGGAAGTGCGAGAGCCCCGCTTGCGCGGGGCTCTCGTCACGTGATCCTGTCCGTACCCACAGCCCGAGCGCGATCGAGCGCACGGACTCCATGCTCTCCGTTACGACGCGGACGCCGGACGGGAGCTCGGTGATGCGGGGCTTGTCGGTCAGCGCTGATCCCTTCGGTGCTCGCCGCCGTTGTCGCGGCGACGTCCGCCACCGCCACCCTCACGGCGCCCACGGCCTCCGCCGCCACCGCCCCGGGGTCCGCCCTTGTCGCCGGTGCCGACGCCGGCCAGCTCCTCGGCGCTCTTGCCGGCGATGTCCGGATCGTCCGCACGGCGCAGGCCGACACGGCCACGCTCGCGGTCGACCTCGACCACGCGCACGTCGAGCTCGTCGCCGCGGCTGAGCACGTCCTCGACCGCGTCGACCCGCTCGCCGGGCTTCACGTTCGAGATGTGCAGCAGGCCGTCGTTGCCCTTGCTGAGCTCGATGAACGCACCGAACGTCGTCGTCTTGACGACCTTGCCGGTGAACTCGTCGCCGACCTCGACGTCCTTGGTCATCCCGCGGATCCGCTCGATCAGGGCGTCGCCCTGGTCGCCGGACGCCGCGAAGACGCGCACGGTGCCGTCGTCGTCGATGTCGATCTGAGCCTCGAACTCGTCCGAGAGCGAGCGGATCGTCTCGCCGCCCTTGCCGATGACCATGCCGATCTTCTCGGTGTCGATCTGGATCTGACCGATCCGCGGCGCGTGCCGTGACAGCTCGGGGCGCGGTCCGTCGATCGCCTCGGCCATCTTGCCGAGGATGTGCGTGCGGCCCTCCTTGGCCTGTGCGAGCGCGTCGCGCAGGATGTCGAAGGTGACGCCCGTGATCTTGATGTCCATCTGCAGCGCGGTGATGCCCTGCTCGGTCCCGGCGACCTTGAAGTCCATGTCACCGAGGTGGTCCTCGACGCCCGCGATGTCGGAGAGCACGATGTAGTCGTCGCCCTCCTTGATCAGGCCCATCGCGATTCCGGCCACCGGGCGCTTGATCTGCACGCCGGCGTCCATCAGGGCGAGCGACGACCCGCAGACCGACGCCATCGACGACGAGCCGTTCGACTCGAAGATGTCCGAGACGACGCGGATCGTGTACGGGAAGTCGTCCGGGTTCGGCACGACCGGCACTAGCGCCCGCTCGGCGAGCGCGCCGTGACCGATGTCACGTCGCTTCGGACCGCGCATGAAGCCGGCCTCCCCGACTGAGAACGGCGGGAAGTTGTAGTGGTGGAAGTAGCGCTTGGTGGTCTCGAGCCCGAGCGTGTCGAGACGCATCTCGTCACGCGTGGTCCCGAGCGCGGCGACCGAGAACGCCTGGGTCTGACCGCGTGTGAACACGGTCGAGCCGTGGGCGCGTGGAGCGACGCCGACCTCGATCGTGATCTCGCGGATCTCGTCCGCGGCACGGCCGTCGGGGCGCTTCTTGTCGATCGCGATCCGGCGCCGGATCGTCTCCTTCTCGAGCTTGTCGAACGCCATCTGGGCGGCCGACAGGCGAGCGCTGTAGTCGGGGTCCGACGGCTCGCCGGCGAGCTCCTCGAGCGCCTCGGTCTCGACCGCCTTGGTCGCGTCCTGGCGGGCGAGCTTGTCGGTGACCTGCGTGGCCTCCGACAGCTTGGAGCCGAAGCGCTCGGTCAACGTCGCGAACAGCGACTCGTCGACCTTCGGGACCTCGACCTCCATCTTCGGCTTGCCGGCCTTCTCGGCCAGCTCGCGCTGAGCGGCGCAGAGCTTCTTGATCTCGCCGTGGGCGATGTCGAGCGCGTCGAGGATCGACGCCTCGGAGATCTCGTTGGCACCGGCCTCGACCATCAGGATCGCGTCCTCGGTACCCGAGACGACGAGGTCGAGCGGGCTCTCGAGCAGCCACTCCTCCTCGGGGTTGACGACGAAGTTGCCGTCCTCGTCCTGGCCGATGCGGACGGCGCCGACCGGCATCGGAAACGGGATGTCCGACACCATCAGCGCGGCGCTGGCGCCGTTCATCGCGAGGATGTCGTACGGGTGGACGTGGTCGATCGACATCGGGATCGACACGAGCTGCGTCTCACGCCGCCAGCCCTTCGGGAACAGCGGGCGGATCGGACGGTCGATCATGCGCGCGGTCAGGGTGCCCTTCTCGCCGGCACGGCCCTCGCGCTTGAAGAAGCTGCCGGGGATCTTGCCCGCGGCGTACATGCGCTCCTCGACGTCCACCGTCAGCGGGAGGAAGTCGACGTCGCGCAGGTTTCCAGCGGTCGCCGTGCCGAGGACCATCGTGTCCCCGCTCTGTACGACAACCGCGCCGCTCGC
>DASQKV010000025.1:0-34618 GCA_035630335.1 Thermoleophilaceae bacterium | reverse complement strand
GCGCCCACACGGTGACCGCGGGCGGGCAGACGATCGGCGGGTCGTGCTCGCCCGAATGGGGCGGCGATCCAGCCAAGGCCGATCCCGAGGCGCTGTTCGTGGCTTCGCTGTCGGCCTGTCACATGCTGTGGTTCCTGGATCTCGCGAGACGCGAGCGCCTGCGCGTGAGCACCTACGAGGACGCCGCCGAGGGCACGATGGACGGCACGCGCTTCACCCGCGTGGCGCTGCGCCCGCGGGTGGCCTTCGACGGCGAGGTGGACGCGGCCACGGTGTCCGAGTTGCATGCGCGCGCACACGAGCGCTGCTTCGTTGCCAACTCGGTGAGCTGCCCGGTCGAGGTCGAAGTCCCGTGAGCGCGCTCTCCGACGTGAAGGTGCTCGACCTCACCCGCCTGCTTCCCGGTGGCTTCTGCACCCTGCTCCTGGCCGATCTCGGGGCCGACGTGCTCAAGGTGGAGGACACGGGGATGGGCGACTACGTGCGCTGGGCGCCGCCCTACTACGAGGGCGCGGACGACTCGGCGAAGTCGGCGCTCTACCTGTCGCTGAACCGCAACAAGCGCTCGATGCGGCTCAACCTCAAGGAGGAGCGCGGGCGTGAGGTGCTGCTGGCGCTCGTTCGCGAGCACGACGTGCTGCTCGAGTCGTTCCGCCCCGGCGTGCTCGACCGGCTCGGCGTCGGCTACGACCGGCTGCGCGAGGAGAACCCGGGCCTCGTCTATTGCGCGGTCAGCGGCTACGGCCAGGACGGGCCCTACCGCGACCGCGCCGGCCACGACATGAACTACCTCGGGCTCGTCGGCCTCCTCGGCCTGACCGGCGAGCGCGACGGGCCGCCGGTCCAGGCGGCCGGCCAGATCGCCGACCTCGGCGGCGGCGCGCTGATGGCGGCGTTCGGGATCCTCGCCGCGCTGCGTGAGCGCGACCGCTCTGGCGAGGGCCAGCTCGTCGACGTCTCGATGGCCGACGGCGCGCTCTCGTGGCTCGCGATGGTTGCGGGCAAGTACTTCGCCGACGGCGTCGCCCCGCGCCGCGGCGAGCTCGAGCTGGCCGGCGGGTACCTCTGCTACCGCCCGTACGCCTGCAGCGACGGCCACGTCACGCTCGGCGCGCTCGAGCCGAAGTTCTGGCAGGCCTGGTGTCGTGGCGTCGGACGCGAGGACCTGATCGAGAAGCAGTTCGAGCCGCCCGGATCCGAGGCCCACGCCGAGGTCGAGCGGGTCTTCGCCAGCCGCACGCGCGGCGTGTGGGAGGCGTTTGCGGCCGAGCACGACTGCTGCCTCGAGCCGGTGCTCGAGCTCGGCGAGGCGCTCGACTCCGAGCTCGTGCGCGCGCGTGGGATGGTCGTCGAGCTCGACCAGCCCGGCGCCGAGCGCCCCGTCCGTCAGCTCGGCGTGCCGGTCAAGCTCTCGCGCACGCCGGGTGAGATCCGCCGTCCGGGGCCGGCGCTCGGCGAGCACACCCACGAGGTGCTCGCGGCGCTCGGCTACTCCGACGACGAGGTCGCGGCGCTCGAGCAGGCCGGAGCGGTCGCCGGCCCGTCACCGGACGCCACCGGCTCGTTCATGGCATGAGCGTTCGCGCCCTCGCACCACAGCCGCGGCCGGCTCGATGAGCGACGCCAACGGCCTGCTCAAGATGAGCGAGCTCGCCGAGGCGAGCGGCGTCAGCGCGGGCACGATCAAGCACTACCTGCGCGAGGGGCTGCTGCCCGACCCGGTCAAAACGTCGCGCAACATGGCCTACTACCCGCCCGAGTTCGTCGAGCGGATCCGCCTGATCAAGCAGCTCCAGGAGGAGCGCTTCATGCCGCTGAAGGCGATCCGGCGTGTGCTCGAGGACGACCCCGAGCGGGCGCGGGCGCTGATCGAGGTCGAGGACAAGATCCTGGAGCGCGCCCAGCGCGAGGACCGCAGCCGCGTCTCGCGCGCCGACGTCGAGCGCCGCTACGGCATCCCGCGCGAGGCGCTCGACCGGCTCGAGGAGATCGGCATCCTGACTCCCAACAGCCGTGGCTACGGCGAGCTCGACGAGCGGATGCTCGAGGCGATCAGCCGCTTCCGCGCCGGCGGCTACGACGAGAAGATCGGCTTCACGGTCTACGACACGCTGCGCTACAAGGGCGCGATCGAGCAGCTCGTCAAGGAGGAGGTCGAGGTCGTGCTGGAGCGCCTCGCCGGCGAGCTCGAGCCCGAGCGCGTCGCCGACCTGATGGAGGCGGGGGCGGAGCCGTTGCGCGACCTGATCGCCGCGATGCACTCGAAGCTGCTGTTGACCGAGTTGCGCCGCCACCGCGACTCGCGCGCCTGACGAATCCCGTGCGGTTCTTCAGCCCGCGCGCCGAATCCGCGATGCTGGACCGATGAGCGGGCCCACGGCGTCCATCCCGCCGCAGCCGGCGGCAGACCGGTCGCTGCCGAGCCCGGACGCGTCCGGGTTGCGGCCGGCCCACCGCCACCCGGTCACCCCGGCGATGCTCTGGGAGGTCGTCACCCATCTCGCCCGTCGCGAGCTGGAGAGCACGCACCAGCTGACCCTGCTCGGCTGGGCCTGGCCGCTGATCCGTCAGCTCGCGCAGCTCGCGGTGCTGGTCTTCGTCTTCTCGACGGTCTTCGACCAGGACATCGAGAACTTCCCGGTGTTCGTCTTCATCGGCCTGATCGTGTGGACGTGGTTCTCGAGCGGGCTCTCGGGGGCGGCCTCCAGCCTCGCCTCGCAGCGCCACCTCGTGCTCCAAAGCCGGGTGCCGAGCGCTGCCATCCCGATCGTGTCGGTGGTCGTGCCGCTGATCGACGTACTGATCGCGCTGCCGGTGCTGCTGGCGATGCTCGCGCTGTCGGACGAGCTGCGCTGGACGCTGCTGCTGTGCCCGCTGCTGATCCCGGTGCAGGCGCTGTTGATGGCCGGGATCGCGTGGTTCACCTCGGCGGCCGCGGTCTACTTCCGCGACGTCCCGAACGCCGTCGCGCTCGTGCTGACGCTGCTCTTCTACATGACGCCGGTCTTCTACGGCCTGCGCAGCCTGCCGGACGAGTACGCCCGCCTGATGGAGCTCAACCCGGTCGCGATCCTGATCGGGACCTACCGCGCGCTGCTACTCGGCGAGCCCGCCCCCGGGGCGTGGCTGATCGTGCTGCTCGCAGTCGGCAGCGTCGTCGTCGCCGGCGCCGGCTATCTCTTCTTCCGCCGCCTCGAGCCCCGCTTCACCGACTTCCAATGAGCCTGCCCGCGATCCACCGTGCGCCCCGGCTGCGCTTCGACGGCGTCTGGAAGAGCTATCCGCGCTGGACGCCCGGCGCGCCGACGCTGCGCGCGGCGCTCAGCCGCCGGCTGCCGTTGCTCGTACGCGCGCGGGAGGAGCTGTGGGCGCTGCGCGACGTGTCGATCGAGCTCGACGCCGGCGAGGCGGTCGGGCTGATCGGGCACAACGGCGCGGGCAAGTCGACGGCGCTGCGGCTCGCCTCGGGGATCGGCCGCCCGACGCGCGGCCGGGTGCTCGTGCCGGAGAGCACGGCCTCGGTGCTCAGCCTCGGCGACCTCTTCGACCTCGAGCTCTCGGGTCGCGAGAACGCCGTCACCGCGGCGCTCGGCGCCGGCCTGCGTCGGCGCGAGGCGCTCGCCCGCCTCGACGACATCCTCGCCTTCGCCGAGATCGAGGGCTTCGAGGAGGCCCCGCTGCGGACCTACAGCGACGGCATGCGCCTGCGGCTCGCGTTCGGGGTCGTCGCCCAGCTCGAGCCCGAGCTGTTGCTGCTCGACGAGGTGATCGCCGTCGGCGATCTTGGCTTTCAGCAGCGCTGCATGGATCGGATCGCCGAGCTGCGCCGCGGTGGAACCGCGGTCCTGCTCGCCTCGCACTCGCTCGAGCAGGTCGCCGAGGAGTGCGACCGCGCGATCTGGATGGAGCGCGGCCACGCCCGCGCGCAGGGAGCCGCCGAGGAGATCGTCCAGCTCTACCGCACCGCGATGCACGACGAGACGCGCGCCCGCACCCCCGAGCCCGACGACGACGAGGCGCCACTCGAGGGGCTCGAGCTCGGGCGCAACCGCTACGGCAGCCAGGAGGCGGTGATCCGCGACGTGACTCTGCGCGGGCCCGACGGCCTGCCGCTGGAGCAGATCGCGGTCGGCGGCGGGCTCACCGTCTCGCTGACCCTCGACCCGGTCGCGGGGGCCGTGGAGCGGCCGGTCGTCGGCATCACCGTCACGCGCGCGCTTGACGAGCTGACTTGCTACGACACGAGCACCGACGGCGAGGGCGTCGCGCTCGGGCGCGTGAGCGAGCCGGTCGAGGTCCGGCTCTCGTTCGAGGACCTCGGGCTGCTGCCCGGCGAGTACTGGGTCGACGTCGGCGTCTACTCCGCCGACTGGCAGTACGCCTACGACTACCACTGGCGTGCCTACGGGTTCCGGGTCACCGGCAGCGCGCACGACAACGGCGTCTTCCGCCCGGCGCACCGCTGGGAGCTGGCGCCCTGAGCGGCGGTCAGCGTGCCGGCACGGTCTGCCGCCGCCGGATCGCCGCCGCGTAGCCCGCGAGCAGCGACCTGCCGGCCGCCGTGCGCGAAGCGGGCGATAGCCGGCTGCGGCGCAGCGCATGCCAGGCGCCGACGGCCAGACGATCGGCTCCGACGCCCGCCACCCACGCCGCTCCCTGCAGCGGCGGCTGGGCGAGCGTGTGGTCGGCGAGCAGCGCGCCCCAGGCGGTCAGCTTCGCGCACTCGCGCTCCGCGATCGTCGGCCACTCGCCGCCGGCGGGGTCGAGCCCGTGCGCGTTGCGGTGGGCGACGAGCGCGCCGTCCGCGAGCACGCCGTCGGCGCACGCGAGTGCGACCGCGATCGGTCCGAATTCGGCGTGCGCGGCCGCGCGGCGCAGCTGGGGGAGGGTCGACGAACGCAGCACGAGGTAGTCCGGCGGGCCGGCGAGCGGGGCGTAGGGCAGGCGCCCGCGCTCGAGCTCGTGCAGCGTCAGCGGCTCGACCGGCCGCGTCGGCGCCATGCCCTGTCCCAGAGCCATGTCGACCCGTGGCGCGTCGAAGGCCGGCTCGACCTGCTCGAGCCATGTCGGGCTCGGCGTCCAGCCCGGGAGCGGTATCGCGATCAAGTCGGTCTTTGCTACCGCGACGGCGTCGAGGATGCGCTCCCAGTGGCGGTCGGGCTCGCCGTCGAGCAGCTCGACGCGCGCCCCGGCGTCGATCAGCTCCTGGACTCGCCGGTCGTCCCCTGGTAGGCGCCCGGGGCCGAGCAGCACCGTGACCGGGGTCCGCAGGTGCGGGGGCGCCGCGGAGCCGCTCTCGTCGCCGACGACCCGCAGGACGGGGGTCCCAGGGGCCGAGGACGCCGGCGGTGCGACGGCGGCGCCCGACGGCGGCTGGCGAAGCTCGCGCGGGTGCCAGCCCGCGGTCCGCAGCCCCTGCAGGTAGGCCGCGCGCTGGACGCGGTTGAAGATCCGCGCCCAGGCGCCGCGCAGATTCGCCCACTCGAGCGCATCGAGCATCGCGACGCTGACGACGTCCGCGCGCGGATGCCCGAATGCGGTGTTGACGACTCGGCGCAGCGGATGGCGCCAACGGGTCGGCGGATGCAGCGCAAGCGGGAGGAAGGCGGCCGCGTGGGGATGGCGGCGCGCGAGCCGGGCGTCGCCGCCCGCCTCGAGCCGGCAGGCGCGGATCCGCCGCGCGGCGCTGAGCTCGAACTCGTGGGCGGCCACGGCGCTCGGCTCGTAGCGTAGGTCGATGCCGTCCGCCAGCAGCCGCGCTCCCCACTCCCAGTCCTCGCGGCGCAGGCGCGCGTAGCCGGCGTCGAAGCCACGTCCGTCGAGGAAGGTCGCGCGCCCGATCGAGGCGTTACCGCTGAGCGTCTCCATGAAGGTGAGCACCGGCGACCGCTCGAGCAGGCGAAAGTGGTCCTCCCACCAGAGCGAGGCGCTCAACGTGGCGAGGTTGGCCCGTGGCGGGCGCGGCGGCGAGTATCCGATCACCACGGCAGCGGACTCGCGCTCCGCATGGCTCGCGACGTGGCGCTCGAGCAGGTCCGGCGCGGCGACGAGGTCGTCGTCGAGGAACAGCAGCAGCTCGCCGCGCGCGAGCTCGGCGCCCTGGTTGCGCGCGACTGCGGCGCCACGGCCGCCCGCTCGGTGGACGCGGAGCGCGAGTCGCCCGTCCGGAGCCGTCACGTCGAGCGGGTCGGCCACCTCCGCTGGCGTGTCGTCGACGACGATCACCTCGAACGCGCTCGCCGGCAGGGTCTGCGCCGCGAGCGCGGCCAGGCAGGGGCCGAGGGTGCCGGCACGTCCGACGGTCGGGACGACGACCGAAACCTGCGGTGCGTCGGAGCTGCCGCCGCTGACCGTCGCGCGCGGCGGCTCCTCCACGGCCGTCGCCGTCTCCGGGGACGGCGCCTGCGCGAGAGCGGCCGACGCCGGCGAGGGCCGCGCCGTCGGCGGCGGGAACGGGGACGTCGGTCGCAGGCCGGGGTCGATCCGCCTCTGGGTCCGCAGCGCACGGCGCCAGGCGCGCGGCCCGGCGAGCGCTCCACGCAGGTAGCGCCACGCGATGCGCGTCTCGACGGCGTCGGCGCGCCCGAGCATCCGCTGCCGCTGGGTCAGCAGGTACTGGCTCAACGACCACCAGGCGGCGCGCGGCGTCTCGAGCTCCCGGTCCTGCACCAGCAACTTCCAGAACGCGGCGCCCGCGCCGACGCCATAGCCGACGATCGCCCTGTCGAGCGCCGGCCAGTCGGCGCGGTGCTGATGGAAGACGAACGTGCCCGGGTCGTAGACGACGCGGTGGCCGGCGGCGAGCAGCCGCGCGAGGACGTAGGTGTCGCCGCCGGACAGCGTCTCGGTGCCGGCGTCGAGCTCGGGCGGGAACGGCTCCCGCACCGCCCGCAGCAGTGAGCCGCGGATCGCCACGTTGGCGCCCACGCCGAGCTGGCCGGCATGGACCGGCGAGAACAAGGTCCAGTCGATGATGCGCCGGCGCAGCCCGCGCGTCAGGCTGGCCTGGCGCTCCATGCGAACGCGCGCGGGCGTGTCGAGCGCGTAGGGGAAGGCGGGGCCCGTGACCGCCCCTACCATCGGGTCCTCGAAGGCCTCCGCGAGCCGGCTCAGCCAGCCGGCGGGATGGACGCAGTCGTCGTCGGTGAACGCGAGCACCTCGCCGCGCGCGACCCGGACACCGGCGTTGCGGGCGTTGTCGAGCCCCTTGCGGTCCTCGCGCAGATAGCGAAATCCCCTGCCCAGCACCTGCTGCTCGCAGTCGTGTTCACCCGGCGCGTTGTCGACGACGATCACCTCGAGCGGGGCGGGATCGAGCGCAGCGAGGGCATCGAGGGCCGTCGTCAGGTGCTGCGGGCGTCCGTGGGTGCAGAGGATCACCGAGCACGACGGCGGTGGCGGGGGGAGGCGTCCCGCTGCCGGTGGCGGCGGGACCGTCGCCTCCGGGCCCTCGCGCAGCATCTCCGCATGCGGCCAGATCAGGGCCCGTGCCAGCTCGGCCGAGTCGACCGCTCCCGGCGAGGGGAGGTCGAGGCGCGCCACGGGCCGTCCGCCGTCGAGCACGAGCACGTCCCACCGGTCAGCCGTCGAGAAGTCGAAGGAGTCGAGTGGGACAGCGACGTCTACGACACCGATTCCGATAGCGGTCGCGCTATTCGTCTGGTAGGAGCGCGGCCGCACCGAACGATTCTGCCACGGCTTTCCCGCTATGACCAATTCTCGCCTGGATGCGGAAGGATGCCCGCACGGATGAGGTTTTCCAGGGAGTGGATCGATTGACCACAGGCGCGGTGGACCGCGACGAGAGTGTGGAGGCCCCTGTGGTCACCGTCGTGATCCCCGCGTACAACGCCGAGCAGACCGTCGCCGCGGCGCTCGACTCGCTCCAGGCGCAGACGCTCACGGCCTGGGAGGCGGTGGTCGTCGACGACGGCTCGACGGACGACACGGCCGCGCTGGTCGAGGCGCAGGCGTCGCGCGATTCCCGCGTCCGCCTGGTGCATCAGGCAAACGCGGGCGTGTCCGCGGCCCGCAATGCCGGCATCGAGGCGGCCCGCGCAGGCTGGCTCGTGTTCCTCGACGCGGACGACTGGCTGGCGCCCGAGGCGCTCGCGCGCCTGCACGAGGCGCTGGCCGAGCGTCCCCAGCTCGACGCGGTCCACTGCGGCTGGACGCGGATCGCTCCCGACGGGCGCCAGGTCGAGGAGATATGCCCGCGCAGCGAAGAGGACATGTTCGGCTGGCACGCCCACAACTGCGCCTTCGCGATCCACGCCGTGATGGTCCGCCGCGAGCTCGTGCGGCGCGCCGGCGGCTTCGACCCCGACCTCAGCACGTGCGAGGACTGGGACCTCTGGATGCGGCTCTCCCGCCTCGGCGCCAGCTGGGGGCGGGTCGACGCCCAGCTCGCCTACTACCGGATGCGCAAGGCCTCCGCCTCGATGGCGAGCCGGCAGCTGCTCGACGACGGGCTGGTCGTGATCGACCGCGCGCACGGCCCCGACGCGCGTCTCGACCACGAGCCGCACGAGCGCTGCGACGGCGAAGACGTCGGCCAGCGGACGCGGGCGCGGCTCGTGCACGCGGTCTACTCGGCGGCGCTCGCGCTCGGCCAGGGCCACGACGCCGTCGCGATGCTCGACGCCGTCGCCGGAGACCGCTGCGAGGACCTCGGCTCGAGCGACGTCGCCTACGCGCTCTTCGACGCGGTCCCGCTCGGGGCGGGCACGATCTCCTCGGACTGGCCTTCGTTCTCCACCGAGCTGGTCGACCACGTCGCGCGCTTCCTCGACCGGCTCGAGCGGATCTCCGGTGCGCCCCAGCTGGCGTTGCGCACGAAGCGGATGCTCGAGCGCCTGGTCGCCGACGGCGGCACGACGAGCTCGCTGTTCGGCCGGATCGACGCGGCGGCTGTCGACCTCGAGCGCCCCCTAAGCGACATCGCCGTGGCCGAGGGGACCGAGCGCCTGCTCGTGCAGCCCAGCTATGGCGGCCTCGCGCTCCAGAAGCTGGAGCTGCCGGCCTTCGACGGTCGCGTCCCGGCGAGCCTGGTCGCCGACGCGGTAGTAGCCGAGCAGGCCTGGGAGCTGCTCGGGGCCTTCCTCGGCGCCACGGTCGCGCGCGAGCTCGACGTCGGCCGCGGCGACGGCCGGCTCGTGGTCCGGCGGCGCGGCCACACGCTCGTCGACGAGTCGGTCGAGTCCGATCGGCCGCTCGAGCAGGTCGTGCACGACTACGCCGGCTGGGAGCTGCTGCTGCAGGAGGTCTGCGGCGATCCGGAGACCGGCAACGCCGCGTTCTACGACGCCGCCCACGACGACGAGCTCGTGCCGGCCGGGCGCGAGCGGGCGAGTGGGGGATGGGCCGCCGTCGAGCTGTCGGCTCCGTTGCCGGAGATCTTGGGCGAGGGCACGCTGCGCGTAGCGGCCGGCGTCGGCGGCGCGACGCTCGCCGCCGTCGAGGTCGAGCCGGTCGACGGGCGGGTGACGGCCGGCGCGCTGCGGCGCGAGATCTGCACCCAGGCCGGCTTCGAGCTCTGCCGGCTGGCGGTCCGCGAGGGCCTGATCGGACGTCCCCTGCTCGACGGCTCGACGCTGCGCGAGCGGCTGCGCGCCGCGGCCGCCGCGCGTGCGGCGGTTCCGGCCGCCGCGGCGGCGGCTCCCGAAGGGTCGTCGCTGGCGCCGGGGTGGGAGCGGCACGCCACGCGGGCGCTCGAGGGCGCCGACAGCGGGTACGTGATCGCGCGCCGCCGCGGCGCGGTCACCGGCCTGAGCGGCTCGCGGGCGGCTGCCGTGCCACGCGCGGCCGCCTCGGAGGCGGTCGCGGCCGCGCGTGCAGCGGGCGATCCCGTGATCGAGGTCGGCGAGCCGGCCCCGGGCGCGGCGGCGATCTACGCCCCGGACATCGTCTGGGACGGCCGCTCGCTGGAGGACTCACACGCCGTCGAGCCACCTGTGCCCGCAACCGACGCGGGGGTGAGGCCGGGCCCGGGCCGTGCGTTCTTCGAGGCCCTGTTCGCCTCGGGCGCCGATCCATGGGGCTACACGAGCGAGTACGAGCAAGGCAAGTACGACCAGACCCTGTCGCTGATCGACGCGAGGCCGGAACGGGCGCTCGAGCTCGCCTGCGCGGAGGGTCATTTCACCCGTCAGCTCGCGCCGCACGTCGAGCGGCTCGTCGCCTCCGACGTCTCGACGGTCGCTCTACGTCGCGCCCGGCAGCGCTGCGCCGACCTCGACAACGTCGACTTCGAGTACCACGACCTCTTCAGCGACCCGATCGCCGGCCGCTACGACCTGATCGTCTGCAGCGAGGTCCTCTACTACGCCGGCGATCGCGACCGGCTCGACCATGCCGCGCGCTCGATCGCCGCTGCACTCGCGCCGGACGGCAGCTTCGTCGGCGCGCACGCCAACCTGCTCGTCGACGACCCCGGGAAGCCGGGCTTCGACTGGGACGTCCCGTTCGGCGCGCGCGTGATCGAGGAGGCGCTCACGAGCGCGGGCCTCGAGCGGGTGCGCGAGCTGGCCAACCCGCTCTACCGCGTCCAGGCGTACCGCCACGCCCCGCGCCGGCTGCCGTGGCGAAGGCGCACCCGGCCACGACGTGAGCAGGCGTCGCTGCCCGCGTCCCTGCCGCGCGTCGTCGAGGAGCGCTTCCGCTGGCAGGGCGGCACGCCGACGCCGACCCCCGGCAGCGGCGAGCCGGTCAGCTGGGAGCTGCCGATCCTGATGTACCACCGGGTCGCGCCGACGGGCCACGAGCGCCTGCGCGAGTGGCGCCTGACGCCCGACCAGTTCGAGGCCCAGCTGCACTACCTGCGCACCGCCGGATACGGCAGCGCGAGCTTCGAGGAGTGGCGGCAGGCCGCCGAGCGCCACGAGCCGCTGCCCGGGCGGCGCGTAATGCTGACCTTCGACGACGGCTACGAGGACTTCGCCGAGCACGCCTACCCGCTGCTGCGCCAGTACGAGCTCGAGGCGACGGTCTTCCTCGTCAGCGAGCGCGTCGGGCTCACCAACGAGTGGGACCGCGGATACGGCGAGACGGTGCCGCTGATGGACTGGGACACGATCCGCGCGCTCGACGGCCACGGCGTCGAGTTCGGCGGCCACAGCGCCTCGCACCCGATGCTGACGGCGCTCGGCCTCGACGAGGTCGTGCGCGAGGCGAGCCGCTGCCGGGCCCAGCTCGTCGAGCAGCTCGGGCACCTCGTGCGCCCCTTCGCCTACCCCTATGGCGACACTGACGCCGCCGTGGCGCGGATGGTCGGCGCCTGCGGCTTCGAGTACGGCGTCACGACCGCCGGCTACGCCGCGTCGGCATCGATCCCGATGCTGTCGCTCCCGCGCATCGACGTTCCGGGCACGAGCTCCTTCGACGACTTCGTTCGGACGCTGGCGCCGGTGGGCTAGCCAACCGGCCGCGCCCGGTCACCAGTGAACGTCGTGGCGCTCCATCACGCCGAAGCCCTCGGCGAGCTGGAGGCCGCCCGGCAGTGAGCCGGCGAAGGTCCCGAACGGCTGGCTGTAGCGGTTGCGCAGCAGCAGCGCGTTCGTAGAGCTCTCGCGGCGCGACCACTCTTCGAATCGGAGGACGCCGTGGTTGTCGTCGAACCCGATCTCGGACAGGTCCTCGGCGAACGAGGCTGGCCCGACCGCGACCGGCTCGCCGTCGATCCACAGCGTGCGCTCGCTTGCGAACGGATCGTCGTGGACGCCTTCGACGAGGTTCCAGCCGATCCGCCGGCCGTCGGCGGCGACGCCCACCCCGGCCGACCAGCTCCACACGGTGTGGCGCGCGTGGTAGCCGGCCGAGTCGTCGACGAAAGCGCCGTCGCCATCGACGGACAGCCGCCTGCCGTCGAGCTCGATGAAGCCGCGCACCGGGACGCACGCCTGCTTGCGGGTCCAGATGTAGGGGCGGGCCGCAGGGTCGGGGCGTCCGGTCTCCACCGGCGACACGATCTCGATGCCGGGCGACTCGTCCAGGTCCAGCTCGATCCGCACGCCGCGCGCCTTGACCCGCACACTCGAGTCCGAGACCTCCACTCCGCCACGGCCAAAGGTCGTTCGCTCGTGCAGTTCGCCGCCGGGCAGCGCGACCGCCCACCAGCGCTGTGGAACGGGACCGATCCGCGCGTCGCCGACGCACAGCATCACGTGGGGGGTGTAGACCCCGACGTAGCGCCATCGCTTAAGCGGCCGGCCGCCGCGCCATGCCGGCATCGGCTCGGGTGGCAGCGCCAGGCCCAGCTCCCGTACAGCCGGTCCACGGATCGGCTTGAGGCCCATCCCGCGCAAGCTATCGCCCTGGGCAGATTCCGGCCGGAGCACGGCCCCGACCGGCCCCTCGGGACATCGCCCTCGACGCCGGGCTCGTTGCGGCCGAATTACGGCCGCGATCGGCCCCTCGCGATGTCGCTCTCGACGGCGGGCTTGTTGCGGCCGGATTACGGCCGCGATCGACCCGTCGCCGCGACTGGCTGGCTGGCCAGTCGCACTATGCTGCCGTCATGGAGGCAGCGACGACCGAGGCTCCGCCGCCGTCTGGCAAGGAGGCCTCGGCGGCCGCGCGTCCGGCGCCCGTCAGCACGAGCGTCATCGGACGGCTGTTCCGCGACACGCGAGATGAGATCGCCAACCGCGGCTCGTTCCCGCCCGGGCCAGTCGACTTCAGCGCGTCGCGCACGCGGCAGATGGCCCGCGATCCGCTCCCGATCGTGCTCGCGGCCTACGAGCGCTACGGACCGGTCTTCTCGCTGCGGATCCTTCACCAGCAGCAGATCTGGGCGCTCGGGCCGGAGGCCAACCATCAGATCCTCGTCACCGACGCGCGCAACTTCCACTGGCGCGAGGGCGGCTTCGGCGACCTGATCCCGCTGCTCGGTGACGGGCTGCTGACGATCGACGGCGACTACCACCGCCGCGCGCGGCGGATCATGCTGCCGGCCTTCCACCGCGAGCAGATCGCCGCTGCTGCCGGGACGATGATCGAGGAGGCCGAGCTCGCACTGCGCGACTGGCGCCCAGGCG
This sequence comes from Thermoleophilaceae bacterium, assembly GCA_035630335.1. Lineage (GTDB taxonomy): Bacteria > Actinomycetota > Thermoleophilia > Solirubrobacterales > Thermoleophilaceae > JAAYBF01. The sequence continues at coordinate 21,584 of DASQKV010000025.1, read as the reverse complement.
AGGTCGTCGACGTCTACCACTGGGCGCGCACGCTCGCGATGCGGGTCGCGATGCGCGCGCTGCTCGGCCTCGACCCCGACGACGGCGACACCGGCGCACGCGCGGCGGTCGAGTTCGAGCGCGCGCTGTCCTTCTACGGCACCGACTTCGCGCTGCGCTTCCTGCGCGGCCCCGGTTCGCCGTGGAGCAACCTGCACGCGGCGCGCGAGCAGCTCGACCGGATCCTCTTCGACGAGATCCGCCGCCGGCGCGCGTCCGGCGATCCCGGCGAGGGCGACATCCTCGGGATGCTGCTCGCGGCGACCGACGAGGACGGCTCGGCACTGTCCGACCAGGAGGTCCGCGACCAGGCGATCACGCTGATGTTCGCCGGTCACGACACCTCGACGTCGACGATCTCGTTCCTGCTCTACGAGCTGGCGCGCAACCCGCACGAGCTTGCGGCCCTTTACGAGGAGCAGGACCGCGTGCTCGGCGGCCGCCCGCCGGGCATCGCCGAGCTGACCGGCGGCTTGCCGCGGCTCGAGCTCGTGCTCGACGAGACCCTGCGCCTGTACCCGCCGGCCTGGATCGGCCCGCGCCGAGCGGTCGAGGCATGCGAGCTCGCCGGCGTCCGGATCCCCGCCGGCGCATACGTCAACTACTCCTCCTGGGCCAGCCACCGGCTGCCCGAGGTCTTCCCCGAGCCCGAGGCGTTCGTGCCCGACCGCTTCACACCCGAGCGCAAGGCCGCGCTGCCGAAGGGCGCCTACGTGCCGTTCGGCGGCGGCTCGCGAACCTGCATCGGGATGCGCTTCGGCCAGCTGGAGATCAGGGCGGTGGTGACCCTGCTGCTGCAGCGCTTCCGGCTCGAGCTGCAGCCGGGCCGTACGATGACCGTGCGCCAGATGCCGACGCTGAGCCCGCGCGGTGGGCTCGACATGGTCGTCCGCGAGCGCGGCGCCGCGGTACCGGTGGCATAGGGCCCGCGGCCGACGTTAGACTCGTTGACTGACGAGTCAATCTGACTCACGGGGGAGATGTCGACGTGCGTGCCGCGGCGGTTCAGATGAGCTCCAAGCAAGACAAGCAGGGGAACCTCGCGACCGCCGAGCGGCTCGTCCGCGCAGCCGCCGACGATGGCGCCACGCTCGTCGTCCTCCCCGAGAAGTTCAACGTCCTCGGTACCCACGAGCAGCTCGTCGAGGGCGCCGAGCCGCTCGACGGGCCAACGATCGCCTGGGCGCGCGAGCTCGCGCGTGAGCTTCGCCTCGATCTCGTCGCCGGCTCGATCGCCGAGCGCCGCGAGGGCCGCGAGAAGCTCGCCAACACCTCCGTCCACATCGGCCCGGACGGCGAGCTGCGCGCGACCTACCGCAAGATCCACATGTTCGACGTCGTCGTCGGCGGGCGCGAGTACCGCGAGTCGGCGACCGAGGAGCCGGGCGACGAGATCGTCACGAGCGCGGCAGGCGACGTCAGCCTCGGCCTGACCGTCTGCTACGACCTGCGCTTCCCCGAGCTGTTCCGCATCCTCGCTGTTCGCGGGGCGCGCGTCCTGACCGTACCGTCCGCGTTCACGGCCGTCACCGGGGCCGCTCACTGGGACACGCTCGTGCGCGCGCGGGCGATCGAGAACCAGGCGTTCGTCGTCGCCGCCGACCAGATCGGCGTCCATCCAGGCGGCAACGAGAGCTACGGCGGCTCGCAGATCGTCGACCCCTGGGGCGACGTGCTCGTCCGCGCCGCCGACGAGGAGTGCTTCGTCGCCGCCGACCTCGACCTCGCGCGTCAGGACGAGGTGCGCGCGACGCTGCCCAGCCTCGCCAACCGCGTCCCGTCTGCCTACCGCTGGCCGCGGGAGGTCACCGCCTGATGGCCGCCACCCCGCGCCAGGGCGCGGTCGACAAGCGCCGCCTGATCCTCGACGCCGCGATCGTCGTCTTCGCGCGTCAGGGCTTCCACCACTGCCGCGTCTCCGACGTAGCCGACGAGGCGGGCGTCGCCTACGGGCTCGTCTACCACTACTTCGACTCGAAGGAGGAGATCCTCAACGAGCTGTTCCTCGAGCGCTGGCAGATCATGCTCGACGCGATCGCCGAGATCGACCGTCGCGAGCAGCTCGCCCCGCGCGAGAAGCTCTACCAGGTGGCCGGCTTCATCATCGACTCCTACCGCCACGAGCCCGACCTGATGAAGGTGATCATCGTCGAGGTCACGCGCGCCGCGAACTCGTTCGGCCGCCTCCACCTCGAGAAGATCCGCGAGGCCTACGGGCGGATCGCTGAGATCGTCGAGGCCGCCCGCCGCGACGGCACCTTCAAGCAAGACATCTCGGCCGAGTTCGCCGCGCTCTGCTTCTACGGCGCGATCGAGCAGCTCCTCTCCGGCTGGATCTTCGACCTCCTGCCCGCCACCGAGGAGGAGTTCGAGCGCGCCAAGGGACTCGTCGTCGAGGCGATCTGCGGTGGCCTCGAGGTCTCGCCAACCGGCACTCCAGCGGTTTCTGGTTGAATCGGCGCCTATGGAGAACGATCTCGTCAAGCGATTGATGTGGAGCGGCGTCCTGGCCGGCGTCGGGGCGCTCTCGACGATCGTCGCGCAGCGTGTCGCGACGATGATCTGGGTAAGGGTCTTCGACGAGGATCCGCCCGACGCCTGATGGAGTCATCCCAGCCGAAGACCCCCGAGATGCCGGCCGCGGCGGCCGCGCCGCCCGGTGGCCAGTCTCCGGCTGACGCCCACCTCGCCGCGCACGGCGACGACCCGTTCGCGAGCAAGCCCGAGCTGTACGTCGGCGGCGCGTTCGTCGGCGGCCTCGTGCTCGCCCAGATCCTCAGGAGGCTTGGCCGGTGACCCCGTCGAACGCCGACAAGAGCCTCGGCGAGATCGTCTCCGACGTCTCCGAGAAGGCGTCGCTGCTCGTTCGCGAGGAGATCGAGCTCGCGAAGTCGGAGGTCCTCGGCAAGGCGAAGAAGATGGCGCGCGGCGCCGGTGTCGGAGCCGCCGCGGGCGTGTTCCTCGTCTTCGCGCTGGTGATGTTCCTGCACACGCTCGCGTGGTTCCTCTACGACGTCTTCGACCTGCGCGTCTGGGTCGCGTTCGGGATCGTCACGCTGCTGTTGGTCCTGCTCGCTGCGATCGCCGGCTTCCTCGCCGCGAAGTGGCTCAAGGCCGGGCCGCCGACGCCCGACATGGCGATCGAGCAGGCGAAGCTCACGCGCCAGACGCTCGAGCATCAAGCCGTCGAGCGCGACCAGCTGGAGCGCTCGCTCGAGCACACCAAGGAGACTGACAAGGCCGCGGCCAAGCAGGCCGATGGCGGCGCCGCAACGCCCGACACGACAGCCTCCGGCACGCAGCCCGGCGCCTCCACGAGCGGCGAGCCGGCCGCGATCGCCGCCTCGAAGCTCGAGCAGACCGGATCGAAGGAGAGCAGCTAACCGATGTCGAGCGTTCCCGCCAACCGCAGCCCCGAGCAGATCCGCGCGTCGATCGAGGAGACGCGCCGTGAGCTCGCCTTCTCCGTCAACGACCTCCGCTCCAAGGTCGCCGAGATCTCCGACTGGCGTCGCCAGCTCGCCGACAACCGCTCGGCCGCGCTCACCACTGCCGCGGTCACCGGCTTCGTGATCGGCGGTGGCATCGCCGCCACCGTTTCGCTCTTCCGCCGCAGGCGTTAGTCGGCGCCTGGCGCCGCCGGCTGGGTGGCGCTCCTGTGGGGCGTCCTTGAGGCCTCGTTCGAGCTGGGGTTGTTGAGAGAGATACGAGTGGCTGAGCTGCTCCAGCGGTCTTTAGCTGGGTAGGGCGGATTGCGGAGTGGTGGGTGGCCGGAGAGCCTGCTCCGCTCGGTGGGAGTGGTTCTCGGTCGTCCGGAGGGGTCGTTGCACGAGTGGCTGACCTGGCCCGGCAAAGGTGCATATGGGATGGGTCTGGCAGGCGAAATCTCGACGTTTGGAGCTTTGTATGACCTTTAGGTCATACAAAGCTCCAAACGTCCCGAATTTCGGCCGTCTGGACCAGCTTTCGAGGTCCGGCACCGCCCCAGGCCCCAACACCGCCCCAGGCCCCAACACCGCCCACGCGAGCACCCCAACCCACCGAGCGCCAACTCCCGACCGCCCGAGAGCCGCTCCCACCGAGCGGAGCCGGCTCTCCGGCCACCAGCCACCCTCTCGCCGCCCTACCCAGCCAAAGACCGGTCCCGCAGCTCAGCCACTCGTATCTCTCCCAGCCACCCCAGCGCGAACCCGCACCTCAAGGACGCCCCACAGGAGCGCCGCCACCAGAGACCCCTGCACTCCGAGCCGCCGCTTGCGACCACGCCGCTACGCCGGGGCCGGCGGCGCGTCCGGCGGAGCCTGCGCCGGCGCCTCGGGCGGTGGTTGCTCGTCCGGCGGGGGAGAGCGCGGCTTGATCCCGCGCGCGTCCGCGTACTCGCGGATCGCGATCTGGATCGATGCCGCCACCGGGACGGCCATCAGCGCCCCGAGGATCCCGAGTAGGGTGCCACCGAACAGCACCGAGACCACGACCAGGAACGGGTTGATGTCGACGGCGCGCTTCTGGATCTGCGGCTGGACGAGGTTGTTCTCGGCCTGCTGGTAGACGATCGACCAGACCGTCCAGATGATCGTGTCGGTCGGGAAGTCGCCGCCGAAGAGGGTGAAGACGCCGACGATGATCGCGCCGATCGTGGCGCCGACCATCGGGATCAGGTCGAGGAAGAAGATCACCAGCGCGAGCGGCTCGGCGAACGGGACGCCGAGGATCGTCAGCACGATGTAGGAGGTGATGCCGGCCAGCGTCGCCTGGAACAGCGCGCCGGCGACGTAATTGCCGACCGCGCGCGCCGAGCGGTCGATCACGCGTCGCGTCCGCTGTGCTCGCTCCGGTGGCAGGTAGCGCAGGCCCGCCTCGATCCATCTTCGCCCGCCGCCGAGCATGAAGGCAGTCAGGATCAGGATCGTGATCAGCGCGAAGACCGAGTTGACGATCCCGAGCCCGACGTCGCGCAGCACGCCCGCCGCGTCGCCGATCTTCGCGGGCAGCTTGCCGGCCTCCTCCTCGAGCTTGGTCGTGATGTCGTAGTCCTCGTTGACCTGCTGCAGCCGCTCGTTCTCGTCGACGAAGTCGGCGACGTCGCGCGCGTACTGCGGCGCGTTGCTCGCGAGGTCCTCGGCCCCCGTGACGATCGGCGGGATGACCACGGCGCCGATGGCGATCGGCACGAGCAGCATGCCGAGGTAGACGAGCGTGATCGCGAAGCCACGCTTCATGTGGCGCTGGAGCAGGTTGACCGGCCCCGACAGGGCGACCGCGAGGAACGTCGCGATCAGCAGCCAGCCGATCGGCTTGCGCAGCAGGTAGACGACGTAGATCGCGATCAGCACGCTGACCGCGATCAACACAGCCGTCGCGATCGCTCGCGGCGCCGGTACGTCCCGACCCATGCGGCGAAGACTGCCCGTCGGCCCGGACGTTGCCGGGGCGCCGCTCGAAGCGGTGCGGTGGCTACTCGAAGAAGCGCGTCGGTACGGAGCCGACGCCGAGCATGCCCGGACCGGTGTGGGTGCTCAGCACGGGCCCGACCTCACTGATGAACAGCGGCTCGCGGCCGAAGATCTCCTGGCAGCCGTCGGCCAGCCGCTTCGCCTGGTCGGGTGCGGCGATGTGCTGCACGACCCAGGCGTCCGCGCCCGAGTCGTGGCGCTGTTGGGCGTAGTCGATCATCCGCTCGAGCATCCGCGAGGAGGTGCGCACGCGCTCGACCGGGCTCAGCTCGCGCTCCACGGTCAGGATCGGCTTGATCTTCAGCGTCGAGCCGATCCACGCGCTGGCCGCGCCGATCCGCCCGCCGCGCTTGAGGAACTCGAGCGTGTCGAGCGCGAACCACATCTTCAGCTCCGCGCGGGCGCGGTTGGCGGCGTCGACGACCTCGTCGACGGTGCCTCCGAGCTGGGCGCAGCGGGCGGCGGCAAGGGTGACGATCCCGAGCCCGCCGGCGGCGGTGGCCGAGTCGACCATCCGCACGCGCTCGCCGCCCTTGCCCTCGCGCTCGAGCTGGTCAGCGGCCTGGCGACCGGCCTCGACCGTGCCGGAGATCCCGCCCGAGATGTGAATCGAGACGACTTCGTCGCCGCGCGCGAGCAGCGGCTCGAACACGGCGGTGAAGTCGCCGATCGACGGCTGCGAGGTCTTCGGCAGGCTGTCGGCGCGCCGCAGCTCCTCGAAGTAGGCGGGGTAGTCCGTTATCTCGGACTCCTGGACCGTCCGGTCCGGGAAGACGACGTAGAGCGGGACGACCGAGATCCCGTACCGGTCGAGCAGCTCCGACGGCAGGTACCCGGTGGTGTCGGAGACGACGGCGACCGGCATCAGCCGGGCACTCTACCTGTCGGCCCGGGCCTCAGCGAACGTCTCGCCTGCTGCCAGCCTGCTCGTCGGTGTCCGTCGTCGTCGCGCCGGTGCGTGTGTCGGTGTCGTTCGTCGTCGAGCCGCGCACCGCGTCGGGATCGTTCTCGTCGACGTCGGGATCGAGCCGCGCGGCCTCCTGGTGACGCTCGTCGGCTGCCCGTCGCTCGCGAGCCGCATGGGCGGCCTGCTCGTCGGCCGAGGCCATCTCCGCCCGTGCGCGCGCGGCGCGCTCCTCGGCCTCCGCCTGCTGGCGGTCGGCTCTGGCGCCGGTGATCTGGGCCTCCTCGCGGTGCTCGCCGGCCTCGACCCGGCGCTGCTCGTTGCGGCGGTCACGCGCCTTGCGGCTGGCGATTACCACGATCGCCAAGATGATCAGGGCGGCCACGATCAACGCAATCAGCAATCCGGTGTCCATAGGTCATCTCCTCCTCGGGGGGACATCCCGCCCCTTACCCCATGGGCATGTGTGAAAAACCGCAAGCGCAACCGACCCGCGCCCCATGCGGCTTCGCGACTACGCGGGCGCGTTGTCGAGCGACGCCCAGAGGTACAGGCAGGCGAGCGTCCGGTGCGGCCGCCACGGCTCCGCGAGGGTCGTCAGCTCGGCGGCGTTCGGCAGCCCGTCGAGCCCGTAGGCGAGCTGCACCGCGCGCCGGATGCCGAGGTCGCCGACGGGCAGCACGTCCGGGCGGCCGAGGTGGAACATCAGGAACATGTCGACGGTCCACTGACCGAGCCCTTTGATCGCGGTCAGCAGCGCGGCGACCTCGGCGTCGGGCAGCTTTGGCAGTGCCTCAAGGTCGACGCGGCCGTCCTCGACGTGCTCGGCGAGGTCGCGCAGGTATGCCGCCTTGGCGCGCGACAGGCCGACCGCGCGCAGCTCGTCGGGGTCGGTCGCGATCAGCTCCGCGGGGCTCGGCGTGCGTCCGTCGTAGAGCGCGCAGAGGCGGTCGTAGATCGTCCGCGCCGCCTTGACCGACAGCTGCTGGCCGACGATCGAGCGTACGAGCGCGCCGTAGGCGTCGTCGGGACGGCCGCGGCGACGCGCCTTGGCATCGAGCGGGCCGTGCGCGGCGACGAGCGCCCCGAGCACCGGGTCGCACTCCTGGAGGTGGTCGAACGGCGGCGTCACGCGACGGCGCGCTGCCCGCCGAAGAACTCGGCCTCCGCCTCGCCGAGCGGCGTAGACGGCGGATCGTCGAAGAGCCACTCGCGCGCGATTCGGTGCCAGTTCGCGGTCGCGCCGAGCGCCCCGAGGACGCCCAGTACGAGTCCCTCCATCCGCCGGGCCAGCAGCGCCTCCGCCGGCAGCGTCTGGTGGCGCATCAGCTCCCAGTACTCGGAGCGGGGATCGCTGGCGGCGATCAGCACCTCGGTGACGACCGCGCGGTCGATCGTCAGCGGGCGGTCGTCGACGTACCACGCGGCGGCCGCACGAAACTGCTCGAGCACCGCGGCCGGCGGCAGCGCGGGGTTGTCGGCGTCGAAGAAGCCCATCTCGGCGAGCGCGGCGTGCAGCGCCTCGGCGTCGCCGTCCATGCCCGCGCGGTAGACGGCCACCTCGCGCGCGAGCTGGTCGGGGCCGACCCGCTTGGTCATCCCGAAGTCGAGAAACGCGACGCGGCCGTCGTCCATCAGCCGATAGTTGCCGGGGTGGGGGTCGCCCGAGAAGTGCCCGTTGCGGTACAGCGAGCCGAGGAAGAAGCGGTAGACGATCTCGCCGAAGCGGTCGCGCTCCGCGGCCGGCAGCTCGCTCACCTCCTCGAACGAGCGGCCCTCCACCCACTCCGTGACGAGCACCCGCTCGCGGCTCAGCGAGGTGACCACGTCGGGGATGACGACGAACGGGTGGCCGCGCCACGCGCGCGCCATCGCCCGCTGGGCCTGGGCCTCCTGCTCGTAGTCGAGCTCGTCGGACAGCCGCTCCTTGATCTCGGCCGTCATCGCCTTGGCGTCCATTCCGGGCGCGATCCGCTTCGCGACTCGCATCAGCAGCCCGAGGTTCTGCAGGTCTGCGCGGACCGCCTGGGCGACGCCGGGGTACTGCACCTTGACCGCCACCGGGCGCCCGGCGAGCGGTCCGCGGGCGGTCTCGGGCAGCCGCGCGCGGTAGACCTGTCCGATCGAGGCGGCGGCGACCGCGTCGGGCTCGAAGTCCTCGAACAGCTCGTCGATTGGCGCGTCGAGCTCGTCCTCGATAACGGCGCGCATCTGCTCGAACGGAACGCGCGGCGCGGAGTCGCGCAACTCGGCGAGCTTCTCCTGGATCCGCGCCTGGAACTCCTCGGGGAAGGCACCCGTGTCGATGTAGGAGGCGACCTGGCCGACCTTCATCGCCGCGCCCTTCATGTTCCCGAGCACCTCGAGGATCTGCTCGGCCGCCTCGGCCTGGCGCCGCATCGCGGCCTCGCGCCGCTTCTGCTCGCCGCGCGTGAGGTTCGCCGCCTTGGTGGCGTAGTTGCGCGCCGTCTGACCGCCCGCGAGGCCGGCTACCTTCGCCGTCCGCCTGATCCTGCCGGTCGGGACCGAGCCTTCGTCCTTGCGCGCCACGCCGAGGACGCCCCTGCGCCGCCGTCTATGCGGCGGAGCCGCAGCTGGGCTCCTCGTCCGCGATGCGGAAGGAGGAGCCGCAGCCGCAAGAGGCCACGACGTTGGGGTTGACCACCTCGAACCCCGAGCCCATCATGCTCTCGGTGTAGTCGACCTCGGATCCGTCGACGTAGCGCAGGCTCGCCGAGTCGACGAGGATCGGGATGCCGGCGTGGTCGAAGACGTTGTCGTCCTCGCGGCGCTCGTCGAGCGCGAGCGCGTACTGGAAGCCCGAGCAGCCGCCGCCGCGTACACCGACGCGCAGGCCGACCTCGCCCTCGGTCTCCTGCTGGGAGAGGAAACCGCGGACTTTCTCGGCTGCGATCTCTGAAAGGGTGACCATGCTTCAGTAAGTGTAGCCATGGGGCCAGGCGCGGTGGGCCCAGCGCTTCGACGCTCGCTATCGTGCCAGATTCGATGCCGACGAGTGCCGAGTTGAAGCAGAAGATCGAGGCCGCCCTCCCGGGCGCGCTCGTCTCGGTCGAGGACCTGACCGGCGGTGGCGACCACTTCCGCGCCGAGGTCGTCTCGGACCGCTTCGAGGGCCTCTCGCGCATCCAGCAGCACAAGCTCGTCTACGACGTCTTCGGCGCCGACGTCGGCGGCCCGATCCACGCCCTGTCGATCAAGACTTCGACTTCCGGAGGAACGCAATGACCAGCACCGAGATTCGCGAGTTCATCGAGGGGGCGATCGCGGAGAACCCCGTGATGCTGTTCATGAAGGGCAGCCCCGAGCAGCCCGCCTGTGGCTTCTCCGCCCGCACCGCCGCCTGCCTCAACGCCCTCGGCGTCCGCTACGCCGCGCTCGACGTCCTCCCCGACCCGCGCATCCGCGAGGAGCTGACCGGCCTCTCGAACTGGCCGACGGTCCCACAGCTGTTCGTTAAGGGCGAGCTCGTCGGGGGTTGCGACATCGTCACCGAGATGTACGAGTCCGGAGAGCTCGCGGAGCTGCTCGGCGCCGAGCAGCCCGAGGACGCCGAGGACGCGGCGACGCAGTCCGAGGCGCCGGTCGGCAACGGCCGCGTGCCGCTCGAGAACCGCCTCGACCAGTAGCCCTACGCGGGCGCCCATGCCGCGCCGGTAGCCGGCGCGGTTCAGCTCTTCTCCGCTGCCTCGGCGGGGACGAGGCGGCTGAACAGCAGCTCGAACAGCTCGGGGTAGAGATCGAGCGGCGCCGCCTCGGGATCGACGTAGTGCTGGATCGCGAGGCCGATGTCGAGTGCGATCAGAGCGCTCGCGAGGCGCTCGGGCGCTGCTGGCGGCGGCTTGTCCGCCTCGGCGTAGAACTGTCCGATGGCGGCGGCGGCGAGCGAGCGGTTGCCGGACCAGAAGCTGGCGGCAAGCTCGCGTAGGTCCTCGTCCCTGCCGGCTTGAGCGATCAGCTCGAACCAGAGCTGGAAGGCCCATCTGACGTCCGGGTCGCCTTGGATCGTGGCGAGGCGCTCGCCTACCTCGCGAGCGGTGGGCCGGTGGGCCGGGTCGAAGCTGTCCATCGCGAGCTGGGCGTACTTGCGGTAGCCCTGCTCGCGGATCAGCTCCACGAACAACTCCTCCTTGGAGCTGAAGTTCGAGTAGAAGGCTCCGCGCGTGAAGCCTGCCTCGGCCGCTATGGCCTGAACGCTCGCGCCGGCGAGTCCGCGCTCGAGGAACACTCGCCGCGCGGCGTCGATCAGTGCCGCGCGGGTCTTCGCCTGCTGCTCGGCGCGCGTCAGTCGCTTGCGGGGGCTGCCTTCGGTTGACATACAGATCTGTATTCGGATACAGTAGTGAATGTGAGTGTGGCTACCCAGGACAAGAAGCGGTCAGCCTCGCTCCCGGCTCGAGCTTCGATCATCGCGACGATGGCGGTCGGCAGCGTCTCGATGTGGGTCCTGAATCCGCTCGCGTGGCTCTGGATCGCGTCCCAGTTCCAGCGCGACAGCCGCCAGCTGACCGTCGGCGCGTACGTGATGCTGCTCGTCGGCATCGTCGTGACGGCGATCGCGCTCGCCTACGGCCTCGCCGCGCTCAACCGCCTCTACGGCCGCGTCACCGACGCCCCGCCCGAGCTCCGGCTGATCCTGCCGTGGCAGCGCAGCATGCGCGACGCCCGCCATGGTGGCCGCGACGAGCCCGGCCGGCCGGTCAGCGTTCTCGACGTCGTCATGGTCGCCTCGGTACTGCTCTGCATCGCCACGTTCCTCGCGTGGTACTTCATCACCAACCCGACGCCGCCCAACATCGGCGGTCCGGGTCCGGCCAAGGGCTGATCGCGGCTCGAGCGCTCGTCGGGGATAGCCGGCGCTAGGCGCGCGGACTGGAGGGAACGATCGAGACCGGCGCTCCGAGGGTGTCGGCGAGGAGGGTGGAGCCGCGCTGGCCGGCCCAGATCGCGACGGTGGGATCGGAGCCGTCGCGCGCGACGGCCTCGAGGGTGACCTTGCCGTCGGTGGCCTGGACGCGGACGGAGGCGATGGTCTGGTCGCGGCTGCGCTCGAGCTGCTCGGCGAGGCGGATGATCGCGGAGAGCAGGCGCAGGCGCTCGGAGTCGCCGGGGCGTTGGAGGGCGCCGAGCTCGGCGGCGTCGGGCGTGCCCTTGCGGTGGTAGCGGGCGATCAGGGCGATCAGGTCGACCTCGCGGGGGCTGAAGCCGGGCAGGCCGGTGTGGACGATCAGGTAGTGGGAGTGGCGGTGGTGGTCGTCGTAGTCGACGGTCATGCCGATGTCGTGCAGCATCCCGCCGGCCCAGAGCAGCTCGCGGTCGTTGTCGCCGAGGTCGTGGAGGCCGGCGGAGCGGAGCGAGTCGAACGTCTCGAGCGACAGGCGGGCGACGTGCTCGACGTGCACCGGGTCGGTGCGGAAGCGGTGGGCAAGGTTCTCGACCGAGGAGCGGCGGACGTCGTCGAGCAGTGGGGGAGTGCGGTCGGCGAGCAGGTGCTCGAAGAAGACGCCCTCGCGCAGGCCGGCCTCTGCGACCTCGAGCTCGGTGAAGCCGCCGTGCTCCATCGCTGCGGCGACGACCAGCGCGCCGCCGAGGATGACGTCGCCGCGGTCGGGCTTGATCCCAGGCACCGTGCCGCGCTCGGAGGCGGGCCGTGACGCGAGCAGCTCGATCAGGTCCTCGAGTGCCTCGCGAGTCACGACGAAGCCCTGCTCGTCGACATCGGGGAGGTCCATCCGCTTCTGCACCGCGGTGGCGAGGTTTCGCACCGTGCCGCCGATTGCTGCTAGCCGGTCCGAGCCTGCCTGCGACCGGCCAGGCGCCTCGGGGGTCCGGGGGCGCGAGCCCCCGGCTCCCTCTCCCTGCCACCACTCGAACTCCGAGAGCGTGCGCGAGACGTGGTCGCGAACGGCCTGGAGCTGCTTCGGCTTGGCGCGCTCGCCGGGCAGGAAGGCCTCGCTCATGCGCACCGCGCCGAGGCGGACCGACTCCGCCTCGACCAGCCGGCGGTCGGCGATCCGCATCACCTGGACGCTGCCGCCGCCGACGTCGATCCCGAAGCCGTCCGCGAGCGTCGTCGAGTTGACGACCGCCAGGTAGCCGTACCAGGCCTCCTCGGCACCGCTGATCACGCGCACCTCGAGGCCGGTGCTCGCTCGGATCTCGGCGAGCAGCTCGTCGCGGTTGCGCGCGTCGCGGATCGCGCTGGTGGCGACGGCGTCGACGCGCTCGACGCCGGAGGCCTCGAGGAACGACGAGAAGACCGCCGCGGTCGCAATCGCCCGCTCGACCGGCGCGGGCTGGAGCACGCCGTCCTCGCCCATCCCGGCACTGATGCGGACCGGCTCGCGGATCTCGTCGGCGAGGCTCCACCAGCTCCCCGGCTCGTGCTGGAAGACGACGAGCCGGAACGAGTTCGAGCCCATGTCGATGACGGCGGTCCGCTCCATGCCCGCGGATAACATCACGCGCCCATGTCGCCAGGAAGCTTCGACAACCCGCTGCGCGTCGCCGTCGTCGGCTCGGGGCCGGCCGGCTTCTACGCCGCCGGTCATCTGCTGAGCGCCAAGGACGTGACCGTCGAGGTCGACATGTTCGACCGCCTGCCGACGCCGTTCGGGCTCGTGCGCGCCGGCGTCGCGCCCGACCATCCGAAGATCAAGTCGGTCACGCGCGTCTACGAGAAGACCGCCGCGAAGCCGGAGTTCCGCTTCTTCGGCAACGTCCACGTCGGGCGTGACATCGGCCACGAGGACCTCCGTCGCCACTACCACGCGATCGTCTATTCGTTCGGGGCGGAGACCGATCGCCAGCTCGGCATCCCGGGCGAGGACCTGCCTGGAAGCTGGGCCGCCACGCAGTTCGTCGCCTGGTACAACGGCCATCCCGACTACCGCGACCTCGAGTTCGACCTCTCCTGCGAGCGCGTCGCGGTGATCGGCAATGGCAACGTCGCGATGGACGTCGCCCGGATGCTGGTGCTGCCGCGCGAGGAGCTCGTGGTCACCGACACCGCCGACCACGCGATCGAGGCGCTATCGGAGTCGAAGGTCAAGGAGGTCTACATCCTCGGCCGCCGCGGCCCGGCGCAGGCGGCCTTCACCAACCCCGAGCTGCGCGAGCTCGGCGAGCTGACCGACGCCGACGTGATCGTCGAGCCGTTCGAGCTCGACCGCCACAGCGCACAGTCGATCGAGGGCGAGGGCGACATCACGCCGCGGCGCAACGTCGAGATCCTGCAGGACTTCGCCGCCCGCGAGCCGACCGGCAAATCGAAGCGCGTGGTCCTGCGCTTCCTCGTCTCGCCGGTCGAGATCCGCGGCGACGGCCGCGTCGAGCAGCTCGAGCTGGTCCGCAACGAGCTCGAGCACGGCAGCGACGGCGGCATCCGCGCGCAGGCGACCGGCGAGCACGAGACGCTCGACGTCGGGCTCGTCTTTCGCTCGATCGGCTACCGCGGGATCCCGCTCGAGGGCGTCCCGTTCGACGAGTGGAAGGGGACGATTCCCAACGAGGAGGGGCGGGTCGTCGACCCCCACGAGCAGCGCACACTGCCGGGTGTCTACGTGGCCGGCTGGATCAAGCGCGGCCCGTCGGGCGTGATCGGCACGAACAAGCGCGACGCGCAGGAGACCGTCGAGCACCTGCTCGAGGACGCGCGCGAGGACAGGCTTCCGGCCGCAGAGCATCCCGCGCGGGACGCGATCGAGGAGTTGCTCGCCGAGCGCCAGCCCGAGTTCGTCGAGTACTCCGGCTGGGAGCTGATCGATGCCGCCGAGAAGGCCGCCGGCGAGCCCCACGGCCGTCCGCGGGTGAAGCTGACTCGAGTCGCCGAGATGCTCGAGGCGGCGAAGCGTACGTCGAGCGTCTGACGCTCGACGTCTTGGCTAGCTCGCGCTCAGCGCGGCCGTGACCGCGGTCCCGTCGAGCGCGTCGAGCGCCCGCTCGACGCTCGCGCTCATGCAGGTGAAGATCGGCGTCTCGGAGGCGGTGTAGGCGCTCGACTCGGTCGAGCGCAGCTCCTGCACGAGGTCGAGGAACTCGGACGGGTCGTCGGCGTTGAACGAGACGACGAACTCCTGGTCGTCGAGGCCGTACGAGTAGCCCGTGTTGATCTCGATCGACGGGTAGCGCTTGCCGGTCTCGATGTGGCCGCGCATGATCCGCATCCGCTCGTCGGGCGCCAGCGCGTACCACTCGCGCTTCTTCCACATCGGATAGACGATGAAGTAGCGCCGGTCCGAGCCGGGGCGGGGCGCGGTCGGCTGCTCCTCCTCGGAGTAGACCGACTCCTTGGTCAGCGCGAGGTAGGAGTAGGCGACGTCGGCGTAGCGCATCAGTCCGCTCTGATTGAGCAGCACGTGCAGCTCGTGGATCGGGTCGAGCGTCGGGGCGACCGCCCGGACCATCAGGTCGCAATCGCCGCGCGTGCCGACGAGCGAGTAGGCGCGCAGGAAGTGGCCGTCGGCGAAGTCGTTGCAGGCGGCCGCGAGCTCGCGCTTGTCCTGCGCCCGCTCCTCCGCGCTGCGCCGGCGCCACTCCGGAAGCACCTTCAGGAAGGTGTACTTGACGTAGTTGCGCTCGGCCACGGGGGCGAAGTCTGGCGCATCTGACGAGTCGTCTACGATGCGGTGGTGCGTGTAGGGATCGTCTCCCCGTACTCGTACTCGTTTCCAGGCGGAGTCGGGCGTCACGCGGAGGCCCTGACCCAGGAGCTGCTGGGGCAGGGGCACGACGCGCGTCTGCTAGCTCCATACGACCCTGACGACCGTCTGGCGCGTGCGATGCATCGGGGCGCAGCACCCGAGCGCCGGCCCCTGCCCGACTACCTCGTGCCGCTCGGCCGCACGGTCGGCCTGCCGGCCAACGGCGCGGTGTCGAACCTCTCGATCTCGACCGGCGCCGTCGGGGTGCTCGGGCGCGAGCTCCGCAACGGGGGCTACGACGTGATCCACGTCCACGAGCCGAACGCGCCGTTCGTCAGCTGGGTCGCCACCGAGGCGGCGCGCGTGCCGCTCGTCGGCACCTTCCACGCCTACTCGCGCAACCGCCTCACGAATGGCGTCGCCGCCAACGTCGTCGGCGCACGGCGGCTCTACAACAAGCTTCACGTGCGGATCGCGGTGTCCGAGGCGGCGCTCTGGATGGCCGAGCGCTTCTACGGCGGGCGCTACCGCGTGATCCCGAACGGGGTCGATCTGAGCGCGGCGCGACCCACTGACCGCTCAGGCCGCGACCAGCTCGAGCTGCTGTTCCTCGGCCGCGCCGAGACGCGCAAGGGCCTGCCCGTGCTGCTGCGCGCGTTCGAGGCGCTGCGCGGTGCTGGTGTCGCGGCGCGCCTGACCGTCGCCGGGGCGATCGAGGCCGAGGTCGAGCCGCTGCTGCTCGACGTCGAGGGCGTCGAGATCGCGGGCCGCGTCGACGACGACGAGAAGTGGCGACTACTGGGGGACGCCGACCTGCTCGTAGCGCCTTCGCTCGGTGGCGAGAGCTTCGGGATGGTGCTGACCGAGGCGTTCGCGTCGAGCACGCCGGTCGTGGCCTCCGACATCGCCGGCTACCGCGACGTCGTTCGCGACGGCATCGACGGGGTGCTCGTGCCGGCCGCCGACCCGGCCGCGCTCGGCGAGGCGCTGCGCGAGCTGGCCGTCGACGAGCGCCGGCGCGGCGAGATGGCGGCCGCCGCGCGCGAGCGCGCGGAGCGCTTCTCGTGGCCGACCGTCGCGGCCGAGGTTCTGAGCTCCTATGAGGACGCGTGCGCGATGCCGGCGCCCGCCACGCGGACGGCCATCGCCGGTGCTCGCCTCGGCGTCGTGTCCGCCGCGCCGGGTCCGCCTGCGCCGCCGCGACGGAGGCTGCCGTCGATCGAGCCCGAGGCCCCGGCGAGCGCACCCCGCAAGCGCTGGCGCCGTGCTCGCCGGGTGGCGGTGCTCGGCGCGACGGCGGGCGCGGTCGGCCTCGCGGCGCTCGCGCTCGACCGGATCGGCGTCGAGTCGATCGGCCACGCGATGATCGCTGCCACTCCGGTCTGGGTGCTGGCCGCCTTCGCCTTGATGTGCGCGTCGATGCTGGTCCGCGCCGAGGCCTGGCACGCGATCCTGCGCGCCGCGCTGCCGGGGATCCGCGTTCACCGCCGCGACGCGGCCCGCGCGACCATGATCGGCGTCCTGATGTCCGCGACCCTGCCCGCCCGCCTGGGCGAGCCCTCGCGCGCGCTGATCATGGCCCGCCGCGTCGGCCGCGTCCGCGACCGCTTCCCGGTCGTCCTTGGCACGCTCGTCTCCCAGACGCTGCTGAACATCCTCGCGCTGATCGTGCTCGGCTCGGTCATGTTCGCCACCGTCGGCGTCTTCCGCGGCGGCGAGGACGCGCTGATGGTCTTCACAATCGCGCCGCTGGTGCTCGCGGCCGTGGTGCTCGGCGCCCCGGCGCTGCTGCGCAGCGGCAAGCCGTCGCGCTTCGCTCGCGTCCAGCAGGCCGCCGCGGTCGCCCGGGGCGCGATGGTCCAGGTCCGCCGCGGCCTACAGGTCTTCCGTCAGCCGCGCCTCGGCTCCTGGGCGACCGCGATGCAGCTGCTGGCGTGGGCGATCCAGTGGCTCGCCTGCTACGTGCTGCTCGTCGCGCTCGGCCTCGACCAGCAGGCGGGCATCGGCGCCGCCGCGGCCGTTCTGTTCGCGGTCAACATCACGGCGGCGATCCCGGCGACGCCCTCGAACCTCGGCGTCTTCCAGGCCGCCTGCGTCGCCGTGCTCTCGGCCTACGGCGTCGGCAAGACCGACGCGCTCGCCTACGGAATCATCCTCCAGGCGGTCGAGATCGCCACCGCCTTCGCCCTCGGCGCGCCAGCGCTGCTGCGGGAGGGCATGACCTGGCGCGACCTACGCCTACGCGCGCTCCACGCCACGCCGGTCGAGCTGCGCCACGTGCGCAGCGGCGCCGAGGCTTAGCCACCGCAGGCCCCCTCCTTCAGAAAAGCCGGCTCAAGGCCGATGTACCCCTGAGGGGCGAAGGCCGCTGGAGCGGTTGCGTCCCGAGTCGCTTCGCATGCCACTGCAAGTCCGACATCCCCGGGGTTCCCTGTTGGCGCTCGTCCTCGTCGCGACGACTGTGGCGATGACCGCCACCACGGCCGCGGCTCAGCAGCTGGGACAGGCGGCGGCGCCAGAGCTGCGCAAGGCCGCGGTGCAGGGAGCGAGCGGAGATCTCGTGCCAGGCGAAGTGATCGTGCGGTTCGAGCCGGGCACCACTGCGTCCGAGCGCCTGGACGTGAGGCGGGCCGCGGGCGTTGACTTCGACGAGTCGCTGAAGCTGCCACGCGCTCAGCTCGTAGAGGTCGAGGGTGGGGTGGCTGCGGCGGTCGAGCGGCTCGAGCGCCGGCCCGAGGTCGCCTATGCGCAGCCGAACTACCGCTACCGCGCTGTCGCGGCCTCCGCACCGAACGACACGTTCTTCGGCAGCCTCTGGGGCCTGTCGGGCCCGGCGCTGCCGGACCCCGGCGTGGACGCGCTCGAGGCGTGGGAGGCAGAGCCGACGCGCGGCGCCGGGCAGGTCGTTGCCGTCGTCGACAGCGGCGTCGCCGCCGACCACCCCGACCTGATCGGCCGCCTCTGGTCCAACCCCGACGATCCGCCCGGCGGCGGCGACCAGGACGGCAACGGCAAGGTCGACGACGTCGCGGGCTACGACTTCGTCGACGAGGACACCGACCCGGACGACTACAACTTCCACGGCACCCACGTCGCCGGGACGATCGCCGCGACCGCCGGCAACGGCCGCGGCGTCGCGGGCGTCGCGCCGGCGGCGACGATCATGCCGGTGCGCGTGCTCGACGGCGACGGCAGCGGCTCGAGCGTCGGCGTCGGCGAGGGCATCGCCTACGCCGCACGCGAGGGCGCGGACGTGATCAACCTGAGCCTCGGCGGCCCTGTCGACGAGAGCGACCAGTTCACCTCGGACGCCATCGACGAGGCCAACGACCTCGACGCGGTGATCGTCGCCGCGGCCGGCAATGACGGCTCGAACAACGACGCCGCTCCGACGTCGCCGTGCACGCTGCCGCAGCCCAACCTCATCTGCGTGGCGGCGGTCAACCGGTCCGGCGGTCTCGCGAGCTTCTCGAACTACGGCGCCACGACCGTCGACCTGGGCGCTCCGGGCACCTCGATCCTCAGCACGCAGACGAGCTACGGCGCGATCTACGCGGAGAACTTCGCGACGCCCGGGGACTGGCTGACCGGGACTTCGAACGGCGGCGTCCCCTGGGGCCTCGTCGCCAGTCCGACTAGCGACGGCAATCCATCCGTGGCCGACAGTCCGTCCGGCAACTACGGCGCCGCGAACGATCCGGAGTTCTACGCCGAGTCGGTGCTGATCAAGGATTCGGCGCTCGACCTGACTGGCGAGCGCGGCTGCCGGATGCACTTCGACATGAGCCGGGCGCTCGAGCCCGACTTCGACTACGTCAGCGTCGGAGCGGCTCCCCGCGACCCGGAGGAGGACACCTTCCTCACCGGCTCCACCGGAGGGTCGTTCCGTGCGGAGGAGGTCTCGATCTCGGATCTCGACGGCTCCAGCGCCGTCAGGCCCCGGTTCACACTGCTCTCGGATGGCCTCGACGAGCGCGACGGCGTCTATGTCGACGATCTGCGCGTCCTGTGCCGCCAACTCCCGGCAGGCGACGGCACCTACGTAGCGTTCGCCGGGACGTCGATGGCCGCGCCGCACGTCGCCGGCGTCGCGGCGCTGGTCAGCGCCGCCGACCCGGGCGCGCCGGACACCGAGGTGGTGCAGGCGCTGAAGCAGGGCACGTCGCCGCTGGCGGCGCTCGCCTGCAAGACGGTCACCGGCGGTGTTGCCGACGCCGACGCGGCGATCGCCGCCGTGCTGGCGCTTCCCGGCGGGAGCGGGAGCGCTCCGGATGGCTGCCCCGCGCCGCCTCCTACGCCGCCGACCCCGTTGCCGCAGCCCCCGCCGCCTGGGGCTCCCAATCTGGCGCCGGCCCAGGGCCCCTCGATCAGCCTCGCCGGTGCACGCTCGGCGATCCGGGTCTCACGCCGCGGTCGCTTCGGGTACGTCTTCAAGGCAACGCCCGGACTGGCGGGCCAGGCCGTCTTCCGCACGCGCCGCAAGGCATTCGTATCCCGTCGCGCTCATGTGACGGTCGCCCGCAAGCGCTTCTCGGTGCTCGGCAGCGGTCCGTCGGCGTTGACGGTGGTCAAGGCGAGGCTCTCGCGCCGAAAGCTCGCGATCCTGCGTCGCAACGGGCGGCTGCTGCTGCTCGTCTCGGTCACGGCGCGCGACTCGGCGGGCCGGACGGCGAGAGCGACCAAGGCGCTGACGCTGAAGGCGCCGAGGCGCTGAGACCGCTCGCAGCCTGACGCCGACGCCAACCTTCACACAACGTTGTCAAGGTTGGCCGGCTTTCGATAGCCTGCCACCCCAATGGCACGCGACTACCTCCAGGCCGTGGGCGAGCGCGTCGTCGTCTTCGACGGCGGCATGGGCGCGACGCTCGAGCAGTTCGACCTCACCCAGGAGGACTACGGCGGCCTGCAGGGCAAGTGCCACGAGGCGCTGATCCTCAACCGGCCGGACGTGATCGAGGGCGTTCACGCCTCGATGGTCGAGGCCGGGGCCGAGGTCGTCGAGACCGACACCTTCCAGGCGAGCCGGCTCAAGCTCGACGAGTGGGGGCTCGCCGACTACACCGTCGAGATCAACCAGAAGGCGGCCGAGATCGCCCGCAAGGCGGTTGGAGAGGACCGCTTCGTCGCCGGCTCGATCGGCCCGACCGGCTTCCTGCCGGCGAGCGACGACCCGACGCTCGGCGACATCCGCTTCCGGGATCTCGTCGAGGTCTTCCAGGAGCAGGCCGAGGGCCTCGTCTCCGGCGGCGCGGACCTGCTGATCATCGAGACCGCGCAGGACATCCTCGAGGTCAAGGCGGCGATCTTCGGCGCCCGCGAGGCGTTCCGCACGACCGGCCGCACGCTGCCGATCCAGTGCTCGGTCTCGCTGCTGCCCAACGGCGGCAAGATGCTGCTCGGCACCGACGTCCAGGCCGTCCTCACGACCCTGACCGCGCTCGACGTCCAGGTGATCGGGCTCAACTGCTCGACCGGCCCGGAGGACATGCGCGACGCGATTCGCTTCCTCGGCGAGAACAGCCCGCTGCCGGTGCACTGCATCCCCAACGCCGGGCTGCCGCTGCAGGGTCCGGACGGCGAGACGATCTTCCCCGAGGAGCCCGAGTCGCTCTCGAAGACGCTCCAGGAGTTCGTCGAGCGCTACGGAGTCGGCATCGTCGGCGGCTGCTGCGGCACGACGCCCGACCACATTCGCGCGATCGTCGACAAGGTCGGCGGCAAGCCCGTCGGGCCGCGCCCCGCGCCCGGCCCGCCGTTCGTGTCGAGCATGATGACCGCGACCGCGCTGGTCCAGGAGCCGCGCCCGACGCTCGTCGGCGAGCGCGTCAACTCGCAGGGCTCGCGCAAGGCGAAGGAGCTGCTGCTCGCCGACGACTACGACGGCCTCGTCCAGGTTGCCGAGGACCAGGTCGAGGGCGGCGCGCATGTGCTCGACCTCTGCGTCGCGTTGACCGAGCGCACCGAGGACGAGGGCGAGCAGATGCGCAAGGTCGCCGAGCGCGTGTCGCTGACCCAGCCGGCCCCGATCCAGGTCGACTCGACCGAGCCCGACGTGATCGAGGAGGCGCTCGAGCAGATCCCCGGCCGGGCGATCGTCAACTCGATCAATCTCGAGGCCGGTCGCGACAAGCTCGACCGCGTCGTCCCGCTCGCGATCGCCCACGGTGCCGCCGTGATCGCGTTGACGATCGACGAGGTCGGGATGGCCAAGACGCGCGAGCGCAAGGTCGAGATCGCGAAGCGGATCAAGGAGCTGGCCTGCGACGAGCACGGGCTCGACCCAGAGCTGCTGATCTTCGACCTGCTGACCTTCACGCTTACCACCGGCGACGAGGAGTGGCGCCCGTCGGCCGTCGAGACGATCGAGGGGATCCGGCTGCTCAAGCAGGAGCTGCCCGAGGTCAAGACCTCGCTCGGCGTCTCGAACGTCTCGTTCGGCGTCTCGCCGCACGCGCGCGCGGCGCTGAACTCGGTCTTCCTGCACCACTGCGTCGAGGCCGGGCTCGACCTCGCGATGGTCAACCCGAA
>DASQKV010000024.1:0-14401 GCA_035630335.1 Thermoleophilaceae bacterium | reverse complement strand
GCTTGATCACATGCAGCAGCGCCGCGATCACCCGCAGGTCACCGGCGACGGGAGCCTGCAGCGCGAGCAGCGAGAGGATCGACTGGTGCACCTCGAGGAAGCGCCCGTCGATCCGGTCGTCATCGACGATGACCATCTGCGCCAGTTCGACGTCCTGATGGGCGACGGCATCGAGCACGCGGTCCAGCGACATCACGACCAGGTCGACGCCGCCGAGCGCATGGTCCTCGAGCTCCGCGAGCTCCTGCTGGAAGGCGTCGCGCATCAGCCGAACTTCCCCGTCACGTAGTCCTCGGTCCGCTTGTCGGACGGGTTGGAGAAGATCGTGTCGGTGTCGTCGAACTCGACGACGTGGCCGATGCGGTGGCCCTCGTCGGCCAGATCGACGGTGAAGAACGCCGTCCGGTCCGACACGCGCGCGGCCTGCTGCATGTTGTGCGTGACGATGACGATCGAGTAGTCGTTCTTGAGCTCGAGCATCAGGTCCTCGATGCGCGCGGTCGAGATCGGGTCGAGCGCCGAGCACGGCTCGTCCATCAGCAGCACGTCGGGCGAGGTCGCCAGCGCGCGGGCGATGCAGAGCCGCTGCTGCTGACCGCCGGACATCCCGAACGCGTTGGTCTTCAGGCGGTCCTTGACCTCGTCCCACAGCGCGCCGCGGCGCAGCGCCCGCTCGACGATCTCGTCCATGTCGCCCTTCATGCCCATCACGCGCGGACCGAAGGCGATGTTCTCGTAGATCGACTTGGGGAACGGGTTCGGCTTCTGGAACACCATGCCGATGCGCTTGCGCACCTGCACGGGGTCGATCTGGCTGTCGTAGAGGTCCTCGCCGTGGTAGCCGAGCTTGCCCTCGACGCGCGCCGACGGGATCAGGTCGTTCATGCGGTTCAGGCAGCGGATGAACGTGCTCTTGCCGCAGCCGGAGGGGCCGATGAGCGCCGTGATCTCGTTCATGTAGAGGTTCAGCGTCACGTTGCGGATCGCGCGCTTGGCGCCGTAGTAGACGCTGATGTCGTCGACGTCGAAGATCGCCTCGCGATGCTTGGTCGAGCCCTCGTGGACCGCGGGCTGCTGCAACGGCATGGTTGCGTCGCGGGCGGTCTCCTCGCGGCTCACCGTTTCCTCACCACTTCTGCTCATATCTGTTCCTCAAGACGATCGCGATCGAGTTCATCAGCAGCAGCACGACCATCAGCACGACGATGGCGGCGGCAGCCAGGGAGACGAACTCCCGGTTGGGGTCCTGGACCCACACGAAGATCTGGATGGGGAGCGCAGTGAAGTCGCTGAACAGCCCGTCCGGGTTGAAACGCGGTGAAGCCGCGGCCCCGATCACGAGCAGCGGCGCGGTCTCGCCGATCGCCCGCGACAGCGCCAGGATCACGCCCGTGGCGATGCCGGCGATCGAGCCGGGCAGGACCTGCTTCCAGATCGTCTGCCACTGGGTGGCGCCGAGCGCGAGCGAGCCCTCGCGGATCGAGGACGGCACCGCGCGGATCGCCTCGCGCGCCACGATGATCACGACCGGCAGCACCAGCAGCGCGAGTGTGATCCCCCCGGCGAGCACCGTGCGCCCGAGGTCGAGCGGGCCGCGGACGATGAACGCGAGCCCGAGGATGCCGTAGACCACGGAGGGGACTGCGGCGAGGTTCTGGATGTTGACCTCGATCGCGCGGTTCCACCAGCGCGAGTCGTCGGCGTACTGCTCGAGGTAGACCGCCGTGGCGACCCCCACGGGGATGATGAACAGCGCGCATACGCCCATCAGCCACAGCGTCCCGAGCAGCGCCGGGCGGATGCCGGCGTTGTCGGCGACGAACGACGGCGGGCTGGTGATGAAGTCGCTATCGATCCTTCCCAGACCGTCGATGCCGGTGTCGACCAGCAGCGTGCCGAGCATCAGTACCGACGCGCCGAGGCAGGCGAGCAGCAGCGCCTTGAACGCCGCGCCGGTCCAGCGGGCGCGGTCCGACGCGCGGCCGACGTGCAGCGGCTCGGGGCCGGCTGCCTCCTCGAGCGCGGCTGCGGTCACGTCGCTCACTCGTACACCTGCCGGTACTTGCGCACGAAGCGGATCGAGATCGCGTTCATCAGGAGCGTGATCAGGAAGAGCAGCATCCCGACCGCGAAGATCGTCTTGTACTGAGTGCTCCCCGTCGCGACGTCGCCCTTGCCGATCGCCGCGATGAAGGAGGTCATCGTGTACATCGGCTCGCGCGGGTCGGCGCTCAGCGCGGCGATCTGGCCGGCCGCGACGAGCACGATCATCGTCTCGCCGATCGCGCGCGAGGCGCCTAGCACGACGGAGGCGACGATGCCGGAGAGCGCGGCCGGGAAGACGACCCGCAGCGATGTCTGGAGGCGGTTGGCGCCGAGCCCGAAGGAGCCCTCGCGCAGCGAGGCCGGCACCGCCGACATCGCGTCCTCGGAGACGGACGCGATCGTCGGTATGACCATGAAGCCCATGATCACCCCAGCGGAGAGCGCGTTGAAGCTGCTGATCTCGAGCTTGAGGACGTCTTGGAGGATCGTCGGGGTGAAGAAGGTGAGGGCGAAGTAGCCGAAGACGATCGTCGGCACGCCGGCGAGCAGCTCGAGGACCGGCTTCAGCGTCTTGCGCACGCGCGGGCCGGCGTACTCGCTGAGGTAGATCGCCGACCCGAGCCCGAGCGGGATCGCGACGGCGAGCGCGATGCCGGTGATCAGGAACGTGCCCGCCACGAGCGGCAGCACGCCGAAGCTCTGCGGCTTGATGATCGGCGACCAGTCGCTGCCGAAGAGGAACTCCGAGACGCCGACGTCACCGAAGAAGACGATCGTCTCACGCGCGAGCGAGATGACGATCCCGGTCGTCGTGAGGATCGAGATCAGCGCCGCGAGCAGCAGCGCCAGCTTGATCAGGTCCTCGTTCCAGCGACGACGCGCCACCCCGAGCGGCGGGGTGGCGCGTGTCGTGGTGGTGGCGGAGGCGTCCATCGCTTCGTCTGTCTGGAGGCCGCGAGGCCGGCTAGCCGGCCTTCGCCTCCGCCTCCTGGAGCTGCTGCTTGGCCTTGTCGACCTGCGCCGCGGTTAGCGGGATGATCTGCGAGTTGGTCGCGATCGTCTCGCCGTTGTCGACGACGTACTCCATGAACGCCTTGACCTGCGGCTTGTCGGCCAGGGCCTGCTCGCTCGGGTACATGAACAGCGGCCGCGACAGCGGCTCGTAGGTCCCGTCCTGGATCGTCTCGAGGCTTGGCTTGACGCAACCGTCGCCGCCGTCGACACCGACCAAGTTCAGCTTGTCCTGGTTCTGCTCGTAGTAGGAGAAGCCGAAGTAGCCGAGGCCGCCCTCGTCGCCCTCGACGCCCTGGACGAGGATGTTGTCGTCCTCGGAGGGCTGATAGTCCTTGCGGCTGACCCCCTCCTCACCGTTGATCTCGTCGGTGAAGAAGTCGAAGGTGCCGGAGTCGGTGCCTGGTCCGTAGAGCGAGACCTCGACGTCGGGGAACTTCGGGTCGAGCTGGCTGTAGTTGCCGATCTTCGAGCCCGTGTTCCACAGCTTCTTGAGCTGCTCGACGGTCAGGCAGTCGATCGCCAGATCCTTGTTGGTGACGACGGCGATGCCGTCGTTGGCGACCTGGATCTCCTGGTAGGTGACCCCGTTCTTCTTGCAGATCGGGACCTCCTCGTCGTCCTTGATCGGCCGCGACGCGTCCGAGATGTCGGTCTCGCCGGCGCAGAACTTCTCGAAGCCGCCGCCGGTGCCGGAGGTGCCCACCGATGCCTGGACGCCCGAGTTCTCGGCCCCGAACTGCTCGGCCGCCGCCTGGGCGAACGGGCCGACCGTGCTCGAGCCGTCGATCTTGATCGCGCCGGACACCTGCTCGCCGCTGCCAGCGGTGGCGTTGCCGTCCGAATCGTCGTCGCCGCACGCTGCGACGCCGAGTGCCAGCACGCCTGCGGAGGCGAGTGCGAGCCACTTCCTCATTGGATGTCTCCTTGGTCGTTTCACAACTCGTGGCGACGCTGTCATGGCCTCGAGGCCAGTCTGTTATGGACTTGTCTCCGGGATGTGAAAACGATGTGAAAGACGCTCGCCGATGGCGCTGCCGTCCTCCTGCGCGAGGCGGTAGCCGAAGCCGAAGTGGGTGTGGATGAAGCGCACCCCGGGCAGCGCGTCGTCGAGCTTCTGGCGCAGCTTGCCGACGTAGACGTCGACCGAGCGGTCGGACTTGCGGTAGGGCTCGTCCCAGACCGCGCGGTAGAGCTCCTCGCGGCTGACGATCCGCCCCTGGCGCTCGACCAGCGCCATCAGCAGGTTGAGCTCGCGCGCGGTCAGCGCGAGCGGTCGTTCGCCCGCGGTGGCGATGAACTCCCACGGGCGAATCTCGATCGCCCCGGCCCTCAGCACCTGGTTCTGGATCGCGGCTTCCATGGCCGGAAAGCTCCCAGCGGCGCGCGATCTTCCCGTTATATGCGCGTAATCGGGCTGTAAAAGGGTTGTTAACGGCGTTACGAGCGCCGACCAAGCGCGTATGCTTGTCGTGACGGGTCAGTCCAGCACCGTCTCTTCGCAGCACCCGAACCGACTATGACGATCTCCGATCCGGGCCCGATCCGCCTCGCCATCCTGGACTCCGACTCGGGCTTCGTCCGGGTTCTCGTCAACCGCGCCGACAGCATCGGCTGGCAGCACCGCCACCTCGAATCCGCTCCGCGACCCGAGGAGTTCGGCGCGATGCGCGTCAACGCGCTCGTCGTCGACCTCGGGCTGCTGGGGCCGGGAGGGTGGGACTTCCTCGAGCAGGTCGCCGACACGGTTCCCGGGCTCGGGATAGTCGTCGTCACCGGCCGTTCGAGCGTCGCCCAGCGCGTGCGCGGACTGCGGCTCGGCGCCGACGACTGGATCGCAAAGCCGTGTCATCCCGAGGAGGTGCTCGCGCGCGTCGAAGCCGTCACCCGCCGGCGGCGACAGGCGAACTCGCGGATCGATCAGGCCCCCGTGGTCGCGGCCGAGCTCGAGATTCGCGCGGACCAGTTCCAGGCGTTCGCCAGCGGGCGCAGCGTCGACCTGACACGGCGCGAGTTCGAGGTGCTGCAGCTGCTCGCGGGCGCCGAGGGCAAGGTCCTCCAGCGCGAGGAGATCTACCAGCAGGTCTGGGGCTACGCGATGGCCCACGGTGACCGCTCGGTCGACGTCTTCGTCCGCAAGCTGCGCCAGAAGCTCGAGGGCGGCTCCCCGGGCTGGCGCTACATCCACACCCACTTCGGAGTGGGGTACCGCTTCGATCCGGAGCCGCTCGACGGAGTCGGCGAAGTTCTCGACGCCGAGGACGCCTCGCCCGCTACGGTCGACGGTGCAGCGCCCGCGGGATTCGCTCTCCGCTAGGCGCGTAGCGCACGTCGACCTAGCTACAGGAGGTAGGGACGGATGTCGAAGGCTGGACGTCTTGGGCTGGTCGCGCTCGCGGCGATCGTCGTGGTGGTCGCGTTCGTGATCGCCAGTCCGGGGGACGATGACGATGACGGGCAGGCGTCGAACACGCCCGCGGAGACCACTGAGCGCTCGCCGACCGCGACCGCACCGTCGGCGCTCGAGCCGCCCTCCGACGGGCCCGACCCGGTTCGCATCGAGCTCACCGACCACGCCCCCGGCTCGGTCGAGAGCATCCAGGTCGAGAAGGGCGACCGCGTGCGCTTCGTGGTCACCTCCGACATGCCGGACGACATCCACGTCCACGGCTACGACGTCGAGCGCCCGGTGGCACCGGGCAAGCCGGCGCGGTTCTCGTTCCCGGCGACGATCGAGGGCGTCTTCGAGATCGAGAGCCACGAGGCCGAGCACGCCGGGAAGGACGCGCTGATCGCGCGGCTCGTAGTGGAGCCTTCTTGATCGAGATCGCCCACGGGATCGTCGGGCGCTCCGACCTGCCGATCCCCGAGTGGCTGTTCGGCTGGGCGGCGGCGGTCGTGCTCGTCGTGTCGTTCGTCGCGCTCGCGGTGCTGTGGCCGGAGCCGCGGCTGGTGGGCGCGCGCTTCCGGGCGCTGCCCGGGCTGTCGCGCGTGTTGCGCTCCTGGCCGGTCGAGCTGGTCTGCGGCGCGATCGGCGTCTTCCTGCTCGGGCTGACGATCTACGCCGGACTCGACGGCACCGAGACCTCGACGGCGAACTTCGCGCCGACGTTCGTCTACGTGATCTTCTGGCTCGGACTCGTGGGGGCGAGCGTGCTGCTGGGCAACGTCTTCAAGGCGTTCAACCCGTGGCGGGCGCTCGGCCGGGCGGTGTCGTGGGTGGCACGCACCGCGGCACGCGCACCGATGCCGGCGCCGCTGAGCTACCCGGAGCGGCTCGGCCACTGGCCCGCGGCGGCGGGGATCTTCCTGTTCGCGGCGCTCGAGCTGGTCTCCTCGAACGGCGACGCGCCGCGGACGTTGGCGGCCGCCGCGCTCGTCTACTCGGTCGTCCAGTTCGTCGGGATGGCGCTCTACGGCGTTGAGGAGTGGAGCGAGCGCGGCGACGCGTTCGGCGTCTACTTCGGCCTCTTCGCGCGGATCTCGCCGTGGGAGGAGCGTGACGGGGTGATCGGCCTGCGGCCGCCGCTCGCGGGACTGGCGGACTTCCGCGCGCTGCCGGGGACCGTGGCGCTGCTCGCGGTGATGATCGGCAGCGTCACCTTCGACGGCGCGGCCGAGGCGCCGATCTGGACCGGCATCGCGCCGGACATCAGCGACTTCTTCGGATCACTCGGGCTGTCGCCCGAGAAGGCGCTCGAGGCGGCGTTCCTGGTCGGTCTCGTCGCCGCGATCCTGATCGTCTACGGCTTCTACATGCTCGGCGTGCGCGGGGCGCGCAGCGTCGGCGGGTCACGCTCGACCGGCCAGCTCGCGCGCGCGTTCGTCGCCTCGCTGGTGCCGATCGCCTTCGCCTACGTGGCCGCGCACTACTTCACGCTGCTGCTCTACCAGGGGCAGGCGATCGTGACGATCTCGTCGAACCCGTTCGGCTTCCTCGCCTCGAACCCGCTCGGCGAGGCGGGCACCGACGTCTTCGGGACCGCCGACCGCTCGATCGACTACGGCGTGATCGGCGCGACGGCGGCGTGGTACTGGCAGGTCGGCTTCGTCGTGCTCGGGCACGTCGCGGCGCTGACCGTCGCGCACGAGAAGGCGCTCACGCTCTACGACCGCGCGCGGCTCGCGGTCCGCTCGCAGTACTGGATGCTCGCGGTGATGGTCGGCTTCACGAGCCTCGCGCTGTGGCTGCTGTCGCAGGCGAACCAGTAGCTGGCACGACCGCGTAGCCTGCGTTACGTGCCCTTTGTGCTCGCACACGCCGGTCACTGGCTGGTCAACGCGGCCTACTTCGTCCCGGTCGTCGGGTTTCTGACCTGGCTCGGCTGGACGGAGCTGCGCGCGCGCCGCGAGCGGCGGGGCGAGCCGGACGCGCGCGGCTCCGGGCAGCCCTAGCCAGGCGGCTGCTTCACACGATCTTCTCCGCGCCTTCACAACGCGCGGGCGTGGCGACGCCACACTGGCGGTCATGGCATGGACGCGCCGGGAGCTGATCGGGGCCGGAGTCGGCGGCGTCGCGACGGTGGCCGTTGGCGCCGGGCTCTGGCGCGAGCTGCTCGACTCGGCGCCGAGCGCGAAGCGCGGGTCGGTCTCGGGCTACGGCCCGCGCCGCGCGCCGAACGAGCACGGACTGCGGCTGCCCGAGGGCTTCCGCTCGCGGGTAGTCGCGCGCGGCGACGAGCGGGTCGCCGGTACGGGGTACGACTGGCACCTGGCGTCCGACGGCATGGCGACCTTCCCCGTCGACGGGGGCGGCTGGATCCTCGTCTCAAACTCCGAGACGCTCGACGGCGGCGCGTCGGCGATCCGCTTCGCACGTGACGGTGAGGTCGCCGACGCGTATCGGATCCTGAGCGGCACGCTCCAGAACTGCTCGGGCGGCGGGACGCCGTGGGGCACCTGGCTCTCGTGCGAGGAGGTCGAGGGCGGCCACGTCTGGGAGTGCGACCCGAGCGGGCGGCGCAAGGCCGTCAGGCGGCCGGCGCTGGGCGCCTTCAAGCACGAGGCGGCCGCCGTCGATCCGCGCGGCCGGCGGGTCTACCTGACCGAGGACCTGGTCGATGGCGGCTTCTACCGCTTCACGCCGCGGCGCTGGCCCGATCTGAGCGAGGGACTGCTCGAGATCGCGACGGTCGCCCGCGACGGCGCCGTGACTTGGACCGAGGTCCCGGATCCGGCGGCGCGCGTAACTCCCACCCGCAGGCAGGTGCCGGGGAGCACCGCGCTCGAGCGCGGCGAGGGGCTCTGGCGCGACGGCGGCACGGTCTACGTGGCGACTACCGCGGACCATCGCGTCCACGCCTACGACATCCGTCGCGAGCGGTTCGAGGTCATCTACGACGGCCTCGCGTCGCGGTCGGCTCCGCTGCTGCGGGTCGACCAGCTGACGGCCAGCCGCGCGGGCGAGATCTTCGTCTGCGAGGACCTGGCGACCGACGAGATCGACATCGGCATGATCGAGCGCTCAGGGCGGGTCTCGCGCTTCCTCTCGGTCACAGGCGCGGAGCACGTCGGCTCCGAGCTCACGGGTGTCACGTTCGACCCAACCGGCAGCCGGATGTACTTCGCCTCCCAGCGCGCTGGCGGCTCCGACGGTCAACCCGGCCCCGGTGCGATCTATGAGGTGTCAGGTCCCTTCCGCGGCACTTCACAGAGGGTTCACTCGAACTGACACGGTCGTTAACGGGAACTCGCGCCCTTCTCCGTAATTTGCGGAAAGAGGAGCCGCGACGTGACCTTGCGCAACCTAGCCCCCGGGATCGCCGCATTCACGGCAGCCGTCCTCGTCGCGCTGATCGGCCTCGCCGCCAGCGCGGATCCGCCATCCGGAGCCGGGGCTGACCGTCAGGGAGTCGTGAAGCTCCGCCTGCTTGGCGTCAACGACCTGCACGGCCACCTCGAGCCGCCGCGCCCCGGGATCGGCGGCGCGGCCTGGCTCGCCACCCATCTCGACCGGGCGACGCTGCCCGGCCGGACGATCAGGGTCCATGCGGGTGACATGGTTGGCGCCTCGCCGCTCGTGTCGAGCTGGTTCCACGACGAGCCGACGATCGAGGCCGCCAACGAGATCGGCTTCGACGTCGGCACGCTTGGCAACCACGAGTTCGACGAGGGCGGCGATGAGCTGCTGCGGCTGCTGCGCGGGGGCCGGCGCAACGGTCCGGAGGCACTCAAGCGCGACGCCTCCGGCGCGCTGGTGAACACCTCGGCGCCCGACTTCGCTGGGGCGGACTTCCCCTACGTCGCCGCGAACACGATCGACGCCGACGGCCAGCCACTGCTGCCGCCGTTCCGGATCGTCGAGCGCGCCGGGGCGCGGGTCGGCTTCATCGGCGTCACGACCACCTCGACGCCGGGCTTCCTGCTCCCGCGCCACTCCGCGCGCTTCCGCTTCCCGGACATCTCCGACACGGTCAACCGCTGGGTGCCCGAGCTGCAGGCCCGCGGCGTTCAGGCGATCGTCGTGCTCGCCCACTCGGGCGCGCACACCGAGCCCAGCGACACCACCAGCGCGGCGGGCGAGATCGTCGGCGAGGCCGGGCAGATGAGCGACGCGGTCGACGTCGTGATCGCCGGCCACAGCCACTCGCTGCTCAACCTGCGCGTGCCGAACCTCAGTGGCGACGGCGACAAGCTCGTCGTCGAGGCGCTGTCGTACGGGGTCGCCTACGACCGCGTCGACCTCGCCGTCGACACGGCGACCGGCGAGGTGGTGTCGAAGTCCGCCTCCGTCCCCGCGACGACGCACGGCGAGCTGGCGCCGGACGCCGAGGTCGGCGCGCTGGTCGAGAGCTACGCCACCCGGGTGGGGCCGCTCGCCGACCGCGTGCTCGGCGAGGCGCCCGCTCCGCTCACGCGCGCCAACGGCGCGCTCGGCCAGCTCGCCGCTGACGCTCAGCGCGCGTTCGCGAAGACCGACTTCGCGCTCGTCAACCCCGGCAGCGTGCGCGCCGACCTCGACGCCGGGCCACTCACCTACGCCGAGCTGTTCGAGGTCCACCCCTACGACTTCGACCTCGTGCGCAAGCGGATGAGCGGCCGTGAGCTGACGGATCTGCTCGCGAGCCACGCCACCGGTTCCCCCGGCCCGACGCTCTACGTCTCCGGGCCGGTCGACACGCTCGACCCGGACGCCAGCTACACCGTCGTCGCCAACGAACTGATCGCCACCGGCGACGGGTTCCCGGCGCTGCGCGACGGCGGCCCGGCGGAGGCCACCGCCGGCACCGAGGTCGAGGCGCTTGCCGCCTTCGCCGAGCACCGGTGAAGACGATCTTCACTTCTCGTATGCAAGTCCTTCACAGGCTTGCCCACCCCTGCGCCTAGCGTCGGCGGCAATGCGGGGAATGTGGGGAATATTGATCGGCTGCGTGGCCCTGGCCGCGTTATCGCTGCTGCTCCCCTCGGCGCCGAGCTACGACCCCTGGGCCTGGATCGTCTGGGGCCGCGAGGTCGCGCTGCTGCAGCTCGACAC
This sequence comes from Thermoleophilaceae bacterium, assembly GCA_035630335.1. Lineage (GTDB taxonomy): Bacteria > Actinomycetota > Thermoleophilia > Solirubrobacterales > Thermoleophilaceae > JAAYBF01. Next base: position 3,870 of record DASQKV010000024.1, on the reverse strand, counting down.
CACCGGCGGGCCGTCGTGGAAGCCGCTGCCGGTGATCTTCACGGCGATCTTCGCGCGCTTCGACGTGCTCGGCGAGGGCGTCCCGCCGGCGCTCTGGCTGGTGGTCGCTCGCACGGGCGTCCTGCTCTCGATCGTGCTCGCCTTCAAGGTCACGCGCCGGCTCGCCGGCCCCGGCCGCTGGACCGGCCTCGCGGCCGGATCGATCGCCGCGCTGACGCTCTGCTTCGCGCCCCAGTGGCTGCGCTACGCCGCGCACGGCAACGAGGTCCCGATGGCGGTCGCGCTGATGCTCTGGGGCGTCGACCGCCATCTCGATGGCCGCCGCGCGCACGCGCTGGTGGCGGTCTTCCTCGCCTGCCTGCTGCGACCCGAGGTCTTCCCGTTCCTCGTCCTCTACGGCGCCTGGACCTGGCGCGCCGAGCCCGCGCTGCGCAGCCTCACGGCCGCGCTCGCGATCGCGCTTCCGGCGCTGTGGCTGGTGCCCGACTGGATCGGCTCGGGCGACCCGTTCGGCGCCGGCCGCAAGGCGAGCAGCGAGCCGTCGTGGAGCCTGTCGATCCGAGACCAGCCGTGGCTGGCCGCGCTCGGGCGCTTCCACCGCCTGATCGGACTCCCGCTCGAGCTCGGCGCGCTCGCCGGCGCCGGCTTCGCGATCGCCCGCCGCGACCGCCGCACGCTCGCCTTGGCGGCGGTTGCCGCCGCCTGGCTCGCGCTCGTCGTCGCGATGACCGAGGCCGGCTTCTCAGGCAGCGCTCGCTACTTCGTCCCCGTCGCCGTGATCGCCTCGATCCTGACCGGCCTCGCCGTCGCCTGGACCGTCCAGGCCCTCGGTCGCGCCAACGTCGCCGCGGGCGCCCTCGCGGCCGTGGCGATCGCCGTCGCCGTCTCTCCCTGGCTCGGCGACCAGCTCCGCGGCCTCGATCGCCAGGCGGACACCAGCGCCGAGATGGTCCGGCTGCAGGACGGGCTGATCGACGCGATCGCCTCCGCGGGCGGCCCGGAGCGGGTCGTCGCCGCCGGCACGCCGACCGTCAACCGCGGCTTCATGACCCGGCTCGCCTGGGAAACCGGCCTCTCGCTCGCCCACGTCGAGGCGATCGACGACGAGGGCCTCGTCTTCACCACGCCCGGCAGGCCGATGTGGGGCCGCCCGCCGCCGCAGCTCGAGCTGCCCGGCCCCCACCGGGTCCTGGTCCGCACCGGCGCCTGGCAGGTGATCGCCGAGCCGCCGCCCCGCGTCACCGCCGGCCTCGCGACCACGGCTCGCTGACGGTTCGACCCGGAGCTAAGCAAGCTTGAAGGAGGCCGCGGCCGCCTTCGGTCCACAGGTATCGATAACCCTCACGTGGCGGACGGGTGCCGACGATGGGGTCCTTAGCGGGGGCAATCGCTCACCGCAGCTTATGACCGTGGCCGGAGTACCGGTGAAGCAAGCGGTCAACCAGAGGAGCAAGGCCATGACGAAGCGTGCAGCCACGAGTCCCGGCGACCATCGGCGCCGGTGGCGGTCGACCCCCGCGATCGCGATCGCGGGGGCGGCTTGCTTCGTCGCGCTCGGCGGATCTGCGGTCGCCGCCAAAGGGTTGATCCACTCCAAGGACATCGCAAAGGGCGCTGTCACCAGCAAGACGATCGGCGACGGCGCGGTCATGCCCTGGCATCTCAACAGGAGCACACGAATGTGGGTCAAGGCGACCACCGGTCCCACCGGCGCCAAGGGCGACACCGGCGCTACCGGGACGAAGGGCGACACCGGCTCCATGGGCGCTCCCGGTTCGACCGGAAGCAAGGGAATCGACGGGATCGACGGCAGTCACGGCACCGACGGAATCGATGGCGCCCCGGGCGCCGACGGGATCGACGGAGCGCCGGGCTCGGACGGCGCCGACGGAATCGACGGAGCCCCAGGCACGGACGGCGCCGATGGCACGGACGGCATCATCGCGCCGCTCACGACCACCGCCGGACTCACGCCTCTCCCCACCGCCAGCCCTCCGACCGTCGTGGTCGGCATGACGGTCCCGGCGGGCAACTACGTCGTCTGGGCGAAGACGCAGCTCTCCCATACGGGGGCCGGCGACAGCATCGACTGCGCGCTCAAGGCTGGCGGCGCCACCCTCGATCAGATATCCATGAAGACGCTGCCCGCGCTTGCCGCCATACCGGTGTCGATGCAGGCGGTGACCACGACCTCCCCGACCCAGTTGAGCGTCGAGTGCGACGTGCTGACGGCCAACGGGTCGGCAAACTTCAGCAGCCTCATCGCCATCCCGACGGGCTAGCTCGGTCAGGTGCCGACGTAGTCGGCGAGGTGCTCGCCGGTGAGGGTGGAGCGCGCGGCGACGAGGTCGGTGGGGGTGCCCTCGAAGACGATCCGGCCGCCGTCGTGGCCGGCGCCCGGGCCGAGGTCGACGATCCAGTCGGCGTGCGCCATGACGGCCTGGTGGTGCTCGATGACGATGACGGACTTGCCGGAGTCGACCAGCCGGTCGAGCAGGCGGAGGAGCTGCTCGACGTCGGCGAGGTGGAGGCCGGTGGTCGGCTCGTCGAGGACGAGGACGCCGCCCTTCTCGCCCATGTGGGTGGCGAGCTTCAGCCGCTGGCGCTCCCCTCCTGACAGCGTCGTGAGCGGTTGGCCGAGGCTGAGGTAGCCGAGGCCGACGTCGGCGAGCCGGTCGAGGATCTTGTGTGCCGCGGGCACCTTGGCCTCGCCGTCGCCGAAGAGCTCTTCGGCCTCGGTTACCGACATAGCGAGCACCTCGCTGATGTCCTTGCCGCCGAGCTCGTACTCGAGCACCTCGGCCTGGAACCGCTTGCCCTCGCAGTCCTCGCAGGTCGTCGCGACCCCGGCCATCATCGCCAGGTCGGTGTAGATGACGCCCGCGCCGTTGCAGGTGGGGCAGGCGCCCTCGGAGTTGGCGCTGAACAGCGCGGGCTTCACGCCGTTGGCCTTCGCGAACGCCTTGCGGATCGGGTCGAGCAGGCCGGTGTAGGTCGCCGGGTTGCTGCGCCGGGAGCCCTTGATGGCCGCCTGGTCGATCGACACCACGCCGTCGCGCCCCGACACCGACCCGTGGATCAGCGAGCTCTTGCCCGAGCCGGCGACGCCGGTGACGACGCAGAGCACGCCGAGCGGGATGTCGACATCGACCTTCTGGAGGTTGTTGGTGGTGGCGCCGCGGATCTCGAGCGCCGCGGTGGGCGCGCGCACCGTCTCCTTCAGCGCGGCCCGGTCGTCGAGGTGGCGGCCGGTGAGCGTGTCGCTGGCCCGCAGCCCCTCGACCGTGCCCTCGAAGCAGACCTCGCCGCCCGCGGTGCCGGCGCCGGGGCCGAGGTCGACGACGTGGTCGCCGATCGCGATCGCCTCGGGCTTGTGCTCGACGACCAGCACCGTGTTGCCCTTGTCGCGCAACCGCAGCAACAGGTCGTTCATCCGCTGGATGTCGTGCGGGTGCAGGCCGATGGTCGGTTCGTCGAAGACGTACGTGACGTCGGTCAGCGAGGAGCCGAGGTGGCGGATCATCTTGACCCGCTGCGCCTCGCCGCCGGACAGCGTGCCGGCCGGCCGCTCGAGCGAGAGGTAGCCCAGTCCGATCTCGGTGAACGAGTCGAGGATCTTCCGCAGCTTGGTCAGCAGCGGCGCCAGCGACGGCTCTTCCAGATCGCGGACCCATTCGGCCAGGTCGCTGATCTGCATTCTGCAGAGATCGGCGATGTTCTCGCCCTTGATCCGCGACGACCGGGCCTCCGGGGTGAGCCGGGTGCCCTCGCACTCGGGGCAGGTCTGGAACGTGATCACCCGCTCGACGAAGCGGCGGACGTGCGGCTGCAGGGCCTCGATGTCCTTGGACAGCATCGACTTCTGGACCT
>DASQKV010000023.1:0-24170 GCA_035630335.1 Thermoleophilaceae bacterium | reverse complement strand
GATAATTCCTAGTTATCCGAAGAGCTCGCCATCGCCGGAGCCTAAGCGATCGTCAAGCGCCACGTCTGCAGGGCTGGAAGCGGCGGTTGTGACGGCTTGACAGGGGCAGACCACGCCCTTGGATGGCGGGTTCGCTGACTGGTGAGCGGGGAAGTGGCGGCTCGGAGAGGGACGCGGCGATGGAGCAACAGGTGGTTGACGTCGACTGGGAGTGCCTCAGCTCTCTTCCAGAGAAGCGGCGACTGTATTCCAGGGATCCGCACTTCCGTGAGTCGATGTGGGATGCCCGACAGGCGCTTGGAGACGAGCCCTTCGCCGTCCTTCATCGGGTCGCACTGCTTGCCCTCAAGCCGGAGTCGCTAGCGGGGCGACGTGTCGACAGCCTCCTTCGCTTCCTGGATGATCATGGATTCACGCCCATCCATGTCGAGTCGTTCGCTTACACGCGGCACATCAACCGCGAGCTTTGGAGGTATCAGTGGAATGCCGCAACGATCGAGAAGATGGATCTCACCGACCGGATCAATCTCGCGCTGCCGACGGCGATCCTCCTGCTGCGAGACGATGGCAGGCCGCGCGAGCTACCCACGTCGGTTCGTCTGAAGGCGCTCAAGGGCGCGGCCCTCCCCGAGCGGCGCGATCCGGGGTCGATGCGCGCCGCTCTGGAGGCACCGAACAGGATGCTTACCTTCGTGCATACGGCCGACGAGCCGGCTGATGTCGCGCGGGAGCTGGGGATCCTCTTCGACCGGCCGGAGCGACGGGCGATCTTCGAGGCGCTCGAGGCCAAGCTCTCGGGTGACGTCACCGAGCAATGCAGGCATCTGCTTGAGGGACTGGAGGCACGAGCTCCGGTGGCGGACTTCGACCCTGAGCGGGCCTGGCGACGAGTGACTCGCAGTGCTCGACGAGGTGTGGCCGCGGCGCTCCAGCGCGAGCGCGACCACTACTTGGAGTCCGGCGTGCTCGACTGGTGGCCCTTCCTGTCGCTGGCGGAGAAGGCGGGCACCGATCCGTGGGACGTCGTCGCGATCTGCGCCGCGGTCGTCGAGCATCAGGACGTCGGCTACGAGCCTCTTATCGAGTTCGGTGCGGGGGTCGTCGACGGCTGGCTCACGGGCAGAGCGCGATTGTGCTCGGGATGACTCCTCGACCGATCCCGAGCCGAGGAGCAGCATGAGGACCATCGTGCGATGTGCCTACCTCGATCTGGCCGTGCTTGACATGCGCCATGGAAGTGGGCGCCGAACCGGCGACACCACGTTCAGTGGCCCTCGTCAGAACGCGGATTGGCGTCACTTCAGAGGTCGCGCCGGCCGAACGCCCACGCCGCCAACGCCAGCACGACAGCCGACCACGCCACCGCCCACGGCCAGATCCCCGCGCCTACGTTGCTGGCACCCCCGAACGGGCCGAGCTGCACAATCACGCCGGCCGCGCCGCCGATGTCAGCGGTCAGCGCGTGGAGCCCGTTCTGGTAGAGCGCCTCGAACGGGACGATCCACGACATGACCGAGCTCGCCGTCTCCAGCGCGTCGACCTGGAGCCCCTCGCCGATCTGGCCCAGCAGCCCGGCGGCGAGCCCGGTGGCGAAGACCATGAAGATCGCGATGCCGTTGGCGGTCGTCGAGAGCACCGTCGAGCCGAGCAGCGAGACCGCCACCACGGTGATGACGCCCAGCGCCAGGCCGGCGGCGGGGACGAAGAGCGACGAGGGCCAGAAGTTGCCGGCGGCGTTCGTGATCAGCGCGGCGGCCAGGAAGACGATCACGACGTAGGGCGCGCAGACGGCGGAGGCGGCGAGCAGCCGTCCGGCGAGCAGTGTCGTACGCCCCACCGGGCGCACGACCAGCGGCTGCAAGAGCCCCCGCTCGGCGTCGCCGCGGACCGCGTCGAGGGTGAGGAAGACGGCCAGCACCACGCCGAGGAAGAGCGCTACGAACATCGCCAGGCCGAGCAGCGTCCCGCCCGCCAGCGCCCGCTCGTCGATCGGGACGATGCCGTTGACCTTCTCGAGCGAGTCGAAGGCCTCGAAGGCGGCGAGCGCGAAGAGCCCGAGGAAGACCGCCGTCAGCAGCGAGACGACGAGCAGCACCCGGCGGCGGACTGCCTCCCGCAGCGCATGGCCGGCGATCGCGAGCGCGTCGCTCATCCGTCGCGCCCCACCACGGCGGCGAGGTAGGCGTCCTCGAGCGTGCCGGTCACGACCTGGACGCCGTAGACCTCGGTACCGTCGGCCACGAGCTCGCGGACGATCCGCGGTACGTCCTCGCGGCGCGCGTCGGGCAGGCGGCGCACGCCGTCGGAGGTCTCGATCTCGACGCCGCCGGGCGCGGTCAGGTCCTGCGGCCGCCCCTCGGTGACGACCCGGCCGCCGTCGATGATCACGACCCGGTCGCAGACCAGCTCGATCTCGCTCAGTAGGTGCGAGTTCAGCAGCACCCCGACGCCCTGCTCGCGCAGCCCGACGAGCACCTCGCGCACCGTGCGCCGGCCGCCCGGGTCGAGCGCGCTGGTGGGCTCGTCGAGCAGCACGAGCCGCGGGTCGCCGATCAGCGCCTGGGCGATGCCCAGCCGCTGCTGCATGCCCTTGCTCATCGTCTCCATCCGGCGTCCGCCCTCGCCGGTGAGGCCGACGCGCGCGAGCAGCTGCTCGCGCTCCGCGGCGCCGCCGTCGGAGCGGGCCAGGCGCTGGTGGAGCGCGAGCACCTCCTCCGCGCGGGCCCAGCTGGGGAAGCGAAACAGCTCGGCGAGGTAGCCGGTGGAGGCTCGTGCTGGGCGGCTGCCGGCCGTCGCTCCGTTGACCTGCGCCGCCCCGGCCGTGGGGGAGACCAGCCCGCAGGCGATCTTCACCAGCGTCGACTTGCCGGCGCCGTTGGGGCCGAGCAGCCCGACGAGCTCTCCCGGTGCGACCTCGAGATCGACGGCGTCGAGCGCGGTCGTCTTGCCGTAGCGCTTGGAGAGGCCACGGGCGGATAGCGCGGCGGTCACCCCCACAGCCTTACCAGGACCGTCGGTGGCTCTGCTTCAGTCACCTTCCGCCATGGGCGATCATGGACGCATGAGCACTGGCTATCGGGTCCTGCACGCCGCTGACGCCTTCTGGCGGCCGTCGAACGCAACTGGCGTGCTCAACACTGACCTGGCCAAGCAGCTCGGGACCGACGCGCTTGGCGCACGGCTATGGCGGCTCCGGCCAGGAGAGACGATCACCAAGCACCGCCATCGGGTCCAGACCGAGCTCTACGTGCTTCTCGAGGGAACGGGCCGCGTGCGGATCGACGACGAGGTCGTGACCCTCGAGCCGCTCTCGGCGCTGGTCGTAGAGCCGCGCACCGTGCGCCAGGTCTTCAACGACACCGAGGCCGACGCGCTGTGGCTCGTCTGCGGAGCGCCACCCGAGCCGGGCAACACGCTCGAAATGAGCCCGGAGACGATCGCCGACCTCTACCCAGACGGGCTGACGGCGCTGCCGCCTGAGCTGGGCGACGCCTGAGGAGCGCTCACCGAGCACCGCTCGAGTCGATTCCAGCGTGGGCTAGGACGATCGGCTGTAGTTGAGTGCTTAGTCACCGACTCGCTCCTATTGGCGGATAGGCGCTATGGCTCGACGTGACGCGGGTAACGCTGGTCGTCCGACTCGATCTCATCTCCATTGATGAAGACCGCTGCGATCCCTCGCCACTCGCCTGTGCCGCCTCCCTCGATCCTGCGTGACCGCACGATGATCGTTGCGTCCCGCTGGTTGGGCAATTCGCTGATCTCTCGTGCGATTCGCCTCGCGACGTCGAGCTCGGTGACCGGCTGAACCAGCATGTTGGTTACCTGCTCGCTGCCTGAGAAGAACGAGTACGTCACTTGGGGCACGAAGATATCTTCTCATGCGGCATGGACTCATCAATGAGTGACCGGAACACAACACCTAAATCGGATCGACGCCGAGCTGACGAGGCAGTTCTATCTCCATCTCGTCACGACGCTCACGGAGCCAGCCGTCGATCGTGCCGCGCGACTCGAAGTACGCATAGGGCTCGACGATGTGGAGCGGAATTGGCATCCCGAGATATCCGCCGGGATGGGCGCTGCGGATGTTGGCCCAAGTCGGATCGACGACTTTGCCGTCGCCGTCGATGCACCACGCGTGAGAGCTTCCCCATCCGTTCGCGCTGGCCAGTGCGGCGTAGCCCTCGAAGTAGACAAAGCGATCTGGCTGCTCAGTCGCGAGTGTGAACGAGTTCAAATAACAGCAGCGTTCCTGCATAGCGAGCACATCCTTCGGCAGCGATGACCACTCGAAGGCTCGACCGTACTTGAGAAGCATTCGGACCCACCAGTCGTGGTTCATTCCTTCGCGTTCGAGGAACGCTCTAAGCCTTCCGCTATGGGTCGTGTGATTCTGATCGGGGTCGGTGTCCATGCGGTCGTTATCGCGCCACGGGATTCATGATCCCCGTACGCGCTCCTAAGTTTCAGCGCCTTTCAAGCCTCGGGACGTCGCGGGGGAACACGCACGGCCAACCAGCCCGGGACAGCGAGCATTGCGACGGCGACGAGCGTGGCTGCGGCTAGGACGCTTCCGGCGATCAGCACCGCAACCGAGTAGAAGACGGGGAAGCCCGTGATGGCCTCCAGTGCTCGCCCGAGGAGAACCTGGCCGTACAGTCCGAACGCCGCCCCCGCGAGGCTCGCGGTTCCCAGTAGGACGGTGCTCTCCAGAAGAAGCGACGACCACAGCTCCCGCTCGGACAGGCCTTGGACCTTGAGCGACGCGAAGGTTCTTCGTCGCTGCCAGATCATTCCGCCCACGGTGGCGACCATCGCCAGGACGGCGGAGATGAGCACCATCGCGGAGATCTGGGTCAGTCGAGAAAGGCCCTCCCGCGTCAGCGCGTAGTGTCGATCCACTCGCTCGTGCGTCGTCTCGACGCGCATAGGCGAGTTGGGACCTATGACGCGCCGGATCCCGGCCGCGACCTCGTCGGGCGGGGCACCAGGCCTGAGATCGACATGTAGAGCACTCGCAGCGCGCGAGCCCCAAGCGCGAGCGTAGTCCTGGGCGTTGAGCACGATGGCGCCCGGCGGCCATCCGAGGTTGGTGGTGATCGCCGCGACACGGAAGGGAGTCGGTACGACCGCCGGGAACGTGACTCGCTGCCCTACCTCGGCATCGAGGTCGCGTGCGATGGATTGGGACAGGGCGATCCATCCCCCGCTGCGCACCCGCTTGCTGGCCCGCGCGACGCCTCCCTCGATGATCTGGGTCGGCGGGATCGGGTTCTCGGCCGACGGTGGGGGCGCGAGGACCCATGCGCGTCGGTCACCTAGGTCGAAGAAGCTCCCGCGATACCAGTGCGCTTGGCTGACTCCGGCGACGCCGCGGACAGCAGCCGCCACTTGTCCTGGCTTGTCGAATGGCGTTGTAGCCAGGATGTTCGCCTTACCGTCGAAGGTGAGCCAGATATCGGCGTTCTGGTCGATGTCTCGTGCCGACGCGTCGAGTCCACGCTCGAGGTCGGCGTGGGCGCCGCCGATCGCGACAGCCGCGAAGACCGCGATCGCGCCGGTGGCCGCTACCGCGAGCGTGCGCGTCTTGGCCTCCGAGGACCCGAGCTCTTGGAGCGCGACAGTCGGAACGACGCTGCGGATCGAGCGGGTGACGAGTGCCAAGGCGGCCGCTACGGCTCGGAGCAGGAACGGAAGCAACAGAAGCAGTGCAGCCGTCAAGGTCGCGATTGCAGGCACGGCGGCGTCGGGTGCCGCTACGACGAGGGCAGTCACGACGGCCAGGCACACCGCGGCGGCAATCCCCGCGCGAACGTCGAAGCGCCCGCCGTGGCTCGGCGGGCGGCGCTTTCGGTTGGGGCGGTAGGCGAGGATGTCTCGCAGCGGCACGAAGACGGCGATGCAGGCGGCTGCGACTCCTGCCCCGCTCGCGATCGCGACGCTCTGCCAGGTGACGATCCGCTGCGATCCGAAGGCGAAGGCAGCCGCCAGATACCCCGGCGTCGAGTCGAAGAGGTGACGGGAGAGCTGATCGCCGAGCAGCAAACCGAGAATGACCCCCGGCACTGCCAAGGCGAGCGCGTCGAGGAGCAACAGCTGGACGACAGCCCCGGAGGTGTGACCAGACATCCTGATGTCGGTGATGAACCGGCGCCGCTGGGGCACCGTCAACAGCACGGCGCTGAACGCGAACAGGAACCCGACGAGAGCGCTGAAGACGGAGAAGAGCGCCGTCGACTGATTCGTCGGAGACGCGGCCTGTGCAAATACCGCGACCTCGGAGTCGGCGGCGCTTACATCGAGGCGATCGGCCGCGATCCGCGTCAGGGCGGCCCGTACGGCCCGCTCCCTGCCTGGCTTCGACTCGACCAGGATGCGGGTGGCGCGACCCTCCATGCCGCTGATCTCCTGTGCGCCCTCCAGCGGCGCCAGGGCGACCGGGTGGTGAACGAGGGCGCCGATCTCGGCCTCGGCGAGCCTCACACCGAGAGTCACCGAGCGAACCCGCGAGTTGACCTCCATGCGCAGGCTTTGACCGAAGGCGAGGCCTAGCGAATCCGCGAGCTGTGCCGGCAAGGCAATGCCGCTGATGCCGGAGAAGTCAGCGCCACCGGAGTGCCCGAGCAGAGACCCGCCGAGGCGGGTGAAGTGCTCGTCACCGCCAAGGAAGAGCACCGAGGCGCGGCCCTTCGGCCCCAGGATGTTCGCCTGTGTCTCGAGTACGGGTGCGGCGGTGTCGACGCCCTCGACCGCCCTCACCTCCTCGACTATCCGCTCGTCGAAGCCCGCCGCGCCGCGTGCTGAGAGCTGAAGCGTCGCGTCCCCGATGACACTGTCGGTCAGCTGCCGCACAGAGCCGGTGAGGCTGGTGCTCGCGACCAGCGCCGCGAACACCAGTCCGACGCCGATGGCTATTCCGGTGACGGCGAGCAGCTCCTGCACGATGCGAGCCCGCAGACGGATTCGGAACAGGAAGAATGCGTTGTCCGGGCGCAGAGTCGCTAGCCCCCGCTCTCCGCCGGCAGCGCGAGATCCGGCGGGCCGTGCGGCGCAAGACGCCCCTCCTGCAGTGAATGCGCACGCGTCGCGAAAGCTGCTGCCTGGGGGTCGTGAGTTGCCAGGAGCGTGGCGATCTGCTGCTCCGCGCAGACGTCGGTGAGCATCTGGAGGACCTCGCGGCTGCGTTGTGCGTCGAGGTTGCCGGTCGGCTCGTCGGCGAGCACCAGTTGGGGACGGGTGGAGAGCGCCCGGGCGATCAGGACACGCTGGCGCTGCCCAGCCGAGAGCTCGTGGGGGCGGTGATGCAGGCGATCGGCGAGTCCCAGGCGCTCCAGCAAAGGGACCACCTGGTCGCGGGCCTCATGCACGTTCGACCTCGTGCCGAGCAGCTTCAGCGCGGCGTTGTCGATCGCGCGAATGCCGGGCAGCAGCTCGGTGGACTGGTTGATGTAGCCCAGCTCGACTCTGCGGTAGCGCTGAGTGTCGCGCGGAGACAGCTGGGAGATGTCACGGCCCTCGACGAAGACGTGGCCGCTGTCGGGCGCAAGCAGGGCCGCGATGATGTTGAGCAGGGTCGTCTTGCCTGATCCGCTCGGTCCGTAGAGCGCGACGAGCTCACCCGCCCGGATGGTCATGGAGATGCCGTCTAACGCGCGGACAGTCTCGCCACCACCGGCGCCGTAGTGCTTGACTACCTCGTCGAGGACGAGCAAGTCAGGCGGACCATTGGGTGCGGGGGAACTCGAGGACGGTGCCGGCGTCGTCGGGAGGTGGGCCGATGAGCTTGCCGTTGGCGAGGACGCGCACCTGATGGGCATGGAGCATGGCCGGCAGCTCCGGTACTGCGAGCAGGACCGCCACGCCGGCTTGCTCGGCAACCTCGCGAAGCAGGCCGATCACCTCCTCGCGCTCGGTGATGCCTAGTCCATACACCGGGTCATCGACGATCAACAGCTTGGGCTCGCGAACGAGCGCCTGCGCGATCGCGACGAACATCCGAGCGGTGTCCGGCAGATCCGACCAGAGCGCGCCGGCGTAGTGGCCCGCGCCAACACGGTGAAGGATTCGCATGGCGTGGTCGTGGGCTTCGCGGCGGCTCAGGGTGCGGTAGAGCGCCATGGCGACGTAGACGTGCATCGGGACGTCTGTGGTCTGTGGGCCGGCGCGCTCGACCCAGCCGATCTTCTCGCGGTGCAGGAACGCTAGCTCGCGGCGTGAGATCTTCGCCAGGTCGCGTCCGTCGAAGATCACCGAGCCTGTGTCTGGTGGTGTCAAGCCGGCCGCGATCTCCAGCAGGGTGGTCTTGCCCGCCGCGCGCCTGCCATAGACGGCGAACAGCTCCGCCGGCGCCAGCTCCATCGATACGTCACGTAGCACTGGGATCCGCACCAGCCCGCGTGCAAGCGACACGCTCACCGAATCGACGGACAACAACGTCACGCGCTCGGCTCGGCCCGCTGGACGATGCGCGCCTCGATGACCTCCACGGTGGAGGTGAGCCAGTCGATGGTGCCCTCCAGCCATTGAGCCCGGAAGTCATCCAGAAGCATCCGCGCAGCGTCGGGCCACGGCGTCGTACCGGCCCGTGCGGCGCGCAACGACGGCTTGGTGAGCGCGGTCAAGTCCGCGACGCAGGCTGCCAACTGAGATTCGGCGGTCACCAACAGCTCGGGCAGATCCTCTGGGCCGGCGAGGGCGAGCTTGGTATGAAACTCGTCGCGAAGCACTCCGCGCTCGCTCGGAGCGGCCATCCACTCCTTGAACGCGGCTACTCCCTCCGGGGTGGCGCGATAGAGCGTCCGCGGTGCGGCGGTATCGCTCGGTCGAACGCGCAGCTGCCCGGCTTGGGCGACGAGGCCCTCCTCCTCGAGGCGCTTGAGGACCTGGTAGACGTTGCTACGGGCGAGGTGCAGAAAGCCGAGCCGCTCGGTGATCTGCTGTTGAAGCCCATAGCCGTAGTTCGGCCGCTCTACGACGAGGCCAAGCACCATGTGCTTTGTCGACAGATCGCTCATCTCCCTCCGCCCCTCCAGCGACGTGATCGGAACATGAGCTTACCCCACGCCCTATCAGTCGCGCCCGTACTGACCGGTGGGCGTGAGGCGATGCGCCCAGCCGCCATAGGCTCGGAGATGGCATGTCGCACCCAGGTCGTGATGATCCGACCCCGCTTACCCCTGCGCAGCTCTGGGCGCTGATTCGCGCTGCGACGAGACAGCTGTCGTGGGGGACCCATCAGGTCACGCGCGAGATGCGGCACTGGCGTGCTCTCGCGAAGCGCATACCCAGCGGCCCGATCCGAGATGACGCTCTCTACGCTCTGGCTCACAAGCGGACGCACGCGGAGGGCGCGGCGCTGTTCTCGACGCTGCCCGCCCGCCGTGACGGCAACCTGCTCCGACTGCTGACGGCGTACGAGCTGATCCTCGACTTTCTCGACAACGTCAACGAGCGTCACAGGACAGAGGCCAACGGAAGGGAACTCCACCTCGCACTGCTCGACGCGGTCGACCCCCGCCGCGTCCCGTCGGACTACTACCGGCATCATCCGTGGAAGGACGACGGCGGCTATCTCAGGGCGCTGGTCGAATCGTGTCAACAGCGATGCCGTGCCCTTCCCTCCTACGATCGGGTTCGGGTCCTCGTCCTGCGCGAGGCGGGGCGGTTTGAAGTGCTCGCGCTCAACCACTTGACCGATCCCCGCGAGCGGGACGTCGCCGTCGAGCGCTGGGCGACACTCCAGGGCCCCGAGAACGGGAGGTTCCTGTGGTACGAGTTGGGCGGAGGAGCAAGCGGGTCGTTGGCCGTTCTTGCCCTGCTTACGCTGGCCTCTCGAGAGAACGTGACGGTCGGCGAGGTGGAGATGACCCAGCATGTCTACTGGCCGTGGATGTCGCTGGTAGCCGTCATGCTCGACAGCTATGCCGACCAGGCTGAGGACGCGGTGTCCGGCGACCACAGCTACGTGGCGCACTACCCAAGTGCCGAGGAGCGGACGCACCGTCTTGCGACCTGCATCAGAACAGCTTCACTCGGAGCGCTCAGCCTTCCAGATGGTCACAAGCACGCCGTTGTCGTGAGTGCGATGATCGCTATGTACTTGTCGAAGGACAGCGCGCGTGCACCGGAGATGCGCTGCGAAACCCAAGCGCTGGCCGCAGCCGGGGGCTCCCTCGCTCGGCTCCTGCTGCCGGTATTGAGGCTCTGGAGGCTCGCCTACTCCCATGGCGGGGACTAGCTCTGCTAGGCCGGCCGTCGGGCTCGGGGGAACTGGACGACCGTGCCAGTGTCGGCGTCCGCGGACGGTGGGCCGATGAGCTTGCCGTTGGCGAGGACGCGTACGTGGTGGGCATGGAGCATCGCCGGCAGCTCCGGTACTGCGAGCAGGACCGCGACGCCGGCCTGCTCGGCAACCTCGCGAAGGAGTGCCGTCACGTCGTCGCGCTCGATGGCACCGAGCCCGTAGACGGGGTCGTCGACGATCAGCAGCTGGGGCTCGCGAACGAGCGCCTGCGCAATCGCGACGAACACGCGGACGGTGTGAGGCAGGTCACCCCACAGTGCACCGGCGTAGTCACGCGCGCCGACGCGCTCGAGGATCGTCAGAGCTCGATTGTGGGCTTCGCGGCGGCTGAGGGTGCGGTAGAGCGCCATCGCGACGTAGACGTGCATCGGGACGTCTGCGGTCTGTGGGCCGGCACGCTCGACCCAGCCGATCTTCTCGCGGTGCAGGAGCGCCAGCTCGCGCCGTGAGGTTTTCGCGAGGTCCCATCCGTCGAAGGCGACCGAGCCTGTGTCCGGTGTCGTCAGGCCGGCCGTGACCTCCAGCAGGGTGGTCTTGCCCGCGGCACGCTTGCCATAGACGGCGAACAGCTCCCCCGGCGCGATCTCCATGGAGACATCTCGTAGGACCGGGACCTGCGCCAGCCCACGCGGGAATGACACACTCACTGAATCAACAGACAACACCTTGCACCCAATCGTCAGGCCACATGACATCGACGATGGTTGGGGGAGGCCGAGCGCGTGAGCCGCGCCCTGCCTCCCCGCCATCCCTGCGCTATGGAGGGCAGGCACTCCGCCTTGGCGACAGTGGATTGGCATGTCACACCCATCGCTCAGGCGTTGCCACCGTAGCCCGGCATCGTTCCGAGGGGTATGGCTGTGACTGACTAGTCAGCTATGACCTCCCCAGCGTTCGTCAGGGCGACTAGCGACGACTGACTAGTCAGTAGCAGCCATGGACACACGACCATCTTCCGACTACGTTCCCCGCGTGTCCTCCCTCCCTCCAGAGGAACGAGGCGCAAATGGGAGGCGAGCCCGGGCGCACCGGCTCGCCTCCCCTTGCCGCGGGCTAGTCGTCCTGGAAGGCGAGCGCCGGATCGGCCGTCCGGCTCGTCTTCAGAACCGACATTGCCTCAGCGGCCTGTCGCTCGACGGTAGTTACCTGGACGCCCACGCGGCCACTCGGAGCCGAGGCAGTGTCGCCTTGCTGCCCACATACGACTGCCGTATGACCCACGCCACCAGCATGACCGGGACCGCGATCCACCTGTTCGACCCGATGCCCTGCCTGCCCTTATTCGAATTCGGCATAGCCGCTGATCGTGTCATGGATGACGAGGGCCGATTCAGCACCGTCTCGACGCGTATGCGAGGCGCCGCGCTCGGGCGGACCGTGGGCTAGGTGTCGAGTTCGGTGTCATCCACAAACCAATCGCAGCACTCGCCGCTCTTGACCCTTGGCCATCGGGGCCGGCGGTCGTCTCATTAGCTCATGTAGCTCGTGAGCCAGGCGCCGAAGTCAGCTTCGTCGATCTCCCGACCGGCGAGTCGCTCGACCATTGCGGCGGCCTCGTCATCGGGTGGCCGGCGCCATGTCAAGCCATTGCGGGCGATGAACTCGCGCATGCAGATGAACGCGACGCGCTTGTTGCCGTCGGGAAGCGGGTGGTTGCGTATGAGTCGCGAGCAGAGAACAGCAGCCTTGCCGGCTGGCTCGGGATAGAGGTCGTGGTCGCCGAATCCAGCGAAGGGTGCTGCCAAGGCCGACTCCACGAGTCCAAGCTTCGCCGTGCGCTTGAGCCGGTCGGTCGTGATTCCAAGGATCGCCTCCGCGATCAGGAGGTAGTCGGCCAGGTCTAGACGGCGCATGGCTACCGTGATACCGTGGTATCTAGACACCTATCGGCGGACGAGGGATCGACATGGACACCAAGGCAATGACGCTCCGGCTACCAGCCGATAAGGCCGCTGAGCTGGAGGCCGTCGCTCGGGCCGAGGGAAAGCCGGTCTCCGACACCGTGCGCGAGGCGATCGACCTGTTGATCGACGAGCGACGCAAGGACAAGGCGTTTCGAGGCCGTCTTCGCCAGATGATCGAGGACGACCAAGCGATTCTCGATCGGCTCGCCCGCTGACAGTGCCTGGCGTGGGCGGGGGCTCCCATGGGGCAAGCATATATGCAGGCCAGTTGCGTCCTGAGATCGTCGTCGTAGCGGTGAGCCACGGCGCCACGGACGTCCGCATCTTCGGTCCGCTGCGCGGAGCGAGCGGTACGAGGGCGGCGATCTCGACCTGCTCGTCGGCATGGAGGGAGGGCCGGAGTCTCTTCGACCTGATCGCGCTGGGTCAGGAGCCGGAGGACGGGCTCGACGTTGCGGTGGACGTGCTCAGCGAGGGCGGGCTCTCGCCGTACCTTCGCGACCGCATCTTGAGCGAGGCGGTCCCGCTCTGCTTCGGTAACGAAAAGGGACTGCCCCCAGAAGCGGCCGAACCGGGCGCCGAACCGCCACCATCGGCCGCGCAGCTTCCTCGATTTTCCAGCCGATTCCCTAGATGGCGAGGGCCGGATTCGAACCGGCGACACCACGATTTTCAGCGAGCCGGACAGTGGCCTGCGATGGTCCGTTTGAGGCTCTAGAAAGCGGATTCGGCAGAGTGGACGGATGGGACGTACCCGCGGATTCGGGCGGTTTCGTGAGGGTTTAGGACGTGGGCGGCGGCTGGAGTCCCAATGCGAGCGCGCTGGCGTCTTGGGGGTGCCTATCGGTCGTCGGTCATGGGCTCGGCGTTGTCGAGGATCTCGAGGGCTTCGCGATGTCGGTCGACTGTTCGTCGTCCGGCGTGGGCCACGCTGGCTTCGACGCGTGCGACCAGTGCTTCGACGGAGCGAGCGGCGTCCTCGATGGTAGGGGCGAGCTGGGTGTTGGCTTGCTCGTCTGCGAGTCGGGCGTAGGCGGCTGGCCACGCTGGTGGGATCGCCAGCGTGGGCGGCCAGGGGTGGGTATGGCGTGCGGTGAAGATTGCCCGGCACGCTTGGCGGATGCGCGGAAGGTCGGCATCGTCGAGTAGGGGTTGGACCAGTTGGAGGTCGATGAGGTCGCGCACGCGGGGGTTGTCGCGTCCATCGAGCGGCTCGGTGCAGGCGTGGACCTTTTGGGCGATCAGGTAGGGGAGTCCGACGATCGGAACGCGGTCGGCGGCCGGTAGGCCGAACTGGGTGAGGTCGAACGGGTCGACCTCGTCGATGTCGAGGACCTGGTCGGCCTCGGCCGGCGCGACCTCGAGCTTCACGGTTCCCCAGCGGCGGCTGCGGTAGTCGAGGTAGATGTCGACGCGCATCGTCGAGGTCGTCTTGATCGGCTCGGGTACGCCACGCGAGAGATCGAAGTCGGCGATAGGGCGAGCAAGCGCGTCGTCGAGCGCGTCCAGCCAACCGTCGAAGGCGCCGAGGAAGACGGCGTCGAGATCGCGCGTGGCCCGTGCGGCAAGCTGTAGACGTAGCTCCATCGCCACTCCTCCCTTGATCGCGAATGCGGGTCCGCCGAACGCCTGTGCCTGGTCGAGCGCCGAAACGACGATTGCGTAGTCGACGGCATGCTTGAGGTGCCCCTCAGGGATGTCGTTCTGGCGGGCGTAGTCCCGCAACCATCCGTGCAGCACGCGGATGTTGTGAGGCGGCCTTGCCTTCGGGAAGCTCACGACGCCGATTGTGCCTGTCTGGCCAGGGTTTCGAGCTCGCCGAGAGCCGCGCCGCGGAGGAGTCCGCGACGCCGAGCCGTCTCGATCGCTTGGTCGATGAGCTTGGGGTCGACGTGGGTGTCAATCGCGTCCTCGATCGACCGTGCGGGCGTCACGACGGCGATCCCCTCGATGAAGGTCCGGTCCGAGTCGGGGAGATCGCGATGATGGATCGAGTAGGTCGCGGGGATGACGCGATTGATCCGGTATCGGCGCGGGACGGTGATGTGGATCTTGGTCGGGTTGATGTCGCAGAGGTCGTGCAGCTCGAGTGCGGTGTCGTGGGAGAGCACGCCGCGAATGCGTCGCGGCCACAGCACAGCCTCCATCAAGTGCTCGCGGCCGGTGCGGGGGACGATCTTGAACCGGTAGAGGCCTCGTGCGACGCGCTCCAGCGTGCCTCGGCGCTCCATGTCCACGAGCCGCTTCTGATCGATGTCCAGCGACCGGGCATCGTCGGAGGTCAAAAAGCCGTACTGGTCGAAAGCGCGATCCAGAAGGATGTCGCGGACAGCGACAGGCATGCGCAAAGTATGGCATAGAGCCATAGTTTGTGCAAACGTGAAGAGGTAGCGAGATCCGCGGGGATCATGAGCTACGGGACGCGAGCGCCGCCGCGACCCGACCGGCCCGGCGATGCTCAAAGCTCATCACCGCGCTGACATCGATCCTCGAGAGGCCATCGAGGACGGCCGCATCGCTCGACCCCGCCCGCAGCGACCGCGTGCGCGCCTACATACCCAGGCCCGTGGAGGGCTTCGCGCGGTCGCCACCAGTGACGGCTACCAGGCCGTCCTCAGCGTTGCTGGTGACGTACAGGTGGTCGGCTACGACCCGGCGCTCGCCGAGCCGACCAACCACTGGCCCGACGCCTGGACCTTTTTTCCCGACGCCCGGGGCGAGGATCGAGAACGGGGTTTAGGACTCCCGAACCGGACTCCAAGCCCGAAGCCGGCTGCCGACCGGACTCCAAGCCCGAAGCCGGCTGCCGTAGACGTCCCTTCCGGGTGCGATCAACCCTCAGAAACGGGCGACTTGCAGGCCATTCCCCCGATGGCCTCCGATGTACTGCACGGGACTGATGCCGGTTCCGGAAGGTTGGTATGGACGGTATGAGCCGCGTAACCGGTGGATGAAACGAGCCACGCGCTAGCCGTAGGTAGGGAACTCGTTGCCGAAGACAATCCGCCAGAGTCGGATTGCCTCAGCGTGATCTCCGCTCGCCTCTGCCGCATTGGCCTTTGCCGCCCGCTGCCTCGCGCTCTCCAAGTTGCTGAGAACGGTGGAACGCGTTGTCCAGGTCAGGTACGCCGAGAGGTCGCCGCCGTGCCCTGCCGGATCATTGACGGTCAATGAGTTCGGGGCCCACTGGAAGAACTTTTCACAGGCGTCTCGGGAGTCTCCGCCGAGGCTCGAAAACACAGTCGCGACCAGAACTTCGAGGTGAAAGCCCTTCAGGTACTTGCTGTGCACGTTGTTCCATCGCTTGAGCATCCGGACCATCGGCTTGAGCCGGTAAGACAGAACTTGCTGACGCTGCGTGATCCAGTTGTGGTGGGCATAGGGATCGGTGGTCAGCCATCCTCCCGAGCCGTTCGGAAGAGCGTAGCCTCCGCCGGACCACGCAAAGACGGGGGCGATGTCGACGTGGGGTGCGGACTTGTAGAAGAGGCGGACCGCTTGACCGCGGGCGCCGACGACCTCGACCCGATAGTCGTTGAGTGCGTCGCGGACGCGATACAGAAACTTCTTCGAGTCGTATCGGTAGAGCCGATCGAAGATGTCGTCCTTGTTGTTGAAGACGGCCAGGATGTCGACGTCATCCAACGGCCGAATGATCGTGTCGCGGCCCGCCGACCCCATGAGGTATGTCGAGCGAAGCGGTAGATCGCTAGATGACGGGAATGAGTCGCGGAGGTAGCCCTCGGTAGTAGTCTGCCGGCCTTTCACCGTGTCCTTATGTGCTGTGGTGAGCAGCAGCTTGGCCTTGAACTCGTTGAACGCCTTTGCCGTAGTGAGTGCCATCAGCCCCTTCCGCGGGCCCGGCGGCCCAGTTGGTCTGCCGCCGACCGCATCGTCCGCTCGTTCGTCGTCCACCTCAGCTTGTAGATAACGTCTGGTACTTCCGGCGCGCCACGTCGGAGATCAAACAGCTGTTCCTGCCAGACCAGTAGTTCTTGGGGGTCCGGCTCGGATGCGCCGGTGAGCCTTCCCTCAATGGCACGAGCGAGGTCAGCGCGTTCTGCTGCCGACCGCCATACACCGACGACGTACTGAACCACGTCGAGAAAAGCGGGCAGTACCGGCAGGAACACCCCGAGCAAGAACGTCTCTAGAGTCACGTGTGCCGAGAGAGCAACGATGATCAGCAGGACGCACCACGCAGCAGTCGCTGCGGACCATCCAATCGCCGTAGTTCGAATCAACCCGTCCGTATAGGAGGCGTTCGCACGCTGGGCAATCGCTACGGCGACTGCGCCGCTATTCGCCTGATCGATGGCGTACCAATCGGCGAGGCGCTCAGACTCGGCTGCCTCGCGAATCTGGTCTTCCGGCCCTGCAATAGCTGCAATCCGCTCGTGCGACGGCAGCGTGGAGCGGGCTGTCGTGTCCGGCATACCGAAGACGTAGAAGTCGAACTGCTCCTGGACTGACGCCGCCTGCGTAGTGAGCCTCGACTGGGCTAGCGCGAGGAAGGTCCGCCCCGCGAAGATCCACGCGCCTGCCACGGCGCCCGCCGCTACCGCGAGACTCGGCCAGAGAACGGAAACGACGGGCGCCCCGATGCCGATTAGGACCATGCCGAGCCAGCGGACGCCAAGCCAGCGCTTGGCCTATCGATACAGCCGACGCTGTGCGATGAGCAATCGAAGCGCATCGCGGTCGTTCTGCCGCGTCTCGATCATCGAGCTGACCGGTGGCGTGTAGTCCTGTTGAGCGCTCATCCCGGCGACGCCCTACTGGTTAAAGAGCAGCTTCAACTGCTCGATTGCCAGTGATTCGTATCCCTCCGCGGCGTAGTCCTTCGCCTTGAGTGCCCGGCTCATCGCCGTGCTGAGCTTGGACATTGCGTCAAGTCGTCGGGCCTCTGAGGAGCATGCCCCGAACCGAGAGCCCAGTCCGGTTGGGTCGTTCATCGCTGCGAGGTCAGCGTCACGCATCTTCTTCAGTGTGAGGTAGAGGTCCCACAATGGTGCGTACGAGTCTTCGCCGTTCATGTGCTTCGCGGTCCGCATCTCCAAATAGCAAGAGGACACAGGCACATTGCGCTTGTACTTCCAGACTTTGACCTGACGAGCTAGCTTCTTGATCGCGCCGCGGTGCTTCGCGTTCGCGTCCGCGACGTACTTGTTGTGATTCTTTGGATGCGTGAGCATCCAGCCATCCGCGGGGTTGGCGATCGAGTATCCGCTCCCGTGGGGATAGCCGGGCACCACCTCAACGTCGCCATCCGAGAACTTGCAGACAACGGCCGGGCGCTTGATGGTGACAGTGGTGCTCGGGAATCGCGCCTGCATTTGCTCCTTGACCTTGTTCAGCATCGTCCATGGGGAGTCGGGTCGGGTTCCCTTCAGTGACACGAGATAGTCGGCGTCGCTGTAGAGCCAGACGCCGGTGCCGTGGCGCAGCGAGCCGATCTCGAACATCTCGTGCAATCCGAGGAACGTGTCGAGGCGCACCTCGATCGCGGCTCTATGGCTCCGAGCGCCATCGAACTGAGTTGACGACGGTGTGTAGTAGCTCGTTAGCTCGTCAAGCCACTGTCGTGCAGTTGTCACGCAGCCGACTCCGTCGCGGTGGAAGCGAAGAGCTCCGCCTGTTCCGGCACCTGCTCGAACGTCTGCTGCTCGAGATCGGGCGGGTCGTCACGCTTGGTGAGGAGGCGCCGGACCTTCGTACGCATGGCGGCACGCACGGATTCCTTTAGCGTCCAGTCGATCGGTGCGCTCTGCGGATGGAGACGCGCAGCTCGGCGGCCATCTTCCGCAGGGTCGGGCACCCCAGTCATGCGCATCGCTCCTTGTGGGGCGATGGGCTCGCTATCTGGTCTGGAGGTGGACGGCGGCGCTCGCTGTCGGCCTGTGCGAGATCGCTGATGAGCATGGCTTGGGTTCTATGCGCGGCACACGCAGCTACGTTTTCGCAGTTGTCCGAAGACGCTGTCATCTGGTAAGGGGGCTCGGACCAGTCGAGCGCGCTAGCAGCTTCGCGCGGGCCAGAGTAATGCAACGTTCGTAAATAGGCTTGTTGGCTGGGACGGAGCCGAGCGCGCTGCGCGCTGTGATGCGCGGCTGGCCGAGCGGCCCTGACCGCAAAGACGAACCCGCCCGCCACGGCCAACCCGCCTGCATCGCCAACGGATCGAATCGACCATCTGGACCCGCAAAGGCCAAGTCGTCTCGAACGCCACAACGCCAGAGCCATCGGCGGCCTCGCCGCCAGGGTCGGTCTCCGACTACTCACCCTCGCAGCGGCATCTGGCACACCACCAAACCGGACAACTCCCACGCGCCTTCGCCGCCTACGGCCGATAGTGCATCAAACCCATTTACCTTGATCGGAAAGGGGGCGTGACCTACCAAGACGTTGAAGCCAGTCCCGCTGCCCTGCTCGGCGTTCCGGAGGATTGGGGAGGCCCCGAGAGCGCCCTTCTCGAAGGGCTCTGAGGAACGTTCTGACGACACCTGGCAAGACCCGAACGGAGGGGGTTTGGGACTCCGAATAGGACTTCGAACGCGAAATCCGGCCCAACGGGCCCCTGATCAACCGCCCACCGCGCCTCAAATAAGCGGCCGATTTGCAGGCCATTCCTCGTATGGCGAGAGCCGGACTCGAACCGGCGACACCACGATTTTCAGTCGTGTGCTCTACCAACTGAGCTACCTCGCCGCGGGGCTCATCGTATCGGCGAAAGGGCCGGGGGCTGCGGTAGCCTGCCGCGCCATGCGAAAGCTTTCCTCCCTCCTCCTCGTCCTTGGAATCCTTGCGATCGCTGGCTGTGGCAGCAGCAGCTCGGGCAGCGACGCCGAGAGTCCGCTCGACAACGCGCTCGGCTACCTGCCCGCGGACTCGCCGTTCGTGGTCGCGATCGACACGGACACCAACGGAGAGCAGTACCGGGCCGCGACGGACCTGATCGAGCGGTTCGCGTTCGGGGACGCGATCAAGAAGGCGATCCGCGAGGAGCTCGACGAGGACGGGGACTTCGAGCAGGTCGAGGAGGCGCTCGGCAACGAGTTCGTCGTCGGGTCGACCGACGCGGGCGCGTTCGTGAACGTGCCGAGCGGTCAGGACCGCAGCTTCGTCGGCGCGATCCAAGCCTCGAACGAGGATGCGATCGACAAGCTGCTCAAGGAGGAGAAGGCCGAGGAGGACGGCGAGGCGAGCGGCGCCAAGCTCTACAAGGACGAGGACGGGGACTCGTTCGCGGTCGAGGGCGACGTGCTGATCGTCGCCGGCTCGAAGAAGGAGCTCACGCGGGCGCTCGAGCTGCGCGAGGGCGACGACCGCATGACCGAGGAGGACTTCGACGCCGGCACCGAGGGCCTGCCGCAGGACGCGATGCTGCGCGTCTACCTCGACATCGGCGGGCTGCTGCGCGCCAGCGACGAGGCGAAGCAGGCGCTCGAGGTCAAGTGGGTGCGGGCGCTGCGCACCGGCGGGATCGCGCTTGCGTTCGAGCAGGACCGGGTGTCGATCGACTTCGACGTCGACACCGATCCCGAGGGGCTCACCGACGCCGACGTGCCGATCGCGACCGGGGCGGCCTCGCCGCAGGTGCTCGACCGCGATGGTGAGATCGGCGTCGCCCTGCGCGATCTCTCGCACATCCTCGAGTTCGCCCGGGCGACGGCGAAGGAGGTCGATCCAGACGGCTCCGGAGAGTTCGACAACAGCATCGCCCAGATCGAGCGCCAGATCGACGTCGACCTCGAGGAGGACCTCCTGAGCCAGCTCGAGGAGGACGTCGCCGTCAGTGTCGGGCTCGA
The DNA here is from genome assembly GCA_035630335.1 of Thermoleophilaceae bacterium. Taxonomy (GTDB): domain Bacteria; phylum Actinomycetota; class Thermoleophilia; order Solirubrobacterales; family Thermoleophilaceae; genus JAAYBF01. Next base: position 4,152 of record DASQKV010000023.1, on the reverse strand, counting down.
CGGCAAGTTCGGGGCCCGGGCCGAGCTCGAGGACCCCGCCAAGGTCGAGCGCACCCTCGAGAAGGTCTCCACGGTCCTGTCCCGACTCGCCGAGGGCGCGACCGACGAGCGTGTCGGCTTCGCCAAGCCGAAGGCGGGCGAGGACTTCTACGCCCTCGCCACCGCGGACGGGGAGCGGTTCGTCTTCGGTGTCGTCGACAAGTTCTTCGTGATCTCGAACGACCCGGCGGTCGCGGGCTCGCTTGCGGCCGACCGCACGGCGGCGGTTCCCGGCGCGAAGGGCGCCGTCGTCCTCAAGGCCAACGCGGAGGAGCTCGGGCAGCAGATCCTGAAGCAGGTCGAGGGCGATCTGCTCGACAGCACCGGCTTCGAGCTTGGCGACCGGATCCGCGGGGCGATCGCGACCCGGCCGCTCGACGAGCTGACCGGCTCGATCGAGTCCTCCACCGAGGGCCTGTCGGGCAGCTTCGAGCTGACCGTCGACCCGAAGTAACGCCGGCGGGGAAGCAGCGCCAGGCGCTCCAGGCGCCTAGCGCAGCCAGGCCTGGAGGAACGGCAGCGGGTCGACCGGCTGACCGCCGGTGTACCAGCCACCGCCGACCCAGATCTCGAAGTGCAGGTGGGCGCCTGTCGAGCTGCCGGTGTTGCCCACCTGGGCGAGCTGCTGGCCCTTGACCACCACGGCGCCCCTGGTCACGATCACCGAGCCCTGGCGCAGGTGCATGAAGACGTAGTCGCGGTCCTCGCCCTCACCGTCGAGCACCACGTAATGGCCGGCGCCGCCGGCCTGGTACTTGACCGCCTCGACCGTGCCGGCCCACGGGGCGACGACCGGCACGCCCTCTGCGGCCGTGATGTCCTGGCCCTGGTGGATGTGGCCCTTGCGCCCGGCCCCGAAGCGGCCGTCGGCGCCGCCGAACGAGTAGGGGCCGGCGACGGGGAAGGCGTGATCGCTGGTGGGGATCGGGAGCGGCGCCGGAGCGGGGGCGGGCTTGGGCTTCTTCGCCACGGGACGGCGGCGACGGGCCTTGCCGCGCGCCTTGGCGCCGCCCCTGCTGGCGCGCGTCTTCTTGCGCGCGCGCCGCTTCGAAGCCTGCTTCGGCGGCGCGCTGTAGCGGGCGCCGCCTTGGACCGTCGCGCCCGTCGCGGGCGCGTTCGCCGTGGTTTCCGGAGCCTCCGCGCCGCCACTGGCACCCTGCGCGCCCGCGGGGGAAGCCGCGAACAGCGTTGCCGCGACGGTCAGGGCAAGTGCGGCTCTCCGCATAGGGAGAACGTCGACCCGCCACAGACATCCCTGAGCGTCTGCAACGGCTCGCCCAGGGCCGCCGCGACCGCAGGAGGCGTCGCTCGGACGCCGACGCGCCCTAGCCCGCCAGCCGCGTCAGCAGCTCCAGCGCCCCGGCCTTGTTCAGCGGCTCGTTTAGGTTCCCGCACTTCGGCGACTGCACGCACGACGGGCACCCGACCCGGCACGGGCACTCCGAGATCAGCCGCATCGCGTCCGCCACCAGCGTCTCGAACATCCGGAAACCCATCCGCGTGATCCCGACGCCGCCCGGATGGCCGTCGTAGATGAAGATCGTCGGCCGTCCCGTCTGGGAGTGGAACGCGGTCGAGAGCCCGCCGATGTCCCAGCGGTCGCACATCGCAAGCAGCGGCAGGACGGCGATCTGGGAATGCTCGGAGGCATGAAGAGCGCCGATCTGGGTGTCGCCGGGCAGAGCCTGTTGCCCCGCGAGCTCGTCGGGCAACACATACCAGAGGGCTTTGGTGCTGAACGTCTGCTCGGGCAGGTCGAGCGCAATGAAGTCGACGGCCTCGTGGTCGCTGAGCCGCTTGCGCTGGAACGCGATCACCTGCTCGGTCACACCGACGGTCCCCCAGTGGAGCTCGACACCGAGCGCGTCCCGCTTCGCCTCCATCCGCTCGATGTAGACGTCGGTCTCCTTCCTCGGCTGGGTGTACCAGTCGCCGTCGAAGCTGCCGACGATCGCGCGGCGGCTCTCAACGTCGAGCTCGCGGACCTCGTAGGAGCGGCCGAGGTGGAGGTAGATCGCACCCGGGTGGACGGTGGAGAACGCGCGCTCGGCCTCGACGGTGCCGAGCATCTCGCCCGAGTCTGCGTCGACGACGCTGACGCTGTCGGCGCTCGCCGAGCGCAGGCCGATCGCGCTCGCCGGGTAGCCGGCGCCGCGGATCGCGTACCCCTTGCCGCGACCCGGACGAAGGTAGCCGGCGCCGACCAGCGCCTCGGCGCGCTCGCGCCAGCCGGCGCCGAGGATCTCGTCATCGCGGGGACCTCCCAGCGGAACCTCGAACGCCGCCGCCAGCAGATGTGCCGACTGGATCCGCTCGTTGGTGTGGTCGAGGATCGCTGCTTCCACTGAACGCGAGAGGAACTCGTCTGGATGGCGGCAGAAGAACTGGTCGAGGCCGTCGATCCCGGCGAGGTAGATCGCGAGACCGTCGCGGCGGCGCCCGGCGCGTCCCCACATCTGCCGCAGCGACGCGACCGTGCCGGGGAAGCCGACGCAGATCGCCGCGTCGAGCTCGCCGATGTCAATCCCGAGCTCGAGGGCGTTGGTCGCGACGACGGCGAGGAGATCGCCCGAGTTGAGCCGTGCCTCGATCTCACGGCGCTGGTAGGGCGTGTAGCCGGCCCGGTAGGGAGCGATCCGGTCGGCGAGGTCGCGGCGGCCGCGGTCGGCAAGCCGCTCGGAGGCGAAGCGCTGGATCAGCTCGACCCCGCGGCGGCTGCCGACGAAGCAGATCGTCCGCGCGCCGGCGACGGTCAGGTCGGCGAGCATGTCGGCGCCCTCGGTCAGCGCCGAGCGGCGCGCGCCGGTTTCCTCGTCGAGCAGCGGCGGGTTCCAGATCGCGATGCGACGCCCGGCGCGCGGCGCGCCGTCCGTGTCGACGAGATGGAAGGGCGCGCCGACCAGGCGCTCGGCCAGCTCCTCCGGATTGGCGATGGTGGCGGAAGTGAGGATGAACCGCGGCTCGGAGCCGTGGATCGCGCAGACCCGGCGTAGGCGACGGAGGACGTTGGCGACGTGGGAGCCGAAGACGCCGCGGTAGACATGCGCCTCGTCGACGACCACGTAGCGCAGCCGCGCCAGCACCTCGCCCCAGTTCTTGTGGTTGGGCAGGACCCCGACATGGAGCATGTCTGGGTTCGTGAGGATCAGGTTGGAGCGGCGGCGGATCGCGGGGCGCTCCTCCCGCGGCGTGTCGCCGTCGTAGATCGCGTGACGGAGGCCGCCGGGCGCGATCTCGGCGAGCTTGCGCGCCTGGTCCTGGGCCAGCGCCTTGGTCGGGTAGAGGTAGATCGCGCGCGCCGTCGGGTCCCGGGCGATCGCGTCGAGCACCGGCATGTTGAACGCGAGCGACTTCCCCGACGCCGTCCCGCTCGTGACGATCACGTTCTCGGTCTCGCTCGCTCGCAGGGCCTCGAGCTGGTGGGCGTAGAGGGAGGTGATCCCGACTCCGGCGAGCGCCTCGCGCAGGCCGTCGTCGAGTTGCGCGGGCAGCGGGACCTGGTTCGCCGCCACCTCCCGCTCCATGCTCTCGGCGACGAGCCGTCCGTCCGCCTGGCCCGGGGAGATCGCCGCCCGCCAGGCCTCGTCGATCGCCGTGCCCCAGGGGAGGTCGAGCGCTTGGGTCGGGTCGGCGGCCATGCCGTTGAAGTTAGGTGATCCGGCCGGCCACCCTGATTGCGTCCAGCGCCGCCGAGTCGTGGAGGCGGTGGATGCGCGCTCCTCCCGCCACGGCCAGGGTCGCCGCCGCGAGGGTCCCCGCGCCACGGTCCCCCGCCCCCAGCCGCCCGTCCCACGATCCGGCCAGGACCGCCCCGATCCAGTCCTTGCGCGAGAGCGACATGTAGATCGGGCGGCCGAGGGTCTTCAGCTCGTCCAATCGCCGGAGGATCTCGAGCGCGTCGTCGGTGCTCAGGTCGAAATCGAGGCCGGGGTCGATCACGATCGACTCCTCGTCCATCCCGAGCTCCAGCGCGCGCTCGATCCGCCCCGCGAACCAGCCCTTCAGGTGCTCGACGACGTCGGCGTAGCCGGGATGCGTCCGGTCCACCCGCGGGGGCCCCTCGATGTGCATGAGGACGTAGCCACATCCCGACCCGGCAACGGTCTCGAGCAT
>DASQKV010000022.1:0-29905 GCA_035630335.1 Thermoleophilaceae bacterium | reverse complement strand
GCATCAGGCCGTGGGCGTTGGCGAGTGTGACATCGCTGGTGGCGAAGCCCGGCATGGTGTAAGCGAGGATGTTCTCGCGTGGCAGGCCGAGCCGATCCATCGTTTTGGCCGCGACGATCAGCGCGTGTGTGGAGTCGAGTCCTCCGGAGACGCCGATCACCAGCTTGGGGCGCCCGATCGCGCGCAGCCGCTGCTCGAGCCCGGAGACCTGGATGTTGTAGGCCTCGTAGCAGTCCAACTCCAGCCGCGTCTCGTCCGAGGGCACGAACGGGAACCGCTCGACCCGGCGACGAAGACCGACGTCCCCTGCCGGCGGGCTCAACCGGAACGACACCGAGCGGAACTCGTCGGTGCGCGCGGCATGGTGGCGACGGTTGTCGTCGAACGTGCCCATCCGCAGGCGCTCGGCCCGCAGGAGATCGAGATCGATGTCGGCGACCGAACGCTGTTCGCCCTTCGGGAACCGCTCCGACTGCGCCAGGCCGACCCCGTTCTCCCAGATCATGGTCTGCCCGTCCCAGGCCAGATCGGTGCTCGACTCGCCCTCGCCGGCCGCGGCGTAGACGTACGCGGCGAGGCAGCGCGAGGACGCGGAACGGCACAGCAGGCACCGGTCCTCGGCGCGGCCCACGGTGATCGGGCTGCCGGAGAGGTTGGCCAGGACGGTCGCCCCGGCCAGTGCGGCCTCGGCGCTCGGCGGAACCGGCACCCACATGTCCTCGCACACTTCGACGTGCAGCACGAAACCCGGGATGTCCTCGGCCACGAACAGCAGATCGGGCCCGAACGGGACGGTCTGCCCGCCGACCGTGATCATCGCGCGGACGTCGTCACCGGGAGCGAGCTGGCGCCGCTCGTAGAACTCCCGGTACGTCGGCAGGTACGACTTCGGCGCCACGCCCAGCACCCGCCCCCGGTGCACGACGACCGCGCAGTTGTAGATCCGGTGCCGGTAGCGCAGCGGAGCTCCGACGACCAGGACCGGCAACAGGTCGGCCGAGCCGGCCACGACGTCGAGCAACGCCGTCTCGACCGATTCCAGCAACGTGTCCTGCAGAAGGATGTCCTCGATCGAGTACCCGGTCAGGGTCAGCTCGGGGAACACCACCAGTCCCACGAGCTCGTCCTGGCACTCCCGCGCCACCCGCAGCACGGACTCGGCATTGGCCGGCGGGTCGGCGATCGAGGTTCGCAGTGTGCTCGCCGCGACCCTGAGGAAGCCGTGGCGGTAGAGGGAGCGGAAGTCAGCGGTGCGCACGAGGCCTCCGAGGGCGGGCAGGAAGCGGTGTCGGATCGGTTCCGGGACGACAGGTGCCGGGCAGCACAATGGATGAGGACCCCGTGGTGTGTGTGACAGACCGGGGACCCTCATCCATGTGCTGCGATGGAACGCAGTGCGGCGAGGGTCAGCCGGACAGCCGCCGGGTCAGCATCTGCTTGGCCTGCTCGGCACCCTTGCGGCTTTCCGCCTGAGCCCGCCGGAAGAATTCGGCGAGCTCGTTGTCGCCCTCACGCTCGGCGTCCTGGATGTAGGTCTCCAGCCGGAGAGCGTTGTTCAGGCACGCCTCCGTGAACCAGATGATGTTGTAGTCCTTGTCCTTGGTCCCTGTTACCTGTCCGGTCTCGGTCGTTCCACCGGTCATTGACGCCTCCTTCGAGGTCGAGCTTGCAGTGTCTGGCCGGTACCCCGCTGGCGACGGGTGAAACGCTCGCGATCCGGTTGCAGAGCGGCTCCGCCGGGTACGCAGGTAGTGGGATGGCAGAGGAGCCGACAGCCTTCGACGAGGTGACCGACGAGCGCTTCGAGGCGCTCGTCCGGCGCGGCGAGCCGGACGGCTGCGTCAACCTCTCCGAGGTCTCCGAGCTGGTGTCCGATCTGGGTCTCGACGACTCGCAGGCGCAGCAGCTCCAGGAACGCCTCGCGGCACGTGGGCTCGAGCTGGCCGACGACTGCGGCCAGCGGGCCGAGGCGCTGCGGGTCGACAACGGCGACCTGGCAACCACCACGAGCGATGCGCTCGGTCTGTTCCTGCGCGACCTGCGCAACTACCCGCTGCTGACCAGGGAGCAGGAGGTCGAGCTGGCGAAGCGGATCGAGAGGGGCGACCTCGCGGCCAAGGAGCAGCTCGTGAACTCGAACCTGCGGCTGGTCGTCTCGCTGGCGAAGCGCTACCAGGGTCAGCAGCTGCCGCTGCTCGACCTGATCCAGGAGGGCGTGCTCGGACTGATCCGCGCCGCCGAGAAGTTCGACTGGCGCAAGGGCTACAAGTTCTCCACCTATGCGACGTTCTGGATCCGGCAGGCGATCCAGCGTGGGCTCGGCAATCAGTCGCGCACGATCCGGCTGCCGATCCACATCGGCCAGCGCGAGCGCAAGATCGCCCAGTTCGACCGTGAGTTCCAGGTCAAGCAGGGCCGGCCGCCGACCGACGAGGAGATCGTCGCCGGCACCGAGCTGTCGCAGAAGGAGCTCGACGAGGTGCGCGACGTGACGCGCACGGTCACGAGCCTCGAGCGCCCGATCGGCGAGGACGGACAGGGCGAGCTCGGCGACCTGCTGCCGTCCGAGGGGCCGCCGCTCGAGGAGGAGGTCGAGCTGGCGCTGACCGGGGCGAGCCTGCGCCGCGCGGTCGAGCAGCTGCCCGAGCGCGAGCGCCAGGTGCTGCGGCTGCGCTACGGGATCGACGGCGGCGAGCCCGTGGCGCTGCGCGAGGCCGGCCGCCGGCTCGGGGTGTCGTCGGAGAGCGTGCGCAACCTCGAGCGTGCGGCGCTGCGACGCCTGGCCGAGAACCGCGAGGTCGCGGCGCTCGGCGAGGCTGCCTAGCTCGAGCCGCCGGCTGCGCCTGCTGCGAGGCCGCCTCGCTTGAGGCGGTCTAGACGCCCGCCGGCTCGGTCTCCGGTCCCTTGGGATCGGTGGCGGGAACGTCCGGGGCGCCCGGGTCGGGCTCGTCCGGCGGCGACGGCTCTGGCACGCTGGGGCCGCCCGGCAGCGGGTCCGGCGACGGCGCGTCTGGCACGTCGGGCTGACCCGGCGGGCTCGGCATCGGCTGGTCCGGCTCCGGTGCCTGTGGTATCTCGCTGACCAGCATGCGTGCCTCCTCGATCGCTGAACCCCACAAGTACCCGCCGGGCGCGGGAGGAAACGAGACGTTGCCGGGAGGGCGGGGCGAGCCGTGGCCGGCGGCGACGAGCCCGCGGCCGGCGGCAGATTTGCGACCGGCGGCAGACCCGCGACCGGCGGCGAGGGCCATGGCCGCTGCGCTGCTCGGCTGCCTCGCCGTGGCGGCCCTGTCGCTGCTGGTGGTCGCGCCGGCGCCGTCGTACGACCCGTGGTCGTGGCTGCTGTGGGGGCGGGAGATCGCCGGCGGCGAGTTGCACACGAGCGAGGGGCCGGCGTTCAAGCCTCTTCCGGTGGCGGTCTGCACGCTGCTATCGGTGCTCGGACCGGCCGCTCCGCTCGCGTGGGTACTGACCGCTCGCGTCGGAGCGGTGCTGGCGATCTGGCTCGCCTTCCGGCTCGCACGGCGGCTGTCGGGCGGCTCGGCGCTGGCCGGGGGCCTGGCGGCCGTGGGGGTGGCGCTCTGCGGCGCATATCTGTCGTACGCCTCGTCGGGCCTCGCCACGGGCTGGCTGCTGGCGCTCGCGCTCGGCGGCGCTGAGGCGTGGCGCGCCGGTCGCCCGCGGCTCGCGCTGGCGTGCGCGGTCGGTTGCGGGCTGCTGCAGGTCGAGAGCTGGCCCTTCCTCGCGGCGCTCGGGATGGTGCTCTGGCGTCAGCGGCCGGGAGACCGCGTGTTGATCGGGGGCGCGGGACTGGTGCTGCCGGCGCTCTGGCTCGTGCCCGAGTTGCTCGGCTCCGGCGACCTGCTGCGCTCCGCGGCCCGGGCGCGGATACCGAACGTGGGGCAGCCGGCGCTGGCGGACGTCCCGGGTCTCGCGTCGCTCTGGGAGGCGGTCCGGCTGCCGCTGTGGCCGCTTTGGGTGGGCGTGGCGGCCTTGGCTACCACCGCGCTTCGCGGGCGGGTTGCCCGCCGTCGACCGCGCGAGCACGGCACGTCGCCGGGGGTGGCGACTCCGGCGGACGGCACGGGTGCCCGGCACAGCCGCCAAGCGACGGATACGGCGCTCCTTCCCGCTGCGGCCGGCCTCGCGTGGATTGCGATCGTCGCGGTGATGGCCCAGGTCGGCGGCTTCTCGGGCGAGCCCCGCTATGCGCTGCCGGGCATGGCGCTGATCGCCGTGTCGGGGGCGGTCGGGCTGACGACGGCGGGTCGTCCTCCTGCACGCCCGCTAGCCGGGCTGGCGCTGTTCGCCGTGATCGGGCTGATGGCCGTGTCCGCGGTACCGCGGACAGATGACCTCGGGCGGTTGCCGGCGGCGCAGGCCTACCAGTGGGAGTTGGGCAACGACCTGACCGACGCGATCGACGCCGCCGGCGGGCGCGACGCCCTGCTGCGCTGCGGCCGGCCGTACGTGGGCCCGCTGCGCGGGCCGCTCGCCGCCTACCGGCTCGACGTGCCGAAGCGCGCCGTCGAACCGGACCTGCCACCGGCCGCCCCGGGCGTCGTCTTGCGCTCGCGGCTCCACCCTGACGCCCCGGTGTTGCCCGTGGCGCCGCCTGCCTTCTCGGAGGCAGCGAGAACGGACCGGTGGCAGGTGCTCAGGGCCTGCAGGCGCTAGACGTCGACGGGCCTGTCCCGGCCAGAGCGCGGCCGGGACTGGCCCGTCGAAGCGCGAGGCTCGCGTGAACGTCGCCGGGGGGCTGGTTGCGGCCGGGTTGTGTCCGGAACCGGCCCGTCGTCGCGCGAGGCTCGCGCGAACGCGGTGAGTGGCCGGTTGTGGCCGGAATGTGGCCGCGATCGGCCCGCCGCCGCTGGGACTCGCAAAGTTAGGATGGCCTAACATGCCCGCCGCTTGCGGGTGCCGGGCCTCCTCATCGCCGTCGTGTCTGCCGTCGCCGTCGCGGGCTGCGGCGGCGTCGATGCGAACGAGGGCGATGAGCTTCCGACCCCGGAACGGCGGCCGGCGACGGAGTCAGGGAGCGCTCGCCACTTCGACGTCGAGCGCGTGGCGAGCGGCCTGAACCGTCCGACGTTCGTCGGCGCCGCGCCGGGCGACACCGACGCGCTGTGGGTGCTCGAGCAGCCTGGCAGGGTCGTGCGGCTCGGCGGGGACGGTCGCCGGCGCGTCGTCCTCGACTTGGGCGACGAGGTCAAGGTCGGCGCCGAGCAGGGCCTGCTCGGCATCGCCTTCCATCCCGACTTCGCAACCGATCGCCGCCTCTACCTGCACTGGAGCGACCAGAACGGTGACACCCGCGTAGCCGAGCTGCGGCTGCGCGCGGACGGCACGGTCGACCCCGCTTCGCGCCGCTACCTGCTGCGCCTCGACCAGCCCGAGGAGAACCACAACGGCGGCCAGCTCGCGTTCGGGCCCGACGGTCGCCTCTACCTGGGCCTCGGCGACGGCGGCGGCGCGTTCGACCCGCGCGAGAATGGGCAGGACCGCGACGAGCTGCTCGGCAAGATCGTCTCGATCGACGTCGAGGCTCGCGACCCGCGCTGGCGCGTCGACCTCTACGGCCTGCGCAACCCGTGGCGCTTCTCGTTCGACCCCGCGCTCGGCGAGCTCTGGATCGCGGACGTCGGTCAGGACGAGATCGAGGAGGTCAACCGCGTGCTGCTCGAGTCCGACGAGCCGCCGAAGAACCTCGGCTGGAGCGTCTTCGAAGGCACGCGCGAGCTCGAGCGGGGCCACGGCCTCGACGAGACCGGCGACGTCGTCTGGCCCGTGGCCACCTACACGCACGACGACGGCTGCTCGGTCACCGGCGGCTTCGTCTACCACGGCACCGACATTCCCAAGCTGTCGGGCCGCTACCTCTACGGCGACTTCTGCTCGGGCGCCCTCTGGACGCTGAAGCCCGCGCCCGCGGGCGGCGCCACCGACGTCCGGCGCGAGCGTGCCCAGGTTCCGCAGCTGACCCACATCGGCGCCGGCGCCGACGGCCAGGTCCTCTTCGCCTCGGCGACCGGCTCGATCTACCGCGCCGTTCCGTAGCGGCCGCCGGCCCGGCGACCCGCCGTTCCGTAGCGGCCGCCGGCCCGGCGACCCGCCGCTCCTAGCGCCGCCGGTCGAGGTCGCGCCGCCGTCCGGCGGGACGGCGCCGGAGCCAGCGGGCCCCGGCGCCTCCCTTCAGCGAACTCGACCGACTAGTTGCCCACCGTCGCCGCGACGACGCCGGCGATGCCGGTCATGCCGTTGAGGTTCGGGTGGAACGGGGCCGCCGCATTGGTCGGCACCAGCGGCTCGACCCAGCGGACCGAGCTGCTCTTGCAGGCGTCGTGGCCGATGCTCGCCGTGTAGTCGTTGACGAGCGTCGCGCCGTTGGCCGCCGACTGCGTCGCCAGCATCGTGTTGAGCTCCTTCTGCTTGGAGCGCAGGTACGGCACGTCGTTGAACGCGAGCGGCACCTGCGGCCAGCAGCCGAGGCTGCCAGTGTCCGGCAGGATCGCGGCGTAGTTGACCACGAACACGCGCGCGATCGGCGAGCGCGTGTGGATGCCCTGGATCGCCGCGGCGATCTTCGGCGCGGTGTTGGCGATCCGCTGCGAGATCAGGTCGACCCCGTTGACGACGTACTCGTCCTTGCAGCCGTCGAACGGGTTGAACGTGACGCAGTTCTGGAGGATCTCCGAGAACCCGATGTCGTTGCCGCCGATCTGCAGCGAGACCGTGTCTGTTGTTGCCGTCAGCGCGTTGAACTGCGGCGGGTTGGTGCCCGCGTCGGTGCTCTGCGAGTTCAGCATGTGGTCCGACTTCGCCCCGCTGCACGAGACGTCGACGAGCGTGTAGCCGAGCTGAGCGGCGGCCTTGTGCGCGAAGTTGTTGCTCGAGCGCAGGCACCCCAGCGGCGACAGCGACTGATTCGGGATCAGCGGCCCGGCCGCGAACGAGTCCCCGAGCCCGACCCACGTCTTGGCCGAGGCCCCGGCTGCCAATGCGAAGAACGCGGCCAGCGCGCAGAGCGCGGCCACGAGAGTGCGTCGAAGACGCATGGTGATTCCCCTCCCTGTAGTTGTCCCCCCTCCGAGCGGAGTGACTCTACGGGAACCGAAGCGGAATGTGAAGGAAATCTAGGACGTGTACAAAAACCGATGTGTACCCACACAGGCTCAGGGCGTCGGGTCGGTCAGCTGGCGGACCTCGATCCGCCCGTCGTGCACGCGCGTCGCGTAGACCGGTTGCGGCGAGGAGGCGGGGCCGCGATCGACGGCGCCGTCCTCGAGCAGGAAGCGGCTGCCATGCCAGGGGCAGGTGACGCAGCCGTCGCCCAGCTCGCCCTCGTGCAGCGGCCCGCCGCGGTGGTTGCAGCGGTTGGCGAGCGCGTGCAGCCGGCCGCCCTGGCGGACGATCAGGACCGGCACGCCGTCGACGTCGGCGCAGGCCATCGCGCCCTCGGGCACCGCGGCCTCCGCGATCGCCGGCGTCCACTCGTGCGGTCCGTCCTCGAACGTCGTGACGGCGACGCCCTCGCCGTGGACGTAGGCGAGGTGGCCGCCGAGATGGCCGCCGACGGCCAGCGCGCTCGCGCCCGCCAGCGCCAGTCCGCGCCCGCCGCGTCCACGCCGGCGCGCCACATACGACGCGCTGTAGAGCGACAGCGCCGTGACGTTCGCTGCCGCGTGCACCACGCCGACCCTGCGCGTGCTCGTGCGCGTCTTCGCGCTGTCGGCCCACTCGACCCACCCGGTGGTGGCCGTCGGCAGCGCCGCGATCACGCCGACGCCGATCAGCCGGCGTGCCGCCGGCTGTGCGCGCGGGCCTCCTGAGAGGTCGAGGATCAGCGCGCTCGTCCAGGTCCCGATCGGCACGTCGGTCAGCAGCGGGTGCAGGGTGTGGCCGAGGAACGTGCCGCTGAGCGCGTCGCGCACGCGACCCGGCTTGATCGTCTTCGACAGCACGCCGAGGATCTTGGCCGCGGGCATGTCGAGCGCCTCGACGCCCGCGATATTCGAGGCAAATCGGTGCAGCGCCGGGCGCTTCGCCTCGAGCGGCTTCTCCTGAGGCTGGGTCTCGGACGTGCTCGCCGGCGCTGTGCTCTCCACGGTGACTCCCTCGACGCGTATCCGTACGCGGGGCCGCTACCCGGACGCGGTCGGGCGAACCGGATCGGCGTGTGTCGCGCACGCGCTGCCACGCCGACGGCCGGACCGCGGCTCCGCCCCCGTAGCCTGAGGGACGTGACGAGTGCCAAGACCCCGACGCGCGACTTCAAGCCGGCGCTGCGGTTCGACTTCCTGACGGGTCTGTTCGACCCGGTGGTCGCCGTCAGCACGCGCGAGCGGACCTTCAAGCGGCTGGCGATCGAACGCGCGCGGCTGCAGCCGGGGGAGCGGGTGCTCGACCTCGGCTGCGGCACCGGGACGCTCGCGCTGATGGCCCATGCCGCCCAGCCAAGCGCCGAGATCGCCGGCTTGGACGCCGACCCCGCAATCCTCGAGCGGGCGCGCGCGAAGACCGCGGATGCCGGCGCCCCGATCGCCTTCCACGAGGGCTTCTCGAACCAGTTGCCGTTCGGCGACGGGGAGTTCGACGCCGTCGTCTCGACGCTGTTCTTCCACCACCTCTCCGACGCCGACAAGCGTGCCACCGCGGCCGAGGCCCTGCGGGTGCTCGCGCCCGCTGGGCGAGTCGTGGTGGCCGATCTCGGCCGCCCCCAGGATCCGGCGATGCGCGTCGTCGCGGCGGCGACCGTCCAGCTGCTCGACGGACGACCGACGACCAGCCTCAACGTCGCCGGCGGCCTTCCGGGGGTGTTCTCGGACGCCGGCTTCGAGCGCGTGGCCGTGACCGATCGCCTGCGCACGCCGATCGGGACGATCGAGCTGCTCACCGCGCACCGGCCGCCTCGCTGAGGAGACGGTTTGGCGAGGGCGGGCCGGGTAGCCCGCCTTACCCATCGACGAGGAGGTTCCAATGACCAACGACACAGTTGCCGAGGCGGCCCGTGCTGCCCACGACTGGGGCTTGGCAAGCTGGCTCGGGGGAAGCATGTTCGGCAAGTTCGCGCTCAACCCCTCCGTAGCCCAAATCAGCGACCACCGCGAGCGCGGCAAGGTCGTCAACGCCGCCTGGAACGGCTACAACGTGATCAACGCGGTATCGCTCGGCGCCGTCGCCACCGGCTGGTTCGCGTCGCGCCTGACCGAGACGCGCCCCGATCGGCTCTCCGGGAGGGAGCGCGACCTCGCCAAGGCGAAGGACGGCCTCACCGTCGCCGCGCTCCTGACCGGCGTGGCGAGCGGCATCGAGGGAGCCCGGCTGGCGAAGGCCGAGCCCGAGGGCGCCGTTCCGATCGAGCGCGGAACGGTTCCCGCCGAGGAGACCCCGAAGCCCGCCGCCCGCATCCAGCGGACGCTCGGAGCGCTCGGCATCGCCAACATCGCCTCGGGCGTCGGCCTCGTCGTCGTCAACGCGATGCTCGCCCAGCAGAACCACAGCCGCCCCCCGCTCCGGCGCGCCCTGCTGCGCCGCAGCAGGTAGCCCGGCCGCCCAAGAAGCTCGGCGCGACGCTTGGTCGCGCCGAGCAGGGCGGCTCAGGCGACGACGCGCAGGTGCCGGAAGGGCTTGGAGCGGAGCTCCTGGACGACGGCGTCGACGAGGCGCTTCTCGTCGTGGACCTGGCCGTCGGTGACGGCGTCGATCAGGCTGCGCTTGCGCTGCAGCAGCTCGGCCATCGTCTCGTCGATCGTGTTCGGGGCGAGCAGGTACCAGGCGGTGACGGCGCTCTCCTGGCCGATGCGGTGCAGGCGGTCCTCGGCCTGGTCGTGGCGCGCGGGCGTCCAGTCGAGCTCGAGGAAGGCGACGTTCGAGGCGCGCGTGAGCGTCAGGCCCTGGGAGGCGGCCTTCATCGAGCAGACGATCAGCTGCGGGCCGTCCTCGCTCTGGAAGGCGTCGACAGCGCGCTGGCGGCTCTGGGTCGAGTCGGCGCCGAGGATGTGCGCCGCCTTCGGGAAGCGCTCCATCACCGCCTTCTGGGTTGCGATGTGCTCGGCGAAGACGACCAGCGGCTCGCCTGAGGCGAGGAAGTCGGCGATCCACGCGAGCGCGGTCGGGAGCTTGCCGCGGGCGGCGAGCTGGCGGAGGTTGTTGAGCCGCACGAGCTGCTCGGCGCGCAGCGCGGCGGCGACCTTCGCGTCGATCGTGCGCAGGTCGAGCGGCAGCGTCTGCAGCCAGGCGATCACGTCCGACTCGGCAAGCCGGTACTCGTGCTCGTTGGAGAGCAGCACCGGCACGGTGTCGTGACGCTTGGCGGGCAGCTGTGGCAGCACCTGCTGCTTTGTGCGGCGCACGTAGCAGTGGGCGCGCAAATTCCAGTGCAGGCGGTCGTCGCTGCCGGCGGCGCGGAAGCGGCGCGAGAGCCGTGCCCCACTGCCGAACTCGCGCAGCCGGCCGAGCACGCGCAGCTGGGAGACCAGCTCCTCGGGGCGGTTGAGGATCGGGGTGCCGGTCAGCGCGAGCCGCAGCGCCCCATCGGGCAGTTGCGCCGAGAGCGCGATCGCGACCTTGGTCCGGCGCGCACCCGGGTTCTTGACGTAGTGCGACTCGTCGAGGATCAGCGCGCGCGGCTGGAGTGCCCGCAGCGCGTGTGCGTGCGCCTCGAGGATGTCGTAGTTGAGGACGACGATCTCGGCGGCCTTCGCCTCGTCGGTCCATGCCGCGTCGGTGCGCCCGTCAAGGACGGCGACGCTGCGGTTGGGCAGCCAGATCGAGCTCTCGCGCTCCCAGGTCAGCTTCATGCTCGCGGGGCAGACGACCACCGTGGGGAACGCGTCGTCGGCCTCGATCGTCGCGAGCGCCTGGACGGTCTTGCCGAGTCCCTGCTCGTCGGCGATGAACGTGCGCCGCCGCTCGAGCGCATAGCGGACGCCAGCGCGCTGGAAGGGGTGCAGCTCGCCGCCGAGCGGCACGCCGTCGAGCTCGGCGTCCTCGGCGTAGGAGAGCGCCACGGTCGCGGCGGCGCGCTCGTGCTCGGCCAGCAGCTCGGCGAGCAGCTCGCGCGCGCTGGGCTCGACGTGCACGGCCGGGTGCTCGGCGACGAACCGGTCGAGGTCCTTCGCCAGCGCCGGGTCGGCGGGCACCGCGACGCCCCAGGCGGCCTCGCGGTTGAAGAACCGCCCCGCCCGCATGACCGGCTTCGCCTCCGACAGGCGCTTGAAGCCACGCGCCGGAACCGGGTCCCAGATCGTGAAGAGCTGCAGCTCGGGCTCGCCGTCGTCGCCGATCTGGAGCGTCAGCTCGGCCGCCGCGGGCGCGTTGCCGAGCTGCAGCTCGCGGGCGCAGCCGCGTGCGAGGTCGTCGATCCGCACGCCCTCGAGCTGCTCGAGGCGCTCCGCGCTCTCGGCGCTGAACGGGAACACGAGCCGGTCGTCGGCGACTGCGATGCCGCCCTCGAGCTCGTCGGCCGGAGCGTCGCCCGAGAGCGTGCGGACGACGAACGCCCCGCCGCCCTCGTAGATCACCACCGACACCAGCGCCTTCCAGCGGTCCGAGTCGCTCAGCCAGGCGAGGACTTCGGGCGTCGGCACCAGCCCGCTGAAGCGCTCGAGCACGCCTTCGACCGGCTTCGCCGCGTTCGGGTCGGCCGGCACGCGCCAGTGCTTGCGGCGCCAGTCGAACCAGCGCCCGGGCAGCCGCTTGACCGCCTCGTTGAGCTCCTCGTCGATCGGGAACGCGAACACCAGCTCGGGCCGGCGCGGGTTCTCGTCGAGCAGCCAGACCTGCCCTACGGCGCCGGAGTCGCCCCGGACGGCGGAGTCGTCACGAGCGGCGCCGCCTGACTCGTTCTGAATCGGATCGCGCACGAACTGATGAAGACTAGCCACGCGCCGGAGCTACCGGTTGAGCTCAGGCGCAGCGCGGCGTCGCCGGCAGACTCGGGCGTCCTGCGCGGCCACGGCCCCGGGCGGCCGTTCAGGCCACGCGCACGACCTCCTCGCCGACCGCGATCACGTCACCTCGGTGCAGCTGGCGCCCGCGCCGCTCCTCCGCCTCGCCGTTGACCGTCACGCCGCCCTCCAGCAGCAGCTCGCGCGCCTCGGCCCCGGAGTCGGCGATCCCGGCCAGCTTGAGCAGCTGCCCGAGCCGGATCATCTCCCCGCGGATCTCGACGTCGCGCACGGCGTGAGCTTCGCAGGCAGATCGTCGTCGCGACTCGGCGCCGCCACCGACGGGTACGGTGCTCGCATGAGCCACACGATCATCAACCTCGATGACGTCGAGGACCAGGCACCCAAGCACGGCTTCGAGGAGTTCCACCAGGCGCGCTTCGCGCAGGAGGCGCTCGAGGCGGAGCGGACCGGGGTCAGCTTCTTCCGCGTCCACCCGAACAAGCGCCAGCCGTTCGGCCACCGCCACGACGAGGCCGAGGAGGTCTACGTGATCCTCGCCGGCAGCGGCCGGATCAAGCTCGACGACCACGTCCACGACGTCAAGCCGCGCGACGCGATTCGCATCTCGCCCGGGACGACACGCAGCCTCGAGGCCGGTCCGGACGGGCTGGAGTACGTGGCCGTGGGCCAGCACCACCCGGGCGACGGGGAGCTCGTGCCCGGCTGGTGGAGCGACTGACCGAGCCAGGGCGCTGCACCGGGCTGCTCCTGTGCCCGGTGTGCGCGCGGACGCTGACCGACGTCGATCCCAGTGCCCGCTGCGCGGAGGGGCACAGCTTCGACTACGCGCGATCCGGCTACCTCAATCTCACGCGTCAGGCGGGAGCTCGCGCGCGCGTCGGTGACACCGCGCCGATGGTCCGGGCTCGCGCTGAGCTACTGGCGACGGGCCACTATGACCGGCTCCTCGCGGCGGTGGCGGACGCTGTGGGTCCCTCGGCGAGCGTGGTCGCCGAGGTCGGCTCCGGCACCGGGCACTATCTCGCGGCGACCGTCGCACGCATGCGTGAGCGCGGCGGGGGACCCGAGTGCGCCTTCGGGTTCGACCTCTCCAAGCCGGCGGCAGACCACGCTGCCCGCAAGCATCCGGACCTGCGCTTCGTGGTCGCGGACGTGGAGGCCTCGATCCCGCTCCGGGACTCCGTCTCGGACGTCGTCCTGTCGGTGTTCGCGCCGCGCCCGGGGCAGGAGCTGGCCCGCGTCATCCGGCCCGGCGGCGAACTGGTAACCGCCTTCGCGGCGCCACGCCATCTCGAGCGTCTCCGCGACCGCTGGGACCTGATGGGAGTCCGCGAGCAGAAGCTCGAGGAGCTCACGACGCGGCTCGAGCCCTGGTTCGAGCCCGTCTCGGCGGCCGCGGTCGACTATGAGGTCGAGCTCAGCGAGGACGACGCGCGACTGGTCGCGCTGATGGGGCCCAACGCCTGGCACGACCACGAGCTCGAGCCTCTCGGCGGCCCGATCATCGACCGCGTCTCCGTCGTCGTGGCCCGCTTTCGCCGGCTTCAGGCCCGCGGTATGGCCACCGCCATTACCTGACGTCGATGCCGCGGCACCGTCCGGGCGTTGGTCACTGCCGGCGCTTCGCCTCCTGGGCCTCCTTGACCACGCGGCTGAGGCTTCGGCCGCGCAGCTCACGCTCGCGCGCCGCCGCCTTGCGGTCGTCGAGCCGAGCCTGCTCGCGCTCGAGCTTGCGCCACGCCTCCAGCCGCTCGGGCTCGATGGCGTCGCGGACCGCGCAGCCCGGCTCGCTGTCGTGCTGGCAGTCGGCGAAGCGGCAGGCGGCGGCGAGGCGCTCGAGGTCGTCGAACATCGTGCCGGCGCCGTCCCAGAGGGCGACCTCGCGCAGGCCGGGCGTGTCGACCAGCAGCGCGCCGCCGGGCAACGGGATCAGCTCGCGCGTTACGGTCGTGTGGCGCCCGCGTCCGTCGCCGGCGCGCACCGGCGCCGTGGCCTGACGCTGCTCGTCGAGCAGCGTGTTGACGAGCGTCGACTTGCCGGCTCCCGAGGGGCCGAGCAGCACCGTGGTGGCGCCCGGCTCGAGCAGCGTGCGCAGGATCGCGAGCCTGTCGCCGTCCCCGTCGCGGACGCTGATCGCGACGGCGTCGGCGAGTCCGAGGCGGCGCGCGAGCTGGGGTGCGACGAGGTGGGCGTCGGGATCGAGATCGGCCTTGGTCAGCACGAGCGCTGCGGCGACGCCGTCCGCGAGCGCTAGCGCCGCCAGCCGCTCGATGCGGCGCTCGTTGGGCTCGGGCAGCGGCTCCACGACGAAAGCCAGGTCGACGTTGGCCGCCAGCACCTGGGCCTCCGTCGTCTTGCCGGCGGCGTGCCGGGTCAGCGTGCCGCGGCGCTCGAGCACCGCAGCGATCGCGCCGTCCGCGTCGATGGCGACCCAGTCGCCGGTCACGGGTGCGGCCGAGCGCAGGCGGCCGCGGGCTGGCAGCAGCCGCGGCTCGGGTGCCGTCGCCTCGGACGCGCTCGTGTCCGAGGGCGATCCGTCGCTGGAAGTCGCCGGGGTGGCCACCGCGGCAGCGACCAGCCAGCGGCCACGGTGCTGGGCCAGTACCCGGCCCGGAGTCAGGCCGGCGTCGCCGAGCCGCTCGAGCTCGGTTGCGAGGTCAGGGCGCCGGCCCAGGCCGGTCGTGTCGTACTGCATCCCCGTAAGTGTTGCTCACGAGTCGGGACGTTCGAACGATTGTGGGACCCAGAGGTCATACAAAGCTTCGAACGTCCCGAGCCAGGCGCCGTCGTGGTGGATATCGCCCGGCCGTTAAGGCGCCGCCGGCGACCGCCGATAGCGCCGCTGGGAGGGTCCCCAAGAGCCAACAGATCGGAAGCAGATGTCCCGTATCGCGATTCTCATGGAGCGCCCGAAGCTCACGCTTGCCGCGCTGGCAACCTCGCTGGCCGCGCTCGGACTCGCGGTCGGCTCGGGCGCGGACTTCACGTCCGCCTCGGCGAACCCGTCCAACACCTTCAGCGCGGGAGCGCTCAGCGAGTCCAACTCCAAGGACAACGCCGCGATTCTGACGGCCTCCGGCATGAAGCCGGGCGGCACGGCGACCGGTTCGGTGACGATCGCGAACACCGGCACGATTCCGGGCACCTTCACGCTGTCGAAGTCCAACCTCACCAACCCGGTGCTCGGCACAGGCGCCGAGAAGCTGTCCGACCAGCTCGACCTGCTCGTCAAGGACGGCACGACAACCGTCTACACCGGCAAGCTCGGCGCGATGGGCTCGGTGCCGCTCGACGGCGACACCGTCGCGGCCGGGGTGCAGCAGTTCGGCGCCACGGGCGCGCCCACGGCCAGCCACACCTACGCCTTCACGGTCACGTTGCCGGCGGCGACCGGCAACGCGTACCAGGGCACCTCGACCAGCGTCCAGTTCGACTGGACCGCGATCCAGTAGCCGGCTCGGCGCGGCGGCCCTCGGCTGCCGCGCCGTCAGCTCGCACTGAGTTGGGATCGAGTCGTTGATCGTCCGCAGGGCCAAGCGCGCCGCCTCGTCGGTCGGCCTCGTGGCGTGCTTCGCGCTCGCCGGGGCGATCGCGATCCCGGCGGCGCTCGGCTACGAGCGCTACGTCGTCACGAGCGGGTCGATGGCGGGCAGCTACGACCGCGGCTCGATCGTCTACGCCGAGCGCGTGCCGGTCGACAGCCTGCGCGTCGGCGACGTGATCACCTACCGCCCGCCGGGCTCCACCGGTCACGACGGCCTGCTCACCCACCGGATCGCCTGGATCGGTGCCGACCGCGGCGGCCGCAGGGCCTTCCGCACCAAGGGCGATGCCAACCGCGTCGCCGATCCGTGGCGCTTCACGCTCGACCGGTCGACCGAGGCGCGAGCGGCGTTCGGGATCCCGTACCTCGGCTATGGGATCTCCGCGCTCGCGATCCGGGAGGTGCGGATGCTCGTCATCGGCCTGCCGGCGCTGCTCGTAGCGCTCGCGGTCCTCGCCCGCCTGTGGAACGGCGCGGGAGCGGAGGCCCGCCGCCGCCGCGAAGCCGCGACGGCGACGGAGGGTTGAGGCGACCGTCATGCGACGCCTAGTCCCCATCTCGCTCACCCTGCTGGCGCTCGCCACGACCGGCGTCCAGTTCACCGCCGCGACGTTCTCGAACGGCTCGGCCAATCCGGCGAACGCGCTCGCCGCCAGCAGCGACTGGTTTGCGCCGACCGTCGCCGCCTCGGTCGTCGCCAAGACGGCAGGCGGCGTGGCAGGGACGATCAAGCAGGGCGGCGCCTACTACGCCTATGCGCAGGTCACCGACAGCGGCGGCCCCGCCAGCGGCATAGCGTCGGTGAAGGCGAATCTCAGCTCGATCACCGCCAGCCAGACGGCCGCCACGCTCACGGCAGGCTCGTACAGCGTCGGCGGAACGACCTACAACTACCGCAGCGCCTCGATCACCGCGAAGAACCCGCTCGCCGCGGGCAGCGTGCCCTACACCGTGACGCCCACCGACGTGGCCGCGAACACCGTGATCCAGACCGGCTTCTCAGTGGTCGTCGACAACACGGCGCCCACGGCCACGGACGTCCAGACGACCAACGCCGCCGGTGGGATCGCCGGCAGGCCCGAGGCGGGCGACACGCTGACGCTCACGTTCAGCAAGCCGATCGACCCGAACTCGGTCCTCGGCGCCTGGAGCGGAGCGGACACCAGCGTCGTCGTGCGAATCACCAACGGGGGCACTGGCAACGACGTCCTGACGATCCGCAATGCCGCCAACGCCGCGCAGCTCCCGCTCGGTTCGATCGCCCTCGGCCGGATCGACTACGTGACGACTACCGTCAACTTCGGCGCCACCGCGACGGCGAGCCAGATGCGCCAGGTCGGCAACACGATCGTGCTGACGCTCGGAACGCCGAGCGCCGCGGGCACGACGGCGGCAGCCGCCGCGCCGATCGTCTGGACGCCCGCGGCGGGTGCGACCGACGCAGCCGGCAACGCCACGTCCACGGCGGCAGTCACCGAGACCGGCGCCGCCGATCTCGACTTCTAGCTCGGAGGCCGGAGCCGGCTAGCGGTTCACGGGCGACATGTCTGCGTAGCGGTCGCCCGCCGCCGCGCCCTTCGGCGCCGCGGCGTCGATCCGCGCGAGGTCGTCCTCGGTCAGCTCGATCTCTGAGGCGGCGACGTTCTGCTCGAGGTATGCGCGCCGCTTGGTACCCGGGATCGGGACGACGTCCTCGCCGCGGTGCAGCACCCAGGCGAGCGCCAGCTGCCCCGGCTCGACCGCCTTCTCGCTCGCGATCTCTCGCACGCGGTCGAGCAGCTCGAGGTTGCGCTTGAAGTTCTCGCCGTGGAAGCGCGGCTGGTGACGGCGGAAGTCGTCCTCCGGGAAGTCGGCGGGGCTCTGGAAGCGCCCGGCGAGGAAGCCGCGGCCGAGCGGGCTGTAGGCGACGAAGCCGATGCCGAGCTCGCGCACGGTCCGGAGCAGCTCGTCCTCGGGATCGCGGCTCCAGAGCGAGTACTCGGTCTGCAGCGCCGCGATCGGGTGCGTGGCGTGGGCGCGGCGGACCGTCGCGGGCGCGGCCTCCGAGAGTCCGAGGTGGCGCACCTTGCCAGCAGCGACGAGCTCGGCCATCGCCCCGACCGTCTCTTCGATCGGAACGTCGGGGTCGACCCGGTGCTGGTAGTAGAGGTCGATCTGGTCGACCCCGAGCCGCTCGAGCGAGGCGTCGCACGCCTGGCGCACGTACTCGGCGTCGCCGCGGATCCCGAGCCGCTCGCCGTTCGGCCCGCGCACATTGCCGAACTTCGTCGCCACCACGACCTCGTCGCGACGGCCGGCGATCGCCCGCCCGACGAGCCGCTCGTTCGTGAACGGCCCGTACATGTCGGCCGTGTCGAGGAAGGTCACGCCGAGCTCGAGCGCACGCTGGATCGTCGCGATCGCCTCGCCCTCGTCGGCGGTGCCGTAGAACTCGGACATCCCCATGCAGCCGAGGCCCTGCTCGGAGACCTCGAGTCCCTGGCTTCCCAGCGTGCGCATCCTCATCGGGCTGCTCCCCTCGTAGTTGCCGCGGTCGTCTACGACAGCATGGCGGCTGCCGACCTCTGGCTGGCGCCGGCGCGCGCGGGCGACCTGCGCCGTTCGGTCTAACCTCGCTGCGCGCGACTTCACCCGACGAGAGGAGACGTCATGAAGGTCTTGCTGGCAGGCGCCACGGGAGCGCTCGGCAGGCAGCTCGTCCCGAAGCTGCTGGCCGCCGGCCACGAGGTCGCGGGCATGACGCGCAGCGAGTCGCGGCGGCAGGCCGTCCTCGACCTCGGCGCGACGCCGGTGGTCGCGGACGCGCTCGACGCCGGCCAGGTGGAGCGCGCGGTCGCCGAAACCGAGCCCGAGGCGATCCTGCACGAGCTGACCGCGTTGACCGGCTCGCTCGGCAAGCGCAACATCGATCGCAGCTTCGTCGAGACGAACCGCCTGCGGACCGAGGGGACCGACAACCTGCTGGCCGCCAGCCGCGCGGCCGGCGTGCGGCGGTTCCTCGCCCAGAGCTTCGCCGGCTGGCCGTTCGCCCGGACCGGCGGTCCGGTCAAGAGCGAGGACGATCCGCTCGATCCGGATCCGGTGCCGAGCATGCGCCAGACGCACGCGGCGATCCGCCACCTCGAGCAAGCCGTCACCGGCGCCGACTGGACCGAGGGGATCGTGTTGCGCTACGGCGGCTTCTACGGGCCGGGCACGTCGCTGGGGCTGGACGGGGGCGAGCACCTCGAGCTGATCCGCAAGCGCCGGCTGCCGGTCGTCGGCGACGGCGGGGGCCTGTGGTCGTTCATCCACGTCGAGGACGCCGCCGACGCGACCGTGGCGGCGCTCGAGCGCGGCCGCCGCGGGATCTACAACGTTGTCGACGACAATCCGAAGCCCGTCAGGGAGTGGCTGCCCGAGGTCGCGGAGGTGCTCGGTGCGAAGCCGCCGCGCCGCGTGCCGCTGTGGCTCGGACGGCTCGCCGCCGGCGAGGCCGCGGGCGTGATGATGACGGAGGCCCGCGGAGCGTCGAACGCCAAGGCGAAGCGCGAGCTCGGCTGGCAGCCGCGCTACCCGAGCATCCGCGACGGCCTCGCGGCGGCACGCGCGGCCTGAGCGACTCCGGCGGGGTCGCGATGAGGCGGTCCCGGTCGCCGTGCTCGGTTGAGAACATCATGGTACTCTGCAGAGGACCATTCGTCACTCTCCAGGGTGACGCTCTCCGATGCAAAGGACTTCAGCATGAGTACCCACGAGGACGGGCTGGGAGGCACGGGCGGGGGTTCGCTCGCGGTCACCGTGGACAACGAGATCGACGGTCGCCGGCTGGCGATTCGCGTGGGTCGCGCGGAACCTGTCCAGTGTGCGATCGACGGGCTCTACGAGCGACTCGGGCGCGGGCCGGGCGCCGACGACAGCCTGCGCTGCGCGGTCAGCGAAGAAGACGTCCCGTTCTTCGCCGACCTCGAGATCGCGGAGTACCGACAGCAGCAGTGCCCGGATCTCCACTGGCTGTTCGCCGGACCGACGGGGGGCGCGTCGGGGCGGCCGAAGATCGGCGCCGCGGATCCCGAGGCCGCCGCGGCAGCGCTTCAGCAGGACCTCGACGCCCTCTGGGCAGGCGGGGGGCCCGAGGCCCGTGGCTGGCGGCGGTTCCAGCTCGATCCGCTGCGCTGGGTCGTGGTCATGCCGGCGACCGACGTCGAGGGCCGCTCGACGCACTTCTTCGTGCGGCTCGATGGCCGCCGCTACGACCAGTGGCCGCCCGAGGTGCAGTTCGTCGAGCCCGAGTCCTGGGAACCGGCTTCGGGCGGGCGCTGGTGGCCGGCCTCGGACCCGCTCGCCGATCGCTCGCGTCCACGCTGGTTCGGCCTCCACCCGCTCTACGACTTCCACGACGGCGATCCGCGTCCGCTGGTCTGCTTCGCTCACGCGCTCGGCTACTACGAGGCGAGCCACGCGTCGACGCCCGACGTTCGCTGGGTGCAGGGCAGGCACACGGTCGCCGACACGCTCGACCGCGTGGCGGAGATCCTGTCGCCGCCGTACTTCCGCGGGGTGTCGCGGTGATCGCGATCCCCGCGTGGGCATGGAAGGCCGTCGTCGACACGTTCGCGGGGACGGCCGGGATGGTCGAGCGGGTGGTCTTCCTCGACGGCGTGGCGGCCGGCGACAGCGCGGTCGACGGGGGAGTGGTGACGACGGTGACCCTGCCGCAGGCCGACGAGAGCGAGGGCCACTGGCACGTGAGCGCTCACGAGATGAGCCGGGCCGGAGGCCACCTGCGCCTGTACGGACTCACGCGGCTGGCCCAGGTCCACTCGCACCCCGGCCCGTGGACCGGCCACTCGAGCGAGGACGACGAGCTGGCGTTCTCGCAGGCGCCGGGGACTATCTCAATCGTGCTGCCGGCGCACGGCCTGACGTGCCCGGGGTTGGGTGACGCGGGAGTGCACCGGCGCGAGGACCGCAGCTGGCGCCGGCTCGAGCACGACGAGGTGGCGCGCTACGTCAAGGTCGTGCCTTCCGTGCTGGATCTCCGTTACCAGTAACTAGAGGTAGCGCTCGACCTCGGTCGTGCGCTCGGTGCGGTGGAGGCGGTAGCCGTGCGGGAAGCGGGTGCGGTCCTGAAACTCGCCCTGGTGGGAGACGACGATCACACGCCGCAGGAGGCCGGCGAGCCGCTGGAGCTCGTCGATCATGTCGTCGCGGCCGGCCTCGTCGAGGCTGCCGAAGCCCTCGTCAACGATCAGCGACTCGATGCTGGCGCGACCGCTGGCGTACTTGCCGATCGCGGCCGCCATCGCCACGCAGACCCTGAACTTCTCCGAGCCGGAGAGGAACGCGGCGTCGGTCTTCTCGCCGCCGGCGTCGTAGTCGCGCGCGGAGATGACGATCTCGTCGCGGTTGCGGCGCTCCTCGGGGCGGATCTCGAGCGAGAGCGTGCCGCCGGTCAGCGCGCGCAGGGTGTCGTTCGCGAGCAGCTCAAGGTCGTGGGCCGCGCGGGCGAGCAGCTGGCCTTGGAGCCCCTGGCGTCCGAGCAGCGTCGCCATCCGCGTGGCCAGACGCTCGGCGCACTCGGCTCGGCCGAGGTCCTCGCGCTTGTCGCGCAGCGCCTGCTCGCGGCGGTCGAGGTCGCGCAGCTGCGCCTGGGCCTGCTCGACGAGCTGGGCGATCTCGTCGACTGCGCCCTTGCGGCGCTCGAGCTCCGCGGCGGCGGCGTCGACCGCGACGCGGTGCTCGGGCGGGGCCTCGTCGCGCTGGGCCTCGAGCTCCGTCCGAGCGCCGCGCAGCTCGGCGAGCCGCTTCTCCGCGGAGTCGAGCTCGGCCTGCCTGGCGAGTGCGTCGGCGAGCTGCTCGAGGCGGGCGTCGAGCTGCTCGGCGAGCCTGGGCTCGCGCTTGCGCACGCGGTCGGCCCAGGAGGCGGGGAGCCGGTCCAGCTCGATCTCCACTTGCTTGCGCTGCCCTTCGGTCTCGAGCTCGAGCTTGCGCAACGTCAGCTCGAGATCGTCACTGCGCTCGCGTGCCTGGGCCAGCGCCAGTGCTGCGGCGGTCGACGCCTCTCCGGCCGACGCCGCCTCCGCGGCGACCCGCTCCGACTCGACGTCGAGGCGCTCGGCCTCGGCCCGCAGCTCATCGAGCAGCTGCGCCAGCCCGTCGGTGGACCCGTCCTTGACGCGTGCGGCGCGCTCGTCGTCCCACTTAGCGAGTCCACGCGCGCGCAGCGCCGCGCTCACTGCCTTCTTCGCCCCAGCGAGTGCCTGCTCGTGCTCGGCGGCTCGGTCCGTCGCCAGCTCGAGCCGCGACCGCTCGGCGAGCTTGGCCTCGATTCCGCTCTCGGCCGCCTCGCGCGCCGCCGTGAGTGGCTCAAGCACCGCTCGCGCCGCGTCACGTGCCTCGATGCTCGCCGCAAGCTCGCTCTCGGCGTGCGTGAGGTGGACCTCGCGCTGGCCCGCCGGAACCTCCTGCCCGCAGCGAGAGCAGACCGCCTCGGCGGCGCCGGAGCGGATCTCGGCGATCTCGGCCTCGGCGCGGGCGATCGCAGCCTCGAGAGCGGAGGCCTCGCGACTGCGCTCGCGCTCGACCGTGCGTGCCTCGTCGAGCGCGCGCCTGAGGTCGGCGATCGTCCGGTCACAAGTCTCGAGCGCCTTGGCCGCCTCGGCGCTCGTGCCGGTGCCGGCGAGCGCGTCCTCGATCGCCGCCAGCTCACTTCGGCGCAGGATCGCGGTCTCCACGGCCGGCAGCGCCCGGCGCAGCTGGTCGGCCTCGTGGTTCGCCGCCTCGGCCGTCGCCTTGGCCTTCGCCGCGTCACGCCCGGCCGCCTTGGCGGTTCGCTCGAGCCCTTTGAAGTCCAGCGCCTCGAGCTGCGCGCGACCGGCCGCCGTGAGCTCGTCATTGCGCTCCACCGTCGCCAGCGCCTCGACGGCCGCCTCCAGCGCCGGCCGCGCTGCCGCTAGGGCGGCCGCCTCGCCGGCCTCGGCGCGGATCTGCTCCGCGCTCGCGAGCAGCTTCTCCGTGACCTCGATCTCGGCTCGAGTCGCGGCGAGCCGCTGCCCCAACCGCTCGTGCTCGATCGCCGCCGCGACCACGCCGGCCTGGGCCTGACGCAGGCTCTCGCGCGTATCCCGCTCGCCGGTGAGCCGCTCCAGCTCGGCGCCCGCCGCCCTGCGCTCGTCCTCCTCGACCGGCGACAGCCGCTCCAGCTCCTGCCGCAATCCACCCTTGCGCCCGCGCGCCTCGCTCGCCCGCTCGCGCGCGAGGTCCTCGAGCGCCCTGTACGCCGACAGCCCGACGAGTTGCGACAGGATCTCGAACCGCTCCCTGCTCCCCGCGCGGATCAGCCGGTCGCTGTCGCCCTGGAGCAGCAGCACCGACTGCGTGAACGCCGCGAAGCTGAGCCCGAGCGCCTCGTCGCGCCAGCGCGCGAACCCGCGCTCGTTGGTCGTGTCGGGGATCTCCTGCCACGTCTGCGACTCGGCGTCCCACCGCGCCGCCGAGCGCCGAGACGCGCCGCGGCGCCGCAGCGAGCGCTCGACCCGGTAGCGCTCGCCGTCGAGCGCGAAGGTGAACGCCGCCCGGCACATGTCCGCGCCGTGGGAGATCAGTCGTTTCGCGTCCTGGCTGCCGCCGCGGTGCTCGTTGAACAGCGTCCAGGTGATCGCGTCGAAGATCGCGCTCTTGCCGGCGCCGTTGTCTCCTGATACTGACCACAGCACCGCGCCGTCGAAGTCGAAGACGATCGGCTCGTCGGCGCAGCGGTGTGACAGGAAGTCGGTCAGCTCGACCGAGCAGGGGATCACGCGCGCTCCCGGGCCCGGTCAGCCAGCAGCTCGTCGGCGAGCGCCAGCAGCTCGTCGCGGTCGGGATCGCCCTCCAGCTCGCCGGCGAGGAACTTCCTGACCGTCTGGCCGACGTCCGCGCTCTCGACCTCGCCCGTGATCAAGGCCGGCCGCGGATCGTCGAGCTGGATCAGCGTGGGCGGCTTGAACAGGCGCGGAAAGCGGTTGCGCGCCTCCGCCAGCCAGAGGCTCGCGCTGTCGTCGTGGCCAAGCCGCAGCGCGAGCTTGATGATCGTCCGGTTGGGATCCTCGAGCAGCTCGGACTTCTCGGCGATGTCCGCGAGCGCTCCGATGTCGAACTCGACCATCGGCGTGGCGTCGAGCGGCAGCTCCCTCTGGGTGACGCCTCCATCGCCGGAGATCTCCACCAGCACGGCATGGCGCGGCTGGCCGGCCTCGCCGAAGTCGATTCGATCCAGCGCTCCGCTGTAACGCACACGCTCGGAGAGCACGGTTGGCTCGTGCACGTGGCCGAGCGCGACGTAGGCGAAGTCACCCAGGCGCGGGCTCTCGACACGCACGTCCTCGGCCTCCGAGACCTCTGTGACGCCGGTCGTGTCGGCAGGCGCCTCGCGCACGAGGAAGT
This sequence comes from Thermoleophilaceae bacterium, assembly GCA_035630335.1. Taxonomy (GTDB): domain Bacteria; phylum Actinomycetota; class Thermoleophilia; order Solirubrobacterales; family Thermoleophilaceae; genus JAAYBF01. The sequence goes on along the minus strand of DASQKV010000022.1, from coordinate 6,043 downwards.
GCCCCGCCATCAGCTTCGGCACGCCGGGCAGCTCGACACCTGCCTGGTCGGTCAGCAGCTCGATCCGGTCCTTCACCGCTTGCTGAAGCGCCGCCCGCTTCGCCTCCAGCGAGGTGACCTGCGCATCGACGCCATAGGCGGCGGCGTCGGGATATGGGAGGGCGACGAGCGCAGCCGCCGGCTTCCCGCCCGCGGTCAGCTCGAGCAGCGCCGGCGAGCCGATGAAGTGCACACGACCCGCGTCGCCGGCGAGCAGCCGCTGGATCCCCTCGAGCAGGTCGAAGGTGTGTCGCGAGTCGTGGTTGCCGGCGAGGAATATGCAGCGCATGCCGCGCTCGATGCTCGGCTGCAGCAGGCGCGCGACCTCGGACATGATCGCCGCGAGCCGCTGCGGGCGCGACTCCTCGAGCACGTCTCCGCAGACCAGCAGCACGTCGACCCGGTTCTCCTCGGCATGCGCCATCAGCTGCTCGAGCCGCGCGACCTGGTCGGGAAATCGGTCCAACCCGCCGAGCCGATCTCCGAGGTGCCAGTCGGCCGTGTGCAGTACTCGCAGTGTCATCGCGCTTGAGTCTCGCCTATCCGACATCCTGGGACAGTAAGGTAGCCCGATGAGCACCGACGCACCCTTCCAGAGGACCGATATCTAATGGCTGCCGAGTCCTCGCTCAAGCACCGCCTCCGCGCCGAGCGCCAGCGCGCAGGCCTGTCGCTTGCCAGGTTGGCCGAGGAGACCGGGATGTCGAAGACCTACCTCCTGCGCCTCGAGACCGACGACGATGCGAACCCCTCGCTCGACGTGCTCACCCGCGTGGCCGCCGCCTTGGACGTGACGGTCGCCGACCTGCTCGACGCTCCGCCCACCCACTTCGTCGCCGACGACGCCGACGTGCCCCCGTCGCTGCGCGTGTTCGCCGACCAGGAGAGCCTCTCGCCGAGCGAGTTCGACCAGCTCGCGAGCATCCGCTGGCGCCGGGGGGAGACGCCCACGAACCCCCAGCGCTGGCAGTTCATCCTCAACTCCCTTCGTGCCAGCCGCCAGTTCGACGACAGCTGAGCACGCCGAGCGCGAGCCGGTCGTCGAGCGCCTCGTCGGCCGGCGCGCGGATGGGGATCCTCATCCGCGCCTGAAGGCAATCCTCGACCGCTGGCGGGTGGAGGCAGGCCAGGAGAAGCTGCCGGTCGACGTCTTCGGCCTCGCCTCGCTGCGCGGAATCCGGGTCGAGAAGGTCGAGTCGAGCGACTGGGAGGGGAGGGTCTACGTCGATCCCCGCGGACGCCCGATCATCGAGGTCAACGGCCGCCACGCGCTCGCCCGCCAGCGCTTCACAGTCGCCCACGAGCTCGCCCACACCGCCTTCCCCGGCTTCACCTCCGACCGCCGCTACCGCGTCGACGGAGACCTCGCGGACGCCGCCTTCGCCCGCAACCGGTCGGAGGAGGAGCGGCTGTGCGACTGGGGTGCCGGAATGCTCCTGATGCCCGACGACCTGATCTGGAGCTACCGCGCCGACCAGGGCCTGCGGGCGATCGAGAAGCTCGCGCGCGACGCCAAGGTCAGCCTGGAGGCCGCCGCCAACCGCCTGATCGAGGCGAGCCGCAAGCCCGCCGTGTTCCTGGTGCTCGAGGACGACGGCTCGGACCTACGCGTCCGCTACGCCAAGGTCCAAGACCTCTCGCTGTTCGTGCCGAGAGCGTTCCGGGTGCACGATTCGTCGGTCTTCCGGCACGCCGCGAGAACCGGCGCCCGCGAGCGCGACACCGGCAGCCTCCCCGGTCGCTCACGCCGGCTCTTCCACATCGAGGCCAAGTCCTATCCCGTTGGTCGAGGCGCGGCGGCTGGCGAGCGCGTCCTCGCCGTCGCCTTCCCTGCGTCGCGCTAGACGCTCAGAGCATGGCCGCGCGTGGCCGCAGGGGTCCGGCGCCTACCACCGCCGAGTCGATCGGGCTCGATCCCAGGGCGAGGAATAGCTCGTCGAGCTTGTCGGGGTCGGCGTTGACGTTGTCGTCTGCGCGCAGCTCGTCGACGATCAACTTAGCGGCCTTGATCGTGTCGGACTCCGGAGCCGGTGGCGGGGCGGTGGTGCCCTGCTTGATGATGCGGGGTACCGCCCGCAGTACATATGCGGCCAGCAGCACCATCGCCGCGTAGGCGGGTATGTAGATCCGGTCCTCCAAGCCGCCGAGGTCGAGCTGCGTGGCCGACTGGTAGATGACCCAGAGCTCGCCAAAGGCGCCCGCTGCCGTGACCACCGCCGCGGCGACGAGTCCCAGCACGGTGAATTGGCCCTCGTCACTCTTGGTCGCCTCCAGGATCAGCGTGCCGGATGCGATCAACGCGATCGCGATCGCCGTCCCCACGGTGGCGAGCGCAACCGCGCCATCCACGTCCTCGCCGAGTAGGGCATTCACCACGTCGGAGGATCCGAAGATTCCCGTCAGGAGTCCGGCGGCAACGGTGATGTTGGTGAGCCAGCTCTCCTTGAAGGACCACGCCGTTCCCAGGTACTGCAGCTCCTTGCCGGGGCGGTTCGACGACGAGAACATCAGAAAGACGACTCCGATCGCGCCGAGAACGGCGAGCGCGACCAGGAATGCCCGCAACTCGTCCCAATCCGGGGAGTCCGCGTCGGGAGCGGGAGCGGCGGTCACGTCGAAGCTGACAGGCGCCGAGCCGGCTCCGCCGGCAGCGCCTTGTGGGGCCTCCGGCGCCGCTCGGCCGGTTGCGGTGGCGGTGAGCTCGAAGTCGAATCCGTCATCAGCCACCTTGCATCCGGCGGGAATCGAGACAGTGGACGTCCGGCGCTCGACGGCCGGCAACTTCGACTCGTCGAGCGTGAGCTCGCAACCGGAGTCGGTGACTACGGGCTTGGCCTCCAACGAGAGTGGGGTGTCGGTGAGGTTGGTGAGAGCTACCGACGTCTCCCAGCCATCGGATGCCTCCGTGAGCGAACCCGCCGGCTTGTCGATCGTCACCATGCCTGGCGCGGCGAGCGCTGTCCCTGAAAGCAGTAGACCGATGGTTACACCGGTCGCCGAAATGACTGTTGTTACCCACGTCATCGAACCCGCTCCCCCGTGTCGTTACCTGTTGGGCGATCGTAATGCTAAATCGCGTATATCGCCACAACGGTCACACTCTCGGCATTCCTGAGAGGAAGAGGAGAAGCGTCTGGCAAGACTCCTAGTCGCGTCGGCGGGGCGTGGTTTCAGACGACCCGAACGCGACGCCGGCGTGGTCATTCGAGTGCCCCAACGGTCGCGGCGTTGGGCGCAGCGCCCAACTGCGGCGCGGGGGACGCGCCCTAGAGGACCTGTCCCTCGACGAACCCCGCCAGCAGGACCGAGAAAGCCACGATCTCGCCGACGATCAGAGCCCACATGTAACCGTGCACGGCGCCGGCGGAGGGTGTGGGGTCGCGGAACTGGTTGTCGGTGTCACGGCGCCAGCCGTGGTAGGCGTAGCCGACGACCGCACCCAGGAAGAAGAAGTAGAGAACGCCGGCGGCGAGCAAGTCGACCAGCTCGCTCCAGCCGCTGAACTGGACGAAGGTCGCTACCAGCAGCGTCGCGAAGCTGTAGAGCAGAGCGGCGCGGTGGGCGATGTCCACGTAGGGGTGGGCGAGATGGGTCTCCGAGGTCGCCATCTGCCGGTACTTCCAGACGCCGAGCACCAGCGCGAGCAGGAACATCACGCCCGCCGCGAGCAGAACAGCCTTGGTGTCGCCCCCGAGCGTCGTCAAGCCGTGGCGATCCTACTCCGCGGCTCGGGCCTCGCGCTCGATCCTCCGCATCATTCCGGGATAGACGATCAGCCGCCGAAACGGCCTAATCGCGGCCATGTAAGCGGCCCCGAGCAGTCCGTTCGGCTTGACCAGCACGGCCATCTGGGTGCGGAAGCCGCCGGTCGGGAGAGCGACCCGCCCGAGGTGGAGGACCCCGTGGACCGTCCGGTTCGCGACCTCCGCCGCCCACTCGTCCTCGAGCAGGTACAGCGAGGTGAACGGGAGCGCGTCGAACTCCGGACCCGACGGCGCGTCGCGCAGGTCCGCCGGCAGCCGCTCCCGGAGAGTGGGCACCCGGGCGCCAACGCCGGCGTCCTCGTCGTCCCAGCCGAGTAGCTCTCCGGCTTTCCATCGGATCGCCCAGAGCAGGCGCGTGACGGGGGAGGAGCCCTCCACGGGGTCGCCCGAGGCGAAGCCTTCCACGAGTCGAGAGAAGTCGTCCGGACGGCCCGTCCCCGGCAGCTCCCACACGTCCTCGAGATCGAAGTCGCGGGTGAGCTCGTGGATCCGCCACGGCCGTGAGTTGTGCGCTTTGTCGGGGAGTTTCATCCGAGCCACCTCGTGTCGAGAGGGTTGATGCCAAGCACGCCGGCGGCGGCGCGCACAGCCAGCACCTCGTCGTGCGGCGCCTGTCTGGCGAGCTCGATGACCGTGCCCTCCAGCGCGCCGATGAAGGCGAGCGCGACCGCCCTTGCCGGCGGGCCCGGTGGGACCGTGCCCGCCCTGCGGCCCGCGCCGATGAGGCGCGCGCACCGCTTGACCAGGCCTTCGGTAATGCGCTCGAGATGGCGTCCGACAGGGTGGTCCTGACCGCTGAACTCGAGCCGCAGCGCCATCGCCACCCGGGCGACGTCGCGCCGGCAGTAGACGGCGTGGCCGCGGGCCAGCGCGATCAGCGCGGCGACCGGATCGGACTCCTGCTCGACGAGCGCCCCGACCTCCTGCCTCCAGGTCTCGTCGACCCAGTCGAGGACCGCCAGCGCAAGGTCCTCCTTGTCCTTGAACTGGTGATACAGCGCGCCGCGGGTGTAGCCGGCCTCGCGGGCGACCTGCTCCAGGATGAGGTTGCCGTAGCCGTAGCGGGAGAGGCCCCGGGCGGCGGACTCGAGCAGGGCGCTGCGGGAGCGGGCTCGGCGGGCGGCCTGGGTGGGCCGGCGGGCTCCGGCCTTCTCGGTAGCTACATGCATGCATGTATGTTACCACGGATTTTCGGCACGGGAAAGCTCGAGAGCGATCCAGGCGCCAATCAGAGCCAGCAACGTTCCTGCATATTTGCCGACCCACGAGGCGAAAGGGTCCCAATGCAGATCTGTCAGGCACGCAAGCAGTACATCCGCTGGCTGCACATAACGCGAGATCTATCGCCGCACACCACGCGGGCATACGACAGCGACATCGCCGCGTTCGAGCGGCATCTCGGCATTTGGGCCTCTGTAACGGCGATAACTCGGGACTCCCTTGTCGCTTTCATGGAGGAGCAGAGGTCGGCCGGGCTCTCCTCCATGTCCATCAGGCGGCGCGCGTCGGCTCTGCGCGGGTTCTGCAAGTGGCTCCGCTCACGCCACCTGCTGGACTCAGACCCATGGCTGGGGACCCCCGTCGCCGCAGGTCGTTCCAGCAAGCTGCCTCGGATCGTGTCCACGCACGAGCTCGATCGCCTCTTCGAGTTCCTGCGGGGTAGGGCTCAAGCGGACGGCGCGAGCGACCCAGCCGAGCCGCTCCCCAGGCCGCACGAGTCGACGACCCTCCTCGCAGTCGCGTTGATGGTGGCTACGGGCGTCCGCGTTCACGAGGTCGTCGGCATCGAATGCCACGACATCGACCTGTCCGGAAGGAGCCTGCGACTCCTCGGCAAGGGACGTCGCGAACGGCAGGTCTTCCTGCCGAACGACTGGCTCACGGATCTCGTCCGCGCGTATATCGGGACACGTGCCGCCCTCGACCTGGGGCATCCATACCTCCTCTTCAACCGCCGCCACGATCCCCTGACCGCACCCGCGATGAGATCGAGGCTCGCCAACGCCGCCCGAGAGGCGGGCCTGAACGCCAGGATCACCCCGCACATGCTGCGACATACCGCAGCCACCCAGTTGATCGAGGCGGGCGTCGACATCCGCTACATCCAACGCTTGCTCGGGCACGCCAGCCTGAGCACGACCGAGATTTACACCCACGTCTCCAATCGGGCGCTCAAACGGGTCGTTACGGACGCGGATGTCTTGGGAGGTCTGATGCAGGCTCGATAACTAGGAATTATC
>DASQKV010000021.1:0-16904 GCA_035630335.1 Thermoleophilaceae bacterium | reverse complement strand
GTCTCGGAGGCCCAGCCCATCAGCACCTCGAAGAGTACTGGCTGCCCAGAGTGCTAGAACATTGGTACTCTGCGGAAGCGATGGCCGTCCGCACCGCCGCCGACCGCACCTTCCTCCCAGCGAAGAACCTGCTGGAGGAGGTCGGGGACATGATGATCCTCACCGGCAAGACGATCATGTCGGCGCTGCGGCCGCCGTATCCGTACGGGGGCGAGTTCATCGCGCAGTTCCTCTTCGCGCTGAAGCTCTGCTGGTTCCCGCTGATCGTGAGCATGGTCGCGGCGGGCTACGGTGCCCCAGGCCTCCAGGCCGCGAACTTCCTCTCGCTGTTCGGAGCGTTGGACCGGCTTGGCGGGTTCTTCATCCTTGCTTCGGTCCGCGAGTTCGCGCCGTTCGTGACCGCGATCGTGGTAGCCGGCGTCGCCGGCACGGCGATCACGGCGGACCTCGGCGCCCGCAAGATCCGCGAGGAGCTCGACGCGCTGCAGGTGCTCGGCGTCGACCCGATCAAGAACCTCGTCGTACCGCGCTTCCTGGCGCTGATGATCGTCACCGGCCTGTTCAACATCTTCGCGCTGATCTTCGGGATCCTCGGCGGCGTGCTGGCGACGCTGACCTTCGACGCGCCGCTCGGGCCGTTCTTCTCGACGCTGCTCAGCAACGCCACGACCACGGACCTCTGGGGGTCGGTCCTGAAGACCACCCTGTTCGGGGCGATCATCGCGATCGTCTCCTGTTACAAGGGGATGACTGCGTCCGGAGGCGCCGAGGGAGTCGGCAGAGCGGTGAACCAGGGGGTCGTGATCGAGTTCCTGGGGATCTTCGCCTTCAACTACGTCTTCACCCAAACGCTGCTCGCGACCCATCCCGAGATATCGGTGATCAAGTAGTGGGACGCTCGTGGATGGATGTCCCGCGCGACTGGCTCTCCTCGATGGGCGACATCGCGAAGTTCTCCGGGCGCGTGATCGCGGAGGTCTTCGAGGGCCGTGCGTTCCACTTCTTCGGCGAGACGCTGCGCCAGGCCGGCATCCTGATCCTCGGCTCCGCGATCGTGATCTGGGGCCTCGCCTTCATCGTCGGCCTGACCTGCGGGATTGAGGGCGCGTACTTCAACCGCGCCGTCGGTGCCCCGGCCTACGCCGGCGTCTTCTCGGCCTGGTGCGACCTGCGCGAGGCGATGCCGTACGCGTTCGGCTACATGATGTCGGCGAAGGTCGGCACCGGCCTGGTCGCCGAGATCGGCGCGATGCGGATCTCGGACGAGATCGACGCGCTCGAGGTGATGGGCATCAGCTCGCTTACCTTCCTCTGCACGACGCGCCTGCTGGCCGCCTGGATGGTGCTGCCGTTCATGTACATCGCCGCCGTCGGCGCCGGGTTCTTCGCGAGCTACTTGGCCGTGGTCCAGCAGATCGGAGAGGTCTCCTCCGGAGGCTTCTTCCTGATCTTCTGGATGTTCCAGAACCCACCCGACCTGCTCTACAGCACGATCAAGGGCATGGCGATGGCGACCGTGATCGTCCTCGTCGGCTGCTACTACGGCTACACCGCCAGCGGCGGCCCGGTCGGGGTGGGAACCGCGACCGCGAAGTCGATGGTGCTCAACACCGTGCTGGTGCACTTGGTGGGAATGCTGGGCACACAGATATTCTGGGGGACGAACCCGCGAGCGCCGATCGGCGGATGACGGGCCGATGAGGAGAGGCAGATGACCGACGACGACCGACGCGACGACCAGTTCGAGCAGCCGCCCGAGCCCACGCGACGCGCGATGACCGACGAGCCGCACGAGGACATCCCGTCCAACATCCACGACCAGACGCGCGAGGGCGAGCACCCCTACCAGTGGCACGAGGGGGTCAACCGCGAGCACGGCTCGACCGACGCCGTCGAGTTCATCGACGTCAAGAAGTCGTTCGGTCGCAACACCGTCCTCAACGGCCTCAACTTCGGCATCCCCGAGGGCCAGATCTCGATGATCATCGGCCCGTCGGGCACCGGCAAGTCGGTCTGCATCAAGCATATGGTCGGCCTGCTCTACCCCGACGAGGGTGACGTCCTCGTCCACGGCGAGTCCGTACCGAGCATGACCGACGACCAGCTCTTCGACATGCGCAAGAAGTTCGGCGTGCTGTTCCAGGACGGCGCGCTGTTCGGCTCGATGAACGTCTACGACAACACTGCGTTCCCGCTGCGCCAGCACACCGACAAGGGCGAGGACGAGATCGAGGAGATCGTCTCCCGTCGCCTGCGCGAGGTCGGCCTCTCGGGGGCGATCGACAAGATGCCGAACGAGCTCTCGGGCGGCATGCGCAAGCGCGCCGGGTTCGCGCGCGCGCTCGTGCTCGATCCGCACATCGTCCTCTTCGACGAGCCCGACTCGGGCCTCGACCCGGTGCGCACCGCGCTGCTCTGCGAGCTGATCCAGGAGGTCCACGCCGAGAACGGCGGCGCCTACGTCGTGATCACCCACGACATCATGAGCGCGCGCCGCGTGGCGGACTACCTGGCGGTCCTCTGGAAGGGCCGGATCGTCGAGTCGGGCCCGGCGAGCGAGCTGTTCAACTCGCCGAACCAGTTCGTGCGCCAGTTCCTCTCCGGAGAGGCGCGCGGCCCGCTGGGAATGGAGTGACGCGTCGCGGCCAGGTGGCCGCGACGAGTCCTCTCGAGCTTCCCGCCGGCGTCCTCGCGCCCGGCGCCGAGGGCGGCGCCCTAGCCTAAGCTGAGCCCCGTGCCGATGGGCGAGATCTTCGAGCGGGTCGTGCGCGCCGTGGTGCGCCGCCCCGCCGTGCCGCTCGTAGCGATCGCCGTGCTCGCCGTCGCCGCGACGTTGCTGGCGCTACGGCTCGAGCCGAGTACCGGCACCGACACGCTCGTCTCGAAGGGGTCGGAGTCCTTCCAGGAGACCGAGCGCTTCAAGCGCGAGTTCGGCGACGACGCCGTCGTCGTGCTCGTCAAGGGCGACCTGCGGGGGACGCTGCTCAGCGCCGACCTCAGCCGGCTGATCCAGCTCGAGGACTGCCTGGCGGGCAAGGCGCCCGAGCGGGCGTTGCGGACGCTGCCGGCGGCCTGCCGTGAGCTGGCGAAGCTGAAGCCGGCCCAGGTCGTGCTCGGTCCCGGTACGTTCGTCAACACCTCCGTCGAGCGGATCGGCGAGGAGCTCGGGCGCCGCCTCGGCGGCGGACAGCGCCAGGCGAACCAAGCCGACCGCGCGGCGCGCAAGCGCGCGGCGGACCAGGGGCTGCCGCCCGAGGAGCAGGCGCGACTCGGCAAGCAGGCCCGCGAGGGCGTCACCGGTGACCTTCAGCGTCAGCTGTTCGCGCTGGCGCTTCGCTACGGAATCACGAGCCTGCCCGCGGTAGACAGCCCCGAGTTCGTCTCCGCGCTCGCCTTCGAGAGCGACGGCAAGACGCCGAAGGCGCGTTTCTCCTACCTCTTCCCGAGCGACGAGGCCGCACTCGTGCAGATGCGCCTGCGGCCCGATCTCAGCGACGCCGAGCGCGCGCGGACGATCGACCTGGTGCGCGCGGCCACTGGGGACGAGCGGTTCCAGCCCGAGCAGGGCGCGCGCTACGTCGTCACCGGCGTTCCGGTGGTCGTCGACGCCCTCGGTGATGCCGTCCGCGACGCGATCCCGTGGCTGCTCGGCGCCGCGATCCTGATCATGGCCGCGACGCTCGGACTCGTCTTCCGCACCCGGCTGCGGCTGTTGCCGCTCGCGCTGGCGCTAGCCGCGTCGGCGATCACCTTCGGCGCGCTGGCGCTCGTCGGCGGTCAGCTGACGATGGCGTCGATCGCGGTGTTGCCGGTGCTGATCGGGCTGGCCGTCGACTATGCGATCCAGTTCCAGGCTCGCTATGACGAGCTGCGCTCCCGCTACGGCGACGCGGGCGGCCGCTCGCGTTCGGCGGGACCTGGCGGCGACCCGCCGCCGGCGGAGATCGCCGCGGCCGCGGCCCGCGTCGGCGGCCCGACGATCGCGACGGCCGGGCTCGCGACCGCGATCGGATTCCTCGTGCTGCTCAGCTCGCCGGTCCCGATGGTGCGCGGCTTCGGCGCGCTGCTCGTCGTCGGGATCTTCGTCGCGCTCGCGTGCGCGCTGCTGGCTGGGTTCGCCGCGCTCGTGCGCTTCGGAGCGCCGCGACCGCGGCCGGCCGATCTGCCGCCGTCGCTGCTGCGCGCGGCGGCCGGGCGGCTCGGCCGCACCTCGGCCTGGACCGCGCTCGCACGCGGCTGGCGCCGCCTGCGGCTCGGCACGCTGGAGCGTGGCGAGCGCGCGCTCGCCACCGCGATCGCCCATCCCCGGCGCGTGCTGGCGATCGGCCTCGCGCTCGCGGTCGTCGGCTGGGCGGCCGACACGCAGTCGACCGTCGTCTCCGACGTCCGCGAGCTGGTGCCGGCCGACCTGCAGGCGCTGCGCGACATCGACGAGCTCCAGGAGGAGACGGGAGTGTCGGGGGAGATCGACGTCACCGTGCGCGCGGACGACGTCACCAAGCCCGAGGTCGTGCGCTGGATGGCCTCGTTCCAGGACGCGGTCTTAAAAGACGCCGGCTACAGCGCCGGCGCGCGCTGCACGCAGGTGAAGGACCCGCCCGAGCTGTGCCCGGCGCTGTCGCTCACCGATGTCCTCGGAGCGGCGCCTGGCGGCGACGAGCGCCAGGTCTCGGCGCTGCTCGAGGCGATCCCCGATTACCTCTCGCAGGGCGTGGTCACGCGCGACCGCAAGACCGCCAACCTCGCCTTCGGGATCCGGCTGCAGTCGCTCGACCGCCAGCAGGAGGTCGTCGAGGCGATCGAGCGGCGGCTCGACCCACCGCCCGGCGTGGAGGCGAGCGTCGTCGGCCTGCCGGTGTTGGTCGCCGACTCGAACGCCCAGCTCTCGTCTCCGCTGCGGCGGATGCTGCTGCTGCTCGCGGCGCTGGTGGCGGTGTTCGCGGTCCTGTTCGCCGTCCGCCGCAACGCGCGCGACGCGGCGATCCCGCTGATCCCGATCGCGCTGGCGACCGGCTGGTCGGGCGGCATCATGTTCCTGCTCGGCCTGCTCCCAGGGCCGCTCGAGGTCGAGCTGAACCCGATGTCGGTCACGCTCGGCGCGCTCGTGATAGCGATCTCGACCGAGTTCAGCGTGCTGCTGTCGGCGCGCTACCGCCAGGAGCGGGAGGGGGGCGCCTCGACGACCCGCGCGCTCGAGACGACCTATGCGTCGACGGGCGCCGCGGTGATGGCCTCGGGACTCACCGCGATCGCCGGATTCGCCGCGCTCGCGGCCTCGGACATACGGATGCTGCGCGACTTCGGGATCCTCACGGTCGTGGATCTGAGCGTTTCGCTGATCGGAGTGATGCTGTTGTTGCCCGCCGCCCTCGTCTGGGCGGAACGGCACGGGCCCTTCACGCTGCGCGATCTGGACCCACGCCGTGCGCTTCACGGGGTCGATGCGGCCCGCCTGCCGCGCCCCTCGCTGCGCGCGCTGCGCGCCCGGAGGCGGGATGCCTGACGACCGCTTCGGCGACCTCGGGCAGGGCGAGCGGCGCAGCGCGGCCGAGCGCTTCGAGGAGCAGGACCGGATCAATCCGGAGCCGGACTCCCCGCAGCGGCGGCCCGAGGTCCCGCGTCCCGGGAACCGCTACGCGTGGGTGGTCGGGATCGTGATGGTGATGGGCATCGGCGTGCTGACGCTGACCACCTCGCTGCCGAACAGCGGTGAGGGACTGCGCGGGCCGGCGCTCGGCAAGCGCATCCCCGACTTCGCGGCTCCCGCGGCTACGGGCGACCTCGACGGCGACGCGAACGTGCGCGGGAGCAAGGGCGGCAGCGAGGGAGCCGGCGCCGTGCCCGCGTGCGAGGTCGTGAGCGCGGCGGTGGTGAACGTCTGCGAGCTGCGCGAGAAACCGCTGGTGCTGACGTTCCTCGTCACCCGCGGCGCGGACTGCGAGCCCCAGATCGACCGTGTCGAGCGTATGCGCGGCGAGTTCCCCGGCGTTAACTTCGCCGCCGTGGTCAGCGGCAACGATCGTGAGGACGTCGAGCAGATCGTGCGCCGGCGCGGCTGGGGCCTGCCGGTCGCCGTCGACCGCGACGGTGCGGTGGTCAACGTCTACGGCGTCGGCGTCTGCCCGACGACGATCTTCTCGACGCCGGACGGCAGGGCACGGCGGGTCGAGCTCGGCAACCTGACCGAGGACGAGCTGCGCCGCTACGTGCGCGCGCTCGTACGGCGCTCGCAGGCGACGGCCGAGAGCGCCGCGGGGCGGGGCTGACCGAGGTGCCGTCCTCGGCCCGGGAGGGGGGCTGGTAGGTGCCGGACCGAGTCGTCGAGCTGGGATCGGTCGCTCCAGAGCTGGCGGAGGAGCTGCCCGGCCTCGGGCTGGCATGGATGCGGGTGGCCGCGCGCGCCGGGCGCAGTCCCGCGCCGCTGCGGCAGCGGATGAACGAGCTCGCGAGCCGGATCACCGGCGCCCGGGTCGTCCAGGCGCGCCAGGACTCCGTCCCGTGGGCGTACCGCGTGCTGTGGCGGCGGCTCGGCCTCGACCCCGACCACGACCGCACGCCAGTCGAGGCGCTGATGGTCGAGCGGCTGCGCCACGGCGGACTGGCCAGCCACGGGATGCCGGGGGACGCCGCCGTGACCGCCACGCTCGAGACCGGCGTTCCGGTCGCCGTCTTCGATGCGGACCGCGTCGGTGACGGCATCGGGCTGCGGCCGGCGCGCGCGGGCGAGTCGCTCGGCGCCGACGTGGAGATCCCGTTGCGCGTGGGCGAGGTGATCTACGCCGACGAGCAGCGCCCGCTCGCGCGGCTGACCGGCGAGCTGGCCTCGACCTGCGCGGTGAGCGGCGACACGACCGCGATGCTGCTCTGTGCGCTGTCGGCCGCCGGGGTCCCGGACATGGCGCTCGAGGAGGCGCTTTGGATCGCAGCGGACCTGCTCGAAGCCGCGGCGGGCCCCTCGGACCGCTGATACGCTGGACGGGTCCACCGAGGAGAGGACGCCGTGACCGAGGTTCTCGATCGCTCAGTCGCACCCGAGCCGTTCGCGCCGCGCAGCCAGCCGCTCGACGAGCGTGCCGCCCGCCGAACGCTGCTCGCTCAGATCGAGCACCTCGAGCGCGACCTCGCCCAGCTCTTCGCAACCGCCTGGCCACGGCAGGGCTTCGAGTGGAGCGTCGACGCGCCAGCCGGCCGTCCGCGGCTCCTCGATCTCGGCGAGCTCGAGCAGGTCCGTGATGCGCTCGCGCACCGGATCCAGGAGACCCGCCGCGACCTGCGCGCCCGCCACCGGGTCGAGGACGCCAACCGCGCTCTCGTCGAGGACATGCTGCGTCACCCCGGGCGGCACCGCTGGGTCCGCGTCAGCCACGCCGACATCGGCGAGCCGGGCTGCCGGCACTGGCACGTAGTGCCGCGCCTCGGCCTTGTCGGGATCCTCGCCAACTGGTGGCGAGTGAAGATCTCCTCCGGCTGTCCGTTACCCAGGGCCCTGTAGCTTGGGGCCGGTGAGGACGGGGCATGGGCAGGCGTAGCCGCAAGCGGGCGGACGTGGGCGGCTCGGCGGTCTCGGACGCGGGTCAGACCCGCGCCGAGCGCGACGCGGCGCGCAGGGCACGCGCGGCGCGGATGCGCACGGGGCGGTCGGGCTCCGGGCGGTCCGGTGCAGCTCCGGCACCGGTTCGGCGCGGCTCGACGAGGCCGTCGCTGGACGAGCGTCCGCCGCCGCTGTGGGCACCGTTCCCGCTGACAGAGATCCTCGTGCTGGCCGGAATCGTCCTGATGGTCTGGGGCTTCCTCGACGGTGGTGGGCGGGACGCCAACGGCAAGCTGGCCGCCGGGCTCGCGGTCGCGTCGATCGCGGGACTGGAGCTCGCGATCCGCGAGCACGTGACCGGCTTCCGCTCGCACACCACGCTGCTGTCCGGCGCGCTGGCGATCGCGGTGATCGTCGGGCTTGGGCTCGGCGTGGGCGTCGAGACGCTGGGCCCGCTGCTGATCGCGGCAGTGGTCACCTTCGTGGCGTCGTTCTTTGGATTGCGGCAGCTGTTCAAGCGTCGGTCGGGTGGCGCGGCGTTTCGGTGACGGCGTGCGAGTGGGGGCGCTGGGGTGGCGCTCCTGTGGGCCGTCCTTGAGGCCTGGGTCGCGCTGGGGTTGTTGGGAGAGATACGAGTGGCTGAGCTGCTCCAGCGGTCTTTAGCTGGGTAGGGCGGATAGCGGCGGGGTTGGTGGCCAGGAGCGCTTGGCGCTCGGTGGCTTGGGGCGCTTGGGTGGGCGGGGTTGGGTGTTGGGGCGGTGTCTGGTCCTTCGAAGTCGGGTTCATAGGCCGAGCTCAGGACGTTTGGAGCTTTGTATGACCTATGGGTCCCACAAAGCTCCGAACGCTCGGATCTAGAGGTCGAGCTCCGGACGTTTGAAGCTTTGTATGACCTCTGGGTCCCACAATGCTTCGAACGTTCAGATTCGCCAGCCAGACCGAAGCCAGGTCCGCGTTTGGCCAGCCCTGCCTTTGCCACCCCGAGCAACGACCACTCCGGACGATCGAGAGCCGCTCCCATCGAACGAAGCAGGCTCTCCGGCCACCCACCACTCCGCAATCCGCCCTACCCAGCCAAAGCCCGGTCCCGCAGCTCAGCTCCTCGTATCTCTCCCAGCAACCCCAGCGCGACCCCAGGCCTCAAGGACGCCACAGGAGCGCGCACCCACATCACAACAGAGCATCCTCCCCGCACTCCCTCGAAGGACACCCCCGGCGCTAGCCGCTGTCAGGCGAGTCCCTGACAGCGGCTACGCGGCGGGCTAACTCAGGCGGCGGACAGAGCCCGCTGGCGCGACACCTGGGGCGTCGCGTGGCTGAGCTCGGGTGAGGAGAGGCCGCGGCCGTTGCCCTCGAGCATGGCGGCGACGATCGCGCGCTGGCGCTCGGTTAGCGTGCCGACGCGCTTGTTCTCGGGGACGCCGATCGCGGTCAGCAGGCGCCGGCAGCGTGCCCGGCCCCAGCGTTTCTGGCTCATCAGCACGTCGCTGATCGACATGCTCTCGGCTTCCCACGGGCAACTCAGGATGACCTCGGCGGCGGGTAGCTCACCGGAGGCGATGCGGCGCTTCATATCCGCACGCGCAAGTCGCACGCGGTTGGCGTGCTCCAATGCGCGCAGATGCTGCGCCTGACCAGCGTCGAGCGTGACGGAATTGCCCATACGACCTCCCCGCACTTAGTGCAGTAACTAGACAGCGGATGCAGTTTCCCCTTGAGGGCCCTGTGCTCTCGACCTGTCGACGTGTGCGCCGCCGACGTCCTTGGAGGGACCAGGGCCGCTCCGAAATAAACCCGAGCGGCGGACGACCGTCAACAGCGGTTCGTCTGGGCCGTGCGCTAAGAGCGGGCTTTTCGTGCTGCGGGCGCCAGCGGCGCGGCATCGCCGTCGGGCAGGCTGGCATAGGCGCGCTCGAAGATCTCGAGCGCGCGGTCGAGGTGCTCGCGCTCGTGCGTCGCCATCACGCTCGTGCGCAGCAGGGCGCCGCCGCGCGGCACCGCCGGGTAGAGGGCGACGTTGGCGTAGACGCCGGCGTCGTAGAGCGCCTTCCAGAACAGCACGGCGCGCCAGTCGTCGCCGATCACGACCGGCACGATCGGGGTCACGAGCTCCGAGCCGTCCGCCAGCCGCGTCGGCTCGACGACCTCGAAGCCGCGCTCCGACAGGCCGGCGTGGAGGTAGCGTGCGTTGTCGAGCACCTTCGCCAGCAGCTCGCGGCCCTCCTCGGTGCGGATGATCCGCAGCGCCCCGAGCGCCGCGCCGATCGCCGCGGGCACGGCCGAGGCCGTGAACATGAAGGCCCGCGACTGAACGCGCAGGAAGTCGATCACCTCCGCCGGCCCGGCGACGAAGCCGCCGCACGAGGCGAGCGACTTCGAGAACGTTCCCATCCGCAGATCGACCTCGCCGGCGACTCCGAGCAGCTCGCAGGCGCCGGTACCGTGCTCCCCTAGGACGCCGACGCCGTGCGCCTCGTCGACCATCAGGCGGGCGCCGTAGCGGCGGCAGAGCTCGACGATCTCCGGCACGGGGGCGAGGTCGCCCTCCATCGAGAAGACGCCGTCGACCACGACGAGCACGCCGCCGCCGTCGCCCGCGGCGCGGTCGAGCATCCGCTCGAGCTTGTCGAGGCGGTTGTGGCGGAATGGCCGGATGCGGGCACGCGACATCGACACCGCGTCGAGGATCGAGGCGTGGTCGCCGGAGTCGCATATCACCGTGTCGCCGGGGTCGAGCAGCGTCGCGATGCAGCCGACGTTCGCCAGGTAGCCGGCGGTGAACACGAGCGCGTCCTCGGTGCCCATCCAGTCGGCCAGCTCGCGCTCGAGCTCGAGGTGCAGCGGCGTGGTGCCGTTCATGAAGCGCGAGCCGGTGAGGCCGGTGCCGTAGGCCTCGAGCGCGTCGCGGGCGGCCTGCTTGACGCGCTCGTCGCCGGTCAGCCCGAGGTAGTTGTTCGAGCCGAGCGTGATCCGCTCGCGGCCCTCCATCAGCGCGATCGGTCCCGGCTCGGCCTCGACAACGCGGAAGTACGGCAGCAGGTCGTGCTCGCGCGCGGCGGTCAGCTGCTCGAGCCGGTCGTGGCTGCGCGCCTTCTCGAACAGGTCGGTTTCGATCGCCATTGACTAGGGTGCCGCGCCGTGGCCCTGGAGGTGAGTCCCGTGCGCTCGCGGCGTGACCGACGGGAGTTCATCGAGCTGCCGTACCGGCTGCATGCTAACGCCGAGCAGTGGGTCCCTCCGCTGCGACTCGAGCGGCGCGCGTACCTCAACCGGCGCCTGAACCCGTGGTTCAAGCACGGCGCCGCCGAGCTGTTCCTCGCCCGTCGCGACGGACGAGTCGTCGGACGCATCAGCGCTCAGATCGACCACAACTTCAACGCCTACCAGGGCAACGACTGGGGCATGTTCGGATTCCTCGAGATCGAGGACGACGCCGAGGTCCTCCGGGCGCTGCTCGACGCCGCCGCGAGCTGGCTGCGCTCGCGCGGCCGCGACCGGATGGTCGGCCCGATGGACTTCACGATGAACGAGGAGTCCGGCGTGCTGATCGAGGGCTTCGAGCGCGAGCCGTTCGTCCGCCAGCCGTGGCACCCGCCCTACTACCAGCGGCTGTGCGAGCAGGCCGGCCTCGACAAGGCGATCGACCTGCTGATGTGGGAGCTCTACATCGAGGGCCGCGACAAGGTTGCGCCGGCGATCGTCGAGATGGCACAGCGGCTCGAGCCCGACCACGGCATCCGCATCCGCAAGATGTCGCGCCGCCACCTGCGCCGCGACCTCGACCTCTTCGGCGAGACCTACAACGAGGCCTGGAAGGACAACTGGGGCTTCACGCCCTACACCAAGGAGGACCTCGACGCCTACGCGCTCGACCTCCAGATCGTCTTCGACCGCAACTGGTTCATGGTCGCCGAGAAGGCCAACACCGGCGAGGCCGTCGGCATCGCGATCACCGTTCCCGACATCAACCAGGTGCTGAAGCGGATGAAGGGGCGGATCGTGCCGTTCGGCTGGTGGCACTTCCTGCGGCGCCGCAAGCTCATGGACCGCGTCCGCGTCGGCTTCCTCGGCGTCAAGCCCGAGTACCAGCACACGGGCGTCGCCGCCGGCCTCTACATCGAGCACTTCGACATGGCCGAGGTGACCCCCCAGACGTGGGGCGAGATGGGCTGGATCCTCGAGACCAACGAGGCGATGAACCGCGGCATGGAGGGGATGGGCGGCAAGGTCGTCAAGCGCTACCGGATTTACGAGCGGGCGCTGTAGCTCGCCGTCCGGCGGCGGGCTACACTCGGCGTCTGGTGTCCGAGCCAGCCGACAGCCATGCGGACGAGTCCGGCGTCGACGGGGAGCTGATCCCCGCCGAGGACGAGCAGGTGGCCGAGGCCCGGCCGCTGCCCGCGATCGCCGAGGCACGGCCGACCACCGCACCGGTGCTGGCCCCGCGCGCGACGCTGCCCGCGACGGTCGCGGCGGCGAGCGGAGGCTTCGCGCTCGGCGTGGCGGCGTTTATGCTGATGCGCGTGCTGCGGCGCCCGGATGCGGCGCGGTCCGTGGCGAGGCGCCGGCGGCGGCTGATCGCGCGCCGGCGTGGGGTGGACATCGCCGCGTCGCGCTCGTTCCTCGTCGACGTCCACATGCTCAAGCGCTGATCGCGGCCGCGCCGGTCACCGTCTCCAAGGCCACCCCTCGACGGGCGCGTGCGACTGCCCTCGAGTCGCCCTCGGCACGGCGCCTGACCATCGAGACCGACGTCGTACCCGTCGGGCCATACCGGATGCCGGGCAGGGGGATGGACGGCGTGCTGCGCAGCCGTCGCGGCGTGCTCGAGCGGCTGCTGCACGTCGACGGGCAACCCGTGACTGTCCACGCTTGGGTGGCCGGCGGGCGGGTGCGGCTGCGCGCCGAGGGAGCGACGCGGCCGGCCGTCGACGAGGCGGTACGGCGGATGCGCTTCGCGCTCGGCGTCGACCACGACCTGCGGCCGTTCCAGCGTGCCTTCCACCGCGACCCGCTGCTCGGCCCGGTGATCCGGCGGTTCCCGTGGCTGCGCCCCCGTCGCCGGCCGGAGCCGTTCGAGGCGTTCGCGTGGGCGGTATCGGAGCAGCTGATCGACGTCCAGCGGGCGTTTGCGATCCAGCGCAGGCTCGTGGCGCGTCACGGGCCGCGGAGCGAGTGCGGCCGGCTGCGCGACGTGCCGTCAGCGGCCGCTGTAGCGGCGCTGGCGCCCGCGCAGCTCGACGCCTGCGGGCTGGCCCCGAAGCGCTCGATCGCGCTCGTGCGGTCCGCGCGCGAGATCGCGAGCGGGCGGGCGGACCTCGCGCTGCACGAGCCGACCTGGGCGCGGCTGCGCACGGTCCGCAACATCGGCTCGTGGACGCTCGAGTGCCTGGCCTTCCTCGGCCAGGGCCGCGACGACCAGCTTCCGGCCGGCGACCTCGCCTACGTCAAGCTCGTCGGCGTCCTGGCGGGCCTCGGCCGGCGCGCCACCGAGGACGAGGTGCGCGCGTTCTTCGAGCCCTACGCGCCGTTCCAGGGGCTCGCGGGGATGTACGCGCTGCACGCCGTCCGCTGAGCGGTACGCGGGCGCCCGCCTACCATTGAGGACGGACCCGACCGAGGAGCGCGGCATGGACGCGAAGGTGACCAAGAGCGACGAGGAGTGGCGCGCCGAGCTGCCGCCCGAGCGCTTCCACGTGCTCCGCGAGGCGGGGACCGAGCCGCCGTTCACCGGCGCCTACACCCACTCCAAGGCCGACGGCATGTACCGCTGCGGGGCGTGCGGGAACGAGCTGTTCAGCTCGGACGCGAAGTTCGACTCCGGGACGGGCTGGCCGAGCTTCACCGAGCCCGCGATCGCAGACGCGGTCGAGCTGCGCGAGGACCGCAGCCTGCTGATGCGCCGCACCGAGGTCGTCTGCGCGCGCTGCGGGTCGCACTTGGGCCACGTCTTCGACGACGGACCCGGCCCGGACGGGCAGCGCTACTGCATCAACTCGATGGCGCTCGACCTAGACGAGCGGGAGCCGGGAGCCGAGCGCGACTAGCGCGGCGTGCGCCAGAGGTCGGACAGCTCCTCGACCCCGAAGATCGTGCCGGCGAACTCGATCAGGCTCGAGAGCGGGTCCGGATCGACCGGCGGCTGTGCGTCGACGGTGACGTCCCCGACCTCGTCGAGCACCAGCTCGTAGGCGACCGTGCCGCCCTCGATCGCGGTGTCCTTCACGCTCTCGGGCAGCTCGAACCTCAGCTTGGCGAAGACGCGCCGCGGATAGTCGTCGTCATCGACGTTGACCTCGACGTCGACGTCCTGGATCGCGTCGGCGATCGCATCGACGTTGTCGTCGCTGAGCTCGGGCACTCCCTCGGCGTCGTCGAGCTGCTCACGGACCGCGTCGGTGTCGACGATCGCGAGCAGGTCGTCGATCACGGCCTGCTTGTCGACGGTGCCGGTGATCACGCGCGTGGAGTCGCCGCCGATGTCCTCGCCGTCGGAGATCTTCGTGTTGCGCAGCCAGCCGTCGGGGTCGATGCCGAGCTGCTTCAAGCTCGTCCCGGCCGGCCGGCCGCCAGTGCCGCCGATACCGAGGCGGTCGATCAGCTTCGGGTCGGCCTCGTAGGGGACGCCCATGAACTCGACGTAGACCCGGCCGTCGAGCACGCTCAGCCGCGCGGGGAAGGTCTGTCCGCCCGCACGCAGCTCGACGTTCCAGTCGAGCGCGGGCAGCGCGTCCGGGCCGTTGAGGACGATCGGCCCGCTGCCCGTGATCACGAGGCGCTCGCCAAGGATCGGGAAACCGGGGATGTCAGCGTCGGTGCGCAGCGTCACGTCGGCGCTGTCGATCGGCTTCGATGCCGCGGTGGCGAGCAGCGAGCGGGGGTCGTCGCTCTCGCCGCCGCCATCGTCGCCGCCGCAGCTCGCGAAGGCGAGCGCGACGACGACCGCCGCCAGCGCGGTAGCCGGCAGCCGGAGGAGGGAGCGCCTGCGCATCACTGCCTTTTATAGGGCCTGGGAGGAACGCATGTCACAGTCCCTGCCCGGGCAGGAGCTCGTTCGTGAACGCTCCGGTCGCGTGCGGGATCTCGGTCAGCAGCCGGTTCTCGCGCATCCAGGCCGTGAACGCCTGCCACTCGCCGGGGTCCTGGAAGCCGAACGGCCTGCCGCGGGGCGGGAGCAACAGCGGCAGCGTCACCCGCACGACCGCGCGCTGCAGGCCTGGATCGAGGTCGGGGTTGGCGTCGAGCAGCCCCTGAATGCCGCGGCTGGGATCACGCGCCAGCGCCCGGGTGCCGCGGGCGAGGGCCGAGACGAACGCCCGGATGCGCCCGCCGTCGCGCTCGAGCGCGCTTGCGTTGGCGACCAGCACGAGCTCGTCGTAGGTCGGCACGCCGGCGCGCTCCATGCGGATGATGCGCGGATCGCGGCCCTTGCGCCGCAGCTCGGTGCCCTCGTAGTTCCAGAACGCGCCGAGGACCGCATCGACCTTCCCGGTCAGCAGCGCCGGTGTCAGGGCGAAGCCGACGTTGCGCTCCCGCACCGTGCCCGGGTCGACGCCGGCATCGGTCAGGATCGTGCGCAGGTAGGCCGACTGGTAGTCGATCCCCGCGGTGCCGACCGTCTTGCCCTCGAGGTCGCGCGGGCTGCGGATGCGGGCCTTCGGCAGCGAGACGATCGACGTCAGCGGCTTGCGCACGAGCGCCCCTACCGAGACCACGCGCAGCCCCTGGTCGCGAGCGCGCAGGACCTCCGGCTCGTACGACAGCGCGAGGTCGACCCGTCCCGCCGCGACCTGCTTGATCGGCGCCGCCGGGTCCGGCGGCTGGCGGATCTCGAGGTCGAGGCCCGCGTCGCCGAACTCGTCGGCCGCCTCGGCGGCGTAGATGCCCGCGTGGTCGGCGTTCGGGAAGTAGTCGAGCATCAGCGTGAAGGGCTCCGGCGTGCCGGCCTCGAGCACGTCCTCCTTCTCGCCGCAGCCGCTTGCCACGGCAATCAGGAGCAGGGTGAGCGCGAGCGCGAGCGCGAGGCGGGTCCTTCTCATACGGGCGTTTCCTTTCGATTCCATGGACAGGCGAGCCGCTCCGCCAGCGAGGCGAGTGCGAACAGGGCGACGGCCATCAGGGTGAGGATTACGACTCCGGCGTAGACGCGCGGCGTCTGGAGCTGGTTGTTGCCGAGCAGCACGAGCCGGCCGAGGCCCTCGTCGGCCCCGGCCCACTCGCCGAAGACGGCCCCGATCACGGAGACCGTCGCGGCGACGCGCAGGCCGGAGAAGAAGCTCGGCAGCGCGGCCGGTAGCTCGACCGCCCGCAGCGTGCGCAGGCGCGACGCGCCGAACGAGCGCATCAGCTTGAGCTGCTCGGGGTCGACGGCGCGCAGGCCGTCGAGCACGTTGACGGTGATCGGGAAGAAGCAGATCAACGCGACGATCGCCAGCTTCGGGCCGATGCCGTAGTCGAACGCCAGCACGAAGATCGGCGCCAGCACGAAGATCGGCACCGCCTGGGAGGCGACGAGCAGCGGATAGGCAGCGTCGCGCAGTGGGCGCACGAGGTGCATCGCGACGGCGAGCACGAACGCGGCTGCGATCGCGATCGCGAGCCCCAGCAGCACCTCGACAAGGGTGACCCACGCGTTGTCGAGCAGCAGCTCGCGGTCCTCGCGCAGCGCCTGCCAGGTCTCGGATGGCGATGCCAGCAGCAGGTCGTCCACCGAGTCCCAGCTCGCAACCCACCACCAGGCGGCGAGGGCGAGCAGCAGTAGCCCGAGGGCGGGGAGGACGCGCCTCAGCATCCGAGCGCCTCCAATGCCTGCTCCTTGAGCTCGACGAACGCCCGGTCGGTGACCGTCTCGCGCCGCGGTCGCGGCCGCCCCAGCGGAACCTCGATCTCGGCGACCACGCGGCCGGGCCGCGGCGACATGACCGCGACGCGATCGGCCAGGTAGAGCGCCTCCTCGACGTCGTGGGTGACGAGCAGGGTCGTGCGCGGCTCGGCCTCGAGCGCCTCCGCCAGCCACGCCTGCATCTCCGCTCGCGTGAGGGAGTCGAGCGAGGCGAAGGGCTCGTCGAGCAGCAGCAGAGGCCGGCCGGGGAGGAGGGTGCGCAGGAACGCCACCCGCTGGCGCATCCCGCCCGACAGCTCGTACGGCGGCGTCCGCTCGAACCCGCCCAGGCCGAAGCGCTCGAACAGCGGCACCGCGCGCCGGCGCGCGTCGGCCCGCCGTGTCCCACCGGCCTCGAGCGCGAGGGCGGCATTCCCGAGCGCGTCGCGCCAGGGGAGGAGGAGGTCCTTCTGGGGCATGTAGGAGGCGGGCGGCGCCTCCACGCTGCCCGCGTCGGGCTCCTGCAGCCCGGCGACCAGCTCGAGCAGAGTC
>DASQKV010000020.1:0-25141 GCA_035630335.1 Thermoleophilaceae bacterium | reverse complement strand
AGGCGCCGTCGACCACCCCCGGCACGAACGTGCCGGTGCAGTCCGCCTGCGGGACGTCGCGGCTGAGCCCCCCGCCGAAGTCGCAGTAGCCGTTGGGGTTCAGCGCGAGCAGGTCGAAGAGCCGGCTGGCGTAGCCCCCCGTCGCGACGAGGGCGATCCACACCCCGACGTTGATCGCGATCAGGACCGCGCTCGTGGTCGAGGCGTTCGTGGGCCGGAGACCGCCGTACGCCGTGCGACCGCTGCGGGTGGTCTTGGCGCCCTCCTTGATGCACTCGGGGCACTGGAAGCCCACCGCGGCCGGACGCATGCAGTCCGGGCAGATGATCCGGTCGCAGCGCTGGCACCGGATGTGCGCCTCCCGGCCGGGATGCCGGTAACAGGTCGGCACCCCCGTCTCCGGGGTCTGCGGGGTGGGGCTGGCCACTGAGGGTGTGTGTCCTCGGCCCTAGGCCTCGCGGATCTCCACGGACTCCATGGTGATCGGCTCGACCGGCCGGTCTCCCGCGCCGGTCCGCACGGCGGCGATCTCGTCGACGACGTCGCGGGAGGCCTGGTCGGCCACCTCACCGAAGATCGTGTGCTTGGTGTTCAGCCACTCGGTCTTGCCGACGGTGATGAAGAACTGCGACCCGTTGGTGCCGGGCCCGGCGTTGGCCATCGCGAGCAGGTAGGGCTTGTCGAAGACCAGCTCCGGGTGCGGCTCGTCCTTGAACGTGAAGCCGGGACCTCCGGTGCCGGTGCCCTGCGGGCAGCCGCCCTGGATCATGAAGTCCTTGATCACGCGGTGGAACGAGAGTCCGTCGTAGAAGCCCTCGGCGGCGAGCTTGCGGAAGTTCTCGACGGTCTTCGGGGCGTCGTCGTCGAAGAAGTCGACCACGATGTCGCCGTGGTTGGTGTGCAGGGTCGCCTGACTCATCGCTTCGCCACCTCCAGCCGGAGCGGCACGCCCCGGACCTCGTTGCCGTTGACCTTCTCGACCACCTCGCCCGCGCGCTCGGCGGGTACCTCGACGAAGCTGAACCGCTCGAGCACGCGCACGTTGCGCACGTCCTCGCCGTCGAGCTGACAGTTGCTGACGATCGCCGAGACCACGTCGGCGGGCTCGAAGCCGTGCGCGCGACCGCCGCCGAACAGCAGCTTCGCGACCTTGCCGTTGCGCTGGCGCGGCTTGGTGTGGCGCGGGCGGCGCGTCTGCGGGCGCTCCTCGGGCTCGTCGGCCGCGGCCGGCTCGTCGCTTGCGGCGGGCGTGTCCGCCGCAACGGCGGCCACCAGGCCAGTGGCCTCGGCCGGCTCGCCTCCGCGCCCACGGCCACGCCTGCTCCGGGTCCGCTGCCGGCGAGGCCGCTCAGGCGCCTCGGCCGGTTGCTCAGTCGCCTCGCCCGACCGCTCGAGCGCCTCGCCTAGGCTGTCGGGCTCGCGCTCGGGCACGTCTGCGGGGACGCTCTCGCGCGCACGCTCCGTGACCTCCGCCACGACGCTCTCAGGCGCCTCCTCAGCCTTCGCCTCGACCATCTCCGGCTTGCGCTCGCGTCGCTTGCCGTCCGACCCCGACCACTCGAGGATCTCCGTCTTTGCGTGACGCTCGATCGCCTCCAAGTCGGGCCGCTGCTTGGGCGTGATCAGCGTGATCGCGCGGCCCGTCTCCCCCGCCCGCCCGGTGCGGCCGATGCGGTGGACGTAGATGTCCGGCGAGTTCGGGATGTCGTAGTTGACGACGTGAGAGACGCCCGTGATGTCGAGCCCGCGGGCCGCGACGTCGGTCGCCACCAGCAGCCGCTCGCGACCGCCCTTGAAGGCGATCATCACGCCGTCGCGGGCGCCCTGGCTCATGTCGCCGTGCAGCGTCTTGACGCGCAGGCCCTTGCGGTCGAGCGTGCGCGCGAGCCGGTCGACGCCGATCTTCGTGCGGGCGAAGATGATCGCCTGCTCGGGACGCTCGGCCTTGAGCACTTCGGCGAGCCGCTCGGGCTTGTCCTTGTCGTTGACCTCGAGGTGGTACTGCGCGACCGTGTCGATCGTCAGCGTCTCCGCCTTGACCTTGATCGTCTCGGGGTCGTACATCCGCTTCTCGGCGAGCTTCTTGATCGGCGGCGGCATCGTCGCCGAGAACAGCGCCGTCTGGCGGCCGTTGGGGCAGCGGGCGAGGATCTCGTCGACGTCCTCGAAGAAGCCGAGGTCGAGCATCTCGTCGGCCTCGTCGAGCACCACGTAGCGGGCCGAGTCGAGGAAGAGGTAGTGGCGCCTGATCATGTCCATCACGCGGCCGACGGTCCCGACGACGACCTGCGCCTCGTTCTTCAGGCGCGAGGCCTGGTCTTTGATCGGAGCGCCGCCAAAGACGGCGACGACGTCGATCCCGCGCCGCTCGCCGTAGGCGCGCAGCGCCTGGGTGACCTGGATGCAGAGCTCGCGCGTCGGGGTGAGCACGAGCGCCTGGACCTCGTGGTCGTCGACGTCGATGTAGTCGAGCAGGGGCAGCCCGAACGCGGCAGTCTTGCCCGTGCCCGTCTGCGCCTGGCCGATCACGTCGCGACCCGCGAGCAGCAGCGGGATCGTCTCCTCCTGGATCGGAGTCGGCTGCTTGTACCCCAGGTGCTCGAGGGCCTCTACCAGTTGCTGGGATAGGCCCAGTTCGGAAAACGTCGCCATTCGAACCGTTGAGACTACTGACGGGGGCTAGGCAGTCGGGTCGAGCGTCAGCTTGCCGGTCGTGCGGCGCGCCTCCAGGTCCTCGTGCGCACGCGACGCCTCTGCGAGCGGGTACGTGCCTCCGACGCGCGGCCACAGCTCCTCGCGGGCGGCACGCGCGAAGAGGTCGGCGAGGGGCAGCTCGAGCATCTCGCGCCGGTCGAGCAGGTGCATCAGCCAGAACCCGACCACGGCCCGGCTGCTCTTGAGCAGCTGGCCGTTGGTCACGGCCACCTGCTCGCGCGTGGAGTTCCCGTAGGCGACGATCCGCCCGAACGGCGCCAGCGCCTCCAGGCTCTGCTCGAACACTCGGCCGCCGGCCGCATCGAGGATCACGTCGACGGGCTTGCCCTCGTTCGCCTCGATTAGGGCCGCCGTCAGGTCGACGCCGTCGCTCGGATCGACCGCGACGTCGGCACCCAGCCCGAGCGCCTCGATCCGTCGCTCGGGCGAACCAGCCGTCGCGATCACCCGCCCCGCTCCCATCGGCTTCGCGAGCTGGGTCGTCAGCGAGCCGACGCCGCCCGCCGCCGAGTGCACCACCACGCTCTCCCCCTCAGCCATCCGACCCGACGTGCGCAGCAGATGCCACGCGGTCAACCCCTGGATCAGCAGCGCCAGCGCGTCGTCGTCGGACACGCCCTCCGGAATCCTGAACGTCCGCGCCGCCGGGGCGACCGTGTACTCCGCATAGCCGCCCGTACGCAGCAGCGCGATCACCCGCTCCCCCGGCACGAAGTCCGGAACCTCCGAGCGAACGACCGTCCCCGCCACCTCGCCGCCCAGCACCACCGGCAGCCCGTGCTTCGCGATGTACTGATTGCGCCGCTGATGCGTGTCGCCGAAGTTCAGCCCCGCTCGGCTCACCTCGATCAGCAGCTCACCGGCCCCAGGCTCCGGAACCGGCAGCTCCGCCACCCGCAGCACCTCTGGCCCCCCGAACTCCTCGATCTGCACGGCCCGCATCGGCGCGCAGGCTACAGCCGACCCGCCACTGGAGCCCGCGGCAGGCGAGCGCCGCAGGTCATCCCGCCACCGGAGCCGTCGGCAGACCAGCACCGCGCGGGGGCTCCGGGGGCGCGAGCCCCCCGGTCGATACCCTGCCCGCTCTATGAGCCTTGTTGTAGTCGGATCGATCGCGTTCGACGCGGTCAAGACGCCCTTCGGCGAGCGCGAGCGGATGCTCGGCGGCTCGGCCGTCCATTTCTCGCTCGCGGCGAGCTTCTTCACCGACGTGCGCGTCGTCGGCCCGGTCGGGGACGACTTCGGCGACGCCGAGTATGCGGTCCTGCACGGCCGCGGCGTCAACACCGACGACATAGAGCACGTCGAGGGCGGCAAGACCTTCTTCTGGCGCGGCCACTACGACTACGACTTCAACCAAGCCCACACCGACGACACGCAGCTGAACGTGTTCGGCGAGTTCGAGCCGAAGCTGTCGGAGGAGTCCCGCGGCGCCGACCACCTGTTCCTGGCGAACATCCAGCCCGACCTCCAGCACGGGGTCCGCCAGCAGTGCGAGAGCGTGCGCTGGGCGGGACTCGACTCGATGAACCTCTGGATCGACGTCGCCCGCGACTCGCTCGAGCGGACGATCTCGGGCGTCGACCTTGTCTTCCTCAACGACGCCGAGATCCGCCAGCTGACACAGCAGCCGAACCTCGTGCGCGCGGCGCGCGAGGTGATGAAGCTCGGCCCGAAGGTCGTCGTCGCCAAGCAGGGCGAGTACGGCGCGGCGCTGTTCACCGAGAACGGCTTCTTCGCGCTGCCGGCGTTCCCGCTCGAGACCGTGATCGACCCGACCGGCGCTGGCGACTCGTTCGCCGGCGGCTTCCTCGGCTACCTGTCGGCCCAGGACGACTGGTCGAGCGAGTCGTCGCTGCGCCGCGCGATGACCTACGGCTCGGCGCTCGCCTCGTTCAACGTCGAGGAGTTCGGCACCGAGCGCGTGTCGCGCCTGGAGCGCGACGAGATCGACGGCCGCTTCGAGCAGTTCCGCCAGATCACGGCGCTCGAGGCGCCGGCTACGGCTTAACAAGAAGCCCTGTTCAGGGGCTCCCGACGTGGGTACCCTGCGTGGATGGAGGCGATGACCTTCATCTGGATGTTCGTGGTCTTGAAGATCCCGATCGTCATGCTGCTGACGCTCGTCTGGTGGGCGGCCAAGACGCCCGAGCCCGCCACGCCGGGCGAGGACGACGGCGGGAGCCATCGGCCCGACCCCCACCGCGGCCCGCGCGCGCCGAAGCCGCCGCGTCGCGGCCCCCACGCCGACGGTCCGCCGCCCGCGCCGAAGCGCGTCCGCACGCTTGCTTCGGGACGCGCCGAGCGCGAGTCCGCGTAGACGTCTGAGCCTCGTTTCGCCTGGCGCCCTCGGGGCGCCCGCTGCTTGACGCCCGACCGAAACGGGACGAGAGTGGTCCGTCGTGGCCGAGTACGCCATCTCCACGAACCTCATCGGCTGGGCGCCGATTCGGCGCGAGCTCTTTGGCTGGCCGCTCGACGGGCCTGAGGGAGAGATGGTTCGCACGCTCGAGCCCGGAGACACCCTGATCCCGAAGTTCGCCCAGAATCCCGAGTACACCAAAGCAGGCGGGCAGAGCGAGTACCAACGGGCCGTCTGTCGGGCATTGGGCCTTAACTATGAGGAGGAGCTGCGGGCCTACAACTACCATGTCGACGGAGGCGCAGGGGCGATCTCGTTCCTCCTCGCAGTGGTAGAGCAGCTTCCTGTGAGGGACGGTATGCCCTCCGGCCCCTGGGCGATGGTCGAGGTCGGCGTTCACGAGCTGCCCCATCCGATCACGACACAGGAGTTCCTGAAGCTGCGGGCGACGCCGCTCGAGCTCGCCCGCCAGTTCAAGGCGATGGCTGCGCCGGGACGTCACATCCAGAAGGTTCCGAACGGCACGATGGCTGCGATCGCGGCGGTCGGTGCGCAACCGTCAGACCAGCGAGCGGACGCGCTGCGACAGTTCCTGCTCGTCAAAGCGAATACGCCGGGCGAGGCGTTGGAGCGACTCCTCGCCGCCAGTCGGCCGCCGCGGCCTGGCGACCGTGTCGTGCTGGTCAACGAGGAGCGGATTCCCGGCGTGCACGCGGTCACGAAGGGGGGGTTGGTTCCGGACGGCGAGGACATAGCGCTGCCGCCACGTGCGCTGCTCGACCTCTTTACCGCCGCCAAGCTGCGACGCGCCCGCAACTTCCGCCCGGCCAATCCGCTCGCCGCCGCCTCCGCGCTCGCGGACTTCGTGGCGGGCGACGAGGACGTGAAGGAGATCGAGCACTTCGCCCACTACCACGACTTCTACGTGCGTCTGCCGCGCAACGTCAACCAGGCGCTGCAGATAGTGAAGCTGCCGATACCAGAGGACCCCGAGCCGGCTCCGCTCGCCGACGCCGCCGCGAGCGGCGAGGAGGACGACCCCAGCGTCGAGGAGCTCGAGGACCTGCTCGGGCTGACGGCCGAGGCGGTGCGCAACAAGCTCCCCGAGATCGTCCTCGCGGACTCGGTCTTCAACGAGGCCGTGACGGCGCTGCGCTCGGGCAAGCACCTGCTGCTCAGCGGGCCGCCCGGCACCGGCAAGTCGACGCTCGCAGCCGCGATCTGCCGGGCCGTCGTGGACGAGCAGTTCGACGTCGCGACCGCCACGGCCGATTGGACGACCTTCGAGACGATCGGCGGCTACCTGCCAACTCCAGACGCGACGCTGCGGTTCGAGCCGGGCATCGTCCTACGTGCCCTCGAGCGCAGCCACTGGCTCGTCATCGACGAGCTGAACCGCGCGGACATCGACAAGGCGTTCGGGCCGCTGTTCACGTTGCTCGCGGGCGGCGAGACGGAGGTGCCCCCGGTCGTCCTCCCGTTTCGGAGCCGAGACGGCACGAGCATTCGGATCGGGTGGTCCGACACGGCGGAGAACGGCTTCGGTCCCTACACCCTCACCCCGAGCTGGCGACTGATCGGAACCCTGAACGCACGCGACAAGGCGACGCTGTTCCAGCTGTCCTTCGCCTTCATGCGCCGCTTCGCGGTGATCGACATCCCGCTGCCGTCGCGCGATGCCTACGCCGAGCTCTTCGAGACGTGGATCGCCGCCGTCGACCTAGACAGCGAGGAGCGGGAGCGACTGGTGGGGGCGGCCTTGGAGCTCGCCTTCGGACCCCGGCAGCTCGGACCGGCGATCTTGCTCGATATCGCCAGATTCGTCTCGACGGGCACGACGCGGACGCAGGCCGGTCCAGCGCTGTTCTCCGACGCGGTCGACGCCTTCGTGACCGCCGTGCGGCTCTATGTCGTTCCCCAGTACGAGGGCGCCGACCGCACCGACATCGACGCTGCGCTCCAAGGACTGCAAGCGGTCTGGCCCGATCGAAGCTCCGAGACCTGGGCCCAGCTGGACGACGCGCTCGCCGCCGTCGCGCTCGGATGAGCGCGGTCGACACGCATCTGGAGGAGACTGAGCGGGAGCGACTGCTCGACGAGGTCCGCAACCACCTGCCGGCCTTCCTGTCCGCAGCCACGACCGAGCAGCCCAACCCCGCCGGCGACGTGCGCGATCTGCTCAACCTGGAGCAGCGTGACCTCGAGCGGGTCGTCGCAGTCCACGTCTGCCTGGCCGAGCCGATCCGCGCCTTCTGCGCCGCGCTGCCCGCCCAGCTGCGACGGCCGACGTCTGAGAGCGCTCACCTCCCGGAGACCACGCAGGCGGTGCGAAGCGCGATCGCCTGGGGCGCGACAATCGCCGCTCGGGCGCGCGGGGCGAGCGACCAGAGCAGGTTCGTCACGCGTCCGGCAGAGCGTAACTTCGACAGCCCCGGCAACCGGGCGCTGGCCTGGCTGATCGACGAGCTCGACAAGCAGCTACGACGAGCGGCGCCCCCCGCATCCGCCGTGAGCGAGGAGGCCGAGCCGATCAACTGGAAGGCCGAGTTGTCGCGTCGTCGGGCCGAGCTGCACGCCGCACGCACCCGCCCATGGCTGCGAGGGGTGCCCGCAGAGCGCCCTGACGGCCGCGGGCTGATGCGGCTGCGCCACGCACGGTCGACGTTCTACGCGCGGGTCGTCCCGGACGCGATCGAGGCCCTCTACCGCTACGCCAAGGACCCGACGGCGGACGATCTGGTCGACCTGCTCTGCCAGCGCTTCTTCAGCCCAGACAGAAGCTGGCGCCTGTTCGAGATCGTCGTCGCCCTGCGGCTAGCCCGCGCCTTCGCCGACCGCAGCGCCGACGGGGTGCGGCTGCGTCTGCTGACGAACAGCCGCTCGCGTGGTCCCTACGCGACGTACAGGCTGGAGGACGGGGCAGAGATCCGGCTCTACTACCAACGCTGGCCGGACGACATGGGGCGGTCGCTGCGCGACGAGCTGAAGCGGCATCAGGGGCTCTCGGCCGGTACGCCGAAGCCCGACATCGTCGTCGAGCGAACCGGAGACAGCGGCGACGCGATCGTCATCGAGATGAAGGCCTCACACAGGCCGAGCTACCTCGGTCAGGGGATCTCCCAGCTGCTCGGCTACCTGATGGAGCGTCCCGACTTCTGGCGGGGGCGACCGAGCGGCTGGCTGGTCGCACCCCGCTCCGAAGCGTTCAGGCCCGTCCCGGTACACGATCGCGAGGTCTGGCTGATCGATGCCGACGACGTCGCGACCGCCGCGGTCCAGCGGCTCGCACCGTGATCGCCGGCTGGTCTCGCAGCGCCACACAGAGGCCTGTTAGATTTTCGCCCCGGTGGAGGCCTTCTACATCGTCGGCGGCGTGCTCGCGGCTTGGGCCGTGCTCGTCTCCTTCCTCGGCATCACGCGCAGCGACTTCCCGGGCTCGGCGACCGCCGAGCGGGCGGTCGCGCTGATCTCGTTCGTGCTCGTCCTCGGCGCGGTCGGCGCCGCCATCGTGGGCGCCATCAACGAGTCGGGGCACCAGGAGGACGACGGCGCGGAGCACGAGGCCGCGCTCGTCCTACCCCGCTGACGGACCGCCGTGCCGATCGACGACGGATATGCGATCAGCTACACGGCGCTGCCGACCGGCATCCCCGTGTACAGCTCGGATGAGGTCGAGGTCGGGACCGTGCGCGAGGTGCTCGACAACACGCGCGAGCGCATCTTCGACGGGATCGTGATGGAGAACGGGGCCGGCGTCCGCGTCTTCGTCGACGCGCCCGAGGTCGCCCGCACCGCCGAGCGC
This sequence comes from Thermoleophilaceae bacterium, assembly GCA_035630335.1. Lineage (GTDB taxonomy): Bacteria > Actinomycetota > Thermoleophilia > Solirubrobacterales > Thermoleophilaceae > JAAYBF01. The sequence goes on along the minus strand of DASQKV010000020.1, from coordinate 16,262 downwards.
GCGGTGACGCTCACGATCACGGCTGCCCAGGTCGCCGAGCTGCCGCCGCACAAGCCCGGCGGGCTGCGCGGCAAGCTGTTCGGCCGCTGACGCGACGCGTCAACGAGCCGCTGCCCGTCCGCTGAGCGCCCGTCCTCGCTAACTTGCGGGGCGGGAGCGGGACCCTTCCACCCGGGCAGCACGCGACAGGAGATCGAGAGATGGCGGACCAGCAGGCACAGGCGGACGACAACGGTGGCGTAGCCGTAGCGGGCGACACCCTCACGGTCACCGACAACCGCACGGGGCGCACCTATGAGGTGCCGATCGAGGACGGCACGGTCCGCGCGATGGACTTTCGCCAGATGAAGGTCGACGAGGACGACTTCGGCCTGATGACCTACGACCCGGCGTTCACGAACACCGCCGCCTGTCGCAGCTCGATCACCTACATCGACGGCGACGCCGGCGTGCTGGAGTACCGCGGCATCCCGATCGAGCAGCTCTGCGAGCACTCGAGCTACCTCGAGGTCGCCTACCTGCTGGTCCACGGCGAGCTGCCCAGCAAGCAGGCGCTCGACTACTGGCACTACGCGATCACCCACCACACCTACGTCCACGAGGACATCAAGAAGTCGCTCGAGGGGTTCCGCTATGACGCCCACCCGATGGCGATGCTGCTCTCGACCGTCGGCGCGCTGTCGACCTTCTACCCGGCGTCGAAGAACCTCGACGACCCGACCGAGCGCTACATGGCGATCGTGCGCCTGATCGCGAAGATGCCGACGCTCGCAGCGTTCTCGTACCGCCACAACCTCGGTCTCCCGTACGTGTATCCGGACAACGACCTCTGGTACACGGGGAACTTCCTCTCGATGCTCTACCGCATCAACGAGCCGCAGTACGAGCCCGACCCGCGGCTCGAGCGCGCCCTCGACGTGCTCTGGATCCTGCACGCCGACCACGAGCAGAACTGCTCGACGGCGGCGGTGCGCTCGGTGGGGTCCTCACAGGTCGATCCGTACTCCGCGGTCGCGGCCGGCATCTCGGCGCTCTACGGGCCGCTGCACGGCGGCGCCAACGAGGCGGTGCTGAAGATGCTCGAGCGGATCGGCACCGTCGACAACATCCCCGGCTTCCTCCAGGGCGTGAAGGACCGCAAGGAGAAGCTGATGGGCTTCGGGCACCGGGTCTACAAGAACTTCGATCCGCGCGCGCAGATCATCAAGAAGCACGTCGACGAGGTGCTCGACGTGCTCGGGATCGACAACCCGAAGGTCGAGATCGCCGTCGAGCTCGAGAAGCGCGCCCTCGACGACGACTACTTCACCTCGCGCAAGCTCTACCCGAACGTCGACTTCTACTCGGGCCTGATCTACGAGGCGATGAACATCCCGACCGACATGTTCACGGTGATGTTCGCGATCCCGCGCACGGCCGGCTGGCTCGCCCAGTGGAAGGAGATGCTGGAGGACGACGAGACGAAGATCGCCCGCCCGCGTCAGATCTACACCGGGCCGCGCGAGCAGCGCTACGTGCCGCTCGACCAGCGCTAGAGCACTCGACGCACCCCGCCGAAGCCGAATTCGCGGCGCCCGCGGAGAACGCGTCTCCCTACAGCGGCTTCGGCGGCCATGGGGCGACGTCGAAGATCGCCTGACGCGCCTCCCAGAACGCCTTCGGCTCCCAGAAGACGTTGCCGCCCGGCCCGACGCCGCACTGGTTCTGCCCGCCGTGGCCGTTGGACGACAGGCCCGGCCGCGAGATCCACAGGTAGGCGTCGGCGAACGGGGATCCGGTGTCGGTCGTCGGGATCGTCCCGAGGCCGGCGTTGCGCGGGTTGCAGAAGTTCTTCGGCCCCTCGATCGCCCCGCGCCCGTTCTCGGCCGTGTTGACGACGTAGTGCTTGCCGCCGAGCCTGCGCGCGAGCCAGTTGCCGTAGCGGAGCTCGAAGCGGGTCGCGTTGAAGTGCGTCGTATTGAGGGCGAAGCCGCGGATGTTGCCGACGCCCGAGCGCCTGAGCAGCTTCAGCGCGGCGCCACGGCGCAGCCAGCTCGACGAGCCGACGTCGATGTAGCTCGTGATGCCCGGCTCGCGCCCGAGCCGCTTCGTCACCGCGCGCATCAGCGCCAGCCGCCGCTTGCCGGCCGCGCGGCTGAGGCAGTCGGGGATCACCGGCAACCCGTCCGGCTCGATGATCACCGCGGCCTGGCCGCCGATCGGCTCGAGGCCGCGGATGAACGCCTCGATCCATGGCATGTAGAGGCCGTTCTTGACGCGGTTCCAGGGTCCGCCGCCGTCGTAGCTGGAGCTGCAGTCCTCGTGCTGAAGGATGCGGATCGCGAAGACCGGATAGTCGCCGATGTAGGGGTCGCTCTGGGCCTCGCTGTGGCTTAGGCGGTCGTTGCAGTTCGGGCCGCCGTAGGGCGACGCGACGATGTTCTCGACGAAGCTCGCGAGCGGGCTGCCCGGCTTTGGCCGCACTCCCTCGCCGGCGAGCCACTTGGCCTGCGGCACGTGCGCGATCTTCTCGAGCAGCGCCGCCTTCTCCGCGTTGCCCGCGCGCTGGTAGCGCCAGACGTCCGGCCAGACCGAGTACGGAGCGGCGCCGCGTAGATGGCCGAGCTCGCAGTCGATCACCTGGCGCTTGCCGGCGAGCGGGTTGTCCTGGGCGCTCGCCGCGGTCGGCGCGAGCAGCGCGAGGCAGGCGAGTGAGGTGAGGGCGCACAGGCGCGCACGAGCGAGCTGCGTCATGGGGGTAAGGCCTCCCGGTCCTTTTGACGGCAACAGCCACGTACCCGGCATCCCCCTGCGCGCCGGGCCCGTGAAGCGATTGCAAAGGTAGCGCGCCTAGATCCTGAAGACAGGCACCAGCCGCTTCTCGTGCTCGGCGTCGATCCGGGCGATCACCTCGACGTGCTGCTCGAGCCCCGAGCCGCGCAGCTTGGTCGCGAGCAGCTCGTCGACTTGGAAGATCCCGGCCGAGTTGTTCATGGCGATCTCGATCGTGACTGCGCGCTGCTCGCCGGCCTTGATCTCGACGGCGTCGATCGCCGCCGCGGAGAGCGAGTGGATGTTCGGCCGGCGATTCTCGAACGGCACGCGCGAGCGGCCCTGGGCGAGGTCGAGCGCATCGGCGACGCGCACGACGCCGGCCTCGATCGTCATCGGGTCGCCGCGGCGGCGGTGGCCGATGATCGCGTGCAGCGTCTCGGCGACGACCACGGAGCGCTCGGGCTCGGAGTAGGCGTCGGCGAGCAGCTCGGGCAGGGCCTGCGCCGCGAGGAAGAGGCTGTACTCCTCGTGGTCGGTGCGATGGATCGACATGCCGCTGTCGTGCAGCAGGCAGGCGGCCGCGATCACCACCTCGGCGTCGCGCTCGCGCATCAGGTGGTCGCTGACCATCGCGGGCTCGACGCCGCGCTTGACGAGCAGCCGGAACAGCCGCAGCGCGACGTTGAGCACGACCTGGACGTGGACCCAGGAGTGGTCGGACATCCCGAGCCGGTCGGCGACGACCTGCTGCATGTGCCACCACGCCTTGAGGCGGTCATCGGCGTTGGCTGCGTCGAGCAGGGCCTCGAGCCGGCGGTTTCCGCGTGCGGGCGCGTGCACGGCGACGCCCTGGGTCGCGTCCCTCGGCCGGATCGGACCGCCCGGAGGGACCGCCGGCGGCGTGGCCGGCGACGTTGCGTCGGGCTCGGTCATCCGCTCCGCAACATAGCCGCGGCGGCGGGCGTCGCGTGAAGGTCGAGTGACGGCGGGCCACGGCGTGGATCGAGGCCTGCGCGCCTCGCGGTTACCCTCTCGCGCGTGAAGGGCTACCGGGTCACCGTCCGAGCGGGCGCGAAGGTCGAGCGCGAGCACTACGACCACGCGACACAGGCGCTCGCGGCGGTCGAGCGCCACGGGCGCGAGCTCGAGCGCACGGCCGGCGCGCGCGCCGTGGGCGGCAAGCTGCACCGGCGCTTCGACCCGGTCCAGCAGGTGGTCGGGCGCGTCGAGGTCTCGGGGCCGCACGGCGTCAGCGGCGGCGTCGACGTCCGCGGCGACAGCTCGACCGAGGCGTTCACCGGACGATTGCGGCGCGACCTCGTCGAGCAGCAGGGCGACGAGTCGGCCTACGCGGCGCTGCGGCGCGTGCTGACGCCATGATGTGGCCATGAGCGCGCGCTCGGTTGCCGACGCCACGGCCTCGCCATGAGCGAGCTCTGGCGCGTACCGCTGCCGCCCGGCGCGAAGCCGCCGCTGCGGGTCTTCGTCAATGCGGTCCCGCAGGAGGAGGGCCGCGACTACGAGCTGGGCGACCGCGAGCTGCTCTTCTCGCGGCCGCTGATGAAGGAGCGGGTCGGCTTCTGGCGCTGGACCGCGATGTTCCTCGCGCTGTTCGGCACCTACGGCCGCAACGACTCGGTCGATGTCGAGTACACGGTCGGCGGCCGCAAAACGGTCGCGACGGCGCTCGAGATCATCGCGCCCGACGGCTCGCGCTCGGTCGCCGGGTAGCCTTCCCGGCCATGCGGATCGACAGCATCCTGGCCGAGCGGCGGCCGGTCTTCTCGTTCGAGTTCTTCCCCCCGAAGACCGACGAGGGGCTCGTCAACCTACGCGAGACGCTCGCCGTGCTGAGCAACGACGAGCCCGACTTCGTGTCGGTCACCTACGGCGCGCTCGGATCGACGCGCGACACGACGATCGACATCGTCAAGTGGATCAAGCAGGACCTCGGGATCGAGGCGATGGCGCACTTCACCTGCGTCGGTGCGACCGTCGCGGAGCTGCGCGCGACGCTCGACGAGATCGAGGCCGCCGGCGTCGACAACGTCCTCGCGCTGCGCGGCGACCCGCCGGCGGGCCAGGAGGAGTGGGTCCAGACCGAGGGCGGGCTGCTCTACTCGACCGAGCTGATCGAGCTGCTCAGCGAGCACTACGGCTTCGCGATCGGCGCCGCCGCCTTCCCCGAGGTTCACCCCCAGGCCGAGAGTGCCGAGTCCGACATCCGCTTCCTCAAGGCGAAGCAGGACGCGGGCGCGACCTTCTTGATCACCCAGCTGCTCTTCGACAACGAGTACTACTTCGACTTCGTCGCGCGGGCGCGCGATGCCGGCGTCACCGTGCCGATCATCCCCGGCATCATGCCGGTCACCAACCTGCGCAACATCAAGCGGATCGCCGAGCTCTGCAAGTCCGAGATCCCCGAGCCCTACGAGCGCCAGCTCGAGGCCCGCGAGGACGACCCGCAGGCGCTCCAAGACCTCGGCGTCGCCTACGCGACGCTGCAGTGCGTCGACCTGCTCGCCCGCGGCGCGCCGGGGATTCACTTCTACACACTCAACCGCTCCCCGGCGACACGCGCGATCCTCGCCGCGCTGCGGGCAGCCGAGCCGTGGACGCGCGCCAAGCAGCCGGTCTAGAGCAGGCGCCACCGCTCGGGGTCGGAGTCCTCGATGCACTCGACCTCCCCGCGCAACTGGAGGTGGTTCAGATAGCAGAGCGTCAGCGATAGGCCCCAGCTCATGGCGGCGGGCGGGATGTCAGTTATCCCCAGCACCTCGGCGACGATCCCGAACGGGGTCTGGGGCCCGTCGGCGAGAGCGATTCGCACGCGGCCGAGCGCCTGCTCGACGAGGTCCTCGTGGGCGCGGACGAGCCGCGGCAGGTCGCGCACGGGGCGGCCGTGGCCGGCGAGGACGAGGTCGACGTCGAGGTCGCGGACCTTGTCGAGGCTCGACAAGTACTCCCCGACCGGGTCGGGCGTGTAGCCGTAGTCGAAGTAGAGTGAGGCGCGGCCGAGGACGTGGTCGCCTGACAGCAGCAGCCGGCGCTCGGGTTGGTGGAGCACGACGTGCGACGGGGCGTGGCCGGGTGTCTCGTGGACCTGCCAGCGCCCGAGGTCGGTCTCGATCTCGACGCCGGGCAGCAGCTCGCGGTCCGGTAGGACGACGCGCTCGATCCCGACCCGGTGGTCCTTGTTCTGGTCGCGGTAGCGCTCGAGCGCGGCCAGCGGCACGCCGCTGTGGCGGGCGACCTCCATCCGCCGCTCGAAGGCGCGCTCGGGATCCTCGGCCGCCCGCGTCATGTGGGCGTGGTCGGGGTGCATCCACAGCTCGCAACCGGCGGCCTCGACGATCGGCCCTGCGAGGCCGTAGTGGTCGGAGTGGGCGTGGGTGCAGACCACGAGCCGGATGTGGTCGAGCCGCAGGCCCGCCTGATCGAGCGCCCGCTCCAGCTGGGCGAGCGAGCCGGGCTCATGCATCCCCGTGTCGAACAGGACGACCCCGCTCCCCGCGGCGATCGCGAACGCGTTGACGTGCGGCACCGCCGGCCACGGCAGCGGCAGGCGCAGCCGCCAGACGCCCGGGAGGACGCGATCGGCGCGCGCCAGTTCGCGTCTGCGCTTGCCGTCGGCCATCGCGGGCACTCTTTCACGGCGCCTGCGGCGCCCGTCGCGACGCCTGATCGGCTCCGGCGAGGAGCGATCCAGGGCCGGATCGCCCTCGAAGGGGGAAGGCACTGGACGGATGGCGGAGAAACAGCGCCACGACCGCTTCTATTCCGAGACTCGGGGGATAGAGTGGATGAGGGCCATGGCCAGCCAGCAGACCACCATCCAGATCACGATGCCCGCGATGGGCGAGTCCGTGAACGAGGGGGTCGTGCTCGAGTGGCGCAAGCAGGTCGGCGACCGCGTCGAGCTCGACGAGCCGCTGGTCGAGATCTCGACCGACAAGGTCGACGCCGAGGTCCCCTCGCCCGCCGCGGGCGTATTGACGAGCATCGCCGTCGGGCCCGACGAGACGGTCAAGGTCGGCGCGGTGCTGGGAGAGATCGAGGTCGGCGGCGAACCGGCCGGCGAGTCGAGTGGCGACGGGTCGAACGGCGAGCAGGGCACCGGCGGCGGATCCAGCGACGACCCCAGCGGTGAGACCCGGATTACGGCCACAATGCGGCCGCAATCCGGGTCTCACGCTGGCACTCCCTCCGGGGACAGCTCCACGGGCACGAACGGGGGTGGCAGCACTGCCGTGAACGGCGGCAACGGGGCCGCGAACGCGACGCCGGTGGCGGCGCGCATGGCGGCCGAGCTGGGACTCGACGTCACGGGTCTCGACGGCAGCGGCCCGCGCGGACGCGTGACCAAGGCCGACGTGCTCGACGCCGCCGCGGCCGCCGTCAAGGGCGGCGGCGCTCAGGCCGCGCCCTCGGTCAAGGGCGGCGGGCCAGCGCCCACGCCCTCGGCGCCGGCGCCGCCCGACGGGGCCGAGGCAAAGCAGATCCGCGGCCCCGCCGCGACGCTCGTCCGCTTCATGGAGGAGAGCCGCTCGATCCCGACCGCCACGAGCTTCCGCACGCTCGCGGTCGACGCCCTCGCCACGCGCCGCGCGGCGCTCAAGGCCGCCGGCCGCAAGCTCTCCTTCACCCACCTGATCGCCTGGGCGATCGTCCGCGCCACCGATGACATGCCGGTGATGGCGCACTCCTTCGCCGCTGTCGACGGCAAGCCGCACCGCGTCACCCCGCCGGCCGTCAGCCTCGGCCTCGCCGTCGACGTCGAGCGCAAGGACGGCACCCGCTCGCTCGTCGTCCCGGTCATCCACGCCGCCTCGACGCTCAGCTTCCCCGACTTCGTCGCCGCCTACGACGCGGCAGTCGCCGGCGCGCGCGACAACACGCTGGCCCCCGACGCCTACGCCGGCGCCAACGTCACGCTCACCAACCCCGGCGGCATCGGCACCGTCGCCTCGGTCCCGCGGCTGATGCCGGGCCAGGGCACGATCGTCGCGACCGGCGCGATCGGCTACCCGCCCGGCCTCGCGCAGGCCGATCCGCGCCGCCTCGAGGAGCTCGGCGTGGCGAAGGTCATGACGATGACCTCGACCTACGACCACCGCGTGATCCAGGGCGCCGAGTCGGGCCAGTTTCTCGCGCGCGTCGACGAGCTGCTCCAGGGCGCCGACGGCTTCTACGACGACCTCTTCGCCGCGCTCGGGATCGATCCGGCGCAGGTGACGGAAGGCCCGCCGAGCCCGGCGATCACCGCGGCCGACCCCGCGCCCGCCTCGACCACCCCGGCCGTGTCCGAGGTCCCCGACGAGGCGCTGATGCAGGCCGTCCAGGCCGCGACCTCGGTGATCAAGGCCCACCGCGTCCACGGCCATCTCGCCGCCCAGCTCGATCCGCTCGGCACGCCGCCGCGCGGCGACCCCGCGCTCGACCCGGAGTCGGTGAACCTGACGCAGGAGATGATGGAGCGGATCCCCGCGTCGATCCTGCGCGTGGCCGTCCCGGGCAAGACGTTCGCCGACGCGCTGCCGCACCTGCGCGAGACCTACACCGGGACGATCGCCTACGAGGTCGAGCACATCGCCGGGCACAACCGGCGCGTCTGGCTGCGCGAGAACATCGAGTCCGGCGCCCACCGCACGCCGCTGTCGGCCGACGGGAAGCGCGACCTGCTGGCGCGGCTCTCGCGCGTCGAGGCGCTCGAGAACTACCTCCACAAGGCCTACCTGGGCAAGAAGCAGTTCTCGATCGAGGGGCTCGACATGCTCGTGCCGATGCTCGACGAGACGATCGAGCTGTGCTCGGAGAGCGGCGCCCGCGAAGCCGTGCTCGGGATGGCGCACCGCGGACGGCTGAACGTGCTCGCGCACACCGTCAACCAGCCCTACGAGACGATCCTGGTCGAGTTCGAGGGCGAGCAGACGCTGTCGGCCGACACCGCGGCGCCCGAGGGCGGCACCGGCGACGTCAAGTACCACTACGGCGCCTCGGGGACCTACAAGACGCGCTCCGGCAAGGACGTGCAGGTCACGCTGTCGCCGAACCCGAGCCACCTGGAGTACGTCAACCCGGTGATCGAGGGCCGCGCGCGCGCCGACCAGACCAACCGCGACGGGCGCGAGATCAGCCACGACCCGAGCCGCGTCGTCCCGATCCTGATCCACGGCGACGCCGCCTTCCCCGGCCAGGGGATCGTCGCCGAGACGCTCAACCTGCAGGCGCTGAGCGGCTACAGCACTGGCGGCACGGTCCACATCATCGCCAACAACCAGCTCGGCTTCACGACCGATCCGGACGAGAGCCGCTCGACGCGCTGGGCGTCGGACCTCGCGAAGGGCTTCGACATTCCGATCATCCACGTCAACGCCGACGACGTCGAGGCCTGCATCGCGGCGGTCCGGCTCGCCGTCGGCTTCCGCAACGAGTTCGGCCGCGACGCCCTGATCGACCTGATCGGGTACCGCCGCTTCGGCCACAACGAGACCGACGAGCCGGCCTACACCCAGCCGCAGATGTACGAGCGGATCAAGAAGCAGCCGAGCGTGCGCGCGATCTACGCGAAGCGGCTCGTCGCCGAGGGCGTGATCTCCGCCGAGGACGCCGAGCGGATGGCGACCGAGGCCCACGACGCGGTCGGCAAGGCGCACAAGGGCCTCAAGGAGTCGATGGCCGGACCGCCCGAGACCGGGGCGGGCGAGCTCGACACGACGATGAGCCGCGAGCCGAAGACGACGCTGCCGGCCGACCTGCTGCGGTCGCTCAACGAGCAGATCGTCAAGGTCCCCGAGGGGTTCGCGATCCATCGCAAGCTGAAGCCGTTCCTCGAGCGCCGCCGCGCGGCGGCCGAGCCGGACGGGACTGTCGACTGGGCGCACGCCGAGGCGCTCGCGTTCGCCTCGTTGCTCGCGCTCGGCGTGCCGGTGCGCCTGACCGGCCAGGACAGCGAGCGCGGCACGTTCAGCCAGCGCCACCTCGTCCTGCACGACACCGAGACCGGCGACGGCTGGTGCCCGCTGCAGAACCTCCAAAGCGCGTCGGCGCCGTTTGAGCTGCACAACAGCCCGCTGTCCGAGCAGGCGTGCCTCGGCTTCGAGTACGGCTACTCGATCCAGGACCCCGACGCGCTCGTGCTCTGGGAGGCCCAGTTCGGCGACTTCGTCAACTCCGGCCAGGTGATCCTCGACCAGTTCATGACCTCGGGGCTCGCCAAGTGGGGCCTGACCTCGCGGCTGACGCTGCTGCTGCCGCACGGCTACGAGGGCTCGGGGCCCGAGCACTCCTCCGGCCGCGTCGAGCGCTTCCTGCAGGCGTGCGCCGAGGGCAACATCCGCGTCGCCAACGCGACCACGCCGGCCCAGTACTTCCACCTGCTGCGGCGCCAGGCGCTCGTCGGCAAGCCGCGGCCGCTGGTGATCATGACCCCGAAGAGCCTGCTGCGGCTACCGGCGGCGACGTCGACGCTCGACGAGCTGGCGAGCGGCGAGTTCCACCGGGTGATCGACGACCCGCTGTTCACGGGTGGCGGCGGCGAGGGAAACGGCTCGGCCCCGAAGTCACGCGACAAGGTGACGAAGCTCGTGCTCTGCTCGGGCAAGGTCTACTACGACATCGTCGGCCACGAGGAGCGCCCGGCGGCCGATCACATCGCCGTCGCGCGCGTGGAGATGCTCTACCCGTTCCCGGAGGCCCAGCTCAAGGAGCTGATGGAGAGCTACCCGAGCCTCGAGCGTGTCGTCTGGGTCCAGGAGGAGCCGCGCAACATGGGCCCGCGCGCCTACATGCGCCGCCGCATGGCCGGGATCCTGCCCGAGCACCTGCACTACTACTACGTCGGCCGCCAGCTCCGAGCCGCCCAGAGCGAGGGCTACACCGCCGCCCACCGCAAGGAGCAGGCGCGAATCGTCCGCGTCGCGCTCGACCTCGAAGACGACGTGCTGCGCCCGGACCGCTCGGCCGAGCGGCCGAAGCTCTAGCGCGCGCTAGAGCTCCCGTCCGGTCGAGACTGACTTTGACCCCGTATATCGGGGCGAAACGCAGACTCGATCGGCCGTCGAGATCGAGACTGAGCTTGACCCCGTATGCCGGGGCGAAACGCAGACTTGCGCGAGCTAGCGCTTGCCGGCCTGGCCACGAGCGATCGAGTCGGAGATGGCATTGGCGCCGAAGCGCCGCTGGATGGCGGCGACGAGGCCCGGCGCGAGGCCGGCCGCCGCCGCCCCGGCGCGCAGGCCGAACGGGGCGACGTCAAGCTCGCCCTTGTTGCGCTCGATGCCGCGGGCGACGGCCGCGGCCACCTGCTCCGGCGTCCGCGTGCCGACGCCCGCCGGAAGCTTCGCCCCGCTCTCGTGGAACATGCCGGCGTCGCGGATGAAGCCCGGAAAGACGGTGCTGACGCCGACGCCGCTGCCGTGGAGGTCCTCGCGCAGCCCGAGCGCAAAGCCACGCAGGCCGAACTTCGTCGCCGAGTAGAGCGAGCTCCCCGGCGCGGCCGACTTGCCCGACAACGACGAGATGAAGACGAGGTGCCCGAAGCCACGCTCGCTCATCGATGGGACGAGCGCGCGCGCCAGCTGGATCGGCGCGCGCAGGTTCACGTCGAGCGCACGGTCGATGTGGCCGGGCTCGAAGCCGAGCAGATGACCGCTTGCCGGCAGCGCCGCATTGGCGACCAGGACGTCGACCTGGCCCGCTCGTCCGGGCAGGGCGGTGACCTGGTCGCGGTCGCAGAGGTCGGCGACGAGCACCTCGGCACGCTCGCCCAGTTCGACCGCGAGACGCTCGAGCACGTCGCCCTGGCGACCGCTGAGCACGACGACAGCTCCCCTGGCGTGAAGCGCGCGCGCGATCGCCGCACCAATCCCCCCGGTGGCACCGGTGATCAAAGCCCTCGAGCCGGCGAGATCCACGTCCGGCAGGCTACCTCAGCGCCCACGCTTCCAGCCCGTCGGCGCCTCCGTCTCCGCTATCCTCGTCGGCCCCCGCGGGCGTAGCTCAGTTGGTTAGAGCGCCGGCCTGTCACGCCGGAGGTCGCCGGTTCGAGTCCGGTCGCTCGCGCTTTATGAAGCCCGCTCCTTAGAGCGGGCTTCGAGCTTTCAGGACCCTCGTCAGGCGTCCGAGCCGAATTGGCACCGGAGCCGCTAGTGCCAATTCAGCCGCCATCATCAACCCCTTGGCTGCGACCCAGCCCCGGCTAGCGACTTCCGCCTGCGCAAGCCGGAGATCCCATTCTGAGGTCGTCGCAGGTCCAGCTCGAGCCGACGCGACGGGTTAGTCCGGCCCGCGAGCGAACGACGGCCTAGTCGTTGACTACGGCGGCGGCAATCTTCTGGGCGATGATCTCGACGGGGTCCCGCGACGTCTCGAAGCCAGCGAGGTCGGGCAATATGCCGCTGTACTCCGCGACTTGATCGAACGTGACGCCGTGCAGCACGGGAATTAGCGTCTCCTTGTGCAGGAGAGCCCCCAGCTCTCGCTCCGTCCAGAACCGTCCCACCAGATACGCCGGGGTCAGGAGCACGATGCCGACCTGAGCTTTCTGAAGCCCTTTATCCATCTGGAGGGCTTGGCTCTTCCCTGGCTCGACGGCGATCTCATCGAACCAGACGCTGACACCCAGGCTCTCCAGATGCCGGCGTAGCTCATCGCCCGTCTCCGCGCCATCAATTCTGGCGTAACTGAGGAACGTGTCCCACTCGCGAGTGTCGTGTTGCGCAACGGCATGCTGAATCCGGTCGGCAAGCACCTGCTCGTCGTCGGTATACCGGGGGCCGGTAGAGGCTGCTCTGAGCTGACGATTGAGGTCCGCGACAGCAGCCCTGTTGTGCGCGTTCACTTTGCTCACGTGGCGGTTGTAGTCCGTCACGGTTTTCTTGTTCTGCTGGTCGATCTTCCGATTGTGTGCGTCTACACGGCGCTGGTTCTCCCGATTGGTCCGGTCGACCTCGCGGTTGTAAGCATCGACATTGCGTTGGTTCGCCCGGTTGACGCGATCGACCTCACGTTTCACCTCGGCCTCAGCCTTGCGCTGCGCAGCACGTATCTCACGATTGAACTTGTTCGCGTCGAATCTTTTTGGCATCGCTGCCACCTTCCTTCCGCTTGTGGTCCCTGGAGCGAAGACGCCAGTCAAACGCCGAGGAGGGAAGGATAAAATGCTGTTCTCATCGGACGGAGGGGGCGCGGGACGTCCGAGTAGCGCGTTACGTTCGCGGTCGCCAGTCAAGAACCGGGTTGCCATGTCGTTCTTCCGCTCGGCCACGGCAACCTTCGCTACGCGAACCGGTCGAGTCATCCATCCGATGGCTCGACCGGGTTGGCGCCGGCCCGTGCGCCGGTCTGCGCTCTGTCGCCGGTTCGAGTCCGGTCGCTCGCGCTGGAAGAAGCCCGCTCCTAGAGCGGGCTTCGAGCTTTCTGGCTCTCGTTGGGATCTCCGGCTACCCCGGCCGGCTGGTTGCAGATCGCGTGGCGCGACCATCCGACAAGGACGATAGACCTAGGGACATGGCAGATGTGATTTATGAGCTGGTCGCAACGGAGGCGGCAGTCGACAAGCTCGGCCGCCGCGGGATCGCAGCGAAGGAGGCCGAGCGGCTCCCTCGCAACCGTCACGTAATCCTGCCGAACGTTCGCGGACCTGAGGGCCCTCGCCATCAGCCGCTTGAGCGACGCGTCGTGATCGGCCGCACAGATGGAGGCCGTTCGCTGACGCTCGTAGTGGAGCAGACAGTCGACCCCGAGACCTGGTTGATCATCACGGGCTGGGAATCCACAGATGCAGAGCGTAAGATCATCCAGTAGAGCAATGGCAAAGCTTCCCACCAACGCCCCTGACCCCGAGCCTGGCGACTTCGACGCCGAGCTTGCCGCGCTGGATCCCAGCGAGGTTCACATCTCCGAGGGCAACCCCAATGCGCGGCTTTCGTTCCAGGTCACGGTCGCGGGCGACGACGCGACTCGTCTCGAGCGCCTAGCCCGCGCGCGCGGCGAGCGTCCAGGCGAGGTTGTAGCCGAACTGCTGCGCGCCGCCGATTCGCGCGTTGCCTAACGACGCCGGAGGTCGCCGCTAGAGGCGCCGGAACGTCACCGTCACCTTGCGGGTGATGTCCTCGGTCGAGCGGCCCTCCTCGGCGTTGCCCCAGCTGGTCTTCTTGTGGGTCGTTCCCTTGACGCGGACCAAGCGGCGCTTGAAGGCGGACGGCTTCGGCATCTTGATCAGCACGTTGCCCTCGTCGTCACCGCCGGCCAGGGCCGGCGTCGTGTCGAAGGTCTCGGCGCCGCCGATCAGGCAGTCGACCGATCCGAAGGCGACGTTCGCGTGCAACGAGATGTGGCGCGGCCGGTGGCCGCCGTAGACGTAGGCGCCGGACTTCTTCGGCAGCGGGAAGGTTCCGCAGCCGCGCTTGCTGAGCGGCGGGCAGGGATCGGTCGGGTCGGCCGGCGGCCGGGGCGTCGTGTCGTCGACGCGCGTCACCGTCCCGGCGACCTTCGCGTAGTCCATTGCCGTGATCAGACGGCCCTTGTAGCCGTAGGGGACGCCGACGTTCCAGCCGCCACCGGCGTAGTCGTCGACGTACGGCAGCACCCGCGTCGCGGCAACGGTGTGGAACTTGGCGGTCAGGGTGCCGCCGCCGATCGGTCCGCAGTCACGGTCGTCCTCGACCGTCCAGTTGTTAACGAGCTCGGCCTTGATCGTGACCTTGTGGGTCACCTTCGCGGCTGCGGTCGCGGCGGTTGGACCGGCGCCGATGACGACAGCGCCGATGGCGACTGCGACACCCTGTGATTTGAGCGTGGGCACATGTCGAACCTACTCTGCCCCGCCGACCTTCGCTCGCGGTCGTCCGCAGGGACGTTGGGCACAATGGCGGCATGTGCGCCATCGACCTCGACGAGCTGCGGCACCTGCGGCGCGCCCGCGACAGGATGGATCGCGAGTACGCCGAGCCGCTCGACGTCGCCGCCCTGGCCCGCACGGCGCTGATGTCCCCCGCGCACTTCAGCCGCCGCTTCCGCGAGGCGTACGGCGAGACGCCGTACTCGTACCTGATGACACGGCGGATCGAGCGCGCCGCGGCGCTGCTGCGGCGCGGCGACGTGAGCGTGACGGACGCGTGCTTCGCGGTCGGCTGCACGAGCCTCGGGTCGTTCTCGGCGCGATTCACGCAGGTCGTCGGCGAGACCCCGAGCGCGTACCGCGCCCTGGACCAGAGCGAGCTGGAGCTCGTGCCTGGGTGCCACGCGATGGTGCTGACGCGGCAGCGCAAGCCCGCCCGGCAGTCGAGCAGTTTCGGAGAAGCGCCCGTGCCCGCGACCGCCTAGGGTCGTGCCCATGACCGTCTCCATCAGCGCAGTGCACGTCCTCGTCGACGACCCCGACGCCGCCCTCGCCTTCTACCGCGACACGCTCGGCCTGACCGTGCGCAACGAGGTCGGGCGCGACGGATTCCGCTGGATCACGCTCACGACCGACAGCCAGCCCGAGATCCAGATCGTGCTGTCCCAACCGCACGCCGGCCGCTCGCAGGAGGACGGCGACACGCTCGCCGCGCTGCTCGCCAAGGGCGAGCTGCGCCCCATCCACCTCGGCACCGACGACCTCGACGCGACCTTCGAGAGGATCGCCGCCGCGCCCGGCGCCGAGGTGCTGCAGGAGCCCGTCAGCCAGCCCTGGGGCGTCCGCGACGCCGCCGTGCGCGACCCGGCGGGCAACTTCCTCCGCATCGAGCAGGCGTAGCCGCCTCACGATGGGCAAGGCAAAGAGCAAGGACTCGCAGGCGCCCGCGACGCCAGTCGCCGACAGCCACGACCTGATTCGCGTCCGCGGCGCGCGCGTGAACAACCTCAAGGACGTCAGCGTCGAGCTGCCGAAGCGCCGGCTGACCGTGTTCACCGGCATCTCCGGCTCGGGCAAGAGCTCGCTGGTCTTCGGCACGATCGCCGCGGAGTCGCAGCGGCTGATCAACGAGACCTACAGCGCATTCGTGCAGGGCTTCATGCCGTCGCTGGCGCGGCCGGACGTCGACCTGCTCGAGGGGTTGACCACCGCGATCATCGTCGACCAGGAGCGGATGGGCGCCAACCCCCGCTCCACGGTCGGCACCGTCACCGACGCCAACGCGATGCTGCGCATCCTGTTCAGCCGGCTCGGGCAGCCGCACATCGGCTCGCCCCAGGCGTTCTCCTTCAACGTCGCCTCGATCAGCGGCGCGGGCGCGGTCACCTTCGAGCGCGGCGGGCAGAAGGTGAAGGAGCGCCGCGACTTCAGCATCACCGGCGGCATGTGCCCGCGCTGCGAAGGCATGGGCTCCGTCACCGACTTCGACCTATCGGCGCTGTACGACGACAGCAAGTCGCTCAACGGGGGCGCGCTCACGATCCCCGGGTACAGCATGGACGGCTGGTACGGGCGCATCTTCCGCGGCTGCGGTTGGTTCGACCCGGACAAGCCGATCAGCAAGTTCACGAAGAAGGAACTGCACGACCTCCTCTACAAGGAGTCG
>DASQKV010000019.1:0-11471 GCA_035630335.1 Thermoleophilaceae bacterium | reverse complement strand
TGGAGCACGCGTCGGTGGCGATCAGCCACGGAGGCCACGGCACCACCGTCAAGGCGCTGGCTGCCGGGGTCCCCACCCTGGTGCTGCCGCTCGGGCGCGACCAGCCCGACGTGGGCGCCCGGGTGGAGCACTCGGGCGCCGGGCTGCGACTGAAGCAGAGCGCCAAGCCGGCGGCCATCGCCGCGGCGGTGGCCGACCTGCTCGAAGACCCTCGCTATCGCGAGGCCGCCGGCCGGATGGCCGCCGCGATCGGGCGGGACACCGCCACCGACATGGCCGTGGCCGAACTGGAGGCCGTCGCCCAGGACTCGAAGGGAGCAACACCATGAAGAAGACGCTGACCACCCTCGTCGTCGCCTCCGCGCTGGCCGCGCCGGGCGCCGCCGCGGCCCGCCCGGCCGACTACGTGGGCAAGACCGACCAGGGCACGAAGGTCTCCGTCTGGAAGGAGAAGAAGGGGTACCTCTCGCTGACGACCTCGATGCCCAGCACGTGCGTCTCGGCGCAGGGTGGGACCCCGCGGGTCCTGCCGGTCAGCTTCGACCCCCCGTACGCGTTCCTGGTGGGCCGCACGGCGAAGTTCACCGTGAAGGGCAACCCGACGAAGAACTACACGGTGACCATCCGCCGCAGGGGCAGGGCGCTCACCGGCAAGCTCAGCGTCAACTACTCGCGCCTGACCGTGGGCGACTTCGGCGGCTATCGCATCCTGACCTGCCAGGGCGACGCGAAGTTCAAGCTGCGCGTGCGCTGACCGTGTCGTGGCGGTGCCGGTCGCTCAGGCCGGCACCGCGCGCGAGTCCAGGTGGCTTCCCACCTTGCGCTTGACGCGCTGGAGCGCGTTGTCCACCGTCTTGGTGTCGCAGTCCAGCCGCTCGCCGATGACCTCGTAGGAGTAGCCGTCGAGGTACAGCGACAGGACCGAG
Source organism: Thermoleophilaceae bacterium (assembly GCA_035630335.1). Taxonomy (GTDB): domain Bacteria; phylum Actinomycetota; class Thermoleophilia; order Solirubrobacterales; family Thermoleophilaceae; genus JAAYBF01. The sequence continues at coordinate 10,545 of DASQKV010000019.1, read as the reverse complement.
CTCTCGAGCTCTGACAGCACGCTGGACAGGCACGCCACCAGGCTCTTCAGCTCCTCGCTGGAGATCACCTGGTTCACGGGATCGTGCACCGACGGGCCGGGTAGCAGCTCATCGAGGGTCGGGTCGCCGTCGCCGCCGGAGGCCGCGGGCGTCTGCGAGAACGAGACGTACTCGTTCAGCGGCGTGTGCTTGTTGCGGGTGGACGTCTTCACCGCCGTGATGATCTGCCGGGTGATGCACAGCTCCGCGAAGTTGCGGAAGCTGGACTCACGGTCGCTGCGGTAGTCGCGAATGGCCTTGTAGAGCCCGACGAGGCCCTCCTGGATCAGGTCGTCGGCGTCCCCGCCGATCAGGAAGTACGAGCTGGCCTTCAGCCGCACGAACCCGTAGTAGCGCCTGACGATCTTGTCGTAGGCATCCGGCCGTCCCTGCTTGGCGAGGGCAATCAGGTAGTTATCCTCAAGCTCTAGTTGAGCCCCGGACCTCGCCAGGGGGGACTGGGAAATAGTTGCAGCCATGCATGCTCCTTCCGGGCTCAGAAAGCCCTTGAAGCTCATGGCGCGCTACCTCCCCTGGCGCCGCGCTCATCAGCGAAAACCGAGCCTTAAGCTCGACTCCACCCTTATATGCGGCGGAGTATCACCGGGTTATGGAGCCTTGTCAAGCCCGGTGGTCGCGCAAATGCAAGATTCCGTACATCAGGGCCGCGGCGGCGGTAGAGACGTTGAGCGAGTTCACCCGGCCCCGCTGGGGCAGCGCAACGAGCTGATCGCAGGTCGCGGCTACGCGCGGCCGCAGGCCGCGACCCTCCGATCCGAGCACGAGCACAACCCTCCCGCCGTAGTCGAGGGTGTCGTAGGGCGCGGCCTCCTCGGCCGCCGCGCCGTAGATCCAAGCGCCCGCCTGCTTGGCGGACCCGAGCCAGTTCGCGAGGTTGCCCACGCGCGCCACGGCCAAGTGCTCGACCGCCCCCGCGGAGGCCTTGCAGGCCGCCGGAGTGACCTCGGCCGACCGCCGCTCCGGAATTACGACTCCCGCGGCGCCGGCGCTCTCGGCGACGCGACAGACAGCTCCGAGGTTGTGCGGGTCCTGGACCTCGTCGAGGCAGACCACGAGCGCGTCCTCCGCCGCCAGCAGGCGATCGGCGTCCGCGTACGGGTAGGCGGCGGCCTCGGCGCATACGCCCTGGTGCTCCAGCGATCCGCAGAGCCGCTCGATCTCGTCCTGGTCGGCGATCTGAGGTCGCGCGTCGCTCAGCCACTGCTCGCTGTCGACGGCCCGGCGGCTGGCCCAGACACGGTGGACCTTGCGCCGGCCCCGGAGAGCCTCGCGGACCGGGTTGCGTCCGTAGACGATCACCGCGCGCCAGGGCCGCGCCCGTGGGCAAGCGGGCGGTGGCGGTACGCGTAGGCGCTCACGACGTGCGCACGAGCCGAACGCCGTCGGGCGTGTCGCGCACGTCCCAGCCGCGTGCGGCCAGCTCGTCTCGAATCGCGTCGGCGCGCGCGAAGTCGCGGGCGGCGCGGGCCGCCTGGCGCTCGCCGAGCAGCCGCTCGGCCTCCGCGTCGGCCGTGTCCTCGTTGCCGGCATCCAGCAGCGACTCGAGCCCGAGCGCGTAGAGCATCTCGCCGAGCCTGCCGGGGCCGAGAGCCTCGCCCGCGTCCAGCCTCCGGTTCGCCTCGGCGACCCACTCGAACAGGACCGCGCGCGCCGCGGGCGTGCCGAAGTCGTCCGCGAGCGCGTCGAAGAAGCGCTCCACGTGGTCGTCGAGTCCCTCGGGCTCCGGACCGTCGGCGTCGAGGCGGCGGCACAGCTCGCGTACGCGGTCGACGGCGCGACCGGCCTCCTTCAGCGCGTCGGCCGAGAAGGCGATCGGCTGGCGGTAGTGGCCGCCGACGAAGTACATGACGAGCGCATCGCGGCCGTGCTCGTCGAGCGCGCCGTGCAGCAGGCGGATGTTGCCGACCGACTTGGCCATCTTCTCGTCGCCCATCCGCACCATGCCGTTGTGCATCCAGATCCGAGCGAGCGGCTCGCCGCGCGCGGCCTCGGTCTGGGCGATCTCATTCTCGTGGTGGGGAAAGATCAAGTCCGAGCCACCGCCGTGGATCTCGAAGTCGGTCCCAAGCAGCTGCTCGGCCATCGCCGAGCACTCGATGTGCCAGCCAGGCCGGCCCTCACCCCACGGCGCCGGCCAGGCGCTGTCCTCGTCCGGCTTGCGCGCCTTCCAGAGCGCGAAGTCCTCGGGACTGCGCTTGAGCGCGGCCGCGTCGTCGCCCTCCCCCTGCTCGAGCTCCTCACGCGGGCGGTTGGAGAGCTTGCCGTAGCCGTCGAAGCTCGACACGTCGAAGTAGACGTCCCCACCGGCGGCGTAGGCGTGGCCGCCGTCGATCAGCGCCTGGATCAGGTCGACGATTGGACGGATCGTCTCGGCCGCCAGCGGCTCGTGGTCGGGGCGGCCGAGTCCGAGCCGGTCGGTGTCCTCGACGTAGCGGCGCGTCATCTGCGCCGCCAGCTCGGCGCTTGGAAGCCCCGCCTGACGCGCGGCCACGTAGATCTTGTCGTTGACGTCGGTGACGTTCTCGACCAGCGTCACGTCGTAGCCCTCGTGCTCGAGAAAGCGCTTCAACAGGGCGAAGACGACGAACGGCCGCGCGTTGCCGACGTGCACCCGCGCGTAGACCGTCGGCCCGCAGGCGTAGATCCCGACCTTGCCGGGCTCGCGCGTCTCGAGCGGGCGCACCTCCCCGCTGAGCGTGTCGTGCAGACGGACCTCCCTCACTGCGGCGAGCCTACAACCGCGACCGCGATCCGGCGGATCAGCCGAGCGGCGGGCGGGCGCCGGTCCAGGGGCGCTCCGCCTCGATCTGGGCGGCGAGCGAGAGCAGCAGGTGGTCCTGCTCGGGCCTGGCGATCAGCTGCACCGACAGCGGCATGCCGTCGCCGTCGAAGCCGGCCGGGACGGCGGCCGCGGGCTGGCCGAGGGCGTTCCAGATGACGCAGTAGGGATAGACCATCGTCATCTCGATCAGCGTCCGCAGCGCGCCGCGGCCCTCCCACTCGGCGGCGGCCGGCTGCTGCGTCGCCATGACAGGCGTGATCAGGACGTCGCGGCCCTCGAGCACCTGGTTGTAGCGCTCCCGGCGCGATGCCTCGACCCGCCGGGCGCGATCGAGCGCCGCCCGCGGGATCAGCGACCCGAGTCGCGCGAAGCCGCGCGTACGCCGTTGCAGGCGGTCCGGACGCGCCATGGCGGCCGCCTCCGACTCGATCCCCTTCAGGTAGCGCGGCAGCACCTCCGAGAGCCACTCGGTCAACGGCGGCTCGACGTACTCGACGTCATGGCCCAGCGAGCGCAGCAGCTCCGCCGTCTCGTCGATGCTGCGGCGGACCTCCGGCGACACGCGCGCCAGCAGCGGCGGGCGCAGCGAGACCGCGATCCGCAGCTTGCCCGGCGCCTCCTTGGCGGCGTCCGCGAACGGCCGCTCCAGCGCCGGTCCGCCGGGAGCCGGCCCGGGGCCCGCGACGGCGTCGAGGAAGAGCGCGTTGTCGAGCACGGAGTGGGTGACCGCCCCGGCGACGCTGAGGCCGTTCCAGTGGTCCTCGTCGTCGGGAGCGAGTGGCACCCGGCCGCGCTGCGGCTTGAGCCCGAAGAGGCCGCAGCAGGCGGCGGGGATCCGGATCGAGCCGGCGCCGTCGCTGGCCTGCCCCGCGGCGGCGAGGCCCGCGGCGACGGCAGCCGCACTGCCTCCGCTGGATCCGCCCGGTGTGCGGTCGGGGTTCCACGGGTTGCGGGTGACGCCGAAGGCCGGTCCCTCGGTGGTCCCCATGATCGCCAGCTCGGGCAGTGTCGTCTTGCCGAGGATCACGCAGCCGGCGGCACGCAGGCGGCGGACCAGCTCGGCGTCCTGGGTCGCGGGCGGGCCGTGGGCCGCCGTGCCGTTGGTCGTCACCTCGCCGGCGACATCGACGTTGTCCTTGATCGCGACCGGGACGCCCAGCAGCGGTCGCTCGTCTCCAGCGGCGCGGCGGGAGTCGGCCTGGTCGGCGTCGGTGAGCGCGCGCTCGGCCATCACGACGCGGTAGCTGTTGAGCTGCGGGTCGAGCCGCTCGATCCGATCGAGGTAGAGCTCGACCAGCTCGCGGGACGAAACGGCCCCGGCCCGGACCATCGCGGCCTGCTTCGCGAGTCCGGCGAAGGCAAGCTCCTTGGGCTCCATCGTGGCGACTCTACCGGCGCGCCGAGCCATGAGCGGGCGATTGGCCCGGCTGCAGCGCCATCAACCGTCCGCGGCGGTCGAAGCCGCGGCGTCGACCGTCGCCGTCGCGAGCGCGGCGATCCCCTCCCCGCGCCCCACGAAGCCCATCCGCTCGTTGGTGGTGAACTTGACGTTGACCGCCGTCGGCTCGACCCCGAGCGCCGCGGCGAGCGCGGCCCGCATCGGGTCGCGGTGCGGCCCGAGCTTCGGCTGCTCGCAGATCACCGTCGCGTCGACGTTGCCGACCGTCCAGCCCTCTGCCCCCAGCTGGGCGACGACCTCGCGCAGCAGCGCGATCGAGTCGGCGTCCTTCCAGCGCGCGTCGGAGTCGGGGAAGTGGAGGCCGATGTCGCCGAGTCCGGCGGCGCCGAGCAGGGCGTCGATGACGGCATGGGCCAGGACGTCGGCATCGGAGTGGCCGCTGAGCCCGCGCTCCGCGCCCGCGATCTCGACTCCGCCGAGGATCAGCCTGCGGCCTTCCGCGAAGCGGTGCGAGTCGTAGCCAATCCCGCTGCGCATGCTCATCCGATCGGCTCCAGCCGCCGCTGCCGGCCCTCGAAGACCGCCAGCTCCGTGACCCCGAGCCCGCTCAGCCAGTCGACCGCGCGCTCGTACTCGTGGCCGAGGTGCTCGGGCACGTGCGCGTCGCTCGACAGCGTGACCGGGCAGCCAACCTCCAGGCAGAGCTCGAGGAACGCCGGCGCGGGATAGATCTCGGCGACGGGCTTGCGCAGGCCCGCGGTCGAGACCTCGATCGTCACGCCGGACTCCGCGATGCCGTCGATCGCCAGCTCGTAGAAGCGGCGCAGGTCGCCCTCGGGCCGCGGCGCCTCGCCACCCCAGACCTTGACCAGGTCCGGGTGGGCGAGGATGTCGAACATCCCCGTGCGCGCAGCCTCGCCGAGCGTCTCGAAGTAGCGCACCCAGACCCTGTCGGGATCGCCCGAGCGCCAGACGTCCCAGTCGCCGCGCATGTCGACGGCCGCGTCGCGCAGGAAGTGGACCGAGCCGACGACGTAGTCCCACTCGCGGGCGTCGAGCAGCGTCGCCATCCGGTCCTCGCGCCCAGGCACGAAGTCGGCCTCGATTCCGAGCCGCAGGTCAGTCCGCTCGCGGACGAACTCGCAGTAGGCGTCGAGGTCGTCGGTGGCGCTCGTGCGCCAGAACGGGTGGTCCCAGACGTCGAGCGCCTGCTCGAAGCGGTGGATGTGCTCTGACACACCCAGCTCGGCGATCCCGCGCTGCTCGGCGACCGCGCGGTAGCGGTCGGCGTTGGCCTGGGTGAAGTACTCGGAGGCCGGGGTTCCGGCGTCGTCGGGGCGCAGGTGCACGTGGTAGTCGGTCAGCACGGCCCGCTCCTCGAGCGTCCCGTCAGCCGTGTCACGACCGCCCTCCGCGAGCGATCACGCGTCCGCAGTCCTTCGCGCGAGCAGCAGCTCGGCGAGCCGCAGGTCGAGCGCCGTGGTCACCTTGAGGTTCTCGGGCGGGGCCTCGACGATCGCGATCGTTCCACCCGCGCTCTCGACCAGGCCGGCGTCGTCGGTCGCGCCGGCCAGCGCGTCCGGATCGACGTCGAGCGCGTCGCGCAGCTTCGGCGCCCAGAAGACCTGCGGCGTCTGGATCGCCCACAGAGCGCGGCGGTCGAGCGTCTGCAGCACGCGTCCGGAGGCGTCGGCCTCCTTGATCGTGTCGGCGACCGGCGCTGCCGCGACGGCGCCGTCGACCCCGGGCGCGTGGATCGCGGCGATGCAGCGCTCGACGAGGTCGACGGTCACCAGCGGCCGCGCCGCGTCGTGCACCACCGCGATCTCCGCCTCGGGAGCGACGGCGAGCGCGTTGCGGACCGACTCCGATCGCGACGGCCCGCCGGCGACGCGCTCGTAGTCGTCGCCCTCGTCGTCCTCGTGACCCGCCGGCACAGCCGCGATCACGCGCTCGCAGACCGCCCCCAGCACCTCCACGCTCCAGTCCAGCAACGGCCGGCCGGCGCAGTCGACGAACGCCTTCGGGCCGTCGGCCCCCAGGCGCTCGCCGCTGCCGCCGGCGGCGACGATCGCTACGCGGATGCGGCAGTCTCCATGCGGCCCGAGTGCGCCTCCTCGATCAGCGAGTCGAGGTGGTCCTCGGCCTCGTCCTCCTCCATCTCGAGCGCGTACATCAGCTCGGACGCGAGGATCTTCTTGGCGCGCGTGTACATCTGCTTCTCGCCCGTCGAGAGGCCCTTCTCGGACTCGCGGATGGCGAGGTTGCGAACCACCTCGGCGAGCTCGTAGACGTCACCGGTCTTGATCTTCTCGCGGTTGTGCTTGAAGCGCCGGTTCCAGTTCTTCGGCATCTGGCTGACGTCGTCGCGCAGGACGGCGAGGACCTTCGCGACGGCCTCCTCGCCGATCACGCGCCGCAGCCCGGCCTTGCCCGCGTTCTCACACGGGACCATGACGGTCATGTCGTTGTGCAGGATCTTGATCGTCAGGTACTGGCGCTTCTCACCGAGCACCTCCTTCATCTCCTTCTTCGCGACCTTGCCTGCCCCGTGATGCGGGTACACGACGTTGTCCCCCACCTCGTACTCGATGTGGGGAACCTCACGGGTGATCTCGAGGTCAACGATCTCCTGGTCAATCGTCGTTCCGGAAATGACGGGCCTCCTAGTCGAAGCGAGACCGGCGCGAAAGCCGCCTGGTCTCAGTGGTTACGTTTGCAAGTAGCGGTCCACGAGGTTGACCTCCTGCAGGCGGCGAAGGCCCTCGCGGATGTCCTTCGCCCGCACGTCGCCGACCCCCTCGACCGCCTCCAGGTCGCCGTTGCCGGCAGTCAGGATCTGCTCGAGGCTGCCGAACTCGCTCACGATGTCCTGGACGACGAGCTTGGGCAGGCGCGGGATCCGTCCGAGCACGCGGTGGCCGCGCGGCGAGACGGGGTGGTCGAGCGTGTTCAGCTTGCGGTCGTAGCCGAGCAGGTCGGCGATCATGCCGAAGTCGAGCAGGTCCTGGTGCGGCAGCCGCGCGAGGCGGTCGAGCACGCTCGCGAAGCCGTCCTCGCTCGGGTCGGCGATGTAGTCGTAGACGAGCGCCGACTTCTCCGATGCGACACCGACCATCGTCTCCTCGAGCTGCATCTCGATTAGCCGGCCCTCGGCGCCGAGCTCGACGATGTAGCGCTCGATCTCGACTGCCATCCGCGTCACCAGCTCGGCCCGCTGGAGCACGGTCAGCACGTCGTGGAGCGTGACGCCGCCCTCGAACTCGAGCGCGGTCAGTCGCGTCGACACCTGGTCGAGCCGGCTGCGGTACTTGTCGAGCGTCGCGAGCGCCTGGTTGGCCTTCGCGAGCACGACCGGGATGTCCTCGAGGATGTACTTCGCGCCGTCGAGGTAGAGCGAGACGACGCTACGGGCCTGGGAGATGGCGATCACCAGCGCGTCGGTCTGCTTCGAGACGCGCTCGGCCGTCCGGTGGCGGGTGCCGGTCTCGAGCGAGTGGATCGTCGGGTCCGGCATCAGCTGGACGTTCGCCCAGTGGATCTTGGTCCCGGACGACGACAGGATGATCGCGCCGTCCATCTTCGCGAGCTGGAACAGCAGCGCGGGCGTGTAGTCGACCTCGATCTTCAGGCCACCCGAGTAGAGGAAGGCCAGATCGTCGCTGTCGCCGATGCAGATCAGCGCACCGGTGCGCGCCTGCACGATGCTGTCGATGCCCTCGCGCACGGCCGTTCCGGGCGCGATCATCTCCAGTGCCCTTACTAGCCGAGGTTCCTGCCTAGCCTCAAGCTCTGAAACGTCATCCCCGGCGTACGGCATCGGACCGATTGTACGCGAATGCGGCGGAAAAGGCTTTGCAGTGGGGAATCCGTCACGCAGCGCGGGATTGACCGACGGATCGGTCAAGCGCTGAGGCAAGCGCCGTGCGCAGGTCTGGAAGCACCGCGCCGGGGTGCAGTACCTGCGTGAGGCCGAATTTGGCGGCCTCCGCGAGCCGGCGGTCGGGATGCGCCGCATGGCGGAGCTCGCCGGTCAGGCCGAGCTCGCCGAAGGCGGCAAGTGGCTGGCGGCCGTTCCCGAGCGCGGTTCCGGTAGCGGCAGAGGCGACTGCAAGCGCCACGGCGAGGTCGGCGCCAGGCTCGTCGATCCGGACGCCACCGGCCAACGACACGAAGACGTCGGCGCCGGCGATCGAGATCCCGGTGTGGCGCGTGAGGACGGCAAGGACGAGCGCGAGGCGGTTGCGGTCGATGCCGTTCGCCATCCGCCGCGGCGGGACGAGCTCCGTCGACGCGACGAGCGCCTGGACCTCGACCAACAGCGGGCGCGAGCCCTCCATCGCGCAAAGGATCACCGAGCCGGCGGCGCCGCGGGTCGCCTCGGCGACGAAGCGCGCGGACGCGTCCTCAACCTCGACGAGCCCCTCGTCGCGCATCTCGAAGACTCCGGCCTCGTTGGTCGAGCCAAAGCGGTTCTTGAGCGCGCGCAGCGTGCGGTAGGTGCGCTCGCGCTCGCCCTCGAAGCTCAGCACGCAGTCGACCAGGTGCTCGAGCACGCGTGGTCCTGCGAGCGCGCCCTCCTTGGTTACGTGGCCGACCAGCACGATCGCAACCCCGCGCTCCTTGGCGACCCGCATCAGCCGGCCAGCGACCTCACGGACCTGACCGACCGAGCCAGGGCCGCCGGTCAGCGCAGCGGCGTGCAGGACCTGGACCGAGTCGACGACGCAGACGTCCGGCCGCTCGGCCTCGATCGTGGCGACGACCGCCTCCAGGTCGGTCTCGGCCACGATCGGGACCTGTAGCGCGGCCTCGCCGAGCCGCTCGGCGCGCAGCCTGACCTGGGCGGCCGACTCCTCGCCTGACACGTAGAGCGCCTTGCGACCCGAAGCGGCGAGATTCCCGAGCGCGGAGGTGACGATCGTCGACTTGCCGATCCCGGGAGAGCCGCCGAGCAGCACGAGCGAGCCGGGAACGAGGCCGCCGCCGAGCACGCGGTCCAACTCTCCGATGCCGGTTCGCAGCCGGGCGACCCGCGGCGCCTCGACCTGGGCGAGCGGGACCGGCGTCAGCGCCTTGCCGCGGGCGGCGATCCTTGCTCCGCCACCGGCCGCGGGTACCGGCGTCGGGCGGGCCTCCTCGACCAGCGTGCTCCACTCCTCACAGCCCGGACAGCGGCCGTGCCACTTGGCCGACTCGTGCCCGCATCCAGAGCACACGTAGTGGGTGGTCGCACGCGCCATTCACCCAACCTAGGGCCGGGTCAGGACGAACCGCCCGGGTCGGTGCGCTCCTGTAACCGTCCTTGAGGTGCAGGGTCGCGCTGGAGTGGTTGGGAGAGATACGAGTGGCTGAGCCGCGGCACCGGGCTTTGGCTGGGTAGGGCGGATAGCGACGGGGTTGGTGGTCGAGCAGTGTGTGGTGCCCTCCGGCCGTGCTCTTATCCGGATCGATCCGGCGACCCAGGTCCCGTGACAGGCCGATTGCGGCCGCATCTCGGCCGGAACAGACCCGCCACGGCCGCGCGCAAAGGGCGAACGGAACAGTGGGCGAACTGCGGCCACATTCCGGCCGTAACAGACCCGCGACGGTCGCGCGCAAGAGCGAATGGCGCGATGGGCGGATTGCGGCCAGATTCTGGCCGCAATCCGCTCATCGCCGGCTTGGGATCGACCCAGCACTTCTGCACGTTCGCTGACCTCTAGCCCCCCGCATCGTGCAACACCCAAGCGAGCCCCAGCTGTGAGCCAAGGCACCGATGCCCACGCGTGAGGAAAGGCGCACGAGCCCACCCGTGAACCGAGGCGCACGAGCCCCACCTGTGAGCCAAGGCGCACCGAGCGAAGCCGACTCCCGGCCACCCACCACTCCGCAATCCGCCCTACCCAGCTAAAGACCGGTACCGCGGCTCAGCCACTCGTATCTCTCCCAGCCACCCCAGCGCGACCCAGCGCCTCAAGGACGCCCACAGGAGCGCCTCACCCCAGCACGAACTCCGCGCCGAACCGCGCTACTGGTCGTCAGGTGGTGAGTCCGGCACGTCCGGCAAGACCTCGGGATCGTCCGGGAGGCTGCCCTCGTCGGACCCCTCGTCCTCACCGCCCTCGAGCGCCGGGTTCTCGCCCTCGTCTCCGCTGGCGCCCACGCCCACAGCCTCGCGCTTGCGCGCGGGCTTGATGACGGTGATCGTGACCTCGCGCTCGTCGTCGTCGGGGGCCTTGGCGACCTCGACGGTCGAGCCCGGATCGAGGTTCTGGGCGAGCACCTCGTCGGCGAGCGGGTCCTCGATGTAGCGCTGGATCGC
>DASQKV010000018.1:0-8025 GCA_035630335.1 Thermoleophilaceae bacterium | reverse complement strand
TGGCGCAGCGTCGCCGAATTGACGCTGTCGCCGTAGATGACGAGTGCCGGCCCGCCCGGCTCCCCCGCCTCAGCCATCACCGTCAGGTGGCTCGATCTCGCGCTTGAGGATCTTGCCCGTGGGCCCCTTTGGTAGTTCGTCGACGAACCAGATCTGCCGCGGGTACTTGTAGGCGGCCACCTGGTCCTTGACGTGCGCGCGGAGGTCGTCCGCGGAGACGTCCTCCCCGTCCTTGAGCGCCACGGCGGCGCCAACCTCCTCGCCAAGCTCGTCGTGCGCGACGCCGATCACGGCGCACTCACGCACGGCGGGATGCTCGTAGATGACCTCTTCGATCTCACGCGGATACACGTTGTAGCCCCCGCGGATGATCAGGTCCTTCTTGCGGTCGACGATGAAGAAGTAGCCGTCCTCGTCGGTCTTGGCCATGTCGCCGGTCTTGAACCAGCCGTCGGAGTCGATCGACTCGGCGGTGGCGTCGGGCTTGCCCCAGTAGCCCTTCATCACGTTGTGGCCGCGGATCGCGATCTCGCCGACCTCCTCGCCGTCGGCAATGTCGTTGCCGTCGTCGTCGACGAGCTTCATCTCGACGCCCTCAATCGGTGTGCCGATCGAGCCGGGCTTGCGCTCCTTGTCGGGATGGTTGAACGAGGCGACCGGCGAGGTCTCGGAGAGGCCGTAGCCCTCGAGGATCGCGCAGCCGAACTCGCTCTCGAAGCCGCGCAGCAGCTCGACCGGGAGCGATGCGCCGCCCGAGACGCAGACGCGCAGGTTCGAGACGTCGTAGCGGTCGCGGTCGGGCACCGCGAGCATCGCGTTGTACATCGTCGGCACGCCCTCGAAGATCGTGATCTTGTCCCGCTCGAGAATCTCGAGCGCCTTGACCGGGTCGAAGCGCGGGATCAGCGACACGGTCGCCTGGGCGTAGATCGCCGCGTTCATCGTGCACGTCTGGCCGAACGAGTGGAACAGGGGGAGCGCGCCGAGCAGCCGGTCGTCGGACGTGATCTGGATCAGCGTGTCGGTCACGACGCGCGTGTTGGTCAGCAGGTTGGCCTGCGTGAGCTCGGCGCCCTTCGGGCTCCCGGTCGTGCCTGACGTGTAGAGGATCACCGCCGTGTCCTCGTCGTCGTGGTCGACCAGCTCGCGCACCGGCTCCGCACCGCCGAGCAGCTGCTCGAACTCGCCCGGTGCCACGACGATCACCTCGACGCCGGCGCCTGCCGCGCCCTCCTTCGCCTCGTCGGCGAAGCCGTGCCACGCGATCAGCGCCTTCGCGCCCGAGTCCTTGAGGTAGTACTCGACCTCACGGCCCTTCAGCAGCACGTTCATGGGCACGACCGCGCCGCCGAGCCGCAACACCCCGTAGTAGGCGACCGGGAAGTACGGAACGTTCGGCAGCATCACGCCGACCCGATCACCCGGCTCGATCCCACGCTCGCGCAGCACGCCCGCCATGCGCGCCGTGCTCTCCGCAAGAGCCGCATAGCTCAGCTCGACGTCGTCGAGCTTCACCGCAACCTTGTCCGCGCTCTGCTCAGCCGCGTCGATCAGGATGCTCGCCAGGTTCATCGCGTCCTCCACTCCTCCGCTCGGTCTCGCCCTGGAACCTACTGCCCCGGAACGCGATGTCCAAGCCGTCACGCGGCAGCGGGATGCGATCCCTTGACTATCCAGTGGTGGAGGGTCTCAGGCGCGATGTCGGCACCATTTGGCCAAACGATCGTCCCTAGCTCTTGATCGAGTCGGACCTGAAGGAAAAAGGCTGGATCCGCGAGTGCGGCGAACAAGCCGTGCAACGGCCAGCCGGAGAAGTCGATCTCGCCCTCCGTTCCGTCCTCGAACCGCAGGGCGAGCCGGTGGTCGCTCACTACACGCACCGCGGTCACGTGGATTAGCTCGAGCATGGACTAAATGCTAGGGGAGCGGGCGCCGCCGGGCGATGGCGGGGGTGGAGGCTAGGCGGGGCGTTCGCCTAGATCGACGAGGCGAAGGAGGTGCCGACGTCGCGGACGGCGTCGAAGAGGGGTGAGGGGACGATGCCGAGGGCGATGGTGGCGGCGGCGGCGAGGAGGGCGATGGCGGTGATCTCGGGGAGGGCGCGGGGGTCGGCCTCGGGGGACCAGCCGGAGACGGGCCTGACGTAGCGGGGTGGAATGGTTGGGAGCTTGACCTCGAGGCGGTCCATCCACATGACGGCGATCACGCGCAGGTAGTACACGAGTGAGATCGCGGAGCCGAGGACGATGACGATGCCGAGCCAGGCGTAGTCGCCCGAGACGGCGGCGTCGATCAAGTAGAACTTGCCGATGAAGCCGGCGGTGGTGGGGAAGCCGGCGAGAGCGAGCATGGCGATCGTCATCGGCCAGGCGAGCAGCGGGGCGGCGCGGCCGAGGTCGCGGATCGACTCGAGGTCGTCGCCGTGCTCGGAGACGCGCTCGCGGGCGATCACGACGGCGAATGCGGCGACGTTCATCGCGAGGTAGGCGACGAGGTAGAAGGCGGTCGCCTGGACGCCGAGCTGAGTGCCGACGACGACGCCGGTCAGCAGGTAGCCCGCCTGGGCGACGCCCGACCAGGCGAGCAGGCGCTTGAGCGAGCGCTGGCCGATCGCGCCGACGTTGCCGATCACGATCGTGATCGTGGCCAACGCGGCGAGCGCCGGGGCCCAGTCGTCCTGGAGCTCGGGGAAGGCGTGGGCGAACAGGCGCAGCAGGATCGCGAACGCCGCGGCCTTGGTGGCCACGGCCATGAAGGCGGTGATCGGCGTCGGCGCGCCCTGGTAGACGTCGGGCGTCCACTGGTGGAAGGGCGCGACCGAGGCCTTGAAGGCGAGGCCGACCGCGGCGAGCGCCACGCCGGTCAGCAGCAGCGGGTCGCCGGCGCCGACGCGCTCGCCGATCGCGTTGGCGATGCCGTCGAAGTCGGTGCTGCCGGTGGCGCCGTAGACGAATGCGAGCCCGTAGAGCAGTGTCGCCGAGCCCGCCGAGCCGATCACGAGGTACTTCAGGCCCGACTCGAGCGAGAGCCGGTCGCGCACCGCCGAGGCGCAGAGGACGTAGAGCGGAATCGACAACAGCTCGAGGCCAACGAACAGCGTCACGAGGTTCTCGGCGCCGGCGAGCAGGACCATGCCGGCAATCGAGGCGAGCAGCATGCTGAGGTACTCGCCCGCGCCCGCATCCTCGACCGACTCCCAGCGCAGCGACAAGACGATCGCGACCAGGCCGGTGACGAAGAAGATCAGCGACATGAACAGCGCGAGCGTGTCGATCGCGAGCGCGCCCTCGATGATCGGAGCGCTGTCGCCCGGCTCCCAGTTGACGACGCTGAAGACGATCGCGACGACGAGCGCGGCGGCCGCGAGCAGCGGCAGCAGGACGCGCTGGACGCCGCGGCCGGGGAAGAGCCCGGCGATCAGGACGACGATCGACCCGCCCGCCGTGGCGAACACGGGCGCGAGGCCCTGGTAGTCGATCTCCGGCGCCTTGACGGCCGCGACGAGGTCGATCATCGGATCTCCGACACCTCTGGGTGCGACTCGGTCTCCGAGCCGCCCGAGTGGGACTCCGTCCCTGAGGCCGAGGCCGGCTTCGAGGCCTGCCGCTCGGCTGTCTTCCCGCTCACCTCGACAGCCCGCGCGATCTGAGCGGTCGTCGCCTCCTCGGTCCGGTCGAGGATCGCCTGCGGGTACACGCCGAGCGCGACGATGACCGCCACGAGCGGCGCGATCGCGAGCAGGTCGAGTCCACCGAGCTCGTGGGTCTCGGCGCCCGGCCCGACACGGTTGTGCATCGAGCGCTGGAAGAGGCGAATCGCGTAGACGGCGGCGAGCGCCACGCCGACGCTCGCGACGAGGCCGAAGACGAGCTTGTCGCCGAGCGCGCCGAACAGGATCAGGATCTCGCCGACGAAGTTCGGCGAGCCGGGCATCGCGAGCGTCGCGAGCGTGATCACGAGGAACAGCGCGGCGAGCACCGGCGCGCGCAGCGCCATTCCGCCCATCTGCTCGAGCGTCGGCGCGCCGCCCGCCCGGGCCGTCAGCAGCGCGATCACGAACAGCAGCGCGGCGACCACCAAACCGTGGTTGACCATCTGCATCACGGCGCCTTGAGCGCCGAGGTCGTCGATCGCGAAGATCCCGAGCGTGATGAAGCCGAGCTGGGCGATCGAGGAGTAGGCGAGCACCAGTCGCGGCTCGACCTGCGAGAACGCCAGCACTGAGCCGTAGAGGACCGAGAACACCGCGACCACGAGGATCAGGTCCTGGAAGTAGACGGCGGCGTCGGGCATCGTCGGCAGCACGATTCGCAGGAAGCCGTAGACGCCGACCTTCGACAGCACGGCCGAGAGCACGACCAGCACCGGCGTCGGAGTAGCGCGGTAGGTGTCGACGACCCAGCCGTGGAATGGGAACGCCGGCGCCTTGACGAGGAACGCGAGCGCGAACAGCAGGAAGATCCAGTGCTGCGTTCCCTCCGGCAGCGGATTTTGCGCGAGCTCGGCGATCGAGAAGGTCAGGTCGTTGCCGGACTCCGACGCGGTCAGCACGCCGAGCGCGACCGCGCCCGCGAGCATCAGCAGCGAGCCGACGAGCGTGTAGATCACGAACTTGGTCGTCGCCGCGACGCGCGGACCGATGCCCCAGCCGCCGATCAGGAAGTAGAACGGCACCAGCATCAGGTCGAAGAAGAAGACGAACAGCGCCAGGTCTTGGGCCACGAAGGCGCCGAGCACCGCAGTCTCGGCGAGCGCCATGTGGAAGAGGAACAGGTGCTGGCGGTCGGTCTCGCGCCACGCCGACCAGATCGTCGCCGGCACCCACAGCAGGGCGGTCAGCCCGACGAGGAAGAGGTTGAGGCCGTCGATGCCGAGCTGGTAGCGGATCCCGAGCTCGGAGATCCAGGCCTCGTCGGTCACGTACTGGAGCCCGGCGGCGTCGCGGTCGAAGTCGGCGATCAGCGCGATCGCGTAGCCGAGCACGCCGATGGCCCCAGCCACGACGACCCAGCGGCCGATTCGCGCCGGCAGGAATGCCGCCAGCAGCGCCGCGGCGAGCGGCAGGAAGACCACGATGCTGAGGTGGATCGTCAGCACGCGCTCAGCTCGCCACGATCAGGAAGTAGAGGACCAGGCCGCTGACGCCGATCAGCAGCAGCGCCGCGTAGGCGCGCAGCTCGCCGGTCTGGATCGAGCGGGCGAACGAGCTGCCCGCGCGGACGATGCCGACCGTGCCGCCGACGATCACGCCCTGCACGAACGCGCTCTCGATCACGGTGCGGCCAAAGCGCCCGGTCGCGGCGAACGGCTGTACGACGGTGCGGTCGTAGAGCTCGTCGAAGTACCACTTGCTCGCGAGGAAGTCGTGGACGCCGGCGAACCGCTCGGCGAGCCGCCCGGTCGTGCCCGGCTGGCGGATGTAGACGAACCACGCGCCGGCGATACCCGCGATCGAGATCAGGGCGCCGACGGCGAGTCCGAGCCACTCGGCCGAGTCGCTCGGATGCTCGTGGACGTAGTGCGAGTCCGCGAAAGTCGGCTCGAGGAAGTGCTCGAGCACGTCGGTGACGCCCGGGATCTGCACGAAGCCGGCGACGATCGCCAACAGCGCGAGCGGCCCCATCGCGGCCTTCATCCCGGCCTCGCGCTCGGCGATGTGGTGCTCCGATCCGGGGAAGCCGACGTCGGTGTCCTCGGGCTCGCCGGTCGCGGGGTTGACCGGGTCGGCGTGGACGAGGTGGCCGCCCTCGAGCTCGCGCGCCTCGGGGACGGGCTCGCCGTGGAAGACGCGGAAGACCATCCGGAACGCGTAGAAGGCGGTCATCGCCGCCGCGGCGTAGCCGACGACGCCGAGGATCACGTACAGCCCGCCGCGGTTGAACGTGTAGGCGAGGATCTCGTCCTTCGAGAAGAACCCCGACATCAGCGGGAAGCCGGCGAGCGCGAGCGCGCCGATCGTGAACGTCGCGTAGGTGAACGGCATCGCCTTGCGGAAGCCGCCCATCCGGTCGAGCGACTGCTCGTTGCCCATCGCCGCGATCACCGAGCCGGCGCCCATGAACAGCAGCGCCTTGAAGAAGGCGTGCGTCATCAGGTGGAACATCCCGGCGCCGTAGGCGAACACCGACACGCCGAGCACCATGTAGCCGATCTGCGACATGGTCGAGTAGGCGATCACGCGCTTGAGGTCGGTCACGACGAGCGCGATCGTGGCGGCGACGAACAGCGTCGTCGCGCCGATGATCGCGCTCACGTCGGCGGCCGCGGGGGCCTGCTCGAACAGCGGGTGCATGCGCGCGATCAGGTAGACGCCGGCGGTGACCATCGTCGCCGCGTGGATCAGCGCCGAAACGGGGGTCGGGCCCTCCATCGCGTCCGGCAGCCAGGTGTGCAGCGGGATCTGCGCCGACTTCGCGAACGCGCCGACGAGCAGCAGCAGGCAGGCGGCGACGAGCTGGCCGTCGTTGGTGGCGAAGACCTCGGGCGTCCGCTCGAAGACCGTCGCGAAGTCGAGCGCGGCGGTTGCGTCGAAGAGCAGGAACGCGCCGATCACGAGGCCGACGTCGCCGACGACGTTGATCACGAACGCCTTGATCCCCGCGGCGGTCGCCGACTCGCGCCGGTACCAGTAGGAGATCAGCAGGTAGGAGGCCGCGCCGACGAACGCCCAGCCGACGATCAGCAGCACGAAGTTCGCCGCCAGGACCAGCAGCAGCATCGAGAAGACGAAGTAGTTGAGGTAGGCGAAGTAGCGGACGAAGCCCTCGTCGCCGTCCATGTAGCCGATCGAGTAGACGTGGATGAGGAACGAAATGCCGCTCACCACGAGGCACATGAAGACCGACAGGGGGTCGACCAGGATCGACAGGTCCACGTCCATCCCGGCGGTCTGGAGGTAGGTGAACGCGCTGTCCACCACCTCGCGCTCTTCGGTGGGGAGATGCTCGAGCTCGAGCAGCATCAGGATCGAGGCGACGAACGACCCGAGGATCGCCAGCGAGCCGATCCAGCCCGCGGAGTGGCCCGGCAGCTTGCGGTAGCCCAGCGCGCAGACCAGCATCCCCGCGAGCGGGAAGGCGAGGACCACCCACCCGTAGCTCGTGACCGTCATCCGCGGAGGTCGCTCAGCTCATCGACGTCGACGGGCAGGCGGCGCCGGAAGATCGCCACGATGATCCCCAGTCCCACCGCCACCTCGCAGGCGGCGATCACCATCACGATCAGCGCGAAGATCTGCCCGCCGCCGTCGCCGTGCATGCGGGCGAAGGCCACCAGCGCCAGGTTGCCCCCGTTGAGCATCAGCTCCAGGCACAGCAGGACCACCAGCGGGTTGCGCCGCGACATCACGCCGGCGGCTCCGATGCAGAAGATGAAGGCCGACAGGACGAGGAACCAACTGACGTCCATCTACGCCGTTTCCTCTTCCAATCCCCGCCGCTTGCGGGCCAGCACCACCGCGCCCACCGCCGCCACCAGCAGGAGGTACGAGGCCGCCTCGAAGGGCACGAGGAACTTCTGGAGCAAGAGCGAGCCGATCTCCGCCGGTGACCCGAACTGGGCCTGCACGCCGGTGCCCTGGCTGTCGATCAGCGACAGCGAGCTGCCCAGCAGAGCGATGCACAGCTCCACCACCAGCACGAAGGCGAACATCGGGCCGAGCACGCGCAGCGCCCCGCCCTCGGGCCGCAGCGGCTCGTCGGAGCCACCTACGTAGGCGACCACGAATACGTACAGCACCATCACCGCGCCGGCGTAGACCACCACCTGGGCGGCGGCCAGGAACTCCGCCTGGAGCAGCAGGAACAGCACGGCCAGGAAGATCAGGTGCGCCACCAGGGCGAGCACGCTGTAGAACGGGTTGCGCAGGGCCACCACGCCGACGGCGCCGCCCAGAGCGCCGATGCCGGCGAGGAAGAACATGAGCTGCTCGAACCACATCCGAGCGGCCTACTCCCCCTCTCGGCGCAGCGGCGTGTGCTCCACCGAGTCCGCCAGGAGCATCTCCTTGGTGAAGATCAGATCCGA
>DASQKV010000017.1:0-12718 GCA_035630335.1 Thermoleophilaceae bacterium | reverse complement strand
TCGCTCGGGCTGCGCGCCCGCACGAAGCTCGGGGTGACGATCGCCATCAGCATCGGGCTGTGGTGGATCGCCACCGAGCAGGCCGACCTGCCCGAGACGCTGCGCTTCCGCGTCATCGACTACCAGATCGACCTCGGCGTGCTCGGCGGCGTGCCCTACCTGATCCTCATCTACCTGGTCGTGGCGGGGACGACGTCGGCGGTCAACCTGACCGACGGCCTCGACGGCCTCGCCGCGGGCTGCGCGTCGATCGTCCTGCTCTCGTACATCGGGATCACGTTCGTCACGACCGGGCAGAGCGACCTCGCGCTGCTCGCCGCGTGCCTCGTCGGCGCGTGCGTCGGCTTCCTCTGGTTCAACGCGTTCCCGGCGACGATCTTCATGGGGGACACCGGCTCGCTCGGGCTGGGCGGCGCGATCGCCGGGATGGCGGTCATGACGAAGACGGAGATCCTGCTGCTCCTGCTGGGCGCGATCTTCGTGATCGAGGCGCTCAGCGTGCTCATCCAGGTCTTCTCGTTCCAGGCGTTCCGCAAGCGGGTGTTCCTCATGGCCCCGATCCACCATCACTTCGAGCTGATGGCGTGGTCGGAGACGAAGATCATCCTGCGCTTCTGGATCGTCGCGGCGATCTGCTCGGCGATCGGCTTCACGCTCTACCAACAGTCGATTGCCTAGCCGCCCGCAACTGCCGCCCGGTCCCTACCTCGTCGTGGGCCTCGCGCGCTCGGGGCAGGCGGCGGCGCGGATGCTCGCCGCGCGCGGGGAGACCGTGATCGGCGTGGACGGCGGGGCGCCGGAGATCCAGCTGGCCGGAGTCGAGGTCCATACCGGCGTGGACGGGGTCGAGCTGCTCGATCGCGGCGTGGGCACGGTCGTCAAGAGCCCGGGCGTGCCAAGCGAGGCCCCGGTGATCGCCGAGGCGCGGCGACAGGGAATCGAGGTTATGGGCGAGCTGGAGCTGGGCTGGCGCCTGCTCGCGAACCGCTTCGTCGCGGTGACCGGCACCAACGGCAAGACGACGACGGTCGAGCTGCTCGGGGCGATCTGGCGCGCGGCGGACCTACCCGTGGCCGTCGCCGGCAACGTCGGTACGCCGCTCTCGTCGCTGGTGGGTGAGCTGGCCGCGGGAGCGACGGTGATCTGCGAGGCGTCGAGCTTCCAGCTCGAGGATGCGTCGGCATTCGCTCCCGAGGTCGCGGTGCTGCTCAACGTCGAGGAGGACCACCTCGACCGCCACGGCGACCTGGCCTCCTACCGGGCGGCGAAGGAGCGGATCTTCGCCAGTCAGGGACGGGAGGACTGGGCGGTCGCTCCGCCCGATCTGCGGCCGCGCGGAGCCGCTACCTGGCTGAGCTTCGGCCCGGGCGCCGATGCGTCGGTACGCGACGGCTGGATCCGCTTCCGCGGCGAGCCGGTGCTGGCGGTAGAGCAGCTGCGGCTGCGTGGCGCGCACAACCTCGACAACGCGCTCGCAGCCACCGCGGCGGCGCTCGCCGGTGGCGCCGTCGATCCGGCGGCGGTAGCCGAGGCGCTGCGGACCTTCCCCGGCGTCGAGCACCGGCTCGAGGACGTCGCGACGGTCGCCGGCGTCCTCTACGTGAACGACTCCAAGGCGACGAACCCCGCCTCGGCCGTGCGCGGGCTCGAGGCGTTCGACGGCGGTGGCGTCCACGCGATCCTCGGCGGCAGCCTCAAGGGCGGAGGCTTCACGGCGCTGCGCGCCGCGGTCGGCGAGCGCTGCCGTGCCTGCTACCTGATCGGGGAGGCCGAGGACCGGCTGGCGGCCGACCTCGACGGGACCGCGCCGCTGGTGCGAGCCGGAACGCTCGAGCGGGCGCTCGCTGCCGCTGCGGCAGCGGCTGCGCCGGGCGAGGTCGTGCTGCTGTCGCCGGCCTGTGCGAGCTTCGATGCGTTCCGCGACTTCGAGCACCGCGGCGCCAGCTTCAAGGATCTCGTCCGGTCGCTGGCAGAGGAGCGATCGTGAGGGCGGCCGGCCTGTGCTCGCAAGCGGGAATGAGTTCGCCCGCCGGCGTCGAAGGAGGCCCGGATGGCAGCAGGCACCGCCTCCACTCGCACCCGGTCGCCACGGCGCCCGGCAGCCGCGAGGAAGGCGCGCGCCAAGCGGCCCGTCGAGTACTCGATCCTCTACACGGCGACGCTCTGCATGCTTGCGCTGGGAGCGGTGATGGTCTACTCGGCGAGCTCGGCGGAGTCGCTGCTCGACGGCTCGGGCGACCCGTCGATGTACCTCAAGCGCTACGTGATGTTCGGCCTCGTCGGGCTCGGCGTCATGTACGCCGTCTCGCGCTACGGCCTCGGGCTCGTGCGGCAGGCGACGCCGCTGCTGCTCGCGGCCGCGTTCTTCCTGACGATCGCGGTGATGGTGCCGGGCGTCGGGGTGACCGTCAACGGCGCGACGCGCTGGCTCGGCGCCGGGCCGCTCCAGTTCCAGCCCTCGGAGCTGCTGAAGATCGCGCTCGTGCTCTACGCCGCCCAGGTGCTGGCGACGCGTCCGCGCTCGGTCGAGACGCTCGGCGGGATCTTCAAGCCGCTGCTGCTGGTCGTCGGAGCGGCGTTCGCGCTGCTGATGAAGCAGCCGGACATGGGCACGGCGATGGTGATCTGCTTCTCGATCGGCGCCCTGCTGGTGGCGGCCGGCACGCCGGTGCGCAACATCGGTGCGCTCGGCGGCGGGCTGGCGGGGCTGGCGCTGTTGCTGGCCGTGGTCGAGCCGTACCGGATGGAGCGCCTGACGGCGTTCGTCAACCCGTTCGCCGACGCGGGCGACACTGGCTTCCAGGCGGTCCAGGGGCTGACGGCGATCGGCTCGGGCGGCCTCTTTGGCGTCGGGCTCGGCGAGTCGGTGCAGAAGATCTTCTACCTGCCCGAGGCGCACACGGACATGATCCTGGCGATCATCGGCGAGGAGCTCGGCGTCGTCGGCATGCTCGGGGTGGCCGGCCTGTACCTGATGATCGGCTACGCCGGCCTGCGCGCGGCGAAGGCCGCGCGCGACCGCTACTCGAAGCTGCTCGCGGCCGGGATCACCTCACTGATCCTCTGCCAGGCGACGCTCAACTTCTTTGCCGTGCTCGGGCTGGCGCCGCTGACCGGGGTGCCGCTGCCGTTCATCTCGTACGGCAGCACGAACCTGATCGTGCTGCTCGGGGGCATGGGCCTGTTGCTGAACGTCGCCGCCACCGGCGGCCTGCCGGCGCGCGCGGCGAAGCCGCGCCTGCGGGCGATCGAGGGAGGTCGTGCACGTGAAGGTGGCGATCGCGGCCGGGGGCACGGCGGGGCACGTGGTGCCGGCGCTGGCCGTCGCCGACGCACTGCGGGCTGAGCGCGCGGCGGTCGAGTTCGTCGGCGGCGAGCGCGCCGAGGCGGAGCTCGTGCCCGCCGCGGGCTATCCGTTCCACAAGCTGCGGATCGCCGGCATCGACCGCCGCAATCCGCTCGAGGCGGCCCGCGCCGTCGGCCTGGCCGCCGCCGCCACGCGGCGTGCTCGGCGGCTGCTGCGCGAGATCGGGGCTGACGTGGTGGTCGGGGGCGGCGGCTACGTCGCCGGCCCGGTCGGCCTCGCCGCTCGCTCGCTGCGGTTGCCACTCGTGCTGACCGAGGCGGACAGTCACCTCGGGATCGCAAACCGCCTGCTGGCGCCGTTCGCCAGCCGCGTGTTCCTCGCCTTCCCGCTCGAGGGCCGTGACGGCTCGCGCTACGAGGTCGTCGGGCGGCCGATCCCCGCGGCCAACCTGGCGTCCGACCGCGCCGCGGCCCGCGAGCGCTTCGGCATCGCGGCGGACGAGTGTTGCCTGCTCGTCTTCGGCGGCTCGCTCGGTGCCAGGACGGTGAACGCAGCGGCGATCGAGGCGTTTGGTGCCGCGGCGCCATGCGCCGTGCTGCACGCCTGCGGGACGCGCGACCACGCCGGGCTCGCGCAGCGGCTCGAGCAGCTCGGCTCGCCGCCGCACTACCACCTGCACGCCTACGTCGAGCCGTTCGCGGACGCGCTCGCCGCCGCCGACCTGGCGATCGCACGCTCGGGCGGCTCGGTGTTCGAGCTGGCGGCGGCCGGGCTGCCGGCGCTGCTGGTGCCCTACCCGCATGCGACCGCCGACCATCAGACGCTCAACGCGCGCCACATGGTGGAGGCGGGTGCCGCGGTGGCCGTGGCCGACTCCGAGCTCGACGGCGGGCGGCTCGCGCGCGAGGTCGGCGCACTGCTCGCCGATCCCGATCGCCTGCAGGCGATGGCCGCGGCGGCGCGGGCGGTCGCACGGCCAGACGCGGCGGAGCGGATCGCCACCGAGGTCGTCGCGCTCGCACGGGAGCGGACGGGAAGGTGAGCGCGCAGCCGTTCTCCGGTCGCCGGCTGCACTTCGTCGGCATCGGCGGCGCCGGGATGAGCGGCCTCGCGCTGATCGCCAAGGCGCTCGGCGCGGAGGTCAGCGGCTCCGACCGTGCCGACTCGTCCTACGCGACCCGCCTGCGCGAGCACGGCATCGAGCCGGCGATCGGTCACGACGCCGGAAATCTCCCGGACGGCGCCGAGGTCGTCGTGTCGACGGCGATCCCGGCTGAGAACCCGGAGCTGGCAGCCGCCCGGGAGGAGGGAACGCGGATCCTGCACCGAGGCGAGCTGCTCGGAGAGCTCACGCGGCTCAAGCGCTCGATCGCGATCGCCGGGACCCACGGCAAGACGACGACCTGCGGAATGGTCGCCCAGGTTCTGCTCGAGTGCGGTCGCGAGCCGGCGTTCGCGATCGGAGGCGAGCTGCGCTCCGCCGGGACGAACGCCGCCTGGGGGGCGGGGGAGTGGATCGTCGCCGAGGCCGACGAGTCCGACCGCTCTTTCCTCCAGCTGGCACGCGACGTCGCGGTCGTGACCAACGTCGAGCTCGACCACCACGCGACATATCGCTCGCTCGCCGATCTGCGCGGCGCGTTCGAGCAGTTCACCGCTCCGGCGGGCCTGCGGGTGCTCGGCGACGGCGTCGAGCTGACGGGTGACGGAGACGAGCTGCACTACGGCATCGAGGCCGGCGACCTGCGCGCCGAGGCCGTCGAGCTGCGTCCGCTCGGATCGCGCTTCAGCGTCGAAGGCGTGGCGGTCGAGCTCAACGTTCCGGGCCGCCACAACGTCCTCAACGCGCTGGCAGCGCTGGCGGCCTGCCGCGCGGCCGGCGTCCCGCTCGAGCAGGCCGGCCCGGCGCTCGCCGGCTTCCGCGGCACGGGGCGCCGCTTCGAGGAGCGCGGTGCAACGGCCTCCGGTGCGCTCGTGTTCGACGACTACGCCCACCACCCGACCGAGGTGCGAGCCACGCTCGAGGCGGCTCGCACGCTCGAGGCGCGCCGGATCGTCGCCTGCTTCCAGCCGCACCTCTACTCGCGGACCCGCGAGCTGGCGCCTGAGTTCGGGCGTGCGCTCGCGCTCGCCGACGTGGTCGCCGTGATCGACGTCTATCCGGCGCGCGAGCGCGCCGAGGATTTTCCCGGCGTCAGCGGCCTGCTGATCGCGGAGGCGGCTGCCGACGCGGCGCCCGGCCGGCCGGTCTGGTGGCTGCCCTCGATGGACACCGCCGAGCGGATGCTGCGCGACCGGCTGCGCGCGGGCGACGTGCTGCTGACCCTCGGCGCTGGCGACGTCGACCGGCTCGCGGAGCGGCTGACCGGCTCGGACGCCGTCGCGGCTGAGAGCGGCCCTGAAGGGCGCGGATGAAGCCGCCCGCGGGCGTCGAGCGCGACCGGCCGCTCGCCCGGTTGACGACGGTGCGAACAGGCGGCCCGGCCGACTTCTTCGCCCGTCCCGCGACCCCGGAGCGCCTGACGGAGCTACTCGCCTGGGCGGATACGGAGGACATCGACGTAGGAGTGGTCGGCTCGGGATCGAACCTGCTCGTAGCCGATGATGGATTTCGAGGACTGGTCATCAAGCTCGACGGCGATCTCGCCCGGATCGACCGCGACGGCGACCGCCTGCTCTGCGGCGGCGGTGCGCGCCTGCCGCAGGCAGCCGCGCGCGCCGCGCGCGAGGGGCTGTCCGGGATCGAGTTCGGCGTCAACATCCCCGGCACCGTCGGCGGGGCGGTGCGCATGAACGCGAACGCCTACGGCGGCGACCTGGCGCGGGTGCTCGAGTGGGTCGACGTCACCAGCGCCGCGGGCACCGAGCGGCGCGTGCCGGCCGAGCTCGGCTTCGCCTACCGGCGCTCCGGTCTCGGTTCGCGTGAGATCGTCGCGCGGGCGTCGTTCACGCTCGCGCCGGCCGATCCGGAGGCGGTCAAGGCGACGCTGGCGGACATGCGCAAGCGCCGTCGCGAGGCCCAGCCGTCCGGCATCAAGACCTTCGGCTCGACGTTCAAGAACCCCGACGACCCGCGCGCCGAGGGCCGCAGTGCCGGCGTCCTGCTCGACGAGGCCGGGGCGCGCGGCCTCGCGGTCGGCGGCGCCCGCTTCTCCGAGAAGCACGCGAACTTCGTCGAGAACGGCGGCGAGGCGACGACGGCGGACGTGGTCGCCCTGATGGCGGAGGGCCGCCGCCGCGTCCGCGAGCGGTTCGGCGTCACGCTCGAGCCCGAGGTCCAGCTGCTCGGCGACGTCGACGTCTCGTCCCTCTACGAGGCGCCATGAGGCCGGCGGCGGGCACTCTGCGTCGTCCACGGGTCGCCGGCGCGCGCCTGTGGGCGGTCGTCCGCGAGTCCATGGCCGCCGGGGCGGGCGTCGTGCGCCAGCCTGCCGCGGCGGGTGCCCGGGTTCGCTCCGCGCTGACCCCCGACCCGCGTCTGCGCAGGCGCATGCTGGTGGCAGCCCTGATCGCCGCACTGATCGGCGGTCTGTACCTCTTCTGGCTGCGGGACTCGTCGCTGGTCGCGGTCGAGCAGGTCAGCGTGACCGGGCTGACCAGCCGCGACTCGGATCGCCTGCGAGCGGCGCTGACGTCGACCGCCGAGACGATGACGACGCTGCACGTCGAGCCCGACCGGCTCGAGCGCGCCGCCGCGGCCTTCCCGGTAGTTGCCGCGATCGAGGTGGCGCGCGACTTTCCCCACGGCCTGAAGATCCACGTGATCGAGCACCGCCCGGCCGCTGTCATCGACGTCGACGGCCGCAGCATCCCGATCGCTGGCGACGGCTCGGTCCTCGCCGGCATGCCCGTCGAGGGCGACCTTCCGGCGATCGAGCTCTCGGGCGGCCTTCCCCAGCGCCGGCTGCCGCCGGGCGCGGCGCGCGACTCCGCCCGCGTCGCGGGCGGCGCACCGGCCGTGATCGCCCGGCGGCTGGAGAGCGTCGGGCGCGAGGGCGGTCCCCGCGGCGTCGTCGTCCAGGTCGAGGACGGTCCCGAGATCGTGTTCGGCGGTGCCGAGCGCGTCGCGGCGAAGTGGGCCGCGGCCGTTCGCGTGCTCGCCGACGAGGAGGCGGCCGGCGCGGCGTACGTCGACGTCAGGATTCCCGAGCGCCCGGTCGCGGGCGGGGTTGCCGTCGAGACCGTCACGCCCGTGGCGCCGCTCGGCGACACGACCGTCGATCCGTCGCTCGCGACGCCCGATCCCACGGCTGCCGCGCCCGTCGATCCCACCCTCGCTACTCCCACGGATGCGACAGCCGACGGCACGACGGCCGCGCCCGAGACCGGCCTCCCGGTGCCCGCGCCTGTCACCGAGACGCAGGCCGCTCCGGCGGTCCCGGACGCCGGCGGCGGGGCCGCCACATACCCTCAACCTTGAGTCGAGACAAGGCGCGACTCTCGAGTCTCGATAGAGGGTTAGAGTGCAGGGATCGTTGCAGGTCTGGTTGACATTTCCGGCGAAGTCCGCCTACAGTGCCTGTTTGCAGCGACTCTTCGGCGGGCGGGAAACCCTCGATGATCGCTTGACCTCCGGATGGAAACGTCCGATAGGGAACATCACCGAACACGGACCCGAGCACGCGAGGCAAGGATCACGATGGACACTGGGAGCTACTTGGCCGTCATAAAGGTCGTCGGAGTCGGCGGCGGCGGCACCAACGCCGTCAACCGGATGGTGGACGCGGGCCTGAAGGGCGTCGAGTTCATCGCTGTCAACACCGACGCACAGGCGCTCCAGATGTGCGACGCCGACATCAAGCTCCAGATCGGCGACCAGCTCACCCGTGGCCTCGGCGCCGGGGCCAACCCGGAGATCGGCTACGGCGCGGCAAACGAGAGCCGCGACGAGATAAAGGAGGCGCTGAAGGGCGCCGACATGGTCTTCGTGACGGCCGGCGAGGGCGGCGGTACGGGCAGCGGGGCGGCGCCGGTCATCGCCGAGGTGTCGAAGCAGGAGGTCGGCGCGCTCACCGTCGGCGTGGTGACCAAGCCGTTCGACTTCGAGGGCGCCCAGCGGATGCGCCAGGCCGTGGAGGGAATCGACCGGCTGCGCGAGCAGGTCGACACGATGATCGTGATCCCGAACGAGAAGCTGCTCGCCGTCGTCGAGCGCCGCACGAGCATCCTCGAGGCGTTCCGTGAGGCCGATAACGTCCTGCGCCAGGGCGTCCAGGGCATCACCGACCTGATCACGATCCCCGGCCTGATCAACCTCGACTTCGCCGACGTGCGCACGATCATGCAGGACGCCGGCTCGGCGCTGATGGGGATCGGCGAGGCCGGCGGCGAGAACCGCGCGGCCGAGGCCGCCCGCCACGCGATCTCGAGCCCGCTGCTCGAGCAGTCGGTCGAGGGCGCGACGGGCATCCTGCTGAACATCACCGGCGGCAGCGACCTCGGCCTGTTCGAGGTCAACGAGGCCGCCGAGATCATCCAGGGCGCGACCGACCAGAACTCGAACATCATCTTCGGGGCGGTCGTCGACGACGGCCTCGAGGACAACGTGCGGGTCACGGTGATCGCCACCGGCTTCGAGGGCGCGAAGTCGCGTCCGCTGTTCAGCGAGGACTCGACCGGCCGCCGCCGCGAGCCGCGCCGCCGCGACGTCTCGATGGACGAGAGCCAGCGCTCGTCGCTGGAGATCTCCGACGACGACATCGACATCCCGTCGTTCCTCAAGGACTGATCCCCAGAGCACCTGCTCCTGCCGGATCGGCAGGTAGCCTCCTGGCGGCGTGCCCTCCGCCGCCGAAACGCTTCGCCGCACCGCCCTGCACGACCGCCATGCGGCGGCCGGCGCGCGGCTGGTGCCGTTCGCCGGCTGGGAGATGCCGGTGCAGTACGAGGGCGTGCGCCAGGAGCATCTAGCCGTCCGCCGCCACGCCGGGGTCTTCGATGTCTCGCACATGGGCGAGGTCGAGACGAGTGGCCCGGATGCCGAGGCGTTCCTGCAGCGACTGCTCTCGAACGACGTCACGAACCTCGCCGAGGGCGGCGCGCAGTACTCGTTGCTCTGTCGCGAGGACGGCGGCGTGCTCGACGACCTCTTCACCTACCGCCTGCCTGGCGCGCAGCCGCGCTTCCTGACCGTCACGAACGCGTCGAACCACGAGCGCGACTTCGCGTGGCTCGCCGAGCACGCCGAGGGCTTCGACGTGACCGTGACCGATGCGGCCGAGCGCTACGCGATGCTCGCTGTCCAAGGCCCCGAGGCGCGGGCGGCCGTGGCATCGCTCGCCGATGGCGAGCTGCCCGCCCGCATGCGCACCGCGACGCTCACCGTCGCTGGGGCCGAGTGCCTCATCTGCGGAACCGGCTACACCGGCGAGGACGGCGTCGAGGTCCTCGTCGCACCCGAGCAGGCGGCGGCCGTCTGGGACGCGCTGCTCGCCGCCGGAGTAACGCCCGCCGGCCTCGCCGCGCGCGACACGCTGCGGCTCGAGGCCTGCTTCCACCTCTACGGCAACGACCTCTCGCTCGACCGCAACCCGATCGAGGCCGGGCTCGGCTGGGCCTGCAAGCTCGACACCGGCTTCGTCGGCTCCGAGGCCCTGCGCGGCTTCGAGCCGGCCGACGCGCTCGTGCCGTTCGCCTTCACCGGTCCTGGCATCCCGCGCCAGGGCAACCCGGTCCGCACCGAGTACGGCGACGGCGTCGTCACCAGCGGCACGATGTCGCCCTGCCTCGAGGTCGGGATCGGCATGGCATACGTTCCCGCGGCCGCCGCGCGGCCCGGCACGCCGATCGAGGTCGACGTGCGCGGCAAGCCGCGCGCGGCCGAGGTTCGCCCCAAGCCCCTTTACAAGCACTAGGAGGAGATCGCCACGTGGCCGCCGAGTATCCCGAGGACCTGAAGTACCACCCCGAGCACGACTGGGCGCGAATCGAGGGTGACGTGGCGACCTTCGGGATCACCTGGTACGCCCAGGACGCGCTCGGCGAGGTCGTGTTCTACGACCCGCCCGAGGTCGGCGCGACGGTCAGCAAGGACCAGACCTACGCGGAGGTCGAGTCGGTCAAGGCGGTCTCGGACGTCTTCGCCCCGCTGTCGGGCGAGATCGTCGAGGTCAACGGCGCGCTCACCGACGCTCCCGAGAAGATCAACAGCGATCCCTACGGCGACGGCTGGCTGGTCAAGGTCAGGCTCAGCGACCAGAGCGAGCTCGAGACGCTGCTCGACGTGGCCGCCTACCGCGATCTGCTTGCCTAGGTAGTCCCTCCATGAGCCGCTACACCTCCGCAACCGAGGCCGACAGGCAGGCGATGCTCGACGCGATCGGCGTCGAGTCCGTCGACGCGCTGTTCGCCGAGATCCCGGAGGGCGTTCGGCTCCAGCGCCCGCTCGACCTGCCGGACGGGATGGCCGAGCAGGACGTCTTCGACCACCTGTCGCGGCTCGCTGCACGCAACCGCCACGCCGATGCCGAGACGAGCTTCCTCGGCGCCGGCATGTACGACCACTACGTGCCGTCGCTGATCGACTCGATCCTCCAGCGCTCCGAGTTCCTGACGCCCTACACGCCCTACCAGCCGGAGATCTCCCAGGGCGGGCTGCAGGTGATGTTCGAGTACCAGACGGCGATCTCGGAGCTGACGGGCCTGCCGGTGTCGAACGCGTCGGTGTACGAGGGGCCGTCCGCCGTGGCGGCCGCCGGCTACCTGGCGAAGCTCGAGACCAAGCGGACGAAGCTGGTCGTGTCGCGCGGATTGCACCCGCATTCGCGCGAGACGCTCGCCACCCACGCGGCCGGCTATGGGATGACGGTCGCCGAGGCGGGGCTCGGAGAGGAGGGCGCCACCGACCTCGACGCTCTCGCGGCGCTCGTCGACGACGACACCGCCGCGGTCTTCGTCCAGCAGCCCAACTTCCTCGGAACCGTCGAGGAGCTCGGGACGCTCGGTGAGGCCGCGAAGCGCACCGGCGCGCTGTTCGTCGTAGCCGCCGACCCGCTGCCGCTCGGCATCCTCGAGTCGCCCGGTGCGCTCGGCGCCGACATCTGCGTCGGCGAGGGTCAGACGCTCGGCAACCGGCTCGACTTCGGCGGGCCCTCGTTCGGCTTCTTCGCGGCCGCTGAGCGCTTCATCCGGAAGATGCCCGGACGGATCGCCGGCGAGACGCGCGACGTCGACGGCAAGCGCGGCTTCGTGCTCACGCTGCAGACGCGCGAGCAGCACATCCGCCGCGAGAAGGCGACCCACAACATCTGCACCGCACAGGCCCTGAACGCGCTCGCCGGCGTGATCTACCTCTCCTGGCTCGGCAAGCGCGGCCTCGTCGAGCTCGGCGAGCTGATGCTGCGCCGCACCCACTACGCGCGTGAGACGCTCGGCCTCGAGGCGATCAACCCAGGCCCCGTCGTGCGCGAGTTCGCCGTCCGCGTTCCGGACCTCGACGCCGTCTTCGAGCGCGCCCGCGTGGCCGGGATCAACCCCGGCTACCGCCTCGGGAACGACTATCCCGAGTACGGCGACGGCCTCCTGGTGGCAATCACAGAGCGCCGCACCAAGGCCGACATCGACCGCCTGGCCGCAATCGTCGGGTCCGTCCGCGAGGAGGCCCCGGCATGAACGCCGCAAAGCTCGACCCTCGCACCGACGAGCAGACCCTGACGGTCTACGAGAAGTCGGTCGAGGGTCGTCGCGCCTTCACGCCGCCGCCGACCGACGTGCCTGAGACGCCGATCGAGGACCTGCTCCCGGCCGCGGCGATTCGCAAGCGCCCCGCCGACCTGCCCGAGATCACCGAGCCCGAGATCGTCCGCCACTTCAACGGCCTCTCGAAGAAGAACTTCGACCTCGACAGCGGCTTCTACCCGCTCGGCTCGTGCACGATGAAGCACAACCCGAAGCTGCACGAGCGTGTCGCCGCGCTGCCAGGCCACGCCCGGCTCCACCCGCTCCAGGACCCGGAACGGGCGCAGGGCGCGCTCGAGCTCATGTGGCGGCTCCAGGGCGCGCTCGCCGAGATCTCGGGGATGCCGCACGTCTCGCTCCAGCCGAGCGCCGGTTCGCACGGCGAGCAGGCGGGGCTCCTGCTCACGCGCGCGTTCCACGAGGACCGCGGCCAGGAGCGGCACAAGGTCCTGACCCCGGACACGGCGCACGGCACGAATCCGGCGACGGTGACGATGGCCGGCTACGAGGTGGTCAAGGTGGGCACGGCGCCGGACGGCGGGGTGGACCTCGACGACCTGCGCGAGAAGGCGACCGAGGACGTGGCCTGCCTGATGCTGACCAACCCGAACACGCTCGGGCTCTTCGACTCGAACATCTCCGAGATCACGCAGGTCGTGCGCGAGGCCGGCGGCACCCTCTACTACGACGGCGCCAACCTGAACGCGATCATGGGCAAGGTCCGGCCCGGCGACA
>DASQKV010000016.1:0-54029 GCA_035630335.1 Thermoleophilaceae bacterium | reverse complement strand
GCGTTCTCGGCGATGTTGGTGGCCAGCGCCGACTTGCCCATGGCCGGCCGGGCCGCCAGCACGATCAGGTTGCCGGGCTGGAAGCCGCCGGTGATCTCGTCGAGGTCGCGAAAGCCGGACGGGGTGCCCGTCAGCGATGTGCCCTCCTTGGACAGTCGCTCGAGCTTGTCCAGCTCCTCGTGCAGCACGTCCTCGATCGACCGCAGCTGGCTGGACTCCTCGTTGTGCCCCGCCTTGAAGATGGCCTGCTCGGCCTGCTCGACCAGCGCCCGCGGGTCGCCGGAGTCGGTCATGACCTTCTGCTGGATCTCGTGCGTGGCCGACAGCAGCTTGCGCAGGATCGAGTGGTCGCGGACGATCCGCGCGTAGTCCTCGAACGCGTGGACCGAGGGCACCAGCGTGGGCAGCGCGTGGATGTAGGCCTGCCCGCCCGCCTCCTCGAGGTTGTTCTCGCGACGTAGGTCGTCGCAGACCGTGATGGCGTCGATGGCCTCCGGCTCGGCCTTCTGCTTGAGCCGGATCATGGCCCGGAAGATCAGCTGGTGGCGCGGGCGGTAGAAGTCGTCCGCGTCCAGGTTGAGCTCGACCATGATCTTGTCGAGCGCCTCCTCGGCCATGAGCACGGTGCCCAGCACCGCGACCTCGGCCTCCTCGTTCTGCGGCGGCGCGCCTGAGCCGCCCCCGTTCTCCACGGCGATGGCCATCAGCGCAGGCCCCTCGCGGGGCGGAGCGCTACTCCGCGGTGACGATCGTCTTGACCTCGGCGATGACGCCCTCCGAG
Source organism: Thermoleophilaceae bacterium (assembly GCA_035630335.1). GTDB lineage: Bacteria > Actinomycetota > Thermoleophilia > Solirubrobacterales > Thermoleophilaceae > JAAYBF01. Next base: position 53,248 of record DASQKV010000016.1, on the reverse strand, counting down.
ACCTCGACGGACACCATGTGCGTCCCGGTGGTGCGGATCGGCTCGGTGAGGTGCACCTTGCGCCGGTCCAGCTTTACGCCGCGCGCCTCGCGGACCGCGTCCACGATCTCCTGCGCCGTGACCGACCCGAACAGGCGGCCGTCGTCGCCCGCCTGGTGCGAGATGGTGAGCACGGTCTTGCGCAGCAGCTGCGCGTTCTCCTCCGCGCGGGCCACCTGATCCGCGGCAGCCTCCTCGGCAGCCTGGATCCGCTGCTGGGCAGCGGCGATCGAGGCCTTCGTCGCCGGCTGCGCCAGCTTGCGCGGAACCAGGAAGTTGCGCAGGTAGCCGGACGACACGTCGACGACCTCGCCGGCTTCGCCGAGGGTCGCTACCTGCTGGAGAAGAATCGCTTGAGCCATGGGGCAGCCACGATACCGACTTGCTCCCCTCGGCCATGAGTGGCTCCCCCGAGCCCCTAGAACGGGATGTCGTCGTCCTGCGCGCCGCCGCCACCGCCGGCCGGAGCCGCGCTGAAGTCGGACGCGTCGGCCGGGACGTCGCTCTGGGGGGTGAAGCGCTGACCGCCGCCGTTGCCACCGCCGGCGTCGTCGCGGCCACCCAGGAACTGGATGTTCTCGGCGACGATCTCGACCTTCTGGCGGTTCTTGCCGGTCTCCTTGTCCTGCCACTCGCTCCAGTCCAGCCGGCCGTCGATCGCGACCGGGCGGCCCTTTGACAGGTACTGGGACGCGTTCTCGCCCTGTCGGCCGAAGATCTTGACGTCGAAGTAGTTGGGCTTGTCGACCCACTCGCCGGTCTGGTTGTCCTTGCGGCGGGTGTTGACGGCGACGCGCAGCTCGCAGATCTGGAAACCGCTGGGGGTCGACCGCAGCTCCGGGTCACGCGTCAGGTTGCCCGTGAGGACCACCTTGTTGATGTTCGTGGCTGCCATGGAACAGGCTCCTTACCTCGCTGGAAGATTGGACGAACGAGAGTAGCCCCGGGGTCGGAGCCAACGCAGCGTGCCGCCCACGTTGATGCTGGACTTTCCGCAGAGTTGTGTCTCGGGCGTTACGTCGGTGCGTCGGTGGCGGGTCTGACACCGATCACGCAGGCCCAGTGGCGCGGGTCGACCCGGGTATCGAAGCCGAGCTCGCCCAGGTCGTGCTCGCAGTCGGCCACCGTGTACGGCGCGTGCACCTCCACGGTCATCGTCCGCACCCGGTGCGCCCAGCCCGCGTTGTCGCGCAACAGGGCGGACTCCGCCCCCTCGATGTCGACCTTCGCGTAGTCGACCACCGCGTCGGGCCCGGACAGCGCGAGCAGGGAGTAGGGCGAGATGGCGTCGGCGGTGGCCAGGCCGGGGTCGTCCTCCGGCGACACGGCGGTCACGTGGTGGCCGGAGGTGGCGCCCACGAGCTGCACGTAGCCCAGCTGGCCGTCGCTGGGCCAGGCCGCCGCCTCGATCACCTCGCAGCGGTCGGACCAGGGCGCGGTGTTCTCGCGCGCCAGGGCGGCGTTCTCGGGGTCCATCTCCAGCCCCACGACCTGGGCCCGGGGGTGGCGCACGGCGAGGTCGGCCATGGTCAGCCCGATGTTCGCGCCGAGGTCCCAGATCAGGCGCAGGTCGCGGTCCAGCGCCTCGGCCGGGGGACGGTGGTAGCGGCCGGCGAACGTGCCCCAGATGGTGTCCACGTCCGACGTGCTGGGCCGGATGGCCATCGGCCGCCCGTCGAGCTCGCGCAGGCGTATGCGCACGACCCGGCCGTCCGAGCCCTCGTGGCGCCGGATGCGCGCGAGGCGGACGTAGTTGACGAAGCTGCGCGGCCCCCGGGTCACGCGCGTTGCCACGAACGCCAGCCGGGCCAGCGTCTGCAGCGGACCGGGCAGTGAGGCGGCGATGCGGCCGAGGCGGTCCCGGCGTGCGCCGGAGCCCCGCTCGGGAGCGCCGCCCGTCACCTACTCAGCGGCGGCGGGCTCGGCTTCGGCTTCCGGCTCCGCCTGCTCGGGCGGAGCGTCGGCGGCCGCACGGGCGGCCACCCTGCCCTCGGTGGGCTCGTCCTCGCGCTGGGGCCGCGGCTGCTCGGGGCTCGGCGGCACCGGCGGCCCACCCGGCTTCTGGCGGATGATCCGGTACCGGACCACGCCGTCCATGATGCCGAGGCTGTGGTTCAGGCGATCCAGCACGGCGTTGTCGCCCTCGAACTGGAACAGCTGGTAGTTGGCCTCGGGCTGGTGGTTGATCTCGTAGGCGATCCTGCGGGTGCCCCAGTCGTGCACGCCGACGATGGTGCCGCCGGTGTCGAGCATCGACTGGACCTCGCTGATGATGGCCTGGCGGCGCTCCTCGGGAGCGTCGGAGTCGATGAGCAGCATGAGGTCGTAAAGGTGGGCCATGAGCCGGATCACGATAGCGAAACGGGGGTGAGAACCCGGCCCGGGGCGCCTACAGAAGGCATGATCGCCCTGCTGGCACGGGTGCGGTGGGACAACGTCGGCGTCCTGGCGCTGGCCCTGGGCGCGGTGGCGCTGTTCGCGGCCCGGGGCTGCGAGCGCCCGCGCGCGGACGCGCCCGCACCGCGATCCGCTCGGCCCGCTACGGCCGCCGCGCCCCCTCCGTCGCTGCCGCGACTGCGCGACCCCGGGCCTTCGCGGCAGCGCCGCCCCGCGCGCCCGGCGCGCAGGCCGCGGCCGCCCGTGCGGGCGCCGCGACCGAGACCCGAGCCGCCCGCGCGGGCCATCGGGCGACCGACACCGTCTCCCTCACCGCCGCCGGCGGCACCACGCCGCCCGGCTCCCCGGCTGTCGGCGCCACCTGCTCCCCGGCCGGTCCCCGAGGACGAGTTCTCGCCCGAGCCGGGCGGCTAGTCCTCGGCCGCGGCACGCAGCCCGGCGAAGAACGTGGCCAGCATCGTGGGGTAGAGCTCCTGGTCCAGCGATCCAGGGTCCAGCAGCTTCTGCAGGCCGACGCCGTCGCCCATGGCGAACACCATCATCGCGATGTCGGGGATGGGTACCGGTGGGGTCACCCCCAGCTCGTCGACGCGGCGCTGCAACAGGGTGGCGATGCCCTCGCGCAGAGCCCGCCGGCGGGCGACCAGCTCGTCGCGGAAGGCGTGGTTGCGCAGGGCGTAGAACGAGAAGTCGAAGAACAGGCGCTCCCAGTCCGGGTCGGACTCGATGAAGCGCATGAAGCTGGCCGCGCCCTCACGGGCCTGGTCGACCATGTCGTCGTCGCCGCTGACCGCGCGGTCGACGCGCTCGAGCAGGTCGGCGAAGTGCTCGTCGAGCAGCGCCAGGAACAGGTCCTCCTTGCTGGTGAAGTTCGCGTAGAACGCGCCCTTCGTGTAGCCCGCGTGCTCGGCCACGTCGTCGATCGACGCGCGCTCCATGCCCTTGTCGGCGAAGACGGCGGTAGCCGAGCGCAGCAGCCGCGACCTCGTCTCGGCCTTCTTCTCGGCCCGGGTGAGCCGGGTGGCGGCGGCGCTCACGCGGCCGCGGGGACCGGCTCCGGCGCGGTGGTCCGGCGGCGCACGGTGACCCGGCCTCCGTCGCCGGGGTTCATGGTGATCGCGCGGCGGGTCACGCGCTCGGGCGTGGAGGTGGTGGCCGAGGGCTCGATGCGGGAGATCATCGCGGTGAGCACCTGCTTCATCTCGAACAGCGCGAAGCTGGCGCCGAGGCAGCGCCGCACGCCGCCGCCGAACGGGATCCAGGTGTAGGTGCCCGCCGGCTGCTCGAGGAACCGCTCGGGCCGGTAGCGGGACGGCTCGGGGTAGACGTCGGGGCGCCGGTGCACCAGGTGGATGCAGGGGGCCACGGCCACGCCGGCGGGCAGCAGCCGCCCGCCGACCTCGGCGTCGCGCGCCAGGCGGCGCACCACGACCGGCAGCACGGGCCGCAGTCGCAGCGTCTCCTTGACCACGGCGTCCATGTACTCGTCCTCGCCGGCGGCCACCTCGTCGGTCAGCCGCTCCAGCGCACCGGGGTGGCGCACCAGCCGCTCCATCGTCCACGCCAGCGACGTGGCGGTGGTCTCGTGCCCGGCCACCAGCAGCGTGACCAGCTCGTCGCGCAGCTCGGCGTCGGACATCGGCCGGCCATCCTCGTAGCGGGCGCTCAGCAGCATCGACAGGATGTCGCTGCGCTTGTCCAGGTCGGGGTCCTCGCGGCGCTCGCGGATCTGCTCGAACAGCAGCTCGTCGGCGGGGTCGAGCTCGCGCCGGACCACCTTCAGGCCCTCGAACCGGCGCGTGCCGAGCATCGCGAGCAGCAGCATGGTGACCGGGGCGGTGGAGGCGGCGAGCACGTCGCGCAGGCGCGAGCGGAGCGCGTCCAGCCGAGGGCCCTCATCGAGGCCGAACACGGCCTGGAGGATGATCTCGAGGGTGATGGCCTGCATGCGCGGCCACAGCGGCATCGAGGTGCCCGAGGGCCAGCTGTCGATCTCGCGCTCGGCGATCTCGCGCATGAGCTCGCCGTAGGCCTGCATCCGGCGGCCGTGGAAGGGGGGCAGCATCAGCTTGCGCTGGGTCATGTGCGCCGAGCCGTCCAGGGTCAGCACCGAGTTGTGGCCCACCAGAGGGCTGAGGATCGCGTTGCCCTCGCCGGCGCGGAAGACCTCCGGGTCGCCCTTGAAGACCTGCTTGACCACGTCCGGGTCGCTGACCATCACCCACGGCCCCTCCTGGGCCAGCTTCATGGTCCACATGTCGCCGTACTTCGCCTGGGCGCGCTCGAGGAACGGCATCGTGCGCACGGTCCACCCCAGCGTCTGGAGCGGCATGGGCATGCGGGGGCCGGGGGGAAGCGAGGCGGTGGCAGTCACGTACCCGACGGTATCCGAATACCGACCGGTATGTCAATAGGGTCAGCGGGCTTCGGTGGGCTGCGGGGCCGCGCCCCGGCGCTTGGCCTCGATGTCGGCCAGCTGGTCGTCGACCCAGTCGCCCGGGTCGCGCGACTGGACGATCTTCTTCAGGCCCTCGGCGCGGCGTGCGCGCTCGTCGGCGGACATGGTCAGCGCCTCGTGGATGGCGTCGGCCTGCTCCTGGACGTCGAACGGGTTCACCGACAGCGCGAACTCCGCGAGCTCCTCGTGCGCGCCGGTGTTCTCGGACAGCAGCGAGACGCCGTGGCGCTCGTTCACCAGCGGCCCCTCCTTGGCGATCAGGTTCATGCCGTCGAACATGGCGTTGACCATCAGCAGGTCGTAGTGCTTGTAGGCGGCGATCGCCTCCTCGAGGTTCTCGCGCAGGCGTAGGTCGATCGGCATCCAGTCGGTCGTGCCGTGGCGGTGGTTGACCACGGCCACCAGCGCCTCGATCCGCTCGAGGTACTCGGCGTACTGGGGGACGTCCTGGCGTGAGGGGATCAAGTGGGCGATGAACGTGACCTCCTCCTTGAACTCCGGGTGCTGCTCGAGGAAGAGGTCGAACGCCGAGAAGCCGCGCAGGATGTTCTTCGAGAGGTCGGCGCGGTCGACGCGCAGGATCAGGTGCTCGCGCCGCCGGCGCAGGATGTCGCGCTCGTACTCGTGCACGGCCGGCCGTTGCGCCGTGCGCTTGAAGGTCTCGGCCGAGATCGGAAGCGGGTAGGCGCGCACCCAGACCTCGCGGCCGTCGAAGCGCACGACTCCCGCGCGCTCGTCGACGTCGAGGTCGAACAGCTCGCGGCAGCAGAGCAGGAAGTTGCGCTGGTAGGCGCGCGTGTGGAAGGCGACGATGTCGTTCGCCAGGATCCCCTCGAAGATGTCCTCGCGCATGTCGCGCGGGAGCACCCGCCAGGCGTCGGGCTGGGTCCAGGGGATGTGGACGAAGTGGTGCAGGAAGACGTCGGGGCGTGCCTGGCGGATGAAGCGCGGCGCGGCGTAGAGGTGGTAGTCGTGGACCATCACGACGGCGTCCTCGACGCCCTCGATCTCCTCGAGCACGGCGTCGGCCATGTCGCGGTTGACCGCGAGGTAGCCCTCTTCGTAGGACTCGACCTCCCAGCGGCCGATGTCGGGCGCGTTCGAGAGGTCCCAGAGGTAGTGCTGGATGAACCACAGCAGCGGGTTCGCGACCACGTTGTAGAAGCGGTCGTAGGCCTCGGGGTCCGAGACGACCATGCGGACGTCGTAGGAGACGCCCTCGATCTCGCAGGGGAAGCTCCTGCCGTCGTGGCTCTCGGCCATCTCGGTGTCCTCGTCGGACATCGCCGAGGCGATCCAGAGCGCGTTGCGGTGGTGCACCAGCCCGGTCAGCGCCGTCACGAGGCCGCCGCCGCCGCGGGCCGGCGTCAGCTCGCCATCGTCCCCGCGCACGAACGTCGCGGGGCCGCGGTTGGAGACCAGTACGAGCTTGGGCTCGGCCGACATCACGCGATGGAGGGGGTGGTCATTGCTATGTGGAGAAGATACGCAGCCAGTCGCGCAGCAGCCGTGGCGTCAGGAAGCTCGTCCGCACGTGCTCCTTGCCGGCCCGCCCCAGGCGCTGGCCCAGCTCCGGGTCGGCGAGCAGCTCGAGCGATCGCTCGGCGCACTGCTCCGGCGACGAGACCAGGTACCCGGTCTCGCCATCCCGAACCTGGAGCGGGATTCCGCCGACGTCGCCGCCGAGGAACGGCCTGCTCTTCCAGAGCGCCTCGGACACCGTCAGGCCGAAACCCTCGCGGGTCGACTTCTGGATCATTACGTCGGCCTGCGACTGGAACGCGTTGACCTCGATCGCGCCGACGTTGTTGAAGTTGTTGAGGATGTGGATGTCGGGGTCGCCGTCCGCGTAGCCGACGGTCTGGTTGAAGAAGTCCCAGCCCTCGGGGTCGTCGGTCGCCATCGAGCCGACGAGCGCGAGCTGGACGTCGGGGCGCTGCTCGTGGACCAGGCGGTAGGCGTCGATCACGCCGATTGGGTCCTTCCACGGGTCGAAGCGCGAGACCTGGCACAGCAGCGGCCGGTCGACGTCGATGCCGAACTGGTCGGAGACGAAGGCGGCGTCCTCGGGTGAGAAGCGCATGTTCTTCGGCGACAGCGGATCGATCGCCGGCGGCACGATGTGGATCGCCGGCGCACCGTCGAGGCGGGAGCCTTCGCGCAGCCCGTGCGGGACGTACTGCTCCATGTGGAAGAGCGCGTCGTCGTAGCCGTGGACGAGCGGCACGAGCCGCTCGATCGCCGTCGGGTTCGGCTCGGAGAGGTCGATGTGGCAGCGCCAGATCCAGCGTCCCGCGCGCTCGGGCACCAGCTCGCGGATCGCCGCCGGCTGGGGGTCGTGGACGATGATCACGTCCCAGTCCTCCTCGATCTCGCGCGAGTTGAGCTCGTTGTACTTCGCGTAGACCTGCCACTGCTCCGGCGTGAGGTCGTGCGGGTCGCCCTGGAGCGCGTTGTGGAGCTGCTTGGTGACGTTGTAGAACTCCTCGCGGCCGAGCATCACCTGCCACTCGACGTCGATCCCGACGTCCTTCATCAGCGGGACGAGCGTGTAGAGAATCTCCGCGACCCCGCCGCCAAACGCGGTCGCCGACAGATGCAGTACGCGCAGTCCCTCCAGCTCCTTAGCCAGCTCGCGGACCTCCTCGACGAGCGAACGGCCGGTCAGGTGGGTGTAGTCGGCGAGGCTCTTGTGAGCGACGGGCGCCGGCTGGAGCATCAGGCGGCGAGGCGCTTGACCAGCAGTGCCCGACCGGACTCGAAGCTGAAGTCGTCGACCGTCGCCTCGACGATCGCGTGCGAGAGTTCGCGCTCCGCAGCGGGCGCGTTGCCGGGGGTTCCACGCAGCTCGAGCTCGAGCCGGTCGTCGGCGAGCCGGAAGCTGAACTCGATCATCGCCTCGGACGGCTCGTCGCCGTCGGCGAGGAAGCCCGAGGCGGCCTCGGTGACGGCCAGCTTGAGGTCGGCGACCTCCGTGTGCTCGAGCGGCGTCAGCCGGCAGATCGCGGACAGCGCGAGCCTCGCGAGCACGAGGTAACCGGCCCGGGCGGGGGTTTCGATGTGTACGTCGCGGCTCTCCCGTGCGAGCGTCGTCACGCCCTCAACCTACCCAGAAAGCCGGCTGAAGCTTCCTTCAAGGGTTGGCGCCGGGGAGCTCGAGCGTGAACGTCGTGCCGGCACCGTTGCCGTTCTGTGTCGCGCGCAGCGTGCCGTGCATGCAGTCGGCGAGCTCACGGGCGATGGCGAGGCCGAGACCGGCGCCGTGGCTCGCTCCGCCGGTCACGAAGCGGTCGAAGACCGGCGTCCCCGCGGGCAACCCGGGCCCGGTGTCGGTGACGCTGAGCGCGGCACCGCCGGCGTCGCGGCCCGCGCTCACGCGGACGGGCGTGCCGGGCGGCGTGTGGCGGATCGCGTTGTCGAGCAGGATCCGGACGATCTGGGCGACGCGCTCGCGATCGCACTCGGCCTCGACGGTGCGCTCGGGCAGCGCCAGGCGCAGGTCTGTTCCGTGCTCCTTGAGCGCGGGGGTGAACTCGCCGGCGACGCTCTGGGCGACCTCCGCGAGGTCGACCGGCTCGAGCGTGAGCGCGATCGAGCCCGTGTCGAGCCGCGACAGGTCGAGCAGGTCGACCGCGAGCTTCTGCAGCCGCTCGACCTGCTTGGCGATCTCGTCGAGGAACTCGCGCCGCTCGTCCTCGTCGGCCTCGCCGTCGCGCAGCAGCTCGACGAAGCCGCCGAGCGAGAAGATCGGCGTCCGCAGCTCGTGCGAGGCGGTCGCGACGAACTCGCGCCGCGCGACCTCGACCCGCTGCAGCTGGACCTGCATCTCGTTGAACGCGCGCGTGAGCTGGCCGAGCTCGTCCTCGGAGTCGACCGGCAGCGGCTCGACGTAGTTCCCGGCCGCCACCTGCTCCGCGGCCTCCTCCAGCCGCCGCACGCGGCGCGCGAGGATCTGGGCGACGACCGCGCCGCCGAGCAGCGCGAGCAGCAGCGCCAGCCCGCCGGCGAGCAGCAGCCGGCCGCGCACGAACGAGACCGTGTCGGTGACGTCCTCGAGCGTGCGCGAGTAGAGCGCGACGCGCGCCGGCTCGCCCTGGAACAGCAGCGGCTGGGCGACCTGGCCGAGCTCCTCGCCGCGGAAGCTCGTGCCGCCGACCGCGATCCGGCCGCTGCGCAGCGCCTCGCGCACAAGCCCGTCGTTCTCGGGCACGCGCCGCTCCTCGCGCGAGTCGGTGACGACGTAGAAGTCCCCGGCGCCACGGCCGAGCGACTGCTGGACGCCGTAGAGGGTCACGCGCGCGTCGGCGGCGTCGGCGATCGAGCGCACGCGGCGGTCCTGTGCAGGCGCGGTCACGTTCGGGTTGCGTGTCAGCGCGTCGAGCGGGGCGCGCGAGCCGGCCGCGACGCGCGCGATGTCCTCGAGCTTCTGCTCGCGCAGGTTCGACTCGAGCTCGGGGACGACGACGAAGTAGAGGACGGCGAACGCGGCGGCGGTGACGGCGAAGAACAGCAGCGTCAGCTTGTCGCGCAGCGACTGCAGGCGCGGCGGGCCGGGCCGGGCGCTCATCGGCGACTGGCCGCCCCGGCGCTCATCGGTCGCGGAAGCGGTAGCCGACCCCGCGCACGGTGCACACCAGCTCGGGGTGCTTGGGGTCGGCCTCGAGCTTCTCGCGCAGGTGGCGGATGTGGACGTCGATCGTGCGCGGGTCGCGGTAGGCGGAGTCGCCCCAGACCAACTCGAGCAGCGTCGCGCGGCCGTAGACCCGGCCCGGATGGCGCGCGAGCGCGGCGAGGATCTCGAACTCCACGTAGGTCAGCCGCACCGGCTTGCCGGCGAGCGTCACGAGCCGCTTGTCGAAGTCGATCCGCAGCTCGCCGTCCTCGAGCGGCTCCTGGGCCTGGTCCTCGGCCGAGCGGGCGACCAGTTCGGAGCGCCGCAGCACCGCCTTGACGCGGCTGCGGAACTCGCGCACGGAGAACGGCTTGGTGATGTAGTCGTCGGCGCCCAGCTCGAGCCCGAGCACCTTGTCGATCTCCTCGATCCGCGCGGTCAGCATGATGATCGGGACCGAGCTGGTGGCTCGGACGCGGCGGCAGACCTCGAAGCCGTCGACCTTCGGCAGCATCAGGTCGAGCACCACGAGGTCGTAGGAGTCGTCGTCGAGGCGCTCGAGCGCCTCGGCGCCATCGCAGGCACAGACGACGTCGTAGCCGTCCTTGCGCAGGGGAAACGCGAGCAGCTTCTGGACCGACTGCTCGTCGTCCACCAAGAGGATGCGGGGAGCCTGCTGAGCCATCGGGTGAACGCCGGCCGGCGGGGGCCGCCGGCGCCTTGGCGAGATTGTAGGTTGGGTCGGACGTGAGGCGGCGGCTTTGATCGAGCCCAGGATCTACCGGGCGGCGTTCGTCCCGGCTCTGCTCGCGGTCGTGCTCGTGATGTTCTCGCTCGAGAGCCGCCCGCGGCCGCTGCCGCAGGGGCTGGCGGCGGACGTGCTGTTCGACGGCGAGCAGGCGGCGGCGGAGGCGCGCGAGATCGCGGCGGGCCAGCCGGACCGGACGGCGGGCTCGCGCGGGGACGCGGCGACGGCGGGGGTGGTGCGGCGGGCGTTCGCCGACAGCGGCTTCGCGGTTGAGCTGCAGCGCTTCGAGCACGACGGGCGCGAGCTGGTCAACGTGATCGGCCGCCGCGCGGGGCGCTCGCGGCGCCAGATCCTGGTGATCGCCGCGCGTGACGCCGCGGGGGCGCCTGACGCGGCGGGCAGCGCGGCCGACACGGCGGCGCTGGCCGAGATCGCGCGCGTGTTCGCGGGACGGCCGTCGCGCAAGACGCTCGTGCTCGCGTCGGTCGACGGTTCGACGCTCGGTGACGTCGGCGTGACGCGGCTGCTCGGCGAGATCGACGGGCCGTCGCTCGTCGACGGTGTGCTCGTGGTCTCTGGGCTCGGCGCGGGCGGCGGGGGGAAGCCGACGGTGGTGCCGTGGGGCAACGACACCACGCGCGCTGGGATTGGGTTGCAGCGGACGGTCGCCGACTCGATCCGCGAGGAGCTCGGGTCGCCGGCGGCGGGTGCCAGTCCGGCGGGCCAGCTCGCACGGCTCGCGTTCCCGCTTGGGATCGGCGGTCAGGGCGTCCTGCTCGCCGAGGGTTATGACGCGGTGCGGATCTCAGGCGATGGCGAGCTGTCGGACACTCCGGCGGGGGAGGCGGTCGACGAGGAGCGGCTCGGCGGCCTCGGCCGCGCGACGCTGCGCTCGATCACCGCGCTCGACCTTGGGCCGGCGCCCGAGCGCGGACCGCGCACCTACGTGACGGTCGTCAACCAGGTGATGCCCGGCTGGGTGCTCGCGGTGCTAGCCGCGACGCTGATCCTGCCGGCGGTTGCCGCCAGCATCGACGCGTTCGCGCGCGCCCGGCGGCGGCGTGCGGGGGTGCGCCAGTGGCTGTTCTGGATCGCGGCCGGCGTGCTGCCGTTCGTCGTTGGCCTCGGGCTCGCCGAGCTGCTCGCGCTGGCGGGCGCCACGCCCGAGCCGCCGCCCGCGCCCGTTGCCCCCGGCCTCTACCCGCTCGACGCCGCCGCGGTCGCGACGCTCGGGGTGGTCGCGGCTGCCGTCGCCCTGAGCTGGATCGCCTTGCGTCACTTCGCCGGGCCGACCGGCCGCAAGCTCGACGCGGCCGCGAGCTCGACCGCGAGGCCCAGCGGCTCGAGCGCCGCGATCGGTCCGAGCGGGACCGACGACCCGGCCGCGGCGGCGTCGGGTGCCGGGGTAGCGGTCGCGCTAGTGCTCAGCGCCGCCGCGGTGGCGCTCTGGCTGATCGACCCGTTCGCGGCGCTGGTCGCCGTGCCGGCGGTCCATCTCTGGATGCTGGCGACGGTCGTCGATCCGCCGCCAGCGCGGCGGGTGAGGATCGGCCTGGTGGCGGGCGGGCTCGTACTGCCGGCGCTGCTCGCGGTCTACGAGCTGTTCGTGCTCGGAGTCGATCCGCTCAGCGGGGCGTGGTACCTCCTGCTGCTTGTGCTGGGCGGACAGGTCGGCCTCGCGGAGGTCGTGGTCGGCGCGGCGTTCGTGGCGGTCTTCGGCTCCGTGCTGGCGATCGTGCGGCGCTCGACGTCCGCACCCGGCGGGGTCGAGCCGGTCGCCCCGACGACCCGCGGCCCGCTCAGCTACGCCGGTCCCGGCTCGCTCGGCGGCACCGACAGCGCGCTGCGGCGCTGAGCGGACTTCAGGGCTTCGGCCCTGGCTTCAGCGCAGTGGACGATTGTGCACACCCTTGTGGGGACAACCGTCCACCGGATCGCCGACGTCCTCACCTTTGGCATTTCCGCAGCCGATCAGGTGCCCATGAGCGACGGTCTCCGACACGCGATCGCCACCGGCGAGTACCGGATCGATCCGCACGCCGTCGCGGCGGCGATGATCGACCGCGCCCGTGCTGCGCGCGCTGCGCGGGCCGACCTGTGCTCAGAGGTGCTCGTAGCCGGAGACTCGATCGAGATCCGCCGCGCCAGCTCCGGTGAATGCCAGTCGTCCCTTCCCCTCGAGGGCGCGGCCTAGCCGCGTCAGCGGGACGTCGCAGGTCGCCGCGGCGGCCTCCCAGCGGTCGGCCGGGATCGTGAACAGCAGCTCGTAGTCCTCGCCTGCGGCGATCGCCAGCTCGCGCGGATCGCGCCCGGCCGCGGTCGCGACCTCGGCCACCCCGGGGGCGAGCGGCAGGGCCGCCGCGTCGATCTCAAGGCCCAGTCCGCTCGCTCTGGCCAGGTGGCGGCCGTCGGTCGCGAGGCCGTCGCTGAGGTCGATCATCGCGGTCGCCCCCGCCTGCGCGAGCGCGCGGCCGGCGACGAGCCGCGGCTGCGGACGCCGGTGGCGCTCGCCGAGCGCCGCGGCCGTTTGGCGGTCGAGGCTCGGAGGCTTCACCGGCCCGTCGGAGCCGCTGTCGGCCGAGTCACTGACACCGGGTGATCTCGGTTCCGCCAGGTCGACCGGCGCGTCGGGCCTTGCTTCTCCACCGAGCAGCCACAGCCCGGCGCCGGAGGCCCCGAGATCGCCCGTAACGCCGACGACGTCAGCAGGGCGGGCGCCGTCGCGACCGACGAGGTCGTCCTCGGCGTCGGCCCAGCCGGTGACCGCCACGGTCAGCACGAGCGTGCCGGCGGTCACCACGTCGCCGCCGGCGATCGTCGTGCCGGTCGCCACGGCGAGCGCCGCCATCGCGCCCGTCAGCTCGAGCGCGGCGTCGTGCGAGAAGTCCTCCGGCAGCGCGAGCGACACGTACGCCTCGCCCGGATCCGCCCCCATCGCCGCCAGGTCCGACAGGGCCGTCGCGAGCGCCTTGTGCCCCGCGTCGGCGGGCGAGTGCGTCGTCAGGTCGAAGTGCACGCCCTCCGCGACCGTGTCGATCGACGTCACCGCGAACGGCCGCGCTCGCACCACCGCCGCATCGTCGCCCGTCCAGCGCACCACGCGTTCGCCCGGCGCCCCCAGCGCCTCACGGATCGCCTCGATCAGTGCCTGCTCACCCACGCCGTCCCCAATCTACGCTGGGATGAAGCCGCGGCCAGTCGAGTCTGCGTTTGACCCCGTATGACGGGGCTAAACGCAGACTCGACTCGCCATGGAGATCGAGATCGACTTTGACCCCGCATATCGGGGTCAAAGTCAGACTCGACCGCGGACGGCGCCCCGTGGGCCCGGCGACCGCTTGGTCCGCGTGCCGCGTTCCAGGCGACGGGCCGATCGCGGCCACCATCCGGCCGCGACAGACCCATCGAGCTCCAACCCGCTCTCGGGCCAACGCAACGGCCGGATACCCCGAGAACCACCACGACAGAGGACTTCGGCTCCGAACCGGTGCCCTGCCGCCTCGCACTCCCTACCCAGCCAAGCCCCATGGAGCGGTTCAGGCCACTCGTGCCTCGCCACCCACCTAGGGCGTCTGCGCCCCGCCGCCGCCGGTCTGCGGCGCCGGTGTGGGAGTCGGCGCGGGCGCGGGCGCGGGGGCTGGCTCCGGCTCGGGAACCACCGGCGCCTCGCCGGTCTCGCCGCCGTCGTCGTCGGTCGTCCCGTCGTCGTAGTCCTCGCGGTAGTCGACGCTGCCGCCCTCCGTGTACGTGCCGTCGCTCGAGTAGGTCCCGCTCGAGTACGACCCGCCCGAGCTCGCGTACTTGCCGACCCACGGCGTGAACTCGGCCGGCTCGCTCGGCTCGGGGAAGCCGTCGCAGTCCTCGCCGTGCGCCGGAAGCATGAACGCGTGCCAGACCGGCGCGGCGTAGGTGCCGCCCTGGGCGCCGGGCATCGCGATGCCGGCGTCGGGGTAGCCGACCCAGACGGCGGTCGAGAGCTTCGGCGTGTAGCCGACGAACCAGGCGTCCTTGCCCTCGTCGGTCGTGCCGGTCTTGCCGGCCGCCGGGCAGCCGTAGCCGGCCGCGGTGCCGGTGCCCGACTGGACGTTCATCTCGAGGATCTTGGTGACCTCGTAGGCCTGTCCGTCGGTCAGCACGCGCTTGCCCTCGGACTTGGCGAGGTTCTCGCTCTTGCCGTCCGGGAAGACGACCTTGGCGATCGCGGTCGGGCGGTGGCGCACGCCGCCCGAGGCGAGCGTCGCGTAGGCGCTCGCCATCTCGAGTGGCGTCACGCCGAGCCGCAGGCCGCCGAGGCCCTCGGCGGGGTAGCAGTCGAGCTTCGTGGTGATCCCGAGCAGCTTCGCGGTCTCGCAGACCGACTCCGGACCGAGGTCGAGTATCAGCTGCGCGTACACCGAGTTGTCCGAGGAGAGCGTCGCGCGGGTGAGGCTGATCGTCCCCGAGTAGGTGTTGCCGAACGTCTTGACCTGCCACGTCCCGTAGGTCGGGTCGTTGATGTTCAGCGGCTTCGACGTGTAGCTCGTCGAGTCGGGGTCGATCCCCTTGCGCACCGCGGCCGTCAGCACCATCGTCTTGAACGCCGAGCCCGGCTGGCGGTGACCCTGCGCGGCGAGGTTGAAGGTGCGGTCCTGGTAGGTGCCGCTCGAAGCCATCGCCTTGATCTCGCCGTTCGCGGGGTCGATCGAGACGATCGCCGAACCCGGGCCGGCGGGGTCGGCGTAGTAGGAGTTGATCGCGTCGCGCGCGACGTCCTGCATCTTCGGGTTGATCGTCGTGTGGACCTTCAGCCCGCCGCGGCGGTAGACGCCGACGCCGTAGCGCTCGATCAGCTTCTCCTGCACGTAGTCGAAGAAGTACGGCTCGCGGCGGCGCGTGTAGCGGTGGCCCTGCTTAACGTCGAGCTGCGTGGCGATCGCGTCGTCGTGCTCGGCCGAGGTGATGTAGCCGTTCTCGAGCATCTGCTTGAGCACCTCGTTGCGCCGTGCGAGCGCCGCGGAGGGGTTGTGGAACGGGTTGTACTGCGACGGCGCCTGCGGCAGGCCGGCGAGCGTCGCGGCCTCGGGCAGCGTCAGGCCACGCGCGTGCTTGTCGAAGAACGTCTCGGCCGCCGCCTCGACGCCGATCGCGGTGCGGCCGCCGACCGTGCCGTACGGCACGTCGTTGAGGTAGTTCTCGAGGATCCACTGCTTCGAGCGCTCCTGCTCGAGCTCGCTCGCCAGCTTCGCCTCGCGGATCTTGCGGGCGATGTTGCGCTCGGGGTCCTTGATGTACAGGGCGCGCACAAGCTGCTGGGTGATCGTCGAGCCGCCCTGGAGGCTCTTGCCCGACTCGAGGTTCTTGACCCCGGCGCGGACGATCGCGCCGTAGTCGACGCCGCCGTGCTCGTAGAAGTTCTCGTCCTCGATCGCGACCGTCGCCTCGCGCAGGTCGCGCGGCATGTCGCGCCACGGGATCGGCGTGCGGATCTCGTCCGACTGGACGTAGCCGAGCCGCGACCCGTCGGCGGCGTAGATGACCGAGCTCTCGGCCTTGTCGTTGGGCTTGAGCTCGGACAGCGCGGGCGCGCTCGCGGCCACGCCGATCACGTAGCCGACGGCCGACATCGCGGCGATCGCGGCGACGATCCCCACGACGGTGAAGCCGACGAACACGGGCTTGCCGCGGGTGGAGCGCCGGCGGCGGCGGTGCTTGCGCTGGCGGTAGGTCATCTGAGGCGGGGGCGGTGGGTCGGCGGGGCGACAGCTTCGAAGCGGTGGTGGGGCTCGCGCAGGGGCTAGCCCGGAACGCTCAGGATAGAGCTTCGGTTCTCAGCTTTCGCAGGCTTTCCTGCCGCAGCCGCGCCGCGACGGCTCCGCGCTCGCCGGGAGTGTCGGCCCAGGCGGTGACGCACAGGCGCACGCCGTCGGTCGAGATCTCCTCGACGTGGACCTCGACGGCGTCGTCGTCGATCGCGGCGAGCGCACGGTCGACGTCCGCGTCGCGCTCGAGCCAGACGTCGACGTGGACCTGCACGCGCGGGTCGACGACGGTGTGGTTGACGATCGTCGACTGGGCCAGCCGCTCGTTCGGGACGACCAGTCGCCGCCCATCGGCGCAGCGGATCGAGGTGTAGGCGAGCCGGATGTCCTCGACCTCGCCGGTCTCCTCCTCGAAGGTGACGAGGTCGCCGACGCGGATCGGCTGGGAGATCGCGAGCGAGATGCCGGCGATCCCGTTGGCGAGCGTCTGGCGGGCGGCGAAGCCAACGACGAGGCCTAGCAGCGCCGAGGAGGCGAGGATGCCGGTGGCCACGCGCGTGACCGACGGGAACTGCGCCATCGCGAGCCCGACGCCGATCACGAGGATCGTCACGAAGACGAGTCGCCGCACGAGCCGCAGGCGGGTGTCCGCCACCGGCGAGAGCGTCCCGCCGACGACCCGCTGGCTGAGCTCGACGGCACGGCCCTCGAGTGCGCGGTCGACGAGCTTCGCGATCGTAAAGGCGGCGATCAGCGTCGCGACCGCCGTGATCTCGTCGCGGTGCTCGGTGACGAACGAGGCGGCCATGAGACCATCCGGGAGCGGCATGACGCAGGAGGCTACCCAGGCACCGGCTGTACGGCCCGCGGCGAGCGACCCCGCGGTCGAGGCGGCGGTCGGCGACCGCGGGGTCGCACCGGGCCGCGGGCTCCTCGCGCGCGCAGTCGCGCAGGCGCGTGCGTCGGAGGCGGTGCGCGCCGCCTGGCGGGCGTTCCTGTGGTCGCGGGTGGCGATCGCGGTCGTAGCGGTGTTCGCGGCGCTGTCGGCGGGCGAGGTCGTCAAGCGCGACGCGTCGAAGTTCGACATCCCGGCGATCACGGCGCCGCTCGGCGGTGTCGGCGAGATCGCCACCGCGCCGCTCGCGCGCTGGGACGCGGTCTGGTACCTAAGCATCGCCAACTACGGCTACGAGAGCGCCGACTCGCCGCGACACGCGTTCTTCCCGCTCTACCCGCTGCTCGCGCGCGGGGTCGGGGAGCTGGGCGGGGGCGGTGAGGGCGCGACCCTGCTCGGCGCCTACGCGGTCGCACTGGCCGCGTTCCTGGCGGCGCTCGTGCTGCTCTACCGCCTGACGGCGCTCGAGCTGGGCCGCCGCGCGGCGTGGCCGGCGCTGCTGCTGCTGTGCACGTTTCCCGCGTCGCTGTACTTCGGCGCGCCGTACGCGGAGAGCGTGTTCCTGCTGTGCTCGGTCGGGGCGTTCTACGCGGCACGGACGGGGAGCTGGGCGTGGGCCGGCGTAGCGGCGGCCGGGGCCTCGGCGACGCGCAGCGCCGGCGTGCTGCTGCTGGCGCCGCTGGTCGTGCTCTACCTCTATGGCCCGAGGGCCGACGCCGCCGCGACCGTGCGCGGTTCGTCGTCGCCCGGGACGCGCGCTGCGCCGCCGGACTCGTGGCTGCGCCGGGTGCGCCCACGGTTCCGGCTCCGGGCGGATTTCCTCTGGCTCGCGCTCGCGCCCGCCGGCTTGGTCGCGTACGCCGCCTACCTCGGCTTCGCCTACGGCGATCCGCTGTCGTTCTCGCACGTGCAGGAGTTCTGGAACCGCTCGTTCGCGGGACCGCTCGTGGGCGTCTGGGACGGCGCGGTCGCGGCGTTCGACGGGGTGCGTCAGCTGCTCTCGGGGGCGCGCGAGCCCGTCTACTTCGAGGCGGCCGGAGGCGACCCGTTCAGGGTTGCGGCCCAGAACGTCGTCCTGTTCGGCTTCCTCTGCTTCGCGATCGCGGGCGCGGTCGGCGTGCTGCGCCGGCTGCCGTTCGCCTACGGGCTCTACGTCGTCGCGGCGCTGATGCTGCCGCTCTCCTACCCGGTCGCGGCGCAGCCGCTGATGTCGCTGCCGCGCTTCGTCGCGGTGCTGTTCCCGATCTTCATGTGGCTCGGCGCGTTGTGCGAGGAGCGCCGGCTCACGGATCGGGTCGCGGTCGCCTCGGCGGTCGTGCTCGGCCTGTTCGTCAGTCAGTTCGCCACCTGGCAGTGGGTGGCGTGAGCGCCGGGCCGGCGGGTGCCGACGTGGACGCGCCGGTGCGCGCGGTGCTGCTCGACGCGCTCGGAACGCTCGTGGAGCTGGCGCCGCCGGCGCCGCGGCTGCGGCGGGCGCTCGAGGCGCGGACGGGGATCGACGTCGGCGCGGAGGCGGCCGAGCGCGGCTTCGCCGCCGAGATCGGCTACTACCTCGCGAACCACATGCGCGCGAGCGACGCCGAGGGGCTGGAGCGCCTGCGCGACGACTGCGCGGAGGCGATGCGAGCCGCGATCGGCCGCGACGACCTCGACCGCGCGACGGTCCGCGCCGCGATGTTGGAGGCGCTCGAGTTCGTCGCGTTCGACGACGTCCGGCCGGCGCTGACCGCCTTGCGCCGGCGCGGCCTGCGGCTGGTGGTCGTCAGCAACTGGGACTGCTCGCTGCCGCATTGGCTCGACCGCGCCGGCGTCGGGGCGCTGGTCGACGGCGCCGTCTCCTCGGCGGTGGTCGGCGCGCCGAAGCCGGCGGCTGCGGTGTTCGAGGCCGGGCTGGAGCTGGCCGGCTGCTCGCCGGGCGAGGCGGTCCACGTCGGCGACTCGCTTGGCAACGACGTCGAGGGCGCCCGCGCCGCCGGCTTGCGCGCGATCCTGATCCAGCGCGAGGGCGATGCTCCGGCTGGCGTGGAAACGGTGCGCTCGCTCGCCGAGCTGTCCGCCATAGTCTGACGCGCATGGAGCAGGCTCCTCCTCCGGCCTCCCCGGGCGGCGCGTCCGGCGGCGAGCCGCCTCGCCCGACCGATCCGTCGTCCGCCGACGGGCCCCGATCGGTCGCTGCGGACCCGCCGCCCTCGTGGCCGCCTTGGTTCGCCTTCGTCGGCTTCATCGCTGCGCTGACCGGCACGCTGGTCGCGGTCGGCGTGATCGCGGTCGTCGCCGGCATCGAGTCGGGCGACGATACGCCGGCGCTGACGATCGTCGCCACCCTCGTGCAGGGAGTCTTCTTCGTCGGGACCGCGCTGGTCCTGGCGCGCTCGATCACGGCCCCGCGGCCGTGGCACTTCGGCTTCCGCCGCGCGCCGCTGTGGCGGACGATCGGCTGGGCCGCGCTGGGGATGCTGAGCTTCTACCTCGTGACCGCGATCTACGCGGTGGTCGTGGATCCGAGCGCCGAGCAGGAGGTCACCGAGAGCCTCGGCGCCGAGGACGGCACCTTCGGGCTGATCGCGGCCGGGGTGATGGTGATCGCCGTCGCGCCGGTCGTCGAGGAGCTCTTCTTCCGCGGCTTCTTCTACAGGGCGCTGCGCACGCGCTATCCGATCGCGATCGCCGCCGTGATCGACGGCCTCGTCTTCGGGATCATCCACTTCGACTTCGAGGGCGCCGACGGGCTGCTGATCCTGCCGCCGCTCGCCCTGCTCGGCCTGATCTTCTGCCTCGTCTACGAGCGCACCGGAACGCTCTACTCGGTGATCGGGCTGCACGCGCTCAACAACACGGTGGCGTTCTCGGCGCAGGTCGACGACGGCTGGCGGATCGCGATCGTCGCCGGGCCGCTGATGCTCGTCGCGTGCGCCGTCGTGCCGCGGCTGCTGCCGGACGGCCCGGCCCCGCTGCCGCCCGCTCCGCGTGGCGTCGGTCCAGACCCGCGGTTATCTTTGCCAGTCCAATGAGACGCCTCGCGCTGCCCGCCGTGCTGCTCGCCGCCCTCTGCCCGACGGCGGCGGCCCAGGCCGCGGACGTCGACGCCGAGCTCGCCGCGACGACCCCGACGGCCACCACACCCGCCCCGCCGCCTCCGCCGCTCCCGCCCGAGCCCGAGCCGGCGCCCGTGTCGAAGGCCGGCAAGGCCTCGATCGAGGTCGCCAGCGGCATCCCCACGAGCAAGCTCCGCTACGTCGCCCGCGGCGCCCGGATCGAGGTGACGGGCAAGGTCCGCCCGTTCGTCGCCGGTCAGGTCGCGCTACTCGAGGTCCGCCGCTCGGGTCGCGTCGTCTCGCGCCACCGCGCCCAGATCCGCCGCGCGCGTCGCGGCGCCGGCAAGGCGACCTTCCACTTCAAGGCGCGTCGCAAGGGCGTCTACAAGCTCCGCGTCCGCCACGCCGCGACGGCCGAGCAAGGCGCCTTCAAGTCCCGCGCGGCACGCATCAAGGCCGTCGTGCTCAGCGCCGGCGAGGGCGCCCGCGGCACGTCGGTCCTGCTGCTCCAGCGCGGCCTCGACTCGCTCGGCTACGCCGTCCCGGTTACGGGCTACTACGACGCCGGTACCTCCCGAGCGGTGATCGCCTTCCGCAAGGCGAACGGCTTCGACCGCACCGGCTTCGCCAGCCGCACGGTCTACTCGATGGTCCTGCGCGGCGCCGGCGGCTTCCGCCCCCGCTTCCCACGTGCCGGCTACCACGTCGAGTACGACTGGTCGCGCCAGGTGCTCGCCTTCGTCAAGGGCGGCCGCCCGGTCAACGTCTACCACTCCTCCTCCGGCGCCCCGGCGACCCCGACCGTCTTCGGGACCTTCAGCTTCTACCGCAAGGAGCCGGGGACCAATCACCTCGGGATGGTCCAGTCGAACTACTTCATCGGCGGCTACGCGATCCACGGCTACCACAGCGTCCCCACCTACCCGGCCAGCCACGGCTGCCTGCGCGTGCCGATCCCGAACGCCTACCAGATCGATCGCCAGATCTCGCTCGGCATGAAGATCATGGTCTACCGCTAGCGCGGCGCCCCCTTTACGAGTCAGTGAGAGCAGCGACGTCGGCCAGGTCGACCGAGCGGCCGCGGGCGAGCTTCATTCGGATCAGGTCGTCCAGGCTCACCACCGGCACGTCGATGTCTCCCAGGCGCACGTGCAGGGCACGCTGCCTCAACTCGGGGAAGGGCGCCCCGCCCGGTGCCTCGTGAATCACGTCGATGCCGCCGTCGCGCGTGGCGAACTGCCAGATCGTGGCGCGCGGGAGCATGCGGGCGTCGATCGCGGCGTCCTCGTGGCCGGGATTGAGCACACGCGCCTCGAGGGCGTGCAGCGCTTCGGCCAGCCGCCCGAGGTTCGTGGGGTCGGGGGCCGGGATCACGTCGGCGTCCTGCGTCGTCCGTACGTGGCCATGAGTCTGTACCGCGAGGCCGCCGATCAGGACGTAGTCGACTCCGTGCTCGCCAAGCGTCCGCAGGATCCGCTCGGCGTCTAGCGGCGTGTCAGGCACGGGGGCGTGCCAAGCGCCCGGCGGCCGCCAGGCGTCCTGCCATGCGGTTCCAGGAGATCGCCAGAGCGAGCCGCTCCTCCGGGGAGCGCTCGGCATTCGCTTGGCGGTGCAGCGGATCGTAGTCGCGCGGAAGTGGCTCGCCCGACAGTTGGAGGCGTTCGCCCATGGCCTTCATCAGCAGGTCGAGCGTCTCGACGCTCGGCGAGAGCTCGTCTCGCTCGAGGCGGCTGATTGCCGACTGCCGAGTGCCGGCTCGCCGCGCGAGGCGCTCCTGGCTGAGCCCGTAACGGGCACGCGTGGTGCGGATCAACTCACCTGCGGTCACGAAGTAATTATAACAAATCCGTTATAAAGCATCCCCGGCGGTGTCTGTCCCGGCGGTGTCTGTCCCGGCGACCGCGGGAGGGGCGGCACTCGCCGCGCGGGGCTCGGTGGCCGACGCTGCCGGTGCGGCATCCGTCTCTGCCGACTCTGTCATCCCCGGTGTCGGCTCGGTCGCGATAGGAGCAGACGCTGCCGGTGTCGTGGGGGTCGACTCTGGAGCGGCCAGGGCAGGGGGAGCAGGGGGAGCAGGGGGAGCGGGTGGAACGGGCGGAGCAGGGTCAACCGCAGGCGCCGCCAGGGCCTCGTGAGTTGCCACTGGGGCTGGAGGCGGAGCTGCGGCGACCGGGGGGCTGGGCGTGACCGGAGTGGCGGCGGCGGGTGCCGCGGCTGGGGCGGCCGCGCCGCCGATCGAGGGCGCAGCCACCCGAGCTCGAGCTGCGATCCGCGTCTTAGGGGGCACAATCGTGCGACTGGCAAGCCGGGTTTGCCGGTCCGACTTGGCGACCCGAGCCGCTGCCGCCGTGGGCGTCCCCGGCACGCTCGCGCCGCCGAGATAGGGGCGGGGGTCCTGCGCCGCGCCGTCGACGCGGGTCTCGAAGTGGACGTGGGGGCCGGTGCAGCTGCCGGTGCAGCCGACGTAGCCAATCACCTGCCCCTTTTGGACGCGAGCGCCCTGCGACACCGCATGGCGTGACATGTGGGCGTAGCAAGTCTCGAAGCGGGTCGAGTGCTTGACGCAGACCATGTTGCCGTAGCCGCCCTGGATGCCGCTGAAGCTCACGACGCCGCACTCGACGGCACGGATCGGCGTACCTGTCGGCGCGGCGATGTCGATGCCGTCGTGGTTGCGGCCCCAGCGCGGTCCGAAGCCGGACGTCACGGTGCCCTTGACGGGCGATCCGAGGCGCAGCGAGCCGCAGGCACCGGGTGGGGGACTGGGGTTCGGCGTGGAGACCGGGATCGTGCGCGGCGCGGCCGGAGCTGGCGGTGTGCCGTCGCCCACCGCGGGCACGGTAGGCGCGGGGCTGCCGACCGCCGGGGCGTCACCGCCGCCGAGGGCGGTCGGCTCGGCGGGCGTGATCGGCTCGCCCGCCGCCGGGGTGACCGCGGTGCTTTCGCGAGCGGCCGCGTCTTCGCGGCCTTGCTCACGGACGATCACGGCGACGTTGCCGTCGGCGGCCCCCGCCGCGACGGCGGCGTCCTGGAGTCCGAACAACGCCGTCCACGTGGCGGGACCGACCACGCCGTCGACGTCGAGTCCGTTGCGGGCCTGGAAGTCCCGCACTGCGGCGTCGGTCACGGGGCCGAAGGCGCCGTCGGCGGGCACGCCGAGCTGGCGCTGAATCTCGACCACCGCATCTCCGGTGCTGCCGAGCTTGAAGGCCATGACGGCCGGGGCGGGCTCGATCGCACGGGTGGCGGGCGACGCCTGTGCGACGTCCGGTCCACTGCCGCTGCTGAAGCCCGCGGCTGCGAGCAGGCTGCCGGTCGGTCCGGCGACCATCAGGGTCGAGAGCGCCGCCGAGGCGCGGCGGCGACGCGCAACAGAACGCCGCACCTGCGGCGTGATCGCGCGGCGGTGCAGCGAGCGCTCGAGCGAGCGCTGCCAGGGATCGACAAGGGCCAGGTCTCGGTGCGGAGTCGTCATCTACCCGTCTGCTCCTCTTCCTTCGGGCCTACGGGGTTAGCTGTCGGGCTCGCGCTGGAAGTGCGCTACGCGACGGTGGTGTCGCGATTCGCCCCTGACGACATGAGGTCGCCTCTGGGTCCCCCGCTCTCCGCGACCTGGGCCGCGGAGACTCGGCTTGAACGGTTATGTCAACAGCCTGCGGCGGGCAAAGTAGCGCACGAGTGAGTCGAAGTCGTGTTGCGTGCGTCGCGCCGAAGTCCGTTGCGCTGCATATCCTGCGCCGCGATGAGCGCCCGCGAACGCCTGATCGCCGAGCTGCGCGAGCACGCGCTCGTGATCGGCAAGGTCACGCTCGCCAGCGGCGCCGAGGCCGAGTACTACGTCGACGCCAAGCGGGCCACGCTGCGGCCCGCCGGCTTCGCCGCGATGGGCGAGCTCGTCGCGGCCGAGGCGCAGCGCCTCGGCGCCACCGCGGTCGGCGGCCTGACGATGGGCGCCGACCCCGTCGCCTGCGCGGCGCTCGCCGCGGGCGCCGACGTCAAGGCGTTCTTCGTCCGCAAGGAGACCAAGGCGCACGGCCTCCAGCGCCGCATCGAGGGGCCCTTCCTCGAGGACGGCGACCGCTGCCTGGTCGTCGAGGACGTCGTCACCAGCGGCGGCTCCACGATCCAGGCGATAGAGGCGCTGCGGGCCGAGGGCCGCGAGATCGTCGGCGTCGTCAGCGTCCTCGACCGACTCGCGGGCGGAAGTCACAAGATCGTCGCGGCGGCGGGCGGTGCCCCCTATACCCCGCTGGCCACGATCGACGACGTATATCCGGACCGCCCGGACCGCTAGCCGTCGCGCTTGGTGCAGTTCGTCTAGGCTCGCCCTGGTCGCGAGGGAAGCAGGGTTCACATGACTCACGTCTCACGGTCGGCCTACCGCGTGACCGTAAGCATGGGGAAGCGTCGATGACGTACGAGTACGGGTGCTTCATCAGCCACATCGGTTCACAGCGCCCGCTCATCACCGAGTTCGTGACCAGCCTCGAGACGGCGCTGGCCAGCGAGCTGGAGGCGCACATCGACGGATCCGCGGAGGAGGTCTACCTCGACAGGACTCGCCTGAAGCCGGGCTTCATGTTCAACGAGGCGCTCGCCGACGCGATATGCAAGAGCGCCTGCTGGATCGTCGTCTACGTTCCCCAGTATCCATTTCGCGATTACTGCATGCGCGAGTTCCGTGCGATGCAGATGCTCGAGGAGCGCCGCCGCCGAGAGCTCGGTCATCGCATCGAGCGTGACCAGGGGATGATCTTTCCGGTCATCCTTCGCGGCGGAATCGACCAGTTGCCCGTCGAGATCGCCAAGCAGCGTCAGTACCTCGACTTCAAGAAGTACTCGACCGCGGACGTGGAGATCCTGCGCAACGAGCGCTACCAGGAGCAGCTCGTGCAGCTCGCCAGCCAAATCGGTGACCTCTACCGGCTGGGGGACCACCTGGGCGATCAGGATTGCGGACGATTCGCCATGCCGAGGCATGACGCGGACGGTGCGGACGGTGCAGACGGCTCCTTCAGGCCAGTGACGGCGGAGTTCCCGGGCAGGAGCGCGCACAGCTGATGAGCTCGGCCCCAGGGACGGTCATCACGTTCTACTCCTACAAGGGCGGTACCGGCCGGACCATGGCGCTCGCGAACGCCGCGGTGCTGCTGGCGAGGCGTGGCTCGGGGGACGTCCTGATGATCGATTGGGATCTCGAGGCCCCGGGACTGCACGAGTTCTTCCGCTCCAAGCGGCTTCCGCTCAGGCCGGACGACGTCACCCCCGGACTGCTCGAGCTGTTTGAGAAGACCCAGAACGGCGATCGGGGCTCTCTGTGGGGCAATTCCGGGAAGCACGCGACCGAGGCGGAGCGGTTCTGGCGCGAGACGCCGCTCGACGCCTACATCGCCCCTACGGACGAGTCGTCGCTCTTCTTGATGAAGGCCGGCAGGCTCGACGATGACTACGCCCAGCGGGTGAACGCGTTCGACTGGGAGCGGCTCTTCGAGCGCGCACCGGACATCTTCACCGCATTCGCGGACGAGCTCGCCCGCCGCTTCCGCTACGTGCTCGTGGACTCTCGCACCGGCCTGACGGACACCGGTGGGATCTGCACGTCGCTCCTGCCGGAGCGTCTCGTCGTCGTCTTCACGCCGAACCGCCAGAGCCTCGACGGCGGGGTCAAGCTCGCCCGCGACGCGACCACCTATCGCAGCAATTCACGTGATCTGCGACCGCTGCTCGTGTTCCCGCTCGCCTCGCGGGTCGAGACGAGCGAGGATGAGCTGCGGCAGGAGTGGCGCTACGGCAACAGGGAGATGGTCGGCTATCAACCTCGGTTCGAGCGCCTCTTCGAAGAGGTCTACGACTTGCCGAGATGTCACCTCGAGCCCTACTTCGACGAGGTGCAGATCCAGCACGCCACCCGCTATGCCTATGGCGAGAGCATCGCCGTGCGTGAGGAGCAGTCCGATCGGCTCTCGCTGTCACGCAGCTACGAGCGCTTCACGCGCGAGCTGGTCGGGTCCAGTGGTCCCTGGGCGTTCACCCCTGAGCAACCGGTCGTCTCTGCGGAGGACGTGAGGAAACGGTCGGGAAAGGTACGCGAGCGGGTATCCGCCGCCGAGCGGTACCACGCCTCCCAGGCGCGGATAATGAGGCGGGCGGACATCGCGCTGCGCGTCGCGCAGGCCATCCCGGTAGTCGTCGCGGCGGCGCTGATCGGCTACGGCTCGAGCACAGCTGCGCAGCCCGGGGTCGGGGCCATCGTGTCGTTCGTGGTGGTCGTCGCCGGGGTCCTATACGGCACCGAGCTCATCCGGCGTGCGCTCGCGTACAGAGCTCGCTACGTCCTCCATGCGCGGACCGCAAACGCCCTGGCTCGAGAGACGTCCTACTTCGAGGGCGGGGCTGGTCCCTATAGGAGCTCGGTCAGAGACCCTGTCGTGCTCTTGAACGAGCGTGTCGCAGATGTCCTCGCAGAGGCGGAGGACGCCCTGATCGATGCCCGGTTGGGATAGGACGACAGGTGGTGGCAACAGCTGACATCCCTGCGCCGACCGACGTCGAGGTCGGTACGCGCATCGTCCGAGGAGATGAGAGCGCAACCCCCGGGGCGATGCTCGCGCTCGCGCTCGACCTCGTCGAGGCGCAGCAGTTCGGGCTGGCGCGCAAGCTGCTGCGCCGCGCCCGCAAGGGCGGGCTGGCCACCGCGGAGGAGGCGACGAAGGCCCGCCAGCAGCACGCGCTCTGCACCTACAAGGATCCCGACGCCCCCGTGACCGCCCGCCTCCGGCGTGCGCTCGAGATCCTCGCGGACGGCGAGGACCTGGCCGCCACTACCGATGCCGAGACGCTCGGCATCGCCGGGGCGATCCACAAGCGCAGGTGGGAGGCGACGATGCGGGTCTCGGAGCTCGAGCGCGCGCTCGAGTACTACCACCGCGGCTACCTCCAAGGCCTGGGCCAGGACGGCTACGCGGCGATCAACGCCGCGTTCGTGCTGGACCTGCTCGCCGATACCGAGTCGACCGGCGGCGGCGCGTACCAGCCGCCAGATGCGGCCGTCGCCGCCCGTCGCGACGCGGCGGACGCGATTCGCCGCGACATCGTCACCCAATTGGGCCCGGTCGGCGAGCGGCGCCCCGGCGAGTGGTGGCTCCAGGCCACCTTGGCGGAGGCGCAGCTGGGCCTCGGCGACTATCCCGCGGCCAAGCGCTGGCTCGAGCGCTGCCGTGCGATACCGGATGTTCCCGAGTGGCGAATCGAGTCGACGTCGCGCCAGTTGGGCGCCCTCGCGATGCTGCGCGCGCGGACGCCGGACGGCGACCTCGACGCGGGCGCACGCGCCGCGCTCCAGGCGCTCCTCGGAGACCGCCAAGACGCGATCACGCGTGCCTATGCCGGCAAGCTCGGGATCGCCCTCTCCGGCGGCGGCTTCCGCGCGTCGCTCTTCCACATCGGCGTCCTCGCTCACCTGGCGGAGATCGACGCGCTGCGTCACGTCGAGGTCCTCTCGTGCGTGTCCGGCGGCTCGATCGTCGGCGCCCACTACTACCTGGAGGTCCAGCGCCTGCTCGAGGCCAAGCCCGAGGCCGATATCGATCGCGACGACTACGTCGCGATCGTCGAGACGATCGAGGAGCGCTTCCTCGCCGGAGTGCGGTCCAACATCCGCATGCGCGTCATCGGCAACGCGCTGTCGAACCTCTGGTCGATCGTGACGCCGGCCTGGACCCGGACGAAGTACGCCGGCAGGCTCTACGAGAGCCGGATCTATGCGAGCGTCGACGACGGCCGCGGCGGCGAGCCGCGCTACATGGACCAGCTGCTGGTCGCACCGCACGGCGAGGACGACGGCGGCGGCAGCACGCCGCAGTTCAACCCCAAGCGCGACAACTGGCGCCGGCGCTGCAAGGTGCCGGTGCTCGTGCTCAACGCGACCACGCTCAACACCGGCCACAACTGGCAGTTCACCGCCAGCTGGATGGGCGAGCCGCCGGCGGTCGTCGACGAGGACATCGACACCAACCCCCGGCTGCGACGGATGTACTACCGCGACGCTCCCCGACGTTGGAGGCGCATGCGCCTGGGGGAGGCGGTCGCCGCATCGGCGTGCGTTCCCGGCCTGTTCGACCCGCTCGTGCTGCCCGGCCTGTACGAGGGCACCACCGTCGAGCTGGTGGACGGCGGGGTGCACGACAACCAGGGCGTGGCCACCCTGCTCGAGCAGGAGTGCGCGCTGATGCTCGTCAGCGACGCGAGCGGCCAGATGCGCCACCAGGACGTGCCCCGACGCGGGCCGCTGGCGGTGCCGCTGAGGTCTTCGAGCATCCTGTCGGCCCGCGTGCGCGAGGCCCAGCTGCGGGACCTGCTCGCACGCCATTCGTCCTCGACGCTGCGCGGACTCGGGGTGATCCACTTGCGTAAGGGCCTGGGCGAGCCACCGCGCGACTGGCTCGACTGCCCCGACCCGTACGAGCGGGCCGACGACGTCCTCGCGGACGGCGAGCCCAGTGACGACTACGGCATCCCGCCCGGCGTCCAGGCACTGCTCGCCCGGATGCGCACCGACCTCGACGCCTTCTCCGAGCTGGAGGCGTACGCGCTCATGCTCAGTGGCTACCGGATGGCCCGGCACGCCTTCGGGCCGGCACTCTCGGAGCTTCCCATCGCCCAGGCTCCGGCGAGACCGAAGTGGGGCTTCCTCCGCGCGGCCGACGTCGTCGCCGAGGCAGGGCCCGGACACGAGCGCCTGAAGCGCGTGCTGGCCGTCGGCGCGGGGCGCTGGGGAAAGGTCTGGCGCCTCAGTCCAGCGTTGCGCTGGATCGGCGCGCTCGTGGCCGCGGTGGCGGGCGTTGCCGCGCTCTGGGGCCTATGGCAGGCGCGCGACGCCGCGATCCTCACGCCCGGCGCGCTGCTCGCGGTGGGGGCCGTGCTGGTCCTCGGAGCCGTGGTCGCACGCCTCCTGGCACGTCGTCTCGATCCCCTCGGCACCGCGTTCCGCGTGACCACCGGGCTCCTGCTGGTCGCAGCCGCGATCCCGGCGTGGGCGCAGATCCACCTGCTCGATCGGGTGTACCAACGGGCCGGGCGGCTGAAGGACGGCCGCTCATGATCCTTGCGTTCGCCGGACGACGGCCGGGGACCGAGAGCTTCCCGGACGCGATGGTCGACGCCGTGGGGGAGGAGGTCGCGCGCCTGGTCGCACGGCTTGCGCCGCGACGGGTCGTGGGAAGCGCTGCCGCCGGTGGCGACCTGTTGGTGGCCGAGGCGGCGCTCGCGGCCGGCGCGCGCGTGGAGCTACTGCTGGCCGGCGACCGCGCTCGCTTCCGCGCCACCTCGGTCGCCGACAAGGGGGATGTCTGGGCGGAGCGCTTCGACTCCCTGCTCGAGCGCGACGGAGTCGCGGTCACTGAGATCGCCTCCCTGGGGGATGGTGAGGAGGCATATCGCGGCGTCACCAGGGCGATCGCCGAGCGCGCCCGGCGACTGGGCGAGGGCGGGGAGCCGATCGGCCTGCTCGCCGTCGCGGGCCGGCGCGCCGGCCCGCCGGGTCATACCGAGGAGCTCGTCGCCGCCGCCGAGGCGAGCGGCTGGCGGGTGTGGACGATCGACCCGGCGGAGCCGGGCGCGGCCCGGTGGTGACGCTCCTCGGCCTGGACGGCTGAGCCGTCTCAGGCCTCGACCGGCACGGCGGCCGCGTTCGCCAGCCTGCACGCGCGCTCGGCGCCGACGAACGGGGCGAAGGTGAGGAATCCGACCGTCGGGACGACCTCGTAGACCGACTCGGCGCCCTTGCGCCGCAGCTGGTCGAACAGCAGCGCGTCGACGCTCGCCCCGATCGCCTCGGCGGCGATCGGCGGCGTGTCGGGGTATTCGCGGAAGCCTTGGTCCAGCAGCGCGGTGAAGCTCGCCAGCCCGCGCGCGCGGAGGTCGAAGCCGGCGGGGCCGGCGGACCACACCTCGACTCCCCCGAAGTGCGCGGTCATCGGGTCCGTCGCGAGGAAGTCGAAGAACGCGCGCGCGGCGGCGGCCAGGGCGTCGACCCAGCTCTCGGCCTCCAGGTACGGCGCCAGCGTCGCCTCGAGCAGCCGCTGCTGGGCGTCCGCGAGCGTCGCCAGGAAGGCCTCCTCCTTGCCGTCGAAGTGTTCGTAGAAGGTGGTCAGCGACACCCCCGCGCGGTCCGCGATCTGGGTGATCGTCACCCCGGTGTAGCCGGCCTCGGCGACGAGGTCCGTCAGCGCGTAGAGGATCCGCCGGCGGCGGTCCTCGGCCGGGGGGCGGCGGACCTCGAGCCGGGCCGGGGCCGCGTCCGGGCGCAGCAGCTCCTCCGGCGGGGTCCGGTAGGTCAGCATCCACTCGAGCAGCTGCGGCATCAGCTCGGGCAGCTCGGCCTCGCGCCCCTCGCGCAGTCGCGTGTGGATCATCCGGTGCAGGCCGCCGATGACGGCGTGCACCACGGCGGGCGGCGCGTCCGCGTGCTCCGGGGACTCCCGCAGCGCCTCGCGGACGATCGCCTCCACCTGCTCGTCGAGGCGCTCGATCCGCTCGACCGCCGCCGGGCCCGCGGCGTAGACCTCGACCCAGGCGACGCGCGCCGCGGCGGGCTGGGCGACCACGATCGCCCCGAGCGCCTCGAGCATCGCGCGCAGCCGCCGGTCCCAGGGGCCGGGTGTGTCGTGATAGACGTCGAGCACCCACGGGCCCGCCATCTCGAGCAGGGCGTCCAGCGTCGCCAGGAAGCACTCGCACTTGTTCGAGAACAGCCGGTAGAAGGCGCTGCGCGACACGCCCGCCAGCTCGATGAGGTCCCCGACCGTCATCGCCTCGTAGCCCTTGTCGGCGCCGACGGCCACCGTGGCGGCGAACAGCCGCTCGCGCTGGTTGCGCTCGACGGACCGCTTGTCCGTCCTGGGCCCCGGCGGCAGCTGCCGGGATCGAAGCCGTTCGGAGCGGCCCCACGGCGTGACTGTCATCGCCCTTCCCAGGCTACAGCGCGTTCCGCGGTAGGGGAAGGGGTCGTGTCCAGCTAGGCGGCGCGGCGCTCGAGGTCTACCCAGACCTCGCTCAGGTCGGTGCCCAGCGCCGGCATGTCGTCCGCGTCGTTGACGAGACGGTGGACGATCATCTGGTGCACGCCGCCGATGAGCAGCTCGGGCAGGACCTCGGGCACGTCGAGGTCGCCGAGGACGTCGGCCATCACCGAGCTGAGCCAGCTCAGCGTCGCCGTCAGCCGCCGCTGGCCCGCGATCCCCGAGGTCGGCACCTCGAGCATGCAGACGCGTGCCAGGTCCGGCTCGTCGCCGACCCACTCGAGCATCACGTTCACGGCCGCGTCGATCCGCTCCTGCGCGGTGACGCCGTTCTCGTAGGCGTGCTGGACCACCCCGCGCAGGCACTGGGCCGCCTCGTCGTAGACCGCGTATAGGCAGTCGTTCCTGGTCGGGAACAGCTCGTAGAACGTCTTGCGCGAGACGCCGGCGCGGTCGGTCACGTCGCGAACGCTCGTCTCGGCGTAGCCGCGCTCGCCGACGAGCTCGACCATCGCCTGGAGCAGGCGGTTGCGCTGAGAGGCGACGACCTCGGCGCGGCTGAGGCCGTGCGGTCCGCCGGGGAGCTGCTGCGGTCGCGGGCGGTCTCGGTAGCGGGCGGCCTCAGCGGTCGAGCTGGTGTTCACGGCCGTGGCGATATATAAACAGTAGCCTTTCGTTTCGAACGTGTCAACGTAGACATCGCGTGTTCTGACCGTCAGCTCGAATGGCCGCCGCGGCGGCGCGGAGCCGGCCGGCCCGGCGCCTGACCGCCCATCCGGCCCTGACGGCCCGGCGCCTGACCGCTGCTCTCGCCGCCGCGTCCCCGGCTGCGCACCGCCCCCTTGTTCGCCACCGCGATCGCCTCCTCCGCACCGACGAACGGCGCGAGCGCCACGAACGTCGCCGTCGGCAGGACCTGTGAGAGGTGCTCGGGCCCCCGGCGGCGGATCTGCTCGTAGATCAGGTTGTGGATCGCCCCGCCGATCGCCTCGACGGCGAGCGGGCTCACGTCCGGCGCCTGCTCGAGGCCCGGCTGGAGGATCTCGTCGAACAGCCCAAACGCCCGGTCGCGGTGCTCGAGGCCGCGCGGCCCGGCGGTCAGCACGTCGACCATCGCGAGCCGCGCCCACAGCGGCTCGGCGGCGAAGAACGACAGGAACGCGTCGAGCGCCGCGCGGACGGCGAGCGGCCAGCTGCGCGACCAGCGGTAGGGGGGTATCGCCGCCGCGGTGGCCTGCGCCATCGCCGTGTCGTAGGCGGCGAGGAACGCCTCCTCCTTGCCGTCGAAGTGCTGGTAGAAGGTCGTCAGCGAGGCCGACGCGTTGCGGACGATGTCGTCGAGCGTCATCGCCGGGTAGCCCTTCTCGGCCACGGTCGCCACGACCGCGCCGAAGATCCGCTCGACCTGGTCGTGGACGACCATCCGCGACGTGCCCGCGCCCGGCGGCCGCGAGCGCGGGCGGCGGATCGGGGTAGGGGGGTTGCGGTAGGAGAGCGCCCAGTCGCGCAGCTCCGGCATCAGCGCGGGGAGGGTCGCGAGCTCGCCCTCGCTGACGCGCGTCTCGAGCAGCTTGCGCACGCCGCCGGCGACCGCCGACGCGATCGCCGGCGGCACGGCGGCCCGCTCGGGCGACCGGCCGAGGGCCTCGGTGAGCAGCCAGGCGAAGCTCGACAGGGCCTGCTCGGCGTGCGCGAGCCCCTCCGGGCCGGCGGAGTGGATCTCGACCAGGCACAGGCGCGCGGCGGCGGGCTGGTCGACGATCGTCAGCGCGAGCGCCTCGAAGCCGCGAGCGACCTGCTCGTCCCAGCTGCCCTCGCCCGCGCACGCCTCCCCGACGGCGCCGAGGCCCGTCGCCATCGCCGCGTCGACCGCGGCGAGGAAGCACTCCTCCTTGCCGCCGGGGAAGTGCTGGTAGAAGGTCGTCCGCGAGATCCCCGAGAGCTTCAGCAGGTCCGCCACCGGCGTCTGCTCGTAGCCGCGCTCGGCGACCGCCACGACCATCGCCGCCAGCAGCCGCTCGCGCTGGTTCTGGGCCACAAGCTCCGGCGAATGGCCCGGCCCGGGGCGCAGCATCCGAGTCCTCAGCTGGCTCGCATCTCCCCATGGCGTCTGGCTCATCGTGCGCAGACGATAACCCCAGATCTAGAGCCATTGGTAGACCCAAATTGATCCTGGCGGATAGAAGGAACCGGCGTTTATATCTAAGCCGCAAGCGTCTGGCTCTAAGCCGCGGACTCGATAGAGCCCCAACGTTTGTAGCCGCCTCTGGTGTACGGCGACAACGGTTACCTCTTGACAAAGATCGTAGGCAGCTGTTTATCATTGCAACTACAAATCCGGCTGTTTCTCATTCGAGTGGATGGGCCGTGTCCACGACTGAGACCTCCAACGTCTGAGGGCGCCGGGCAGCAGCGCGAGAGAGGAGCGCAGTGCAGGCATCGTCACACGAATCGCCGACCCCGGCCCCCGACCGCCTACCGACACGGGACGCCCAGCAGCGAGCACGCCTGCGTGCCTGCGGTCGCGTTCGAGTCGGTCGAGTCGGTCGAGCCGATGCTGCTCGCCGCCCCTCGCGGACCGTCGCATGAGAACGCCGGGTGCCGATGGCGACTCTGGCTGGTCCGGGAAGGCGGCGGCGATTGCCGAGATACCACTTCCAGGTGCGCTAGCCGGTCTCATCGCGGCGTTCGCCTCGGTGCTCCTCGCGGCTTGTGGTGACCGCTCGACCGGTACGGATCGTCCCGATTCTCACCCGTCCTCGTTGCAGCCGGCGCCGGATGCGAGTCCAGTCCATCTGCGCCGAGGCGTTGTGGCGACCGTCGCTGGGGGTGAGGTCACGCGCGCCGAGTTCGGTCGTGTGTACACGGCGCGGGCTCGTAACGTCCGGCGTGGGACGGGGGGTCGGGGCGCCCGCGCGGGCGCGGAGGGCCGGCGCCGGTCGCGGCACAGGGCGTTGGTCCGTTCGGCGATGTCGGAGGCGATCCTGGCGGAGGCGGTCGCTCAGCGGGCTCGGGCGGCTGGGGTGTCGGTGTCGGGTGCACAGGTGGACGCGGCGCTGGAGGGGTTGCGCGAGCGTTTCGAGAGTGCGGCGCGGTGGCGAGGGTTCTTGCGGCGCACCGGCCAGACGGAGCCTGAGGTGCGCGCCCGGCTGCGGCTCGAGCTGCTCAATCGTCGGCTTTACGACCGCCGTCTGGCGCCGGAGTCTGGCGATGGGGCGGGCTCGGCGCTGGCCGCTCGGCGGCGGTTGCGTGCCGCGACTGCGTGCCGGCCGGGCTTTGTGGTTGCGCTGTGCTCCAACTCGCCTTCGGGGCCTGCGGAGGTCGTTCGATGACCTCGCGCGGCTCGAGTCCCGTCGGCGACTCGTCTTCTTCGATGAACAACCGGATCGTTACGAGAGGAACTATCTGTATGACTGCCCGTTCGGTTGCTCGGCCTGGTGTTGGCGTGTCGGCTGTCGCTGATCGCCTTATGGTCGCTGGTGTTGGTCGTAGTGTGCGTCTTGTGCTGGCGCTTGTCGCGGCGGCTCTGTCGGTCGCGGTCGCCGTGCCGGCCGTGGCGCTGGGCGACACGACGCGCGAGCAGGTGGCGACGTTCGATGGCTCGGATTCCGACGCGGGCGCGTTTACCAATCTTGGCAGCGTCGCAATTCACCAGGACTCGGGGACGGTGTACGCGATCGACGTGGGCGCGAGTGTGGTGGACAAGTTCGACCTCTCCGGGGTCGCGCAGGACTTCTCGGCGCTTGGCTCGTCGTCGCTTGACGGCAGCGCCGTCACGGCCCCGGACGGGCCGGTGAGCTTCGAGCTGGCCGCCCTGAGTGGCGTGGCGGTCGACAACTCGGGGACGGCGTCTGACGGCAATCTCTTCGTGCTGTCCGAGCTCCAGCAGACGGTGTGGGTGTTTGACTCGACTGGGACTTATCTGCATCGGATCACTGGGTTTGGCGATCCGTGTGGGGTGGCTGTGGATTCCGGTGGCGACGTCTGGGTCGCCGACTACGTCGCAAGCGCGGTCATCGAGTACGACGCGAGCGGTGCGGCGACGGGCAACTCGATCGACACCTCCGGTGTGGGCCCTCCGTGCCGTATCGCCTTTGACAGCGCCGACAACCTCTACGTCGCTGTCTATAACGGGGCGCTGCACAAGTTCGACAGCGCGGGCGCCTACGTCGGCGCGATCGACTCCGAGGAGACCAGGTCGGTCACGGTCGATCAGGCCCGCGATCAGGTCTATGTCGTCCACCCCGAGCATGTCAGCGTCTATGACGCCGCGGGCACAGAGCTCTATGACCTCGGCATCGGCGGCGGGGGGGTGGCCGGTCTCGCGATCGACGAGGCCGCCGACCAGCTCTATGTCGCGGATGCCGCGGTGAGCGCGGTCCGCGTGTTCGGCCCCCCGGTCTTCGTGCCGCCGCCGGTCGAGCCGCCGCTTACGTTGCGCGATCAGGTGGGGGCGTTCGATGGCGCGGATTCCGACGCGGGCGCGTTTAGCGGTCTTGGGCGCGTCGCGGTTCACCAGGAGTCGGGGACGGTGTATGCGATCGACGCGGGCGCGGGTGTGGTGGACAAGTTCGACCTCTCGGGGGTCGCGCAGGACTTCTCGGCGCTTGGGTCGTCGTCGCTTGACGGCAGCGCCGTCACGGCCCCGGACGGGCCGGTGGCTTTCAGTCTCACCAACGAGGGCGACGTGGCGGTCGACAACTCGGGGACGGCGTCTGACGGCAACCTCGTCGTGTTGACCGAGAACCAGCAGACGGTGTGGGTGTTTGACTCGACGGGGACTTATCTGCATCGGATCACTGGGTTTGGCGATCCGTGTGGGGTGGCTGTGGATTCCGGTGGCGACGTGTGGGTCGCTGACTTCAACGCGAGCGCGGTCATCGAGTACGACGCGAGCGGTGCGGCGACGGGCAGCTCGATCGACACCTCGGGTGTGGGCGGTCCGTGCCATATCGCCTTTGACAGCGCCGACAACCTCTATGTCGCTCTCTATAACGGGGCGCTGCACAAGTTCGACAGCGCGGGCGCCTACGTGGGCCCGATCGACTCCGAGGAGACCAAGTCGGTCGCGGTCGATCAGACCAACGATCGGGTCTATGTCGTTCACCCCGGCCGTGTCAGCGTCTATGACTCCGCGGGCACGAACCTCTATGACTTCGCGAGCGGCATCGCCGGCGCGTCGCTGATCGGTGTCGCGATCGACGAGGCCTCCGACCGGGCCTATGTCGCGAATGCCGCGGAGAACAGCGTCCGCGTGTTCGGCCCCTCGTATTTCCCGGCGCCGGCGATCACGGCGCCGGCCGCGACCGACATCACCCGCACCGAGGCCAAGCTCACCGCCAAGGTCAACCCGCGCGACGCGGAGACGACCTACCGCTTCGAGTACGGCACCACCACCTCCTACGGAACCAGCTTCCCCAACCCGGACGCGTCGGTGGGCGCGGGAACCGACCCCGTCTCGGTCTCGCGGTTCCTCGCCGGCCTCCAGCCCAACACGACCTATCACTGGCGCATCGTGGCCACGAGCGCCAACGGAACCGTGTCGAGCCCCGACCGGACGTTTACCACCCTTGCGCCACCGACGGGCTCGGCCAACTGCCCAAACCAGCAGTTCCGCACCGGGCCCAGCGCCGCGCTGCCCGACTGCCGCGCCTACGAGATGGTTTCACCGGTCGACAAGGACAACGGCGACATAAAGACGCTCAATGACGCCTACAACTACCGCACCGGCCACGAGCAGGCCTCACTCGACGGAGACAAGCTGACCTACTCCTCCTACAAGGCCTTCGGCGACGCGGTGAGCGCGCCGTGGACAAGCCAGTACATCGCGAGCCGCGGCTCGGATGGCTGGTCCACGCACTCGATCAACCCGCCGCGCGACACGACCCTCTTCGACCGCCCTGTTCCGCAGTGGGACTATGACGTTCAGTTCAAGGCGTTCACCGACGATCTCTCCAACGCCTGGGTGTTCAATAACAACGCGACGCCCCTTACCGCTGACGCTGTGCAGGGCGACGTCAACCTCTACAGGCGCGACAACACCAACGACAGCTACCAGGCGCTGACTATCAACGAGGCCACTCCACCCTCTGGCGCGATGGTCGATGATTTCCAGGGTCACTCGAGCGATGGCAGCCACGCCCTGTTCATCGATACGACCCCGCAAACCCCCGATTCCAATCCCGATCCTGCCCCTGGAGATTTCCAGCTTTATGAGTTCACTGGCGGGGAGATTCGCCTCGTGAGCATCCTGCCGGACGGCACGGCGTATCAGGGGAGCTCATCGGCGGGCGGGATGGAGGTCAACCCGATCGTTGATGCCAGCGGCCGCGACAGCACCGCTACGCGCGATCACGCGATCTCTGATGATGGGTCGCGGATATTCTGGACAGCGCACACCGGCGGCAACCTCGGTCCGGGCAGTCTGTATGTGCGTATCGACGGTGAGCGAACTGTGCCGATCTCGACGTCTGGCGGTGTGTTCTTCAGGGCCGCGAGCGCGGACGGGTCGAAGGTGATCTTCGACACCGATCCCACGCAGCCCAATGGGGCGCAGTCCGACGGCTACGGGAGCTTGTATCTGTTCGACGTCGATTCCGGGACTCAGCGGCTGGTGGCCGAGAACGAGCGCGGTGTGCTCGGCGCCAGTGACGACCTGTCCTACATCTACTTCGTGTCGCGGGATGACCTCGCGGCCGGGGCGACCGCGGGTGAGAACAACCTGTACCTCGATCACGACGGCGAGGTTACGTTCGTCGCGACGCTGGCGCCATGGGATGTCGGCTTCCCGCCAGTGGGCAGCCCGTCAGCCGCCACCCAGAATGTGGTAAGCCGCTTGGCGTTGTTTCGGTCTTCGCGGGTGACGCCGGATGGTCGTCATATCGCGTTTCAGTCGATCCGCAGCCTGACGGGTTATGACAACACCGACGCGGTCAACGGCGAGGCGGACGTCGAGGTGTTCACCTATGACGCCGACAGCGGCGACCTGATGTGTGCGTCTTGTAACCCGAGCGGTGCGAACCCGGTGGGCCAGGCGCTGCGGTATCCGTACACGGGCAGGGACGAGATCCGCGAGGCCCCGGAGGAGGGGCCCGCGACGGCGGCTGGTTGGCTTACCACCTCGGAGAGCGCGCTGCATTATCCGCGTGCGTTGTCGGATGACGGGAGTCGGTTGTTCTTCAATAGCTTCGATGCGTTGGTGGTGGGTGATACCAACGGTGATCAGGACGTGTATCAGTGGACCGCGCAGGGGTCGGGGGGCTGTGAGCGTGCGGGTGGTTGCGTGAGCTTGATCTCGAGCGGGAAGGGCTCTGGGAAGTCTGAGTTCGTCGATGCCAGCCCGGATGGCGAGGATGTGTTCTTCACCACCGGGAGTAGCCTCGTCGCCGAGGACGACGGCCTGATCGACATCTACAACGCACGTGTGGGCGGCGGGTTCGCGCCACGGCCCGCGCCGCCGGAGGGTTGTGAGGGCGAGGGCTGCCAGGCGCCGCCTGCGGCGCCGTCTGACCGGGCGCCCGCGAGCTCTGGGCCGGGCGGCCCCGGTAACGGGCCTGGTTCGCGCAAGGCGGTTCGGGCAGGGGTGAGGATCGTCGGCAAGAAGGCGGGCTCGACCACGTTCAGTCTGCGGGTGAGGGTCGCGGGCCGCGGTGTGATCACCGCGACCGGCCGGGGTGTGCGTGGCGTTAGGCGGCGCGTGGGCAGGGCCGGCACTTACCGGCTGTCGTTCAAGCTCACGGCCAAGGCGAAGCGTCGCCTGGTCGTCGGCGAGCGGCCGCGGGTGCGTGTGCGGGTGCGGTTCGCACCCCGGAGCGGGAGGGCGTCGCGGGCGTCGGTGGTGTTGCGGTTGAAGCAGTCGAAGCAGGCTCACAGGGCACGAGCCGCCAAGAGCAACAGCGGAGGTGCGAAGTGAGCTTTCCCCGACTTGACCGATCCGGCAAGAAGGCCTCGGTGCTCGCGGCTGTCGCGGCGGTGGTGATCGCCGCGTCGATCGCGGCCGCGCCGGCGAGCGCGGAGTTCGGCTTCACGAGCTTTGACGTGACGTTTACCAACGCCGACGGCACGCCGGCTACCCAGGCGGGCTCGCATCCCTTTGCGATGACCACCAGCTTCGAGCTGAAGTGGGCTAGCGAGGCGGGGGGATCTACCGTCGAGGGGATCAAGGACGCCGACTTCGAGCAGATCCTCGGCCTCGTCGGCGACACGACGGCGGTTCCGCGCTGCTCGACCGTCGCCTTCGCCAGCTCTCCTCCCGACTTCGACACGGCCGCGACCAACTGTGGCGACGACACCGTCGTCGGAGTGCTCGTAGCCGCCGCCCCGAGGCCTTTTGAGACGTTGTCGGCGCCAGTGCATAACCTCGAGCCGACTCCCGGCGCGGCGGCGACGCTTGGCTTCAACATCCTCGGTGAGCGGGTGACGATCGACGTCGGGGTCAAGGACGGGGCGGGCTATAACGTCGTGGGGTCGCTGAGGAAGACCCCCCAGGCGGTACACGTCTTCGGGTCGTCGCTGACTTTGTGGGGCAACCCCGCCGACCCGGCCCACGACTCCGTCCGAGGTTATTACTGCTTGAACGGGTTGAGCTCGGTCTGTCCCTCGAGTGCGCCCAACCGGCCGTTCTTGACGTTGCCGCGTGCCTGCTCGGGTCCGCTTGCGACGAGCTATGTCGCGGACAGCTGGGCCAATCCGGGTGTGTTCGTCAGCGGCAGCGTGCTCACCCACGACAACAGTGGGAATCCGACCGGGTTCACGGGTTGCGACAAGCTCGGGTTCTCCCCGACGATCGCCTCGAAGCCCTCGACCGGGGCGGCGAGGTCGCCTTCGGGGCTCGACTTCAGCCTCGACGTCGTCGACGAGGGCCTGAGATCACCTACGGGTCTGGCGCAGTCCGACGTCAAGAAGACGGTCGTGACGCTGCCCGAGGGCGTGGCGGTCAACCCGTCGGTCGGATCAGGCCTGCAGGCCTGCAGCCAGGCCGACCTCGCGCGAGAGAAGGCGGCCTCGCTCCCGGGCGCCGGCTGTCCGGAGGCTTCGAAGATCGGCAGCGTGGAGGTCGAGACGCCGCTGCTGGCCGAGCCGCTGTCGGGGTCGCTGTATGCGGCAAAGCAGACCGACAACCCGTTCAACACGCTGCTCGCGTTCTACATCGTCGTCAAGGACCCCCAGAAGGGAATCGTCGTCAAGCAGGCCGCAAGGGTCGACCCCGACCCCGTCACCGGCCGCCTCACAACGACAGCGGACGACATCCCACAGCTGCCGTTCTCGCACTTCAAGCTGCACTTCCGCCAAGGCGCGAGGGCGCCGCTGACGACCCCGCCCGCCTGCGGGAGCTATGACACGACCGCCCAGCTGACCCCATGGGCCGGCGGGGCGCCTGTGATGGCGACCTCGACGTTTGAGATCACCTCCGGCGCCAACGGCGGCCCGTGTCCCGGCGCTCGCGGCTTCACTCCGAGCCTGTCGGCCGGAGTGACGAGCCCGACCGCCGGAGCGAGCAGCCCGTTCGTGTTGAAGCTCACCCGCCCCGACGGCGACCAGGCGCTCACGGGCCTCGACGTCGACCTCCCCCGCGGGGTCGCGGCAAAGCTCGCCGGTGTCGCGAAGTGCCCAGACGCCACGATCGCGTCGATCAACACAGCGGTCGGCACCGGGCAGGGCCAGATCGACAACCCGAGCTGTCCGGCGGGGAGCCTGCTCGGCTCGGCGACGGTCGGGTCGGGTGTCGGACCGGCGCCGTTCTTCCTCCAGACCGGCAAGGTCTACTTCGCCGGCCCCTACAAGGGCGCCCCGTTCAGCCTCGCCGTGGTGACCCCGGCGGTCGCCGGCCCGTTCGACCTCGGCACGGTAGTCGTGCGGGCGGCGCTTCACGTCGATCGCACCGACGCCCACGCCACCGTCAAGACAGATCCCTTCCCGACGATCCTCGCCGGAATCCCCCTCCAAATCCAGGAGATAAGGACCGCGATCGACCGGGCGGGGTTCATGCTCAACCCCACGAGCTGCGACCCCATGCAGATCACAGGCCAAGCGCGCTCAGACCAAGGCACAACAGCCGCGATCGGCGACAGCTTCAAGGTCGGCGATTGCGCGGCGCTGCCGTTCACGCCGAAGCTCTCGCTCGCCCTGACCGGCAAGAAGCAGATCAGGACGGGCAAGCATCCGGGTGTCAAGGCGACGGTGTCCCAGAAGGGCATCGGCGCGGCGGCGATCGAGAAGACAGTCGTCCAGCTACCGAAGGCGCTCGCGCTGGATCCCGCGAACGCGCAGGCGTTGTGTGAGTTCTCAGATGGCACCAAGCCAGATCTCGAGAACCACTGCCCGAAGGGGTCGATCGTCGGCCGCGCGAAGGTCGCGACACCGATCCTCGACAAGCCCGTGGCGGGCAACGTCTACTTCGTCAAGAACGTCAGGCGAAACGCCAGAGGCAATCTCATCCGAACCCTGCCGATGCTGATCGTCGCGCTACGCGGCGAGATCGCGGTCAACGTCAAGGGCACCAGCTCCACCACCAAGGACGGACGGCTGGTGAACACCTTCGCCGCCGTCCCAGACGCACCGTTCACCAAGTTCAACCTCAACCTCAAGGGCGGCAGCAACGGCATCCTCACAGTCACCCGCACCGCCAGATCACGAATCAACCTCTGCGCGGCACCCACAAGCCACGTCGCGACCGTCCAAATGGACGCACACAACGGCAAGCAACGCGACTTCAACACCCGCGTAAAGACACCCTGCGCAACCAACTCGAAGAAGGCCGCCGCAAAGCGCAAAGCAGCCGCAAAGCGCAAAGCGGCCAAGCGCCGCTGACACCTGTCTACCAACAGCTTGGCTGGGGTGCGCATAATGAGAGACGTACGGTTACTCTTGCGCAATGCTCGGGACGGCTGACGCCCCGAAATGGGCAATCGCATCCGTCGCCGCGCTGTTGGTCGCGGCGCTTGGCTTTGCAGCGCGTGTGGGTGTCGCCGACGCGGCCGACATGCCGGATCCGAGGGACTACACCCTTCGCCTGAGCGATCTCCGGCCGGGGTACGAGATCGGTAGCGACAACTCGTGTGACTTCGGCTTCGGCGTCGGTGAGACGGCCGACCATGACCCCTACTACCTGCTCAACGGGTGCAATGTCGGCTTCCAGCAGCTCTGGTCCCCCAAAGGCGCCGTCCCCGGTCCCGCAAGCGTCGACAGCTACGTCAAGGTGATGCCCACAGCTGCCGAGGCGACCGCCAGGTTCAAGCGCGAGCGTGAGCGGAACCCGCGACCGGGACTGCGTCAGCAGCTCGGCGACCAGGCGGTGCTCTACAGGAGGGTCGATCGCCCTCCACCCCCGCCACCGGCGCTGCGCCGGTGGCTGCGACGGCACGGATCGCGGGGCGCGGTCGACCAAGCCAGGGCAGAGATCGACTGGCGTTCAGGGCGCTTCCTGGGCAGCCTGCTCCTCCACGGCTCGGTCCGGTCCGTGACCAAGGCCGAGACGCTGCGCCTCGCCCGGTTGCAGCAGGCCCGGATCGAGATGCCGACTGCGCTCACGGCCGCCGAGGTCGATGACACCGAGGTCCCGCTCGACAGCCCGCACTTCGGCGTTCCCGTGCTGTGGCTCGGGCGCGTGTTCGATCCGCCCGGGCCCCTTCCAGCGCTCGAGCTGGACTCCGCGTACGGTGGCTATGGCGACTTCGACGAGGGACCCGGCTGGACCG
Source organism: Thermoleophilaceae bacterium (assembly GCA_035630335.1). Lineage (GTDB taxonomy): Bacteria > Actinomycetota > Thermoleophilia > Solirubrobacterales > Thermoleophilaceae > JAAYBF01. The sequence goes on along the minus strand of DASQKV010000016.1, from coordinate 10,612 downwards.
GCGAGCTCCAGTACAAGTCCGAGCGTCACTCGTTCGTCGTCGTCGGCATCTGGAAGCCGACGATCTGGCGGCGGTCGGTCCGGCGCCGCTTCGGCAGGCTGGTCTGGGGCTCGCGCTGCGCGAGCTCCACGAGCTTCCCGGTCCGGGTCGGCCGCGCCACGGTCTACGCGGGCTACGGCGTGCGCCCGAACCGTTGCGACGGACGCAGGCACGACAGCTTCATGGCGATCATCCGGCACAAGCGAGTCATCGTCACCCTCAACATGCCGCACTGCTACACGTGCGGAACGGGCGGCGGCCCTTACGGCTCGCTGACCGGCATGAAGGCCGTCGCCGAGGCCTTGCACCCGCGGCCCCGCCTTCCCTGAGCCAGTCCGGCGCTCGTCGCGCGCTCCAGCAGAGTGCCCCGAGCTGGATTCGAACCAGCGGCCTTCCCCTCAGGGGGAAGTCCGTAAGGGAGGATTGCGGCTCGTAGAGAAGCCCGGTCATGGGGCTCGAGATCACCTCCGGATGTGTCAATTCGACGGCTTCGCACCGGTATCGTGGGTGGCTGTAGAGGTCACTTGGGGCGTTGGGTCCGCATCGTCGACTACGTCGACTGGAACACCATGCGCGGCGAGAAGACGACCTATGTCATCGACGCTTGAGCGTCGAACGGCCCACGAATCCCAGGGCGGCGGTGACAAGTCCCGTCCGAGCGCTTCTCCAGTCCACGCTTCGTCTGAGCGTGGCTCGTCCGCTATCGCCGCCGCGTGCTTTGGTCATCAGACCGCTGGTCAGAGGCGGAGCGTCGCTAACGAAGAGGACCTACCGGAGCGGCGGGACCATACGTAGAGATGACTCTCTTGTCAAGCGCGGTTTTGGATTTTTTTTTCTTGTGTCTTTGCCCAAAGCCAAGCGGCAATGGTCAGGACAGGCAACATCCAGGGCGGTCCGATAGCCATCAGCACTACACCGACGACGATGACCATCATTGCGATTCGGGGCGCGAAGTACCCGATCACAGCGTCTACAGCGACATCAACCCTATGCTGGCGCACGTACATCAATGCGAAGTATCCCATGCTCCGTAGGCCTGCCTGGCAATAAGCGCACCTCTCCGCGAGCGCTCGGTCAAGAGAACCGCAGCGTCGGGCCAAAAGGGGAGGTCGCACTCCCTCCCACCTCATGGCCCTCAACTGGATGCCCCGAGCTGGATTCGAACCAGCGGCCTTCCCCTTAGGAGGGGGACGCTCTATCCGGCTGAGCTATCGGGGCTCCCGCCCATGATCTCACGCCGCAGCGCCTCGCTCGCGGAGTAGCCGCTGCTGCGCCCGCGGCCGTGTTGCTCGATCAACCCGGCGTCCAGGAGGCGGCGCAGATCGGCGCTGGCGGTGGCCATCGATACCTCTGCCTCGCGTGCGTAGCCCGCGCGATCGGTCCCGCCGATCGCGCTCTGCTCGAGCGCGATCACCAGGCGGTCCGGCCAGCGGCGCTGCTCGACCACGGCCTCCAACGTCGCCCACCGCGCCGCGGCATCCGCGATCTGCGCGAGTCGCCGGTTCGCCTGCTCGATGTGCGCCTCGACGCAGAACTCGATCCACTCCCTGGCGCTGCGCTCGGGCCGGTAGCTGCCACCCTGGGTGCGCTCGAGGATCTCGTAGTACGCCTGCGTGTGCTCGCCCAGGTACTGCTCGATCGATGCGAACTCGAGTGACACCAGTCCCTCGCGGGCGAGGACGAGCGACTGCAGGATCCGCGCGACGCGGCCGTTGCCGTCGCGAAACGGATGGATCGTCACCACGTGCAGATGGGCCATCGCCGCTCGCACGACCGCCGGCGCGTCGAGGTCGCCGTCCCGCAGCCAGGCGCAGGCCTCGGCCATCAGGCCGGGCACTTCCTCGGCGGCGGGCCCGCGGTAGGCGATTTGCCCGTCTCCGCCCACGACGCTGACCGGTCCGCGGCGCCACAGGCCTGGGTCCTTGTCGCGCTGGAAGTCGCAGGCGTCGAAGTGGAGATCGAGGATCGCCCGCTCGGACCAGCGGAAGCCCGGGTCGGCCGCCATCGCGCCGACGTGGGCCATCGCGCGGCTGTAGCTCGCGACCGCCAGGCGGTTCTCGTCGTCGGTGCCGGGCTGCTCGTCGCCGCTGGTGAGCGCAAGTGCCTCCGCCGGCGACACCGAGTAGCCCTCGATCGACGTCGAGCTCTCGACGGCGGTTGCGCGAACCAAGCGCCGCAACGTGCCCATCCAGCGCGGCGTCTGGCCCACGTCGCTGCCTAGCCGCAAGCGGAGGGTCGCCAGCTCCTCGAGCCGGGCTTCCAGTTGCCCGTCGATTTTGGGAGCCGAGAGGATCACACCCAAAGTCTAGACGATTAAACGTCTAATCGTATAGACGAATAACCGGCTGCGCTCAGCCGCGCGCGACGAGCTTCTTGTACGACATCCGATGCGGGCGGTCCGCGGCGTCGCCGAGCTGCTCGTGGCGCCACTGCTCGTAGGCCTGGAAGTTGCCCTCGAAGAAGCGCACCTTCGAGTCGCCCTCGAAGGCCAGCACGTGGGTGGCGACGCGGTCGAGGAACCAGCGATCGTGCGACACGACCACCGCACAGCCCGGGAAGCTCAGCAGCGCCTCCTCGAGCGCGCGCAGCGTGTCGACGTCGAGGTCGTTGGAGGGCTCGTCGAGCAGCAGCAGGTTGCCGCCGGTGCGCAGCAGCTTGGCGAGGTGGACGCGGTTGCGCTCGCCGCCGGACAGCTTGCCGACGGCCTTCTGCTGGTCTGACCCCGAGAAGTTGAACGACGAGACGTACGCGCGCGAGGGCACCTTGCGGCCGCCGACGTCGAGCTCGTCGTCGCCCCCGCTGATCTCCTCCCAGACCGTCTTGTCGCCCGCGAGCGAGTCGCGCGACTGGTCGACGTAGGCCAGCTCGACGCTCTCGCCGAGCCGCAGCTCGCCCGAGTCGGGGCTCTCCTCGCCGGTGATCATCCGCAGCAGCGTCGTCTTGCCGGCGCCGTTGCCGCCGATCACCCCGACGATCCCGGCCGGCGGCAGCGTGAACGAGAGGTCGTCGATCAGCAGCCGGTCGCCGTAGCCCTTCGACACGCCGTCGGCCTCGACGACGATGTCGCCGAGCCGCGGGCCGGCGGGGATGTGGATCTCGACGCCGTCGCGGCGCGCCTCGCGGTCCTCGGCGAGCAGCGCGTCGTAGCGCGAGAGCCGCGCCTTGTTCTTCGTCAGCCGCGCCGAGGCGTTCATCCGCACCCACTCGAGCTCGCGGGCGAGCGTCCGCTGGCGCGCCGACTCGCGCTTCTCCTCCAGCTCCAGCCGGCGCCGCTTCTGCTCCAGCCACGACGAGTAGTTGCCCTCGAAGGGGATCCCGCGGCCGCGGTCGAGCTCGAGGATCCAGCCCGCGACGTTGTCGAGGAAGTAGCGATCATGGGTCACCGCGACGATCGTCCCCGGGTACTCCGCCAGGTGGCGCTCGAGCCACGCGACCGACTCCGCGTCGAGGTGGTTGGTCGGCTCGTCGAGCAGCAGCAGGTCGGGCCGCGCGAGCAGCAGCCGGCAGAGCGCCACCCGCCGCCGCTCGCCGCCCGACAGCTTCGTCACGTCCGCGTCGCCCGGCGGCAGCCGCAGCGCGTCCATCGCCGTGTCGAGGATCGTGTCGAGGTTCCACGCGTCGGCCGCGTCGATCTGCTCCTGCAACCGCGCGAACTCGTCAGCGGTGTCCTCCGAGTAGTTCGCCGACAGCTCGTTGAAGCGGTCGAGCAGGTCGCGCATCCCCCGCACGCCGTCCTCGACGTTCCCGCGCACGTCCTTGGACTCGTCGAGCTGCGGCTCCTGCTCGAGCAGCCCGACGGTCGCCCCGTCGGCCAGCCGCGCGTCCCCGTGGAACTCGGTGTCGACCCCCGCCATGATCCGCAGCAGGGTCGACTTGCCGGCCCCGTTCGGGCCCAGCACGCCGATCTTCGCCCCCGGCAGAAACGCCAGCGTGACGTCCTTGAGCACCTCTCGGTCGGGCGGATGCACGCGGGTCAGCTCCCGCATCGTGAAGATGAACTCAGGCATGGCGTCTGACGCTAGCTCATGCCCTTGGTGCAGCGTCGTCGCGGGTTCGTTGCTCGAGCGCTGTATCTCGTGCGTTGTCCCGACCTAGATTCGGGGCATGGCTGTCGTTCCCGATGCACTAACGCTGGGTTCCGCCGTGGCAGATGCCGCACTCATCGTTGGCGGCATAGGTCCGGTGACCTCGGCGGGCGAGATGGTGGCGACATCCGTAGGCGCTGGAATCTTGCTCGGCGGGTTCGTCGCGGGCGTATCCGGGACGTTGCGCCGCTGGACTCGCCGTCGTAGGGATGAGGCTGTGGTACGCCTCGGCTACTTCGGCGGTATTTGGATGGCGTTTGCGGTGGTCGGCGAGACGATCCTGAGATAGGATATATGCATGAGTTTTAGGAATGCCAACATAGGTCTCGCTGTAAGTGCGGTGATGATGGCCGTCGGCTTCCTTTGGGTAGGACGCGGCGCCAGCGACACCGAGATCGAGCTGGTGTGCTGGCCGGCGCTTGGTGTGGGCTTGATCGTGCTGCTCCTCCTAGAGGAACGGGACGAGAGACGCTCACGCAGCCGCCCGCCCCGCTGACCTCGGCGCTACTCGTCCTCGTACAGCGACTCGCGCGCGAGCTCGGCGCCGCGCTGCGCGTAGAGGCGGACCTCGATGTAGTCGCCCGTGTAGTCGTCGAGCGAGACGAGCGTGAAGCGGTCGCCGGCGAGCACGCACTGGTCGGTGGTCGTCGGGCCCAGCTCGGCGGTGGCGACCGCGCCGTTGGGCGTCAGCGCGACGCCCCAGACGAGCGTGACGACGCCGCGGCGGCCGTCGATGCCGCGCCAGTGGCCGATCTCCTGGTCGGAGAGGTCGAGCGTCCAGTCGGGGTTCGCCTCGGCGGTCTCGTCGGTGTAGTCGGCGACCGCCTCGAAGTCGGTCGCCTGGGCGCCCTCGTGCTCGCGCGTGTAGGAGACGTAGCCGAAGATCTCGAAGCCCTCGGAGGTCGGGGCAGTCGCGGGCACGTAGGTCCGTCCGCCCCAGGTGCGCTCCGGGAACCAGGCGACCTCGCCGGGGTCGCCGATCTCCTCGTCGGACTCGATCCGCCCGACGGCCGTCAGCAGCTGCTCCCGCAGCGTCTCCTCCCAGCGGCCGTAGGGCACCGGCTCCTGCGGCGGCTCGGCGACGTACATGGGGATCGGGCGCTCGGAGGGTGGCACGCCGCGAGAAGCTACAGCGCCTGCGAGCGGAGTCGCGTCGTCGCTGACCCGCAGCGTGCACTCGGGCGCTCGGCGGCAGCTTCTACAGCAGCGCGACGATCAGCCCGGTCACCACGACGATCGCCGTCGACCATGCGATCGCGCTCGCTGCGAGCGCCCGGTCGAGCCCGTAGGTGTGGGCGACGAGGACGCTGTTGATGCCGCTTGCCATCGCTGCCTGGGAGACGTAGGAGTCGGGCACCTCGATCAGCAGGTGGGCGAGCGTGAAAACGACGGCCGGGACGAGCAGCAGCTTCAGTCCGAGCGCCACGGCGACCGGCTGCGTGACCGGCGGGGGGAACCTGATCGCGCCCTCCTCGGCCTCGCTGGCGAGCGTCACGCCGACGACGAAGAAGCCCATCGGCAGCATCGCGAACACCGCCAGCTGGGAGGCGTCGACGATCCAGTCCGGCGCCAGCGCCGCGGGCGCGAGGAAGCCGGCGATGCACGCCCACAGCCCGGGGTTGCGACTGAAGAACGCGGCGATCCGCTCGCGCGGCGCCTCGGCGACCGTCCCGAACGCCGCGCCGACCGCGAAAGCGAGCGTCAGCAGCGACATTCCCGACACGAGGATGTCGTAGGCGATTGCGTCGGGGACGTCGTCGAAGCCGAACAGCGCGGCGGTGAACGGCAGCCCGAGGTAACCCGTGTTGCCGAGCCCGGCCGCGAGGATCAGCGCCCCGGTCGAGGGGCGCGACAGCCGCAGTACCCACTTGCCGATCGCGTACGCCGCGGACATCGAAGCGATCACCGCGACCCAGCCGAACGCCAGCCCGGCGCCGACCCCGGCGGTCAGATGCAGGTCGGCGATGTTGAAGAACACGACCGGCGGCAGCAGCACCCACAGCATCAGGTTCATGACCGCGATCGCCGCCCGCTGCGAGCGCTCCTCGCCCCAGCGGTGCTCGACGCCGAAGCCGACCGCCGTGGCGGCCGCGATCACGCCGGCGATCGCGATCATGCGCCGCCTGGGCCGGCGGGCGCCGAGCTCGCGTCCTGACGATCGGCGCCCGAGTCGCCGGCCGCACGCAGGCTCTCGGCGGCGCGCTCGGGCGCGACGGCGTTCAGCCAGACGCCGGTGCCCATCTCCAAGCCTGCCGGCTGCGCCAGCCGCGGCAGCAGGTCGATCCGCCAGCAGAACGACTCGGCGCCGCTCGGCGCCGTCCGCACCCAGAGGTTGAACGGCGGCAGCGCGCCGAGCACGCGTGCCAGCCGGTCGAGGACGTCCCACAGCACGTCGGCCGCGAGCGGGCCCTCGTCCTCGAACCGCGCCGCCGGCCGCCGCGGGATCACCTGCACCTGGAACGGCCCCGTCGAGGCGAACGGGCAGATCGCGACGGCCTCCGAGCCGACGGCGACCACCCGGTCGCGCCGGCGCACCTCCTCGACGAGCAGGTCCTCGAGCAGGTTGCGACCCTGCGTCCGCTGGTGGTAGGCCGCGAACCGCTCGCGCTCGCGCGCCACCGCCGCCGGCACGAACGGGAGCGCGTACAGCTGCGCGTGGGTGTGGGGGAGCGAGGCGCCGGCCGCCTTGCCCTCGTTGACGATTAGGTGGCGATAAGGCGTGTCGCCGTGCACGCGCATCCGCTCGCGCCAGACGCCCATGGCCAGCTCCAGTCCGTCGCGGCCGAGGTCGAGCAGCGAGTCGACCGAGTCCGGCGCGTTGACGATCACCTCGTGGGCGCCCTCGGCGGGCCGTGCGGCGAACAGGTCGACGGCGCCGCTGCCGGATGCAAGCGGGTCGGCCACCGGCACGGGACCTGTCGACGCCTCGCCGCCCGACGCAGCTCCGACCGGTCCGTCGACGCCGTCCCCTGCGCCCACGGAGGCCAGCGCCGGGTACAGGTTCGGCACCACCCGCACTCGCCAGCCCGGGCCGTCGGCCGGGCCGCCGCCAGGCCGCAGGGCGTACAGCTCCGGTGGCGTCTGGTCCTCGCGGCCCTCGGCGAACGGGTCGGTCGCGGGATCGAGCGGCGGCCGCGCCGCCACCGCCGGCCACGCCCCCGGCCGCTCGCTGCGCTCGCCCGCGACGATCACCCGCAGCCCGCTCAGCGGGTCGATGCGCAGCTCGGGCATCGCGGGCACCTCCAGGCCGGGTCGGGGACGGTCGGACGAGGTCAGCGAGCGTAGCGCTCGATGTCCTCGACGAGGTCGTCCTCCTCGAGGTACACGCCCTGCTTGACGTAGGCCAGCTCGCCCGCCGAGTCGTAGAAGGCGGTGGTCGGGAACGCGGCCACGCCGTTGAAGACCGCCGACACCTTCAGGTCGGGGTCCTTGTAGCTCGGATAGGTCACGGGGAACTCGGCGAGGAACTCGCGCGCGTCGCCGTCGTTGTCGTTCGAGTCGACGCCGAGGAACGCGATCCGCTTGCCGTGCTCGAGCGCCTGGCGCTGGAAGTGCGGCAGCTCGCGCCGGCACGGGTCGCACCACGAGGCCCATTTGTTGACCACGACGGGGTAGCCCTTCAGCTGCGCCAGCCGCGCCTCGAACGCCTTCGGGCCGCCGTCGAGCAGCTCGCTGGATTGCGCGTGGAGCGCGGCGAGCGGCGCCGGCGCGCCCGCGAGTGCCTTGCGCGCCTGGGCCTTCGAGGGCGCCGCGCTGTCGGGCTCGTCGCTCCCACAGGCGGGCAGGCCGGCGGCGATAGCGAACGAACAGATGAGAAAGAGAGGGAAACGACCCATGCTTGTGCTGTAATAGGTATCGACTCGGCGCCAGGGATGCGTCGAGAACGCCGCTCGCAGGCAGTTGCCAGAGCGGCGTACCCCGGCGGTCGGCCGCCCCTCGCGAAGGTCTTGCTCCAGCGCGAGCCGCGACCGGTCCGTCTCTTTCTCATACAGAACGAAGGCCGCAATTGGCTGAGAGCACTTCCGTTGCCACGTCGGCGCCGGTATCCGGCGACGAGATCGCACGCGCCGAGGAGTTCGCGCGTGAGCCGTTCGTCCTCGAGGGCGAGGACGAGAGCACCGCGCTCGCGCCCGGCACGGCGCGCCGCGCGGCGCTCGAGGACGCGCTCGCGGAGCTGGCGGCTGGCCACGAGAAGCCGTCGGTCGAGTGGGCACGCCGCTGGTCGCTGATCCTCGGGCTCGAGCGCGTGCTCGCCCAGGAGGAGCCGCACTTGGTGGACGGCACGGTGCTGTCGGCGCACCAGGTCGATGCGCTGTCGGGGACGCTGATCGCGCTGACGGCCGAGGTGCAGCGCGCGAATGGGGGCGCGAAGGCGAAAGCTGCCGCCAACGGTGCCAAGCCCGATGCGGACCACGACGGCCCCGCGCCGAGGAAGTCCACGGCCAGCGACATCGACCCGGACGAGTCCGACGCCGACGTGGAGGGCCTCGACGAGCTGCCCAGCTCCGAGGTCGAGATCGAGGGCGACGACGAGCTGTCCGAGGACGACGAGCCGCTCGACTGGGATGCGAGCGAGGAGGCCGAGGAGGAGGCCGCCTCAGACGCGGTCGAGGAGGACCCGGGCGCCGCGCGGCGCTTCTGGTTCGAGCATGCGACGGGCGCCGGCAAGACGGTCGCGGCGCTCGGCTTCGTCGAGGCGTCGCGCACGGGTGGGGTGCTGATCCTCACGCACCGTCGCAACCTCGTCGACCAGTTCAACGGCGAGCTGACCGACCGGGGTTACAAGAAGCGCATCTGCGGGCCGCTGCTCGGCAAGGACAAGCCGCGTGTCGAGGGGCCGGTTACGGTCGAGACCTACCAGTGGTACGTGCGCAACGCCGGCAAGATCTCCGACGCGTACACGATCGTCATCTGCGACGAGGCACATACGGCGCTCGGCGAGAAGACGAGCGCCTCGATCCGCCAGTGGACGGGGCCGGTGTTCGTCGGCATGACCGCGACGGGTGCCCTGATCGCCCGCCATGTCACTGACCTCTTCCCGACACAGACGTCGCGCTTCGACCTCGCGCAGGCCGCGCGCCGTGGCGTGATCGCGCCGCTGCGCTGCGTGCGGATCCCGCCGGGCGTGGGCGTGCGCTCGATCTCGAAGGTGCCGCTGCGCAAGGGCGAGGTCGACCAGGACTTCGACCAGGAGGAGCTGGCTGCCCTGCTCGACCAGACGCCGTTCAACCTGGCGATCGCCGACCTCTACAAGACGCGCTTCGACGGCGTGCCAGGGGTCGTCTACTCGGCCGGCGTGGCGCACGCGCACAACGTCGCGGACGCGTTCGTGGCGGCGGGGATCAAGGCGAAGGCGGTGTCGGGCGAGACGCCGAAGCGCGAGCTGACGCGGATCCTCTCTGACTACGAGCTCGGGAAGATCGACGTGCTGGTGAATGCGCAGCTGCTCGCCGAGGGCTGGAACTCGCCGCGCGCGACGGTCTGCCTGCACCTCGCGCCGACGGCGTCGAAGCGGATCTACCAGCAGCGCGTCGGGCGAGTGACGCGCCGCCAACAGGGCAAGGAGGCGGGCATCGTCGTCGACTTCGTCCACCCGGCGACGACGAACGACGACCCGGTCGTGACGCTGCACTCGCTGCTCGACCGCGACGTCTACCGCGGCGGGGCGATCGTCGTCGGGCCGGTGCGCCGCGGCCGCGGGCGGCGGCTGCGCGTCGAGCGCCGCGTGGTCCCGGTGACCGACGACGAGGAGCGCCGCGCGCAGGTCTTCGAGCGCGAGCTGTGGCGGATCGCCGTCGAGCACCTCGACTACGGCGAGCAGGTCCAGTGGGCCGCGCTGGCGGGCGCACGCGTGGCGCCGGCGGGCTGGCGGCGGGCGCGGGCGATGCTCCACTTCGACGAGGGCGGCGAGCTCAAGCGGGCGTTCCTGCTGACCGCCGTCGAGCGCAACAAGAACCCGCAGCTGCGCCTGCGCGCGCTGCAGGAGATCGCCGCGTCGCGCGACGCCGAGGCGTTCGACCGCGCGATCGAGATGATCGCCGGCTGGCCGCGCGACGAGAAGCGCGAGGGCGTGAAGGTCGTGCTCCAGTCGCTGGCGGAGAAGAAGATCGGCCGCCGCGACCAGGCCAACAACTGGATCTGGCGCTGCGCGAACCTCACGCGCGAGGTGCACGAGGAGTACGCCGTGCAGCGCTGGCCGGAGACCAAGCGCCTGCTCGGGCTGCTCGTGAACTCCTCGGGCGGCGCCCACGCGAGGAATGCCCGCCGGCTCGTGCACGCCGCGCGCCAGCAGGACCGTCGGCTGAGCGCCGCGCTGCTGGCCGCCGCGCTGCCGCACACCGCCGAGGCCGGCGAGGTCATCAACGGCGCGCGCACCCGCATGTCGCGCAAGCCGGCCGCGCTCGCCCGCGAGCTGCTGCGCAACTTCCCGAAGGGCAAGGGCGGCAAGCGCTCCTCGCGCCGCCGCCGCAAGAAGGGCGCGGGCGAGA
>DASQKV010000015.1:0-1282 GCA_035630335.1 Thermoleophilaceae bacterium | reverse complement strand
TGACGCCTGCCCGGTGCCGGAAGGTTACGTGGACGTGTTAGTGCTCTTCGGAGCGCAAAGCACCGAAACTAAGCCCCGGTAAACGGCGGCGGTAACTATAACCGTCCTAAGGTAGCGAAATTCCTTGTCGGGTAAGTTCCGACCTGCACGAATGGCGTAACGAGTTGGACGCTGTCTCAACGAGGGGCTCGGTGAAATTGCAGTCTCGGTGAAGATGCCGAGTACGCGCGGCCAGACGGAAAGACCCCGTGAACCTTTACTACAACTTGATATTGGAGTTCGAAGCATCTCGTTCAGGATAGGTGGGAGGCTAGGAAGCACCGGCTGCGGCTGGTGTGGAGCCACCCTTGAGATACCACCCTTGGTGCTTTGGGCTTCTAACACTCCGCCGTGAATCCGGGGAGTGAACAGTGTCAGGCGGGTAGTTTGACTGGGGCGGTCGCCTCCCAAAATGTAACGGAGGCGCGCAAAGGTTCCCTCAGTACGGTTGGAAATCGTACGTAGAGTGCAAAAGCAGTAAGGGAGCTTGACTGCGAGACAGACATGTCGAGCAGGTGCGAAAGCAGGCTTTAGTGATCCGGCGGTAGCAAGTGGAAGCGCCGTCGCTCAACGGATAAAAGGTACTCCGGGGATAACAGGCTTATCGGGCCCAAGAGTCCACATCGACGGCCCGGTTTGGCACCTCGATGTCGGCTCGTCGCATCCTGGGGCTGAAGTCGGTCCCAAGGGTTGGGCTGTTCGCCCATTAAAGCGGTACGCGAGCTGGGTTCAGAACGTCGTGAGACAGTTCGGTCCCTATCTGCCGTGGGCGTTGGAGAGTTGAGGGGAGTTGTCCCTAGTACGAGAGGACCGGGATGAACGCACCTCTGGTGTATCTGTTGTCCTGCCAAGGGCATAGCAGGTTAGCTACGTGCGGATTGGATAACCGCTGAAGGCATCTAAGCGGGAAGCCAACCTCGAGATGAGCTCTCCCATCCCCATGAGGGAGTAAGACCCCTGGTAGACCACCAGGTTGATAGGCCGGATCTGGACGCACAGCAATGTGTGAAGGAGACCGGTACTAATGGGTCGAGGGCTTGACGGATGACTTTTTGGTACTCGTTTTTGCAAGGCTACTGTGCAGTTTTGAAGGGTCCCGGGAGACTCTCATCAATTTCCGGTGGCTATGGCGAGGGGGAAACACCTCTTCCCTTTCCGAACAGAGCAGTTAAGCCCCTCAGCGCCGATGGTACTTGGCCCGCAAGGGCCCGGGAGAGTAGGTCGCCGCCGGTTTCTTCAGCAC
>DASQKV010000014.1:0-24933 GCA_035630335.1 Thermoleophilaceae bacterium | reverse complement strand
GACGGCCGCTGCGAGCGCTGTGGGGCCGAGGTCGAGGCGCGCAGGCTCGAACAATGGTTCTTCAAGATCACCGAGTACGCCGACGCGCTGATCGACGATCTGGAGACGATCGACTGGCCGGAGCGAACGAAGACGATCCAGCGGAACTGGATTGGCCGCTCGACCGGCGCGGAGCTGCGGTTCCGCTGCGACGAGATCGACGAGGACATCGTCGTCTTCACGACCCGCGCCGACACGCTGTACGGGGCAACGTTCATCGTGCTCGCGCCGGAGCATGCGCTCGTGGAGCGTTTCGGAGCGAGCGAGGTCGACGAATACGTCAAGCACACGGCGGCCCGGCCCGCTGAGGAGCGCGCGACAGCCGAGGAGAAGACGGGCGTCTTCACGGGCGCGTACGCACGCCATCCCACGACGGGCGACCGCTTGCCGATCTGGGTCGCCGACTACGTCCTGCCCGACTACGGCACGGGCGCGATCATGGGGGTGCCCGCCCACGACGAGCGCGACCTCGCCTTCGCGCAGACGTTCGACCTTCCGGTCGTCGAGGTCGTCGGGGAGGACGGTGTCCTCGTCAACTCGGCCGAGTTCAGCGGCCTGAGCGTCGAGGAGGGCGGCCAGGCGATCGTGCGCAAGCTGGCCGATGAAGGACGCGGCGGCGCTGCCGTCAGCTATCGCCTGCGCGACTGGTCGTTCTCGCGCCAGCGCTACTGGGGCTGCCCGATCCCGATCGTCTACTGCGAGAAGTGCGGCGCCAATGCGGTCCCCGACGACCAGCTCCCCGTCGTGCTGCCAGACGTCGAGGACTACGCGCCCAAGGGCCTGTCGCCGCTCGCCACCGCCGAGGACTGGGTCAGCACGACCTGCCCTTCCTGCGACGGGCCCGCGCGGCGCGAGACCGACACGATGGACACCTTCGTCGACTCCTCCTGGTACTTCATGCGCTACTGCGACGCGCGCAACGACGCCGCGCCGTGGGACCGCGAGATCCTCGACGGCTGGATGCCTGTCGACCAGTACATCGGCGGCGTCGAGCACGCGATCCTGCACCTGATGTACGCGCGCTTCTTCACCAAGGCGTTCGCGGACATCGGCCTGCTCGACGCCCAGGAGCCGTTCGCGCGGCTGTTCACGCAGGGGATGGTCACGCGCGACGGGGCGAAGATGTCGAAGTCGAAGGGCAACGTCGTCAGCCCGCGCGACATCGTCGAGCAGCACGGCGCCGACACGGCCCGCTGCTACATCCTCTACGTCGGCCATCCCGCCGAGGGCGGCGACTGGAACGACAAGGGCACCGAGGGGATCGCCCGCTTCCTCGCCCGGCTCTGGCGTGCGGCTGTGGACGCCGCCGCGAGCACGGAGCCGTCCGACGGTCCGACCGGCGAGCCGACGGGGGTCCTGCGCAAGGTGCACTGGGCGATCGACAAGGTGACGGCCGACCTTGGCGAGCGCTTCGCCACCCACACCGCGATCGCCGCCGTGATCGAGCTTGTCAACGAGCTGACAAAGCACCGCGACGAGCTGCTCGCCACACCGGACGGCGCGTCTCAGTATCGCTTCGGCGCCGCTACAGCCGGCTCGCTGATCTTCCCCTTCGCGCCCCACCTCGGCAGCGAGACCTACGAGCTGCTGACCGGCCGGCGCGTGTGGGAGGAGCCATGGCCCGAGGCCGACCCGGCACTGCTCGAGACCGACACCGTCACGATCGTCGTCCAGCTCAACGGCAAGGTGATCGACCGCTTCGACGCCCCGGCCGGAATCGCGGACGACGAGCAGGAGCGCCTGGCGCGCGGGTCGGAGCGGGTCGCCGAGCGGCTCGACGGACGCGAGATCGTCAAGGCGATCGTCGTGCCCGGGCGGCTGGTCAATCTCGTAGCGCGATAGACGCCCTATGCTCGTGCCGCTGCGGCCGATGCCTCGTTAGACGGGTCTCCTAGCCGCGGGCCGGCTGGTCAAGAGCATCCGCGGGACGGTCGATGGAAGAGACGTGGGCCTCCACCTCCTACGTCGATTGCCCCTGCTCCTAGGGATGCTGCTGCTCTCGATGGCGTTCGCCGTGCCCGCGGCGACGGCGGCGAGCGCGGAGGGCGAGCTTGCGGCCGAGCCGGGAGACGAGCTGGTCCCGATCGAGCAGGCGACCGCAGAGCTCGGCCTCGCGAAGCGGGCGGGGGCCGACAAGGTGGCCAGGCTCGGTCGTGAGGGCGTCGCGACGCTGCGTCCTTGTCTACGCGGCGGACGCGGGTGGAAGCGAATCCGCGCCGTCGAGCACGGCCCCCAGCGGGCGCTCTACGTGTCAGCCGCGCGCAGGCTGCTCGCCGACATGCGGATCCTGCTCGCGGTACAGCAACCGCGGATCGAGGCCTACTTGCCGGCATTCGATCGCTACGTCGGCGAGTTGAAGGCCGCGGGCGTGTCGAGCCCGTTGCTGAGCCAGGCGATCGCGGCTCAGGGCCGGCGGCTCGCCGCCTACGGCGACATGCGAGCGGTCACCGCGAGCTGCGCTGTGTTCAACCGGCTGACGGCGCAGGTGCGGGAGTTCCCGACTCGGAACGCCGCCGAGATCGTTCGCGCCGACTACCGGGCGACTCCGATCGCGCGCAAGATCGAGCGCCACATCTCAAACCGGCTTGCCGCCATCGATCGCCGCCACGGCATCTCTCACCGCGACGCGCGGACGCTCGAGGATGCCGCCGAGCAGATGGTCGCCGACGGCGGCAGTCCGGGCGCCGCGCTCGGCTTCCAGTACGCACTGTCGCTGCGCTGACGCCGAGCTGTAGCGACGGCGCGGCCGTGCGTCGCCGGTAGGCGCCTAGCGTCGCGACGGTGGACGATCGCGGTTGGCAGGCGCTTGCATGGGGAGTAGCCGCGGTCGTGGTGGTGCTGCTCGGCGTGCGCCTCCTCGACGGGTCGTCCGCGCCGCCACCGGTCAGGGTGTCGGGTTCGGACGCGACCAAGCGAGGTGGGCCGGTGCGGCCGGCCGGCGTCTATGTGCACGTCGCCGGTGCCGTTCGCCGTCCGGGTCTCTACCGAGTCGCGGACGGCACGCGCGTCGCTGCTGCCCTCCAACGCGCCGGTGGGCCGAGCGCCAAGGCAGATGTCGACGTCGTCAACCTCGCGGCGACCGTTCAGGACGGCCAGCAGATCGTCGTCCCCGAGCGTGGCGCGGCGTCCGCGGGAGGCGCAGGCGTGGACAGCGAGACCGGCGCCGGCGGTGGCGCCACAGGCGTTCCGCTCAGCATCGGAACGGCGACCGTCGAGCAGCTCGAGCAGCTCGACGGCATCGGCCCGACGCTTGCGGCGCGGATCGTCGAGCATCGCCAGGCGAAGGGTGGCTTCTCCTCGCTCGACCAGCTCGCGGAGGTTGACGGCATCGGCGAGCAGCGGCTCGCGGCGCTCAAGCAGGCCCTCTCACCGTGAGGGAGACGTTCGAGCGTATGCGCGGCCAAGGCGTGGCATGGCTCGACGGCCACCGGGCGCACGTCGTCGTCGCGATGGGAGCGACAGGATTGACGCTGACCTCGGTGTCGCCGGTTGCGCCGTTGATCGCATCAGTGGTGGCGGTCGTCGCGGGGGTTCGCATGGGCATGGCGCGAACGGCGACGGTCGTGGCGGTCGCGCTCGCCATCGGAGGCGTGGTGGGCACGGCGCGACTTGCGGCGATCGACGGTCCGGTGTCCCGGCTCGAGCCGGGACAGCGCGTAGCGGGGCAAGCGCAGCTGAGCGAGGCGCCACGACGCGGGCCTTACGGCCCCTCGGCCGAGCTGTCGATCGAGTCGGGCCCCGCGGAGGGCGCCCGCCTGTTGGCGCGCTTCGCCCGCGACGTACGGTTCGCGCGCGACGTGGGTCCCGGCAGCGAAATGGTGGTGTCGGGCGTCTTCGACACGGTCGAGTCCTCGAACTCGGACGGGTTCGACTTCGCCGCGCATCTGCGCCGGCGCGGCGTCGCCGGCGCGCTCGAGGTCGAAAGCTTGCGGCTCACCGGGGCTCGACGCGGCGGGGTCGCCGGCGCGCTCGACTCGGTTCGTAGGCGAGCGGACGCCGCGCTCGTCGCGGAGCTGTCCGCGTCCGGGGCCGGGCTGGCACGCGGGATGGTGCTCGGGGACGACGAGACGGTTCCGACCGGCACGCGCGACGACTTCCGCGACTCGGGCCTCGCGCATCTGCTTGCGGCGAGCGGTCAGAACGTGCTCCTGCTCATGGCTCTCGCTGTTCCGCTGCTCGCGCTCGTGGGCGTGTCGTACCGCGCGCGGATACCGGTGCTGTTGATCCTGATCGCCCTCTACGTGCCGCTCGCCGGCGGCGGACCGTCGATCCAGCGCGCCGGTGTCATGGGCGCCGCCGCGCTGCTCGCTGTCGCGCTCGCGCGCCCGGCCTCGCGCTGGTACGCGCTCGGCCTCGCGGCATGCGTCACGCTCGTGCTGAATCCGCGCGCCTGGGGCGAGCCGGGTTGGCAGCTGTCGTTCGCGGCGGTCACCGGGATCCTCGTCCTCGCCCCGGGCATCCGGGGTTCGCTGCGCGCCCTTCCGCGCGCCGCGGCGGAGGGAGTCGCCCTGACGGTCGCGGCGACCGTCGCCACGGCGCCGCTGCTCGCACACCACTTCGGCACCGTTCCGCTCGCGGGCCTCGGCGCCAATATCGCGGCCCTGCCGCTGGTCGCGCCGATCATGTGGCTCGGGATGCTGCGCGCGGCGGCCGGGCAGGCGATCCCCGCGACGGGCCTCGTCAACGATCTGCTCGGCGCGCCGCTGGCGCCGCTCCTGACAGGGCTGGAGCGGCTCGCCGCGCTGTTCGCCGACGTGCCCGGCGGTCAGCTGGCGTTGCCGCTCGATAGCCCGCTCGCGGTGGCGCTCGCCTACGCGGCGATCGCCGCCGCCGTGGCGACGGTGCGCCGCGCCTCGCGCCGGCTGGACACACGCGCCTCGACGGCAGTCGCCTACGTGCGCCGCCTGCCGCGCACCCGCCAGATCGGACTCGCGGTCACCGCCGCGGCGCTGCTCGCCCTCGGTCTCGCGCGCGGCCTGTCGCCTGCCGGCCCGCCCGCGACGCTGACCGTGACGTTCCTCGACGTCGGCCAGGGGGACGCGACGCTGATCCAGCACCCGGACGGCAGCGCGGTTCTGTTCGACGGCGGCCCGCCGGAGGCTGGCACCGCTCGCCTGCTCCGCCGCGCGGGCGTGCGACGGCTGTCCGCCCTGGTGATGACGCACGCGTCGCGCGACCACCACGGCGGTCTCGCAGAGGTCGTCGAGCGCTTCCCGGTCGAGCTGCTGCTCGACGGCGGTGACGCCAGCCGCGATCGCGACTTCCGCTCGGTCGTCGCTCGCGCCGAGCACCACGGCGCGACCAGAGTCGTCGCGGCGGCCCCGCTGACCTTGCGCGCCGGCGCCATCCGCATCCAAGTGCTGTCGCCACGCCCACGGCCACCCGGACCGCCGCCCGAGGATCCGAACCCACGCGCGGTCGTGGCGATCGTCAGCTGCGACGGCTTCGACCTGCTGCTGTCCGGCGACGCGGAGAGCGATGCGCTGCTGCCGCTCGCGCTGCCCGACGTCGAGGCGATGAAGCTGCCGCACCACGGCAGTGCCGATCCCGGACTGCCGGCGGTGCTCGAGCGGCTGCGCCCCGAGGTCGCGTCGATTCCCGTCGGCGAGAACTCCTACGGCCATCCCGCGCCCTCGACGCTCGCCGCTCTGCGCGACGCCGAGGTGCCGACCTGGCGCACCGACCGCAACGGCAGCGTTCGGGTCGCGGTCGAGGACGGCGCGGTGGAGGTGGAGGCCGCCCGCGGCGGGCCGATCGAAGCCCGGCCGTGAGTCGCGCGGTCGTCGGCCGCACTGCGAGCCCGTCGACCCCGCGCCGTAGGATCGGCACGTGGCCGACCTCAAGCCCGTCTACCTCGTCTGCGGTGACGACGACGCCAAGATCGACGCTTGGCGCACCCGCGTGCGCAAGCGCGCGGAGGTCGAGAACGGCCAGGGGGGACTCGAGTCCTTCGACGCGCGCCTAGCGGCGCCCGACGAGATCGTCGCCTCGCTCGCGGCGCTGACCTTCGCCACCGGCACCCGCTACGTGCTCGTCGACGACGTCGGAGCCTGGAAGGCGGGCGAGCTGCCTCCGCTGTTGGATGCGATCGCTGCGCTCCCGCCCGACACCGTGCTCGTGCTGGTGGTCCGCGGCAAGCCGCTTAAGGGACTCGTGCAGGCGGTCGAGAAGGCCGGCGGGGAAGTCCGCGAGCACCCGGCGCCGAAGCCGTGGGAGCTGCCGAAGTGGGCCAGCGGTCGCGCTCGCGAGCTCGGCCTGCGGCTCGAGGGCGAGGCGGCGAAGACGCTCGTCGCGCTCGCGGGCCCCAGCCAGCAGCGGATCTCGCGCGAGCTCGAGAAGCTTGCGATCGCGCTTCACCCCGATCCCACCGCCGGCGTCGAGGACGTCGAGCGTTTGACCGCGGGCGAGGCGAGTCCGCGTGTCTACGACCTCGGCGACGCGCTCGTCGGCGGCAACGTCGAGCAGGCGATCGAGCTCGCCGAGGAGCTCGCGCTGCAGGGCGAGCGGCCGAGCCGCTTCGTCTACCCGATCGTCGGCAGGCTGCGCGAGGTCCACCGCGCCGTCGAGCTGCTCGAGGGCGGGCTGACCGAGAAGGAGCTCGCGGGCGCGCTGAAGCTGCCGCCGTGGCGGGTCAAGAAGATCGTCCCGCTCGCCCGCCGCGCCGACCGTGAGGCGCTCGAGCGCGCCCTCTGCCGCTTCGCCGACCTCGAGGTCGAGCTGCGCGGCGGCGGCAGCCTCGACGAGGAGACCGCCGTCACGCTCACGCTCGCGCGCGCCGCTGCCTGATCAGGCGCCGTGCGGCGGCCCGCCGCCGCCATACGGGTACCACCAGTCCTTCGGCCCGATCCGCGTCTCGATGTGCACGTGCTTGGTCTCCTGGAACGCCTCGAGCCCCTCTTGGCCCAGCTCGCGCCCCAGCCCTGACTGCTTGAAGCCACCGAACGGGCCCGCGTCGTTGTCGGTCAGCGGGTCGTTGATCCAGACCGTTCCGGCCTTCAGCTCGCGCATGCAGCGGACCGCGGTCGCCAGGTCGCGCGTGTAGACGTTGGCGCCGAGCCCGAAGCGCGTCGCGTTCGCCAGCTCGATCGCCTCGTCGAGCGAGCGCACCGGGACGATCGGCGCGACCGGACCGAACGTCTCCTCGCGCAGCAGGTCGGTGTCGGCCGGCGCACCGGTGACCACGGCCGGCGCGTAGTAGTGGCCGCGGTCGTGCCCGCCGCTGTCGCCGCCGACGACCAGCTCGGCCCCTGCCGCGACGGCAGCCTCCACTTGTGCGTCGACCTTGCCGCGCTGCGCCGCCGAGACCATCGGCCCGACGTCCGTGTCGGCGGCAAGGGGATCGCCGAGCACCAGCGACCGGGTGTGGTCCACGAACGCCTGCACGTAGTCGTCGAACAGCGACTCGTGTACGTAGAAGCGCTCGGCCGAGGTACAGACCTGGCCGGCGTTTAGATAGGCCGCCCAAGCCCCGCCGCGCGCCGCGACGTCGATGTCGCCGGCCACGTCGGCGCAGACGATGAACGGGTCCTTGCCACCCATCTCGAGGTTAATCCGCGCGATCCGCTCCGCACAGCGCCCGGCGATCCGCTTGCCCGTCTCGACCGACCCCGTGAACGCGACGCAGTCGACACGCTCGTCGGCGACGATCCGCTCGCCGACGCGGCCGTCGCCCGTCAGCAGCGACACGACCCCGGACGGCAGGTGGTCGAGGCACGGCGCCAGCATCAGCGTCGAGATCGGCGTCAGCTCGGACGGCTTGCAGACGACGGTGTTGCCGGCCGCGAGCGCGGGCGCCAGCTTCCAGGCGAGCAGCAGCAGCGGGTAGTTCCACGGCACGATCGCCGCGACCACCCCGACCGGCTCCTTGACCACCATCGCCAGCTGCGTCGACTCGATCGGTGGGATCAGGCGCCCAGCGAAGTTGCGCCCCATCTCCGCGTAGTAGTCGAACGCGGCGGCGGTCCAGCCGACCTCGTCCGAGTTCTCGATCAGCGGCTTGCCACCCTCGAGTGTCATCGCCCGCGCCAGCTCGTCGGTCCGGGCGCGCAGACGCGCGGCGACCTCATGCAGCAGCTCCGCGCGCTCGGCCGCGGGCGTCGCGGCCCAGCCGGGCGCTGCCTCCCGCGCGGCGGCGACAGCGGCATCGATCTGCTCCTCGGAGGCCGCGCTCAGCTCGGCCAGCGTCTCCTCGGTCGCTGGATTCTCGACCGCCAGCGACGAGCCTTGGCCCTCGACCTGCTCGCCCGCGATCAGGAGCCGAGTCTCCACCGCCGACGACTATAGAGCGGCTCCGCTAGGACGCTGGTCCACCGAGCTGCGCGAGGTCCGCGCCCGCCTGGAGGCGCTGGAGGGAAGGCTCTAGGAGGAGGCGCCGGCGCGCAGCCGTGCGGCGCGGGCCTTCTTGCGCGCGCCGGTGTTGCGGTGCAGGGCGCCCGTGCGGACGGCGCGGTCGATCCGTGAGCAGAGGGTGCGGAACTCCGTCTCGATCTCCGCGGCGTCGCCGGACTCGGCGGCGGCCTCGAGGCGGCGGAAGTGGGTCTTGATCGCCGAGGTGTAGCGACGGTTCTCGTCGCGCTCGCGCTCGGTGCGCAGGATCCGCTTCTTCTGTGATGCGATGTTGGCCATGGCTCAGGGGTCTCGCGGCGCCAGGGAACGGCGCGGCGGCGGCGTAGTGTAGCGGGGATGGCGCATCCGACGGCCGCGGAGCCCGCACCGCGGGAGGAGAGCCCGCGCGAGCGTGGGGGCCGGCTCGCTCGCAGCACCGCCTTCTTCTCGGCGGCCACCGGCCTCTCGCGCGTGCTCGGCCTTGCCCGCGAGATCGTCGCCGCGAGCTATTTCGGGGTCAGCGGCGCGATGTCGGCGTTCACGATCGCGTTCCAGGTTCCGAACCTGATCCGCGCGCTTTTCGCCGACGCCGCACTGCAGGGAGCGTTCGTCCCGGTCTTCACCGAGCTGCTCGAGAAGGGGCGCAGGCGCGAGGCGTTTCACGTCGCGTCGAGCCTGTTCTTCCTGATCCTGCTCGTGCTCGGCCTCGTAACGGCGCTCTTCGTCCTGTTCGCCGAGCCGATCATGTCGCTGTTCGCGCCCGGCTTCGACGACGATCCGGCGCTGCGCGACCTCACCGTCGGCCTGGCGCAGCTGATGTTCCCGATCGTCCTGATGCTCGCGCTCTCCGGCGTGATCGTCGGAATGCTCAACTCCTTCGAGCACTTCAGCGTCCCGGCGCTGGCGCCGGTGGCGTGGAACCTCGTGATCATCGCTGCGCTGGTCGGCCTGACGCCGCTGTTCGAGGGCCAGGACCGCGTCTACGCCTACGCGATCGGTGTCCTCGTCGGCACCCTCGTCCAGTTCCTGCTGCCGGTCCCTTGGCTGCGCGGGCGCGGAGGGCGCTTCTCGATCGCGCTCGACTGGCGCAACGAGCACGTGCGCCGCGTCCTCTGGCTGATGCTGCCGGTCACGCTCGCGCTCGGCATGATCAACCTCAGCCTGTTGATCAACTCGCTGTTCGGGACGCTTGTCTCCGACGCGGCGCCGGCGGCGATCGACAAGGCGTTCCGGATCTACCAACTCCCCCAGGGCCTGTTCTCGATCTCGATCGCGACCGTCCTGTTCCCGACGCTGTCGAAGCTCGCTGCCCGCGGTCAGCGCGACGACCTGCGCGCGACGATGTCGAACGGCGTGCGCCAGATCCTGCTGCTGCTGATCCCGAGCGCGGTGCTGATGGCGGTGCTCGCCGAGCCGATCACGCGACTGCTCTACCAGCGCGGCGTGTTCGACGCCGAGGCGACCGACCTGGTGGCGACCGCGCTCGTCTGGTGGTCGATCTCGCTGCCCTTCCAGGGCGTCAGCCTGCTGTTCTCACGCACCTTCTTCGGCCTCCAGCAGCCGTGGGCGACGACAGCGCTGGCGGTCGCGAACATGGTCGTCAACGCGGTCGTGGCGTTCGCGCTCTACAAGCCGTTCGGGATCGCCGGGATCGTGATCGGGACCGTTGCCGGCACGCTAGTTATGACCACCGCCCAGGGCTGGATCCTGCGCGGCCAGCTCGGCGGGATCGAGGGCGCCCGGATGGTCGCGGCGGTCGTGCGCATGCTGGTTGCCGCGGCCGCACTGGCAGCGCTGTCCTACGTCGTCTGGCGGGGGCTCGACGAGGCGCTCGGGCGCTCGCTGATCGCGCAGATCTCGTCGGTCGGAGCGGGTATCGCGGTCGGGGCCGTGGCCTACGGCGCGGCGGTCTGGCTGCTCCGAGTTCCAGAGGCGCGCCAGGTGGCGCGGCTCGTCCGCACGCGCCGCGGTTAGCGCGCAGAGATCTGCAACTCGACTGGACGCAACTCAAGCGCCCGCTCGTCACCGCCGCGGACGATGCCTACTGCAATACGCCGGTCGATCAACTCGGCGATCAGCAGGTGCTGGAGATCGGAGACGCTCTCGATCGGCCTGCCGTCGATCGAGACGATGAGGTCCTCGGGACGCACGCCTGCCTGGGCGGCGGGGCTTCCCTCGACGACCTCGACCACCTCGATGCAGCCGGTGCGCCCCAGCCGCGACGCGATCCGTGGCGGCAGCGGCCGCGAGCCGCCCGCGATGCCGACGTAGGCGCGGCGCACCCGGCCGTAGCGCATCAGCGCGGAGACGATCCGCCGCGTCGCGTCGTTGATCGGGACGGCGAGCCCGAGCCCGACGCCCGCGACCGCGGTGTTGATGCCGACGACGGAGCCGCGGCCATCGGCGAGCGCGCCCCCGGAGTTCCCGGGGTTGAGCGCAGCGTCGGTCTGGATCACGTTGTCGATGACCCTGCCGTTCGAGCGCGTCGGCAGCGATCGCCCGAGCGCCGACACCACGCCGGCGGTCACCGAGCCGGCGAAGCCATGTGGGTTGCCGATCGCCACCACGAGCTGCCCGACACGCAGGCGATCGGCGTCGCCCAACTGCGCGTGTCGGAGGCTGTCGCCGTCCGCCCGCAGCAGCGCCAGGTCCGAGAGAGGATCCAAGCCCACGACCGAAGCCGAGAGGTCGGTGCCGTCGACGAACGTCGCCCGTACCTTCGCCGCTCGCTCGACCACGTGGGCCGAGGTCAACATGAAGCCGTCGGGCGTGACGACTACGCCGCTGCCGCCACCCTCGATCGGGCGACCGCGCGCCGTTCGCCCGCTTACGCGCAGGTTGACGACCGAGGGGGCGAGCTGCTCGGCCACCTCGGTGAGCACGCGCGAGTAAGCGTCGAGTGCCTCGGAGTCGCTCGGCCGCTCGCTCGCAGACGAATTCCCGGATGACGAAGACGGTCGCTCGTCAGGCGCCTGCTCATCCTCGATCCACAAGAGCTGGCCCATGCCGGCGAGGCTAGCAGTGGCTTCGAGGCTCCCTCGTCAGTGTTCCGAACACTGGTACAGTCGTTCGATGCTCGGTCCCGTGACGCGCTCGTCGGTCCCAGACAAGGTCTTCACTCGCCTCTGCGACCTGATCGTCGCCGGTCACTACGCGCCCGGCGAGCGCCTGCCCACCCAGCGCACGCTCGCCGCGGAGTTCGGCGTCAACATGGCGTCGGTCCGCGAGGCGCTCAAGCGGCTCGAGCAGCTCCGCCTCGTCGAGGTCCGCCATGGGGACGCGACGCGCGTGCGCGACTGGCGCCAGTCCGGCCTCGAGGCGCTCGCCCTGCTCGGGACGGTCGACGCCCACGTCGTCGGGCCGCTGTTCGAGGCGCGGCGACTCTTGCTGCGCGAGGTCGCGCGCTTGGCGGCCCAGCGGCGCAGCGACGCCCAGGCCGATCAGATCACGGAGCTCGCCGCCGCAGTCGCGATCGCCTCCGACGACGAGGCCGCTCAGCTGGCGGACTGGGCGTTCGCGGCGGTGATCGTCGAGGCGGCAGGCAACCTCGTCTTCCAGTTGATCGCCAACTCCGTGCGCGAGCTCTACCTCTCGCACGCCGAGCTGTTCTCGGCGCTCGTCTCGCGCCGCGAGGAGCTCGTACCGCTCTACGCCGAGACAGCGACCGCGATCCGGGCCGCCGACGCCGACGCGGCGGCCGACGCCATGGAGCGGCTCGCCGCGGCGCACGAGGCGCGCATGACCGAGGCGATGTGAACCCCGGCTTCGACGCCTTCGTCGCCGCCGGCCCGTGGCCGCAGCGGCTCGGCACCCGCGCGCTCGTGGCGCTCGCCCGGCGTCCGCGCGGCATGGCGCTGCTGCGCCTCCTGTCGCCGGCGGATCAGCTCGGCACGTCACTGGTGGCGATAGCCCGCTATGACGATCCCGCCGTCAGCCGCCCCCTTGGCTGGGATGCCGCTGCCGTGATCGCTCGCGGCCGCACCTTGCGCAGCCACGAAGGACGGCTGTGAACGGCCCGTCCCGCACGCCCGCTGCCCGGCGGCTGACCGCCCCGTGAGCTCGCCGCGCAACCGCGCCCTGACGGCCGACGTCTGCGTCATCGGCGCCGGCGCCGGCGGGGCCGTCGTCGCGGCGGAGCTCGCCGAGGGCGGTGCGCGCGTGGTTGTGCTCGAGCAGGGCGGCGAGCACTCGACCGACGACTTCACGGCCCGCCCGCCCGAGATGCTGGCGCGGCTCTACCGCGACGGAGGGCAGACGATCACACTCGGCGACCCACCGATCGGCCTGCCGCTCGGCCGTGGGCTCGGCGGCACGACTGTCGTCAACTCCGGCACCTGCTTCCGCACGCCGCCGCACGTGCTCGAGCGCTGGCGGAGCGACTTCGGCCTCGAGCTCGACGAGCGGTCGCTGGGTCCGTGCTTCGAGCGCGTGGAGCGTTCGCTCTCGGTGGCCGAGGTCGCGCCCGAGCTCGCCGGCGCCAACGCCGCCGTCGCCCGCCGCGGCGCCGAGCGCCTCGGCTGGTCGCACGGCTACCTGAGCCGCAACGCCCGCGGCTGCGTCGGCTCGGGCGTCTGCGCCTACGGCTGTCCGACTGGGGCGAAGCAGCACACGGGCATCACCTACGTGCCGCGCGCCCGCGCCGCGGGCGCGACAGTCGTCACCGGCGCCGACGTCAGGTCGATCGACGTCCGCGCCGGCCGGGCGCGGGGAGTGGAGGCACGGCTCGCGGACGGCGCTCGCCTGACGGTCGAGGCCGCCACTGTCGTCGTCGCGGCCGGCACGATCCACACGCCGCTGCTGCTCGAGCGCAACGAGCTCGGCCGCGCGTCGGGCCAGCTCGGTCGCAACCTCTCGCTGCACCCGGCGACCGCCGCCTTCGCACGCATGGATGAGCTCGTCGACATGGCCCGCGGCGTCCCACAGAGCTTCTACGTCGACGAGTTCGCCGCCGAGGGGATCATGCTCGAGGGGATCGCCGGCCCCCCGGCCTATGCAGCGATGGCGCTGCCCTTGACCGGCCGCCGCCACGCCGAGGCGATGGCCTCTTACCGGCAGCTCGCGCAGTTCGGGCTGATGGTCAGCGACAGCTCCCGCGGTCGCGTGCGCTCCGTCGCTGGCCGGCCGCTGATCCGCTACGACCTCGACGACGCGGACGTCGCACGCTTCCGCAGCGGCATCGCGCGCCTGGAGCAGCTCTTCGTCGCCGCCGGCGCCCGCGAAATCTTCCTGCCACTGCCCTCAGGCACCCGGCCGCAGGCAGCCCGCCGGCGTGACCTCAAGCTGATGGCGTTCCACCCGCTAGGCACCGCACGCGCCGACGCTCGTCCGAGCCACGGCGTCGTCGACGGCGACCTCGCCCTCCACGGCGTCGAGGGGGTCTACGTTGCGGACGGCTCGGTCGTCCCGAGCGCGCTGGGCGTCAATCCCCAGCTGACGATCATGGCGCTCGCCACCCGGCTCGCGTTCCACCTTCTCGACCGCGAAGTGAGTAGCGATACGCGCCCCGGGGTAGGGATGCCCGCGTGACCGACGAGAAGATGGACGTAGACGAGCAGGTCAAGCGCCTCAACGCGGCATTGCGGCTCCAGGGCCGCTCGGCGCTGCAATACACGCTGACCGGGGGCAGCCTGCTCGGCTTGCAGTACCAGCTGCTCGCCGAGCGCTTCGGCGACTTCGCGCGCCACGAGATCGACGACGCGCGCCGTCTCGTCGAGAAGGTCGCGGCGCTCGGCGGCGAGCCCACCGCGGAGGTGGCTCCACCGCGCTTCCATACCGAGGCCAAGCCCGCCCTGCAGTGGCTGGTCGAGTCTGAGACGGAGGCCCTTACCGCGCTCCAAGACGCGATCGAGCCGACCGGCCGCGAGGCCGCGTCCGAGGCCGTCGAGCACCGCCTCGAGCACATGATCATGCGCAAGCAGGAGCAGGTCGATGTCCTGCTGCGCGCCCTGCGCGGCTGAGAACCCCGCGCGCCCTGAGCGGCTAAGGGCCACCGCGGCCGGCCAGGTGCCGCGGGGGGGCACGGGGGGCGCGAGCCCCCCGACATAATCCCTTTGGTGACTGCTCCGGCCAGCAACATCCGCAACTTCTCCATCATCGCCCACATCGACCACGGGAAGTCGACCTTGGCCGACCGCATCCTCGAGGTCACCGGAACGGTCGAGGCGCGCGACCACCGGCCGCAGCTGCTCGACTCGATGGACCTCGAGCGCGAGCGCGGGATCACGATCAAGGCCCAGGCGGTCAGGGTCGAGTACACCGCCAGGGACGGCGAGACCTACCGCCTGCACCTGATCGACACGCCCGGTCACGTCGACTTCACCTACGAGGTCTCACGCTCGCTCGCTGCCTGCGACGGCGCGTTGCTGGTGGTCGATGCGTCCCAGGGGGTCGAGGCGCAGACGGTCGCCAACACCTACCTCGCGGTCGAGGCGGGCCTCGAGCTGATCCCGGTCATGAACAAGATCGACCTCCCCGGCGCCGAGCCCGAGCGCGTCGCCGGCGAGATCTCCGAGCTGCTCGGCGAGCCGGCCGAGGGCGTGATCGAGATGTCGGCGAAGACTGGCGAGGGCGTCACGGAGGTGCTCGAGGCGATCGTCGCCAAGGTGTCCTCGCCGGAGGGCGACGGCGACGCCCCGGCGCGTGCGCTTATCTTCGACTCGGAGTTCGACCAGTACCGCGGGGTGGTCGCCTACGTCCGCGTCGTCGACGGGGTCCTGCGCCGCGACGACGCGATCGTCGCGATGCAGACCGGCACCCAGGCGGAGATCGACGAGATCGGCTTCTTCGGCCCCCAGATGACGCCCGTGGACGAGCTGCACGCCGGTGAGGTCGGCTACATCATCACCGGGATCAAGGACGTGTCGCTGCTGCGCGTCGGCGACACGCTGACGCCGAAGGCGCGCCCCGCCGCGGAGCCGCTGCCGGGCTACCGCGAGGTCAAGCCGATGGTCTTCTGCGGCCTCTTCCCGGTCGAGACCGACCGCTTCGCCGACCTGCGTGACGCGCTCGACAGGCTGTCGCTCAACGACGCCGCGCTGTCCTGGGAGCCCGAGACCAGCCAGGCGCTCGGCTTCGGGTTCCGCTGCGGCTTCCTCGGCCTGCTGCACATGGACATCGTGCGCGAGCGGCTCGAGCGCGAGTACGACCTCGAGCTGCTCGCAACGACGCCGAACGTCGAGTACGACTGCACGCTGACCAATGGCGACATTGTCACCGTCCACTCGCCGAACGACATGCCTGATCCGGGCGTGATCGCGGAGGTGCGCGAGCCGTACCTGAAGGCGACGATCCTCTGCCCCAAGGACGCCGTCGGCGCGGTGATGGAGCTGTGCCAGGACCGGCGTGGCACTCACGTCGGGATGAGCTTCCTGTCCGAGCAGCGCGTCCAGCTGCACTACGACCTGCCGCTCGCCGAGGTCGTGCTCGACTTCTTCGACCAGCTCAAGTCGCGCACCAAGGGCTACGCCTCACTCGACTACGAGCTGACCGGGATGCGGCCGTCGAACCTGGTCAAGCTCGACATCCTGCTCGCGGGCGACCAGGTCGACGCGCTGTCGATGGTCGTCCACAAGGACAAGGCCTACGACGCCGGACGCGGGCTCGCCGAGCGGCTGCGCAAGCAGATCCCGCGCCAGCAGTTCGAGGTCGCGATCCAGGCGGCGATTGGCTCTCACATCGTGGCGCGCGAGTCCGTCAAGGCGGTCCGCAAGGACGTGATCGCGAAGTGCTACGGCGGTGACATCACGCGCAAGAAGAAGCTGCTCGAGAAGCAGAAGCAGGGCAAGAAGCGGATGAAGCAGGTCGGCCGCATCGAGGTGCCGCAGGAGGCGTTCCTGTCGGTGCTCACGCTCGGCGGCGGCGACGACTGACGCAGAGCCTTAGGAAAGCTTTGCAAACGCCTTAGAAAGGCTTAATGGGCGGGGCGTAGCTTGGCACCGTGGCTACGACCGAGACCGCCCCAGATCCGACTGTCGACTCGCTTCAGCTGTTCCTCGACGGCATCGCCAGGACCCGGCTGCTGACCGCCGCCGAGGAGATGGAGCTCGCCAAGCGGATCGAGCGCGGCGACCTCGACGCGAAGGAGCGGATGACCGAAGCGAACCTCCGCCTCGTCGTCTCGATCGCCAAGCGCTACCGCAACCAGGGCCTCGACTTCATGGAGCTGATCCAGGAGGGCTCGATCGGCCTCGTGCGCGCCGTCGAGAAGTTCGACTACCGCCGCGGCTTCAAGTTCTCGACCTACGCCACCTGGTGGATCCGCCAGGCGATCTCGCGCGCGCTCGCCGACAAGTCGCGCACGATCCGGATCCCGATCCACATCAACCAGGTGCTGCAGAAGCTCGACGGCGCGCAGCGCAAGCTCGAAGCGGTCGGGGACCGCGATCCGACCGTCGAGGAGATCGCCGCCGCCTCGGGCGTCGACATCGACCCGGAGGAGGCGGAGCTGATCATGTCCGCGTCGCGGGCGCCGGTATCGCTCGACAAGCCGGTCGGCGGCTCCGGCGAGGACGACGCCGCCGAACTCGGCCACCTGATCCCCGACGAGAGCGCGGTGTCGCCGTTCGAGGCGGCGTCGGCGGCGCTCGATCGCTCCCAGCTCGCACGCGCCTTGGAGAACCTCTCCTACCGCGAGCGGCGGGTCGTGGAGCTCCGCTACGGCCTCTTCGGCGAGCAGCCACGCACGCTCGACGACGTCGGCCGCATGTTCGGGCTGACGCGCGAGCGGGCTCGCCAGATCGAGGAGCACGCGGTGCGCAAGCTGGGCTCGTTGGCCGAAGCGCAGGGCCTGCGCGACGTCGCTTAGACGTTTCGCACGAATTCTTCACGCAAAGCGCGTGAACTTTTCGAGGCCAGTGATCCAATTGCCGCCCCGCGGCGCATAACATCTGGGACATCGCCGTCAAGACCTGAGGCGCGGAGCCCTCCCTCCATTCGGCTCCGCTGCCCGGGGCGGGCACCAAAAGGGCGTGCACGGCCGCATCACGCAGCGGCCGTGCCGCCCGCCCGCCACTCCTCGCACTCGACCTCGAACTAGACTGGCGCGCCGCAACGGAGCGAAAGGAGCCGCGTGCCGGTAGACACGAGCGCCAAGGGCAAGAGCTACGCGCCCTTCGCATATGAGGTGGGCAAGGAGAAGATCCGCGAGTACGCGCAGGCGGTCGGCGAGGACAACCCCGTCTACTTCGATCGCGAGGCGGCCCTGGCGGCCGGCTTCCGCGACGTCCCGGCGCCGCCGATGTTCGCGGTCGTCTACTCCGCCGGGGCGATGGGACCGGCGATCGTCGACCCCGAGGTCGGGATCAACCTGATGATGATGGTGCACGGGGGCCAGGAGTTCGTCTGGGGCGAGCCGGTCTGCTCCGGGGACACGATCACCACCGTCGCCGAGTGCAAGGACATCTACGAGAAGGACGGCAAGGGCTTCTACGTCTTCGAGTCCGTCTCCACCAACCAGAATGGCGACGAAGTCGTACGCGCCACCTGGACCAACATCGTCAGGGGAGTTTGAGCGTGAACGTCGGCGACGCCATTCCCGAGCTGCGGGTCACGCCCGACCGCTTCCTGCCGCACCGCTATGCGGGCGCCTCGGGGGACTTCAACCCGATTCACATCGACAAGGAGTTCGCGACCCAGGTCGGTCTGCCGGGCAACATTCTCCATGGCCTCTATGGGATGGCGCTGGTAGCGCGGGCGACGACCGCCGCCGGCGGGGGCGACCCGCGGTCGCTGAGGCGGCTCTCCGTGCAGTTCCGCGGCATGGGGCTGCCGGAGCAGGAGATCGTGGTCACGGGCAGCGTCGTCGAGGCGGGTGAGCAGGGCTTCACGATCGACACTGTCGCGGAGCAGTCCGGCAACCAGATCATCAAGAACGCCCAGGCCGTAGTGGCTCCCGCTTCGCGGTAGGCACAATTACCGGCGTGCAGGTCACCGCCCGTCAGCACCTGATCCTCCGCAAGGTCGTCGAGGGCTACGCCGATCTCGAGCATCCGGTCGGCTCGAAGTGGCTCGCGGAGCAGCCCGACGTGCCGTGGGGGCCGTCGACGGTCCGCGCCGAGCTCGGCCGGCTCGAGGAGATCGGGCTGCTGGAGCATCCGCACACGTCCGCCGGCCGGGTCCCGACCGACACGGGCTACCGCCACTACGTCGACGACCTGCTCGAGCGCGGAACGCTCCCGGCCCTGCGCAAGAAGCCGGTCGAGCTCTCGCACATGCGGCGCGAGGTCGACGAGGCGATGCGCGCCACGACCGAGCAGCTGTCCCAGGTGACGGACCTGGTCGCACTGGTGACCGCGCCGCCGATCGAGACCGCGACGATCCACCGCGTCGAGGTGCTCGCGCTGCAGCCGCAGGTCGCGATGGTCGTCGTCATCACGTCGACCGGTGGAGTCACCAAGCGCGTGATCCCGTTCGACGGACCGCTCGACAGCGGCCTGGTCGCCTGGGCCGGCGCCTACCTCAACGAGGCGCTCGGCGGGATGGACGTCGGCTCGCGGATGCTGCATGGCAAGCTCGACGACCCGACGCTCGACCCGCGCGAGCGCCAGTTCCTCGCCCGCCTGGCGCCGGCGTTCACCGAGCTCGAGGACAGCGCCGAGCACACGCTCTTCTACGACGGTGCCGCGCGGCTGATCTCCGAGCAGCGCTTCCAGGAGCTGCCGCAGCTGTCCGACCTGATCGACGTGCTCGAGCGCCGCCGCGCGCTGCTGGCGATCCTGCGCGCCTCGCTGTCGGAGTCGAGCGTCTACCTGCGGATCGGGCACGAGAACCCGACGCCGGAGCTACGCTCGCTGAGCATGGTGGCGGCGAACTACGGCCTCGCGGCACGCAACCTCGGCGCGGTCAGCGTGCTGGGGCCCGTCCGGATGGACTACCCGCGGGCGATCATCGCCGTGCGTCAGGCGGCGACCGAGCTCTCGCGCTTCGTCGCCGAGGTCTACGACGAGTAGATGCGACGCGACGCGTACGAGGTCCTCGGCGTCGAGCGCGGCGCGGACGAGCGGCAGGTCAAGAAGCGCTTCCGCGTGCTCGCGCGCGAGCTGCATCCCGACGTCAACTCCGAGGCCGATGCCGAGGAGCGCTTCAAGGAGGCGGCCGAGGCCTACGAGGTGCTCTCCGATCCCGAGCGGCGCCAGGTCTACGACCGCTACGGCTGGGAGGGCCTCGACTCGCGCGGCTACGCGCCGCACGCGCACGGCTTCGGCTCGTTCGCGGACATCTTCGACGCCTTCTTCGGCGGCGATCCGTTCGGCGGCCGCGGCGGCGGGCCTGGGCCGGTGCAAGGCGGCGACATCGGCGTCGAGGTCGAGATCGCGCTCGCGCAGGCCGCCAGCGGTGTGACGCTCGACGTCGCGTTCGACGCCGTCGTGACCTGCGCACGCTGCCACGGAAACCGCGCCGAGCCCGGCACGCCGATCGAGACCTGTCAGCGCTGCGACGGCAGCGGCCAGCTGAAGGAGGTCTCGCGGACGGCCTTCGGCCAGCTCGTCCGCTCACGCGCCTGCGACGCCTGCGGCGGCGAGGGCAAGCTGGCGACCACCCCGTGCTCGGAGTGCGGCGGCGAGGGGCGGCGTGCCGAGCGGCGTGTGCTCGACGTCGACCTGCCCGCCGGCATCGCCGACGGCCAGCGCGTGCGCCTGACCGGTCGCGGCCACGCCGGCGATCGCGGCGGGCCGCCCGGCGACCTCTACGTCCTCGTCCAGGTCGCCGAGGACGAGCGCTTCGTCCGCGACGGCAGCGACCTCGTCAGCGTCGTCGACGTCCCCGCGCCCGCGGCCGCGCTCGGCACGACCGTCACCGTCCCGACGCTCGACGGCGAGGAGGAGCTCGATGTAGCGGCCGGGACCCAGCCGGGCACCGTCGTGACGCTGCGCGGCCTCGGCATGCCGCAGATCGGACGCGGGCGTCGCGGCGACCAGCAGGTGGTGCTCAACGTCGTAGTGCCGCGCAACCTCGACGCTCGTCAGCGCGAGCTGCTGTCGGAGCTCGCGGACACGCTGACGCCGGCGAACCTGCGCGAGCCCGAGCACGAGTCGATCGTGGATCGGGTCCGCCGGGCGCTGCGGTGACCTGGCTCTCGGTTCGCGAGCGGGTCGCGTCGGCGGAGCGATGATCCGGCTCGCGGTCCAGGCTCCCGCCGAGTCCGCGGAGCTGGTCCTCGCCGCGCTGCTGGAGCTGGCCCCCTCAGGTGTCGAGCAGGTCGACGGCGACGGCACCGTCGAGTTCGCCGTCTACGGCGCTCCGGGCGAGTTGCCGGAGCTCGATCCCGGCGAGGCGGAGGTTGGCGGCGTCCGCGTCGTCGTATCCGGCACCGAGGTTCCGGACGACTGGGCCGAGCGCTGGAAGCGCTTCCACGCCCCGATCCTCGTCGGCGACCGCCTCTACGTCCGCCCGCCCTGGGAGGAGCCGCCGGTGCGTCCGGGCGTGATCGACCTGGAGATCGATCCGGGTCGCGCCTTCGGCACCGGCGCACACGCGACCACGCGCCTTTGCCTCGAGCTGCTGCTGGACGTCGCCGGCGAGGACGGCAAGCGGTCGTTCTGCGACCTCGGCTGCGGATCCGGGGTCCTGTCGATCGCGGCCGCGAAGCTCGGCTTCGGGCCGGTCGAGGCGCTCGACTCCGACCGGCTCGCGGTCGAGGCGACGCAGATCAACGCTCGTGACAACGGCGTGGTCCTCGACAGCGTTCGCCGAGCGAACCTCCGCGACGAGCCGGCGCCGCCCGCCGAGGTGATCGCCGCCAACCTCATGCGCCCACTGCTTCTGCGCGTCGCCGCTCTGATCCAGCACCGCCCGGACGCCCTGATCGTCTCCGGCCTGCTCGACCACGAGGCCGACGAGGTCTCCGCCGCCTTCGCCCCCCTCACTGAGCGCAGACGGCTCTCGGACCGCGGCTGGACGGCGCTTCTTCTGACCTGAGCACTCGTTCGAACGTTTGTCTGACCCCTGGGTCAGGCAACCGTTCGAACGTGATCCGACGCGTCGGATCACGGCGCCGAGCTTTGGGTCAGTGCGCCGGCAACCTCCTGCCACCAGGCGCGCGCTTGCGCGCTCTGCGCCCGGCCGACGCGCTCGCGGCAGTAGCGGACGAGCTGACGTGGACTGCCGCTGGCGACGACGCCCTCGCCGGTCACCGCGAGCCGCCCGTCGACGAGCAGCACGAGCGCGCCGCGCGCCTCGCGGCGCGTTCTCAGGGTGCGCGTCACCTCGACGCCCTCGATCGTCGTCGGGGCGGATGGATCGCCCTGGTCCTCGGCCCACGGCCTGACGCTGAAGATCGGCGTCCGGCCCTGGAGCGTCGGCAGACGGTCGGGTGCCGCTCCGGGGATCGGACCGGCACGCCAGCGCTCGAACAGGCCCTCGACGTCGCCCCGAGCCGGCTCGCGCACCATGATGTGCAGCCGGTCGCCCGCGGCGACCTCGGTCGATCCACGCGGGAGCAGCGCTTCGTCGTCGCGCACGATCACGTTGACGAGCGCGTCGCGGGGCAGGCCGAGCTCGTTGACCAGCCGTCCGACCAGGGCATCGCCGGCGCGCACCGGGAACTCGAGCACCTCCGCGCCGAGGCGTCGGATCGTGCCGACCTCCATCAGCGGGCGTGGCACGGCGGGCTCGCGGGTCGTCAGTCTCAGCCGGCGGGCGAGCGGGTCGATCGTCGCGCCCTGGATCAACGCGGACGTGATGACGACGAAGAAGACGAGGTTGAAGAAGCGCTCGGCCTGGGGGATGCCCTCGATGACGGGGAAGGTGGCGAAGACGACCGGCAGGGCTCCGCGCAGCCCTGCCCAGCTGAGCAGGGTCATCTCACGCACGTTGTAGCCGGCGATGCTCGTCGTGAGGAAGGTCGCCAGCGGCCGGGCGACGAGCGTGAGCACGACCGCCAACAACAGACCGTCGACGACGATGTCTCCCAGCTCACGCGGAAAGACGAGCAGCCCGAGCGTGAAGAAGAGCGCGATCTGACCGACCCACGCGAGGCCGGCGTGGAAGTCCTCGATCGTCCGGCGGGCCGGGATGCGGCCGCTGCCGAGCGCCAGGCCGGCGAGGTAGACCGCGAGGAAGCCGGAGCCCCCGAGCGCGTCCGCGGCGCCGAAGGCGATCGCCGCGGTGGCGATCGAGGCGACGGGATACAGACCTGTGGTGGTGAATTGGACCCTCCGGAAGGCCATCACCGCTCCGGCTCCGATCGCGAAGCCGGTGACGCCGCCGATCGCGAGCTGCTCGACCATCAGCACGGCCATGTCGGCGGCTCCGTAGGACGGGCCCTCGATCCACTCGATGAAGCCGAGGACGAGCAGGACCGCGACGGGATCGTTGAAGCCCGACTCGGCCTCGAGCGTGCGCGCGAGCTTGCGCTTGACGCTCGAGCCGCGCAGCACCGAGAAGATCGCCGCGCTGTCGGTCGAGGCGATCACGGCGCCGAGCAGCAGGCCCTCGAGCACGGTCAGGTCGAACAGCAGGTGCGAGAGGAAGCCCGTCACGGCGGCCGTGATCAGGGTGCCGACCGTCGCCAGCGGCAACGATCCGCGCAGGACCGGGCGGATCTCGCCCCAGCCGGCGGCGAGGCCGCCCTCGAACAGGATCAGGGCCAGCGCGACGATCCCGATCGTGCGCGCGAGCTCGACGTCGTGCGTAGTGCCGCCGAAGTCGATCAGCCCGAGCCCGTCCGACCCCATCACCATTCCGAGCACCAGGAACAGCACCAGGCCGGGCACGCGTAGGCGGCCGGCGAGCAGTGAGGCGGAGATCCCGAGCGCCAGCAGCGCGCCGGCGACCAGGATGAGTGTTCCGTCCTCCATTCGCGGGCAGCCTAGACTTCACTTGGAATGTCAGTGGTCGAGCAGGTGCAGGAGGACGCGCGAACCGCTCTGAAGGCGGGCGATCGCCAGCGGGCGGGCGCATTGCGCCTCGTCGCGTCCGAGCTCCAGCGCGCGAGCAAGGACGGCGACGGCGCGGTCGACGAGGTCGAGGTGCTGCAGCGCGAGCGCAAGCGGCGGCTGGAGTCGGCGCAGGCCTACCGCGACGGCGGCCGCGAGGACCTCGCCGGCACCGAGGAGCTCGAGGCGAAGCTGATCGAGGGCTATCTGCCGCAGCAGCTGGGCGACGACGAGCTCGCGACGATCGTCGACTCGGCGATCGCGGAGTCCGGCGCCAGCTCTCCGCGCGACATGGGCGGCGTCATGAAGCTCGTGATGGGACAGGTCAAGGGACGCGCCGACGGCAAGCGCGTAAGCGCGGCCGTGAAGGAGAAGCTGACCGCCTAGTGCGCAAGCAGCTCGAGCTCTCCAACGACGTCGCCGCCGAGCTGGCCGGTCCGGAGGACCTGATCATGCGCACGCTCGAGGACCACCTCGACTGCGAGGTGTTCCTGCGCGGCAACGTATTGACGCTCGATGGCTCGAAGGACCAGGTCGGCATGGGGGAGACCGTCGTGCGCGAGCTGTCGGACCTGATCCGTCAGGGCCACGACGTCGCGCCGGGCACGATCGAGGCGATCGGCACGGCGCTCGACGAGCACGAGAGCCCGAGCCGGATCCTCGAGGACGTCGTCTGGCGCCACCGTGGGCTCAAGGTCGCGCCGAAGACGGTCAACCAGAAGCGCTACGTCGACGCGATTCGCGAGAACACGATCAGCGTCGGGATCGGGCCGGCCGGCACGGGCAAGTCGTTCCTCGCCGTCGCGATGGCCGTCGCCGCGCTCCAGCGGCGCGAGGTCAACCGGATCGTGCTGACGCGCCCCGCGGTCGAGGCCGGCGAGCGGCTCGGCTTCCTTCCAGGCGACCTGATGGCGAAGGTAGACCCCTACCTGCGACCGCTGTTCGACGCGCTCTACGACATGCTCGAGCCGGA
The DNA here is from genome assembly GCA_035630335.1 of Thermoleophilaceae bacterium. Lineage (GTDB taxonomy): Bacteria > Actinomycetota > Thermoleophilia > Solirubrobacterales > Thermoleophilaceae > JAAYBF01. The sequence goes on along the minus strand of DASQKV010000014.1, from coordinate 723 downwards.
GAAGGTCAACCAGCACCTCGAGCGCGGCGTGATCGAGGTCGCGCCGCTGGCGTTCATGCGCGGCCGCACGCTCAACGACTCGTTCATCATCGTCGACGAGGCGCAGAACACCACGCCCGAGCAGATGAAGATGGTGCTGACGCGGCTCGGCTTCGGCTCGAAGATGGTCGTCACCGGCGACGTCACCCAGGTCGATCTGCCGAAGCAGACGCACTCGGGGCTGGTCGTGATCGGCGACATCCTCGCGGAGGTCGAGGGAATCGAGTTCGTGCGCTTCGGCGGCGAGGACGTCGTCCGGCACAAGCTGGTCCAGCGGATCGTGGCCGCGTACGACGAGTACGGGTCGCGCCAGCAGCAGCCGTAGCGCGAGATGGCTGGGGCCACACGCATGGTCGAGATCGAGGTACATGGCGCGGCCCCGGCTGGCGCGAAGCATGCCGCGCGGGCCGCGCTCCGAGCGGTCGCGGTGACCGACGGACACCTCGCGATCGCGTTTGTCGACGAGGACGCGATGCGCCGGATCAACCGCGAGCACCGCGGTCGCGACGAGGCCACCGACGTGCTGTCGTTCCCCGTGGATGGGACGGGCGCCGTGTCTGGCCCTCGCGAGCTGGGGGACGTGGTGGTGTGCGCGGCGCGCGCCGAGGATCCGGTGGAGGCGGTCGTGCACGGCGTGCTCCACCTGTGCGGCATGGACCACGAGACCGACAGCGGCGAGATGCT
>DASQKV010000013.1:0-16266 GCA_035630335.1 Thermoleophilaceae bacterium | reverse complement strand
TCGACGCCGAGTGGCAGGTGATGCTCGGGCGCGAGGAGTTCTACAACGCCACCAAGCTGCTGCACAACGCCCTCCAGGGCAATCCCCACAGCCTCAGCCCCGAGGACTGGGAGGTGTTCGACCGCTACAACGAGATGAACGCCCGCGAGCTCACGGAGGGGTGGGACGTGGTGATCGTCCACGACCCTCAGCCGGCGGGGATCCACCAGCACGTGCCCGAGAAGGGCAGGTCGTGGATCTGGCGCTGCCACATCGATCTCTCCACCCCGAATCCCGCCGCGATCGAACGCCTGGTGCCGCTGGTGGGGAAATACGACGGTGCGGTGTTCCACCGCCAGGAATACGTGCCCGCCGGGATGGACGGCGCCCCGATCCACATCGTGCCGCCGGCCATCGACCCGCTGTCGCCGAAGAACATGGCCTTCTCGCCCGAGGACGCCGCGTACGTGTGCGACCAGTTCGGCCTCGACGTCGACCGGCCGCTCATGTGCCAGGTCTCGCGGTTTGACCCGTGGAAGGACCCGATGGGGGTCATCGACGCGTATCGGCTGGTGAAGGAGGAGATCCCGGAGGTGCAGCTGGCCCTGATCGGCTCGATGGCCACCGACGATCCGGAGGGATGGGACTTCTTCAACCAGACGATGGCCCACGCGGACGGCGACCCCGACGTGCACATCCTCAACAACCTCAACAACGTGGGCGCCATCGAGGTGAACGCTTTTCAGTCCCAGGCCGACGTGGTGATCCAGAAGTCCACCCGCGAGGGCTTCGGCCTGACGGTGTCCGAGGCGCTCTGGAAGGCGCGGCCGTTCATCGGCGGCGACGTGGGGGGAATCCCGCTCCAGGTTGAGGACGGCGAGACGGGGTACCTGGTCTCCTCTCCAGAAGAGTGCGCCAAGCGCTCCCTGGCCATCCTGCGCGAGCCGGACCTGGGCAGGCGGCTGGGCCGAGCGGGCAAGGAGCACGTGCGAAAGAACTTCCTCACCCCCCGGCTGCTGCGCGATTGGCTGCGTATCTTCAAGGAGAACGCCTGAACCCGCCATGAGCACAGAGCCCCAACTCGTCCTAGTCTCGAATCGCGGACCCGCCACGTTCGAGAGGGCCGAGGACGGCTCGCTCGTGCCTCAGCGCGGTGGCGGAGGGCTCGTGACCGCCCTCAAGGGCCTCGTGCATCACCGCGAGGCGCTCTGGGTGGCCTCGGCCATGTCGGAGGAGGACGCCGAGATCGCTCGCCGGCATGGCGGGCGCGCCTTCGACTGCGAGCTGGAGGGCGTGACCTACCGCATCCGCCTGGTGGAGTCCGATCCCGCGGCATACGAGGCGTTCTACAGCGTCGTTGCCAACCCCCTGCTGTGGTTCATCCAGCACTACCTGTGGGACCTGTCGAATGCCCCGGACATCCGCCAGTCCGAGGTCGACGCCTACGAGAACGGCTACTGCACGGTGAACCGCGATCTCGCCGCTGCCGTGCTGGAGGAGATCGAGGGCAACGACGAGGCCGTGGTGATGCTCCACGACTATCACCTCTACACCGCGCCGAAGTACATCCGCGAGGCGCGGCCCGACGTGTTCCTGCACCACTTCGTCCACATCCCGTGGACCCAGCCGGACGCGTGGCGGGTGCTGCCCCGCGACATGCGCGAGGACATCTACGAGGGGATCCTGTCCAACGACATCGTCGCCTTTCACACGCACTCCTACCGCCGCAACTTCCTGCTCTGCTGCCGCGAGCTCTTCGACCTCGACGTGGATGAGCGCGCCGGCGTCGTGCGCATGGACGGGCGCGACGTGTGGGTGCGCACCTACCCCCTCCCGATCTCGGCGGAGACGTTCCGAAAGAACGCCCAGAGCGCCGCCGTCCACGAGTACGAGCGCCGCATGCTGCGCCGGCGGCGCGAGCATCTGATCCTGCGCGTGGACAGAGCCGACCTGTCGAAGAACGTGCTCCGGGGGTTCACCGCCTTCGACCTGTTCCTCGAGCAGCACCCGGAGTACCTCGAGCAGGTCACCTTCATCGCCCATCTGATCCCGTCGCGCCAGGACGTGGCCGAATATGCCGAGTACCTGGAGCGCATCGAGGCGCTCGTGGCCGTGGTCAACCACCGCCACGGCACCACCGACTGGATGCCGATCGACCTGAGGCTGCGCGAGAACCTCGAGGAGGCGATCGCCTCCTACAAGCACTACGACCTGCTGATGGTCAACGCGATGTTCGACGGCATGAACCTGATCGCCAAGGAGGGCCCGCTCGTCAACGAGCGCCACGGCGTCTCCCTGCTCTCCGAGAACACCGGCGCCCACGAGGAGCTCGCCGAGTTCGCCCTCTCGGTCAACCCCTTCGACGTCCAGGAGCAGGCCGACGCCATCCATCGCGCCCTGACGATGTCCGCCAAGGAGCGCTCCTGGCGCGCCGAGGGCCTGAAGCGCGTCGTCACCGCCCGCGACCCCGGCGACTGGGTCGACGACCAGCTCGCCGACATCGAGGCCAAGTCCCAAGGCGCCTCGCCCGTCGTCTCCTAGACCGATCCGCCGGGCCGCGGGCCTGTTGCGGCCGCTTTACGGCCGGAATCGACCCATCGTCGCCCGACATCTCACGAAGGGTGGATTACGGCCAAATAGTGGCCGGGACCGACCCACGACGCTCAAGGGTCAGGCGTGAACTGACCTGATACTGGTGGAGACTGAGAAGGCGTCGGCGGTGGAGCCGGGGCCTGTGGCGACCCCGGCGCCTGCGGTTGCGGCTGCCGCTGCGGCCGAGCTACAAGCGGCACGGGCGGTGGCGCAGGCGGCACCGACTCACGTGGCTTGACAACCGACGAGAGCGTCGGCATCGGGGCCGTCCTCCGAGCGCCACGGCGCCGGGGGCGCGGCCGCCTGCTCGTCGCCCTACGTGACTCGGACCGCGCCCGAGCCCTCGCGCCGCCACGAGCGGAACGCCGCAGCCCACCGCCACCGAGCACCGCCTCCGGCTCCCGCGGCGACACCTCCAGCCACGGCTCGGAGGCGGGCGCCACCCCAGGCGGCGGCGCCTCGTCGCCGCACCCGACCCGACCGCCCACCACCACGACAATCCCCACCACAAGCACCCCGACCCGCGCCACATTCGCCCAGCGAATGCGCGCGACCAGGCTCTGTGAACGCTCCCGAGGCACTTCCCATGTAGGTCCCGCCCCGCCTTCTCCTCCCCGCCCCACCCCAGGACGCCCACTTCCCGCTGCTATGGTGCCGCGCTCGATGGCCCACGTCTACGACCTGATGCTGCTGCTCGACGCCGCCGCTCCCGAGGAGCGGCGCCAGGAGATCCTCGCCGAGGTCCAGGGCGCGATCGAGGACGGGGACGGCTCGATCGTCGCGCTCCACGACTGGGGCGCCCGCCGGATGTCGTTCGAGATCGACCACCGGCCCGAGGCCGACTACAAGCTGCTCCAGCTCGAGGCCGGCAACGAGCTTCTCGAAAGGCTCAACACGAGCCTCCGGATCATGGACGGCGTGCTGCGCTTTCGGATCATCCGCCAGAAGCCCGGCGGTCCCGAGGTTCCCCCGGCGCCCGACCCGATCCGCTCCGGCCGCCCCGCAGACGAGCCCGACGGCCGCGTGGCCGCCCGTGCCGCCGCCGACGCCGCGCCCGACGTGGTCGACGCGCCCGACGACGACGTCGAGTAGCGCCCTCCGCGCATCGCCCCGGCAAGCCGCGCCATCGACGCAACCGGCCTTCGCTGCCTCTGATCGCCCAGCCGGCGATCGCGCTACCGCACGGGATACGCCCTTGCGTGACGGGATTGCGACAGCGCCACGAAAAAGGGCCGAGGACGCGGGAAGACTCGTGCACGGCCGCCGGGCGCCTAGGTACTCTCGAACCACGAGTCAGCAAACCCTTTTCGCCCGGCTAGAAGGAGCTTCCGATGGCAGCCACCAACATCAACAGGGTCGTCCTCACGGGCAACCTCACGCGCGACCCCGAGCTGCGCAGCACGCCCAGCGGCACGGCTGTGTGCAGCCTGCGAGTGGCGTGCAACACCCGCCGCAAGGACGCCTCCGGCGAGTGGGTCGACAAGCCCAACTACTTCGACGTGACGGTCTGGGGCGCCCAGGGTGAGAACTGCGCGACCTACCTGGCGAAGGGACGCCCGGTCGCGATCGACGGACGGCTCGAGTGGCGCGAGTGGGAGGACCAGAACGGCAACAAGCGCCAGGCGGTCGACATCATCGCCGACTCGGTCCAGTTCCTCGGCGGGCGCGACGACGCCGCGGGCGGCGGCAACGGCGGCCGCTTCACGCCCCAGTCCGACGTCCCGGCGGACACGAGCGACTTCGCGCCGGCGGCTACCAGCCCCGCCTCGAACGACGACATCCCGTTCTAGCCGGGCCGCGCCAGCAGGATCGCCAGCCACAGGTCTGTACCATGCCGACTCGTTATGGCTCAGGCGATCCTGCTCAAGGACGTGGACACGCTCGGGGAGCGCGGCGACGTGATCGACGTCACCCCCGGCTATCTGCGCAACTACCTCGCTCCGCGCAAGCTCGCGGAGGCGGCGACCTCCGGGGCGCTCGCCCAGGCGAAGGCAGCCAAGGAGGCCGCGGAGCGCGCGGAGATCGAGAAGGTCGAGCGCGCCGAGGAGAACGCGGCACTGCTGCGCAAGACCGTGCTCACGATCTCCCAGCAGGCCGGCGACGACGGCCGGCTGTTTGGCTCCGTGACGCCGCAGGAGATCGCCAAGGCGATCAAGCAGGCGCGCGGCATCAAGGTGGACAAGCGCAACATCCACCTCGAGGAGCCGATCAAGTTCACCGGCACGCACATGGTCACCGTCGAGGTCTCGGAGGGAGTTACAGCCGAGATCAAGACGATCGTCACGCACGAGTAGCTCCCGGAGGCCACTGACATGGCCGTGGCCGTGTCAGAGAATGGCGCAGGGGTTCCGCCGCAGAACGACGAGGCAGAGGTCGCGGTCCTCGGGACGATCCTGCTGACGGAGCAGGCGCTGGATCAGATCTTCGTGGATCTGAAGCTGAGCGCGGAGGACTTCTACCGCCCCCGTCATCAGCTGATCTTCCGGGCGATGCTGCGCCTCAAGGAGAAGGCGGAGCCCGAGGCGGTCGATGCGATCACCGTCTGCGACGACCTCAAGCGCGAGGGCAAGCTCGATGAGGCCGGCGGCGCGCCGTACATCCACTCGCTACCGACGATGGTGCCGGCGGCGGGCGCGGTGCGGGACTACGCGCGGATCGTGCGCGATCACTCGATCCTGCGCCGGCTGCTGGGCGCGGCGCGCGAGATCCAGGAGAAGGTGGCGACCGACTCGGGCGATCCCCGCTCGCTCGTCGAGCAGGCCGAGCAGGCGATCTTCCGCGCCGGCCACGACCACGACTCGTCGCAGCTGCGGACGATCGAGGACGTGCTGCACGAGGAGCTCGACAAACTCGAGCGGCTGTCGAAGGAGGGCCAGAGCCTGACCGGCACGCCGAGCGGCTACCGCGACCTCGACGACATTACGGGAGGCTTCCAGCCGGGCAATTTGATCGTCCTCGCGGCAAGACCGGCCATGGGAAAATCGGCGCTTGCGACTTGCATGGCCGAGAACGCCGCGGTCGACCACGGTCGCGCGGTGGCGCTGTTCTCGCTCGAGATGTCCGAGGGCGAGCTCGCCCAGCGCTTCATCGCCTCGCGGGCGAAGATCAGCGGCGAGTCGCTGCGCAAGGGCCGGGTCAAGAGCGACCGCTGGCCGAAGGTGCTGCAGGCGACCGAGAAGCTAGCCCGCTCGCCGCTGTTCATCGACGACTCGAGCGACCTCGGCGTGCTCGAGCTGCGCGCCAAGGCGCGCCGACTGCACCAGCGCAACCCGCTCGGGCTGCTGATCGTCGACTACCTGCAGCTGATGCGCGCCGAGGATCCCCGCGACGGACGCGTCGAGCAGGTCGGCAAGATCAGTCGTGGCTTGAAGATCCTCGCCCGCGAGCTGCACATCCCGGTGATCGCGATCTCGCAGCTCTCGCGGGCGGTCGAGTCGCGGCCCGACAAGCGCCCGTTGATGTCCGACCTGCGTGAGTCGGGCAACATCGAGCAGGACGCGGACCTCGTGATGTTCGTCTACCGCGACGAGTACTACAACCCGGACACGACCGAGAAGCCCGGCGTCGCCGAGATCATCATCGGCAAGCACCGCAACGGCCCCGTCGGCCACGTCGAGCTGACCTTCCTCGACCGCTATCCGAAGTTCGCCAGCATCGCCTCCGAGCGTGTGGTCGCAGGCGCCGGCGCAATCGGCGGGGCTGCTTGATGTCGGCTCTCGCGCCCAACTCCACGACCCGAGGCCCGGCCTGATGCTGCGCCCGGTCCCCGACCCCTCGAACCGCGACGACGAGCGCTCGGACTGCCCGCTCGGCATCTGCGAGGGCAACGGCTGGGTGCTGCAGGAGGACGGCTCGGCGACGCCCTGCGACTGCCGCGAGCGACGGATCGGCCGAGCGCGCAGCCGCGGCATGGGCACGGGCATCCCGAAGAAGTTCCGCGGCGTGTCGTTCGACCGCAAGCCGATCTGCGACCTCGATCCGTTCGTGCTGCGTCCGGTGCGCGCCTTCATCGAGAACGTCGACGCGAACGTCGAGGCCGGCCGCGGGCTGTGGTTCACGGGCGACCTCGGCACCGGCAAGACCTCGCTCGCGATGCTCGTGTCGCAAGCAGTCGAGAAGGCCGGGCGCTCGGTCGCCGTCTATCCCGTCACCCGCCTGCTCGCCGAGATCAAGGACACCTACGACAGCGACTCGACCGGCTCGTACATGCAGCTCTTCCGCCGGCTTTGCTCGGTCGACCTGCTGCACCTCGACGACCTCGGCGCCGAGAAGCGGACCGAGTGGGTGCTCGAGCAGCTCTACGCGATCGTCAACGAGCGCTGGCAGGACGAGCGCTCGATCGTCGTCACGACCAACATCGTCGACCTCGACGAGCTGCGCGAGCAGATCGGCGCCCGGACCGTCTCGCGCCTGCTCGAGATCTGCGGCGACCCGCTGCCGATCATGGGACCGGACCTCCGCCTCTCCTCCGCGGGCTGAGCCACCGTAGACTCGTGCGGTCATGCCTGGATTGGTGATAGTCGGCGCCCAGTGGGGCGATGAGGGGAAGGGGAAGGTCGTCGACCTGCTCGGTGAGCAGGCCGACTCGGTGATCCGCTTCCAGGGCGGCAACAACGCCGGCCACACGATCGTTCGCGGCGACGACGTGTTCAAGTTCCACCTGATCCCGTCGGGAATCCTCTATCCGGGCCTCAACTGCGTGATCGGCAACGGGGTCGTGGTCGACCCGCGCGTGCTGATCGAGGAGATCGAGGGCCTGCGCCGGCGCGCCGTCGACATCACCGGCCTGAAGGTGTCGGCCAACGCCCACCTGATCATGCCCTACCACCTGCTGCTCGACCACGCCGGCGAGGCGAAGCTCGGGAAGCGCGAGATCGGGACGACCAAGCGCGGGATCGGGCCCTGCTACGCCGACAAGGCAGCGCGGCTCGGCATCCGCGTGCAGGACATCCTCGACGAGAAGATCCTCAAGCAGAAGATCGCCGCCGCACTCGAGCCCAAGCGGCAGACGTTGCGCGAGTTCGCGAAGGACCCACGGCTCGACATGCACCAGATGATCGAGGACTACCTCGCCTACGGCCAGCGGCTCGCGCCGCACATCGCCGACACGCCGCCGATCGCCTGGCGCGGCCTCGACGAGGGCAAGCTCGTGATCTTCGAGGGCGCTCAGGGCGCGCTGCTCGACATCGACCACGGCACCTATCCGTTCGTGACCTCGTCGAACACCGTCGCCGGCGCGGCCTGCGACGGAGCTGGCGTCGGCCCGAAGGCGATCGACGAGGTTTGGGGGATCGCCAAGGCCTATTGCACCCGCGTCGGCGCGGGACCGTTCCCGACCGAGCTCGACGACGGCATCGGCGACCGCCTGCGCGAGGCCGGCTACGAGTTCGGCACCACGACCAGCCGCCCGCGGCGCTGCGGCTGGCTCGACCTCGTCGCGCTGAAGTACTCCGCGCGGATCAACAGCCTGACGGGGCTCGTGGTGACCAAGCTCGACGTCCTCTCCGGGATCGACCCGATCCGCGTCGCCACCCGCTACACCGGCTCCGAAGGCGCGGCCTTCGACGAGTTCCCCTACCACCAGTCCGTGCTGCACAAGGCGCGCGGTGAGTACGTCGAGCTGCCCGGCTGGAACGAGGACATCACCGGCGCCCGCTCGCTCGACGACCTGCCCGCAAACGCGCGCGCCTACCTCGACTTCATGGAGGACCAGCTCGGCATCCCCGTCGTCACCGTCGGCGTCGGCCCCGCCCGCGACGAGATCATCTGGACCGACGCGGCGGAGCCGCTGCGCTCGTCCGCCGCGGCCGCCTAGCTCAGGCCAGCTCCGCCTCGTCCAGAACGAGCTCCTCGCCGCGGCGGAGGAAGCGGGCGGCCAGGGCGACGGCGGACAGCATCGCGATCGCCGCCAGCGCGATCTGGACGCTGACGATGCCCTCCTCGGACCAGTAGACGTCGTCGAGCTCGAGCAGCAGCGCGGACTCGTCGAGCGTCAGGCCCATGCCAGCGCCGAACGGCACCGCGAGCCAGCGCTCGAGGCCCTCGCGGCGGGTGGCGATCGCGACCGTGCCGGTGACGAACGTCAGCGCGATACCTGGCACGAAATGGTGGATGTGACGCCGGCCGACCATCAGGTTGCGGAACGGGCCGACGCGACGCCGGTCGCGCAGCAGCGTGGTAATCGCACGAACCGAGATGAAGCTGACGACGAAGGACGTGAAGAGGTTGAACAGCGCGTTCTCGGTGACCGACACGTTCTCGTAGCCCGCACGGGCGACCGAGGCGGTCTCCGCCACCGCCTCGGCGGCGGCCAGCAGCGGCTCCTCCGTCTCGGCCGGCAACGGCGCCGATCCGCGGTGCCAGACGCGCGCCAGCTCACCGCCGATGACAGCGGCGGCGAGCGCGGTCGCGACCCCGCCGAGCGCGAACGTCCGCGTGTCGGCGCGCAGGCCGTTGCGACGACGGATCAGGCCCACGATCCGAGCACCTCCCCGCCGGGTCCGCGAGTGAGACGTCGCGTGGCACCGGTCACGTCCACTGCTCCAGCACATCCTCGTCGGACACCTGGCGGACGACGCGAGCCGGGACGCCGATCGCGACAGCGCGCGCGGGGACGTCCTTGGTGACGACAGCACCAGCGGCGACGAAGGCCTCCTCGCCGATCTCGACGCCCGGGACGAGCACGACGCCGCCGCCGACGCGGCAGGCGCGGCGCAGGGTGGCGCCGCGCAGCTCGTGGTCAGGACCGTGGCGGCCCATCGTGTCGTCGTTGGTGAGCGTAACGCCGGGTGCGAGGAAGACGTCGTCCTCGATCGTCGAGGTGGCGGTGATGTAGCAGCCGGTTTGGATCCGGACGCGGGCGCCGATCGTCACGTCGTTGTCGACCGCGGAGCCGCGACCGACGACGGTCTCCGTGCCGATGACCGCGCGCTCACGGACGTGGGCTTGATCGCCGATGACCGCGCGCTCGCCGATGGTCGCGCCGGCGACCACGATCGCTCCGGCGCAGATCGTCGCTCCGGGCCCGATGCGGGCTGGGTCCGGCGCCGCGCGCGGCGCCGTCGAGCGCGGTCCCAGCGCGAGCGGCTTGCCGATGATGGCGCCATCTTGGATTCGCGCCCCCGCGCCGACGACTGTGCCGGCATGGATGACGACGTGACCGCCCAGCTCGACGTCGTCCGGCAGCTCTACCCCGGCCCCGAGCAGCAGTCCCGGCGCCCAATCGGACACGGTCAGGTCAGCCACGCCGGCCCCCGCCTCCGCCGCCGCGCGAGGCGCCGAGGTCGCGTCGCGAACGCCTCAGGCGGCGCCGACACTGCGGCGGCTCCTGTCGAGCGACTCCTGCAGCGCCTCGAGCACGCGCACTACGCGCAGGCCGGCCTCGCCGTCGGAGCGGGCCGGGGCGCCGTCGCGGATGCGGTCGACGAAGTGGCGGCACTCGATCCGCAGCGGCTCGTCGTTGGGGACGCGCGGGCTGCTGATGTCGCCCGAGCGAGTGATGTACTCGCCGTAGGAGCTCGAGTCCTCGTCGAAGCCCTTGTCGTAGATCGTGAGCTTGCGCTCGACCTCCATGTCGTCGAAGGTCGCCATCTTCTTCGAGCCAACGACGGTGAAGCGGCGCTCCTTGTGCGGGTCGAGCCACGACAGGTGGAGGTGGGCGGCGAGGCCGGAGGGAAAGCGCAGGTAGGCGAAGACGACGTCCTCGATCCCCTCGCGCATGTAGCACTCGCCGGTCGCGGTGCACTCGACCGGCTCCTCGCCGTTCGCGAGCCGCAGCACGACCGAGACGTCGTGGGCACCGAGTGACCAGAGCGCGTTCTCCTCGGCGCGCAGCTGGCCGAGGTTGAGGCGGTTGCCGTAGATGTAGTGGATGTCGCCGAGCTCGCCGGAGTCGGCGATCTGCTTGAGCTTCTCGAGCCCGGGGTGGTACTCGAGCAGGTGGCCGACCATCAGCGTGCGCCCGGCGGTGCGGGCCGCCGCGACGACCTCCTCGGCGTCGGCGACCGACTGGGCGAGCGGCTTCTCGACGAAGCAGTGCTTGCCGGCCTCGAGCACACGCGTCGCGAGCGCGGCGTGGGTCGGGACCGGCGTGGCGACCACGACGGCGTCGAGCTCGGGGTCGGCGAGCAGCTCGTCGACGTCGGCCGACACGCGCGCGTCGGGGAAGGCGAGCCCATGGCGCTCGCGCGCCGCCTCGGAGCCGTCGCAGATCCAGCGCAGCTCGGACTCCGGCAGGCGGTCGAAGTTGCGCGCCAGGTTCGGGCCCCAGTAGCCGAGCCCGACGACGCCGACGGTGACTGGCCGCGCGCTCACAGGCGCACGAGGTTGTTCGCCTCGATGCCGCGTGTCACGCCGCGGAAGTCGACCACCAGCGGGGCGGAGCGGACGATCGCCTCGACGTCGAGGCCCGGGTGGGCGGTGACGATCACGGCCACGTCGGCGCCGTCGAGCACCACGTCGACCGACTCGGCCGTGAGGTCGAGCTCGGGCAGCTCCGGGACGTAGTCGTCGTGGTAGGCGAGCACCGCGCCCTGGTCGGCGAGCATGTGGGCGATCCGCAGCGCCGGCGATTCGCGCAGGTCGCCGACGCCGGCTTTGTAGGAGACGCCGAAGATCGCCACCCGCGAGCCGCGCACGGGCTTCGCCTGGTCGTTGAGCGCGCGCGCGATGCGCGCGACGCAGAACTCCGGCATCCGCTGGTTGACCTCGCCCGCGAGCTCGACGAACTCGGTCGGCTGGCCGTACTCGCGCGCGCGCCAGGAGAGGTAGAACGGGTCGACGGGCAGGCAGTGGCCGCCCATCCCCGGGCCAGGATCGAAGCGCATGAAGCCGTAGGGCTTGGTCGCGGCGGCGTCGACGACCTCCCAGATGTCGATGCCCATCCGGTCGCAGAGCATCGCCAGCTCGTTGACGAGGGCGATGTTGACCGAGCGGAAGACGTTCTCGAGCAGCTTCGCGAGCTCGGCGGGCTCGGGCGCGGAGACGGGCACGATGTGGTCGCAGACGAGCTCGTAGAGGGCGACGGCGCGGTCGAGGCAGTCCGGGGTCAGGCCGCCGACGATCTTTGGGGTCGTGCGCAGCGTGTGGTCGGTGCGACCGGGGTCGACGCGCTCGGGCGAGAAGGCGACGTTGAAGTCGCGCCCGGCGGCGAGCCCGGACTCCTCCAGCAGCGGCACCAGCCGCTCGCGCGTCGTGCCCGGGTAGGTGGTCGACTCGAGCACGACCAGCTGGCCGGCGTGCAGCACGCTCCCCAGCTCGGTGCCCGCCGACAGCAGCGGTCCGAGGTCGGGCTCGCGGTTGCGCGTCAGCGGCGTCGGCACGGCGATCAGCACCGCGTCGCAATCGGACAGCCGGGCGTAGTCCGTGGTCGCGGAGATGCGGGCGGCCACGGCGCGCAGCCGCTCGCTCGGAACGTCTTCGATGTGGCTCTCGCCGGCCTCGATCGCGGCCACGAGGCGCGCATCGGTGTCGACGCCGACGATCTCGTGGCCCTCCTCGGCGAACGCCACCGCAAGCGGCAGCCCGACGTATCCGAGGCCCACTATGCCGACGCGCGCCGGCTTCCCGTCCGGTCCGCTCATCCTCCGGGAGTGTAGGCGCCGAGCACGTCGCAAACGCGCCGCGCGGCCTGTCCCCCGCCGTAGAGCTCCGGGCGGTCGCCGTCTGGCCGCGGGCGCTCGAGCGCGGCTAGAGCGGCGCCGGCGTCGAGATCGACGAGCACGTTCCAGCCAGCGTCGACGGTCTCGACCCACTCGGTCGTGTCGCGCAGCGTCACGCACGGGACGCCGAGCAGGTAGGCCTCCTTCTGGACGCCTCCGGAGTCGGTCAGCACCGCGCGCGCGTGGGCGGCGAGCTGCATGAAGTCGAGGTAGCCGAGCGGGGGCGTGAGGACGACGTCGGGGTCGGCGTCCAGGCGCGCGCGCAGGGCGGCGGCGTCCAGGCGCGCCGCGGTCCGCGGGTGCAGCGGCAGCACTACGGGGCCCGGCACCGCTTCGAGCAGCTCGACCAGCCGCTCGAGGCGCCGCGGGTCGTCGACGTTCCCGGCCCGGTGGGCCGTCGCGGCCACGTAGCCGCCGTCCTCGAGCCCGTGGTCGGCGAGCACCGTCGAGCGCTGCTCGGCGATCGGCCGGAACGCGAGCGACACGTCGGCCATCACGTCCCCGACCAGGTGCGCCTCCCCCGCGGCCCGCTCGTCCTCGAGGTTCGCCATCGCCGTCGCGGTCGAGCACAGCAGCAGGTCGCTCGCGTGGTCGGTCAGGACGCGGTTTAGCTCCTCGGGCATCGCACGGTCGAACGAGCGCATGCCCGCCTCGACGTGGGCGACAGGAATCCGCGCCTGGGCCGCGGCGAGCGCGCCCGCGAGGGTGGTGTTCGTGTCGCCGTAGACCAGCACCATGTCGGGCGCCGCGCGCGCGATCTCGCCCTCCAGCAGGCCGAGGATGCGCGCCGTCTGCTCGGTGTTGGTGCCGCCGCCCGCGTCGAGCTGGCGGTCGGGAGCCGGAACGCCCAGCTCGTCGAAGAAGACCTGCGACAGCTCGTCGTCGTAGTGCTGTCCGGTGTGGACGATCAGCTCGTCGTGGCGCTCGCGCAGCAGCTTCGACACCGCCGCTGCCTTGACGAACTGCGGCCGGTTGCCGACGATCGTGAGGATCCGCAAGGCGGCTAGCCCGCCCGCAGCGCTGCGTCGCGGCGCTCGGCGAACGCGGCCGCGGCGGCGCGCGTGACCTCGCCGGGGGCGTCAAGCTCGAGCTCGTCGATCATCCCGACCGGCTGGACCTCACGCGTCGTCGAGGCGAGGAACGCCTCACGTGCGCGCTCGTTGAGCTCGACCAGGCTGACGCTGCGCTCCTCGACGTCCAGCATGTCGAGCACGTGCGCGCGGGTGATCGACGCGAGCACGTGGTCGTCGAGCGGCGGCGTGCAGAGCGTCCCGTCGCGGTCGACCCAGAAGAACGTCGACGTCGGGCCCTCGAGCACGCGCCCGTGCGGGGTCACCAGCAGCGCCTCGTCGAACCCGCGCTCGCGCGCGATCCGGCTGCAGAGCATGTTGGCCGCGTAGGAGAGCGACTTGACGCCGTCGAGGACGCGCGTCGGCGCGTAGGTGACGGTCGCGAGCCGAGCGACCTCGGGCGTGGACGGGAGCTGCTCGGTCAGCAGCAGCCGCCGCCCGCCACGCGTGAGGACGAGCCGCAGGCAGCCGTCGAAGGAGCGCCCGCGCGCCGCGAGCAGCTGAGCCGCCTCGGCCTCCAGGAGCTCGCGATGAAACGGCCCCTCCAAGCGCAGGTTCGCGGCGGAAACCTCCATACGGTCGAGGTGCTCGCCGAGCGCGTACGGCTCGCCGTCGTAGACGCGGACGACCTCGAATGCGCCATCGCCGCGCAGCAATCCCGCATCGGTGACGGGAATCCGGGTCTCCTCGGCGGGGCCCACCGTCCCGTCGAGGCACGCCAGCTCGCTCATACGCGGTTCATACCAGGAGTTGGAACCCCGCGATTGCGGGTATGCACCCCGGAGCGCCATCCGGCGCCCGACAGAAGGAGGCCAAATGACCATCGGCTCGTCGATCTTCCTGATCGCGGTAGGAGCGATCCTCCGCTACGCCGTGACCGACTCCATCTCCGGCGTCGACCTCACGACGATCGGCCTGATCCTGATGATCGCCGGCATCGTCGGCCTCCTGATCAGCCTGTTCATGGCCACCACCGCCCGCCGCGACGTGCGCGACGTGGAGTACCGCGACCGCCGGCCTCCGCTCTAGCCGCGCTCAGTGCGCGGCGCCCGGCTGGCGCCCGCGCGAGATCTGCACGAGCCCCCACGCGGAGACGATCGCCCAGACGATCTCGAGCAGCAGGAAGCCCCAGTCGCGGCCGCGCAATGCGACTCCCGTCAGCACCAGCGACCCAACGAGGTTGAGCGCCAGGTAGACCACCGAGTGCTGCGACATGCTGCCCCGCTGCGCGGCCGCGAAGGCGATCAGGATCAGCACCGCGCCGGCGACCTGGAAGATCTGGTCCATCGCGCGAGGATAGGCGTGCAGCGCAGCGATCGCCCGGGAACCTTCTCCTGATGCGGTGCGGCGACAGTGGCCAGTTCCGGTGACGCGCCGCGGCTAGCGTGCGCCAGAGGCGTAGCGCCGCTCGATGCCGTCGAGCACGACCTCGAGCGCGACCTCGAAGACCGCGTCGCGCGACTGCGCCCTCCCCTCCCCGAACACCCGCGACATGCGCGGAAAGTCGCTCGGATCGGCGTCGCGCAGCCGGCCCTCCAGCTCGGCGTCCTCGCGCAGCGTCACCACGTGCAGCGCATGGCCCATCGTCCACTCGTGGACGATGCTCAGGGCAGTCCACGCCTCGGACGGCTCCAGCTCGAGGCTCACCACGGCGGCTGCGGACTGCTCGGCCCGCCGCAGCATGTTCGGGCCCACGCGCGTGCCGCGGCCAAACGCCTGGATCGTCCACGGGTGTGCGACGTAAGAGTCGTAGGCCCTGTGCGCGATCCGGCGCAGGGCCTCGCGCCAGTCGTCCGGCAGCGGCTCGGGCACGAGCAGCCGTCCACTGAACTCGTTGAGCATCAGCGCGAGCAGATCGTCCTTGGAGGCGATGTGCGTGTACAGGCTCATCGGGCGCGCATCGAGCTCCTGCGCGACGCGCCGGATCGAGACCGCCTCGAGGCCTTCCGCGTCGGCGAGGTCCAGCGCCGTCTGCACGACCTGGCCCCGCGTCAACCCCGCCGCGGTGCCGGTCTTCGGTTCGTCCCAAGCCAACTCGGAAGCGCGATTGGGCACGCCGTGACCATACCGCGCCGTACGGCGTATCAACTTCGATACGGTGTACGGCGCTGTAGCCACGGACTGCGAACGGAGCTGATGACCAGTGAGCGCCCGCCCCTCCCCCGAGCCAAGCCAAGATCCGCGCGATCGGCCCACGCTGATCCTCGGCGCCGGACCGGCCGGCCTGACAGCCGGCTACCTGCTCGCCAAGCAGGGGCTGCCGGTGATCGTCTTCGAGGCCGAGGACCAGGTCGGCGGGATTGCCAAGACCGAGGTTCGCGAGGGTCCGGGTGGCGAGTACCGCTTCGACCTCGGCGGCCACCGCTTCTTCACCAAGGTCCAGGAGGTCGACGACCTCTGGCACGAGATCATGAAGGAGGAGTTCCTCAAGCGTCCGCGCATGTCGCGCATCTACTGGCGCGACCGCCACGGCGAGGCCAAGTTCCTCGACTACCCGCTGCGCGGCCCGGACGTGATGAAGAAGCTCGGCCCGATCGACCTGACCAGGGCGCTGCTCTCCTACCTCTGGGCCGCCGTCAAGCCGAAGGGCAAGGAAGAGACCTACGAGGAGTGGGTCTCGAACCGCTTCGGCAAGTTCCTCTTCAACCAGTTCTTCAAGTCCTACACGGAGAAGGTGTGGGGTGTGCCGACCTCGGAGATCCGCGCCGACTGGGCCGCCCAGCGGATCAAGAACCTGTCCTTCTTCCGCGCCGCCTGGTCGGCCTTCTTCGGCAACAAGGACGACAAGGTCACGAGCCTCATCTCGAAGTTCAACTACCCGCGCTTCGGTCCGGGCCAGATGTGGGAGCAGATGACCGAGGACATCAGGGCGCTCGGCGGCGAGGTGCTGCTCGAGCACCGCGGCACGAAGCTCGAGTTCGACGGTGACCGCTGCGTGCGCGTGTACGCCGGCGACAAGGTGTTCG
>DASQKV010000012.1:0-19698 GCA_035630335.1 Thermoleophilaceae bacterium | reverse complement strand
TCGTCCCGTCGCTGGGCCGGCCGATCTCGGCGACCACCTGCGATATCGCGGGTGCCGGCCCGGTGAGATCGACGCGGTAGTGATGCATGGGCGGAGCATGCACCAGTCAAGGCGCGCTCGATCGCGCGTTGACGAACTTGTTACGGAATTGATGCAGAGCCGTCACAGTCGCCGGCTGCGCGGTCGCGCTACGTCGGCTCTCACGATGGGCCGGGAAGGGCTCGAACCTTCGACCTACGGATTATGAGTCCGCTGCTCTAACCAACTGAGCTACCGGCCCTTGGGGGCCGATCTTAGGCGCGTTAGACGGGCGGGGTCAGCCGCGGACGGCGGCGTCGATCGCCTTGTCGAGCTCGGCGGCGCTGAAGGCGCCCTCGATGCGGGCGGCGACACGGCCGTCGCGGTCGATCGCGAAGAGCCAGGGCTCTGTCGGGAGGCCCCAGGCGCCGACCGAGGGCCGGAAGCCCTTGGCGATGTCGTTCTCGCGGTAGATCTCCTGGTGGACGAAGGCGACCTCGTCGCCGCGCTCGGCCTTGACCTGCTCGGTGACGTCGATCACGGGGCCGCAGACGCGGCTCTGGCAGAGCGCGGCGGTAGCGAACAGGAGCACCGTCGGCCGGCGGCCGGCGACGTCGGCGAAGTCGACGTCGTGCATCGTCGAGGGCGGCTCGCGGGTGTCGATGCTGGCGAGGTTGCCCTTGGCGTCGGCCTCGGTGTCGGTGTGGACGACCGGAGCCATGTCGCCGACGTCGGGGACGGGGCCCTTGCGCTTGACCGTCAGCGGGCCGCCGGCGGGGGTCGCGGCGACGACGCGGTCGTCGAGCCGCGCGACGCCCAGCACCTCGTAGCGGCCGGGCTTCGGCAGGTCGAGCCGAGCGACGTAGAGCGACTTCGCCGCCTCGTCGTCTTCGGCGACCGAGCGGCTCTGGAACTGCGGCTTGACGGTCATCTGCTCGAAGCTCGCCGGAATCGGGCCGTCGACCGGACCGCCGCCCACGGGCGCGACGTAGAGCGCCACCGGCGCATCGGCGATCTGGGCACGAGCGCGGTCGAAGAGCGCGAAGCCGAAGCGGTTGTCGCCCGGCTGGAACTGCGAGACCGACGCTGCGAGCACCGGACCGGTGTCCTCGACCTCGGCCAGCAGGTCGCGCAGCGTCTTGCCCTGGGCACTCGGGAAGTCCTCGGGCTCGGCGGGCGGAGGCGGCGTGCTGGCCGCATCGGGCGTGCTCGAATCGCCGCAGGCGGCCACGCTCGACGCCAGTACCCCCGAGACCGCCACGGCGGTCAACAAACGCAGTCGGTCCCTCACCGCTCGGGAGCGTATGGGACAAAGGCTTACTTAGGGGCCGATTCCGGCTCTCTTAACGCCGAATTCAAATAGCCTCGGCCGGTCCCCCGAATCCGGATCGAGGAGAACCCTTGGCAGAGCGCGCAGCACTGGTCACCGGCGGCTCGAGCGGAATCGGCCTCGCGATCGCCCGTGCACTGGGCGAGGACGGCTACGGCGTCACGATCTCCGCCCGCCGTCCGGAGAAGCTCGAGGCGGCCGCCGAGGAGCTGCGCTCCGCCGGGATCGACGTCGAGGCGGTACCCGCGAACATGGTCGACGAGGGCGCGATCGCGGAGCTGGTGCGCCGCCATCGCGACCGCTTCGGGCGCCTCGACGTGCTCGTCAATAACGCCGGCGTCGGCATCGGCGGCCCGATCGCCGAGCAGGACACCAAGAGGCTCGACATGCAGATCGGCGTCAACCTGCGCGCCGTGGTGCTGACTACGCGCGAGTGCCTGCCGATGCTCGTGCAGGCGGGCGCGGAGCACCGCAAGGCGCTGGTCGTCAACACCGCCTCGATCGCCGGCAAGTCGGGCCAGGGCTGGCTGTCCGTCTACTCGGCGACGAAGTTCGCCGTCGTCGGATTCACCCAGGCGCTGCACAAGGAGCACTCGGGCGACGGGATCCAGGCGACCGCCCTCTGTCCCGGCTTCGTCGCCACGGCGATGACCGACTGGGTGGCAGAGAGCGTCCCCAAGGACGAGATGATCCAGCCCGAGGACGTCGCCGAGGCGGTGCGCTACCTGCTGAGGACCTCGCCGGCCTGCATCGTCCCGGAGCTGCAGTTCGTCCGCCCCGGCGAGGGGCTGTGACCGAGCTCCTCTAGCTCGAGCTCGTACGGCGCGACGGCGAGCTCCTCGCGCCGGGCGCGGGCGTACTGGATCGACCGGTGCTCGGCGATCGCGCGCCGCAGGGCCCCGGCCCCGCGTACGTCCTCCTCCGCGACGCTCGCCTCGAGCATCGCCGTCAGCGCCTTCAGCTCGCGCGAGGTCGCACGCCGCGAGCGCCTACCCGCCCGGGCGTAACGATCCCACGCGGCCGCGAAGGCCGCGTAGCTTGTCCTTCCCCCGTTTCGGTGCGCGGCAAGCATCGGGCAGACCCCGCCGTCGGGCGCCGCATAGGCTCCGACGATGATCGGGTTGCGGGCGATCCCGTCGAGCATCGCCTGACGCGTAGCGAGCGGCATCTCGTCGATCGCGGCGCGCAGCGCGCGGGCCGGTCGGCGGGGCCTTCTCATGCGGTTGCGGGCTGGTCGGGTGCCATACGATGCCGCCGGGCGGCCCCGCGAGCGTAGGGCCCGCCGTCGGCGACTTCAAGGTCGCTCCTGCTGGTGAAAGGAGACTTGCATGCGGTTGGGCCTGCACGTGGGGTACTGGGGACTCGGATTGACCTCCGAGCAGCAGCTCGACATCGTCAAGGAGGCCGAGGCGGCCGGCTTCGACTCAGTCTGGGCGGCCGAGGCCTACGGCTCCGACACCGCGACGATCCTCGCCTGGCTCGCCTCGCAGACCGAGCGGATCAAGCTCGGCTCGGCGATCTTCCAGATGCCCGCCCGCACCCCCGCGATGACGGCGATGACCGCGGCGACGCTCGACCAACTCTCGAACGGCCGGATGCTGCTCGGCATCGGGTCGTCCGGCCCGCAGGTGGCCGAGGGCTGGCATGGACAGCCGTTCGCCCACCAGCTGCAGCGCACGCGCGAGTACGTCGAGATCCTGCGCAAGGCGCTCGCGCGCGAGCGGCTCGAGTACCACGGCGAGATCTACGACCTGCCGCTGCCCGACGGACCCGGCAAGGCGCTGAAGCTGATGATCGCGCCGGTCCAGGAGCGGATGCCGATCTACATCGCGGCGATCGGGCCGAAGAACACGACGCTGACCGGCGAGATCGCCGACGGCTGGCTGCCGACGTTCTTCTCCCCCGAGCACGTCGCCGAGTTCCGCACGCTGCTGGAGGAGGGCGCGGCGGCGGCCGGGAACGGCAAGCGGATCGACGACTCGTTCGATATCGCCCCGAACGTCAACCTCTGCATCGACGACGACATCGACAAGGCGCGTGACGCCGTCCGGCCGCTGCTCGCGCTCTACGTCGGCGGCATGGGATCGCGCAAGAAGAACTTCTACAACGCGCTGGTGCGGCGCTATGGGTTCGAGGACGCCGCCGAGGAGGTCCAGAACCTCTACCTCGACGGCAAGAAGGAGGAGGCCGCCGCGGCGTTGCCCGCCGAGCTGATTGACCGCACGTCGCTGGTCGGTCCCAGGGAGCGGGTCAAGGAGCGGCTCGAGGTCTACCGCGAGGCGGGCGTCGGAACGCTCGTCGCGACGCCGACGGTGTTCGATCCCGAGGCGCGCAGGCGGATGATCCGCGAAATCGCGGAGATGGTCTGAGCACCACCGAGAACCGCATGGGCGACGCCGCGTTGGCGGCCATCGAGACGCCGGTGGCCCGGCGCTTCCTGATCACCGCGTTCGGAGACCCGGGCCACGCCTTCCCGGCGATCGCGCTCGGGGGTGCGCTGGTGCGGCGGGGGCACAGCGTCTGCCTGCAGACCTGGAAGCGCTGGCAGGAGGACGTCGAGCGCGAGGGGATCGAGTTCTCCGCCGCGCCGGAGTACACGGTCTTCCCCACCGGCCGTGACATGACGCCCTACGAAGCCGCGGTCGAGGCGACGCAGATGACGGTCCCTTTGGTGCGGTCGTTCGACCCCGACGTGGTCGTCGGGGACATCCTGACCGCAGTCGGCGGCCTCGTCGCGGGCGTCGAAGAGCGGCCGTTCGCGACGCTCGTCCCCCATGTGCTGCCGACCTCCGAGGCGGGGCTGCCGCCCTACTCGATCGGCGCCCGCCTCCCCCGCACCCACCTCGGGCGCAGGGCGTGGGGCGTGTTCCAGCCGCTACTGCGACGCGGCGAGCTGCAGGGGCGCGACGAGCTCAACGCGGCACGCGCCAGGGTCGGCCTGCCCCCGCACGACCACACGCACAACGGGATCTCGCGCGACCTCGCGTTGGTCGCGACCTTCCCCCAGCTGGAGTACCCGCGCCGGGAATGGCACCCGGCGTTCGAGGTCACGGGTCCGCTGCTGTGGGAGCGCCCGGCCGAGGACGTCGATCTGCCCGAGGGCGACGAGCCACTGGTGCTGATCGCGCCGAGCACCTCACAGGACCCCGGCGGCCGGCTGATCGCCGCCGCGCTCGAGGGGCTGGCGAACGAGCCGGTGCGCGTGATCGCGACGACCAATCGCCCGGGCGGCGAGCGGCCGGCGCGCGTGCCAGCCAACGCACGCGTGGTCGACTGGCTGTCCTACGCACGCACCATGCCCAAGTGTGCCGCCGTCGTCTGTCACGCCGGGCATGGCACGGTCGCCCGCGCGCTCTCCTGCGGCGTGCCGGTCGTCGGCTGTCCCGCCGCGGGCGATATGGCGGAGAACGCCTCGCGCGTCGCCTGGGCCGGCTGCGGCGTCTCGCTCCCGCGGCGAATGGTCACGCCGCGCGGGGTCCGGCTGGCGGTGCGCAGAGCGCTCGCCGACGAGCAAATCGCGGCTCGCGCCGGCGAGCTCGCGGCATGGTCGGCCGCCCACGACGGCGGGACCGCAGCCTCCCTCGCGCTCGAGCGCTTCGCCGAACGCAGCGGCTGACGAGCGCCGGGCCGATCACGGCCGTGATTCGGCCGTAAGCGGCCCGTCCCCGGCGGCGCCACGGGCGTGGGCGCCTTTCGGCCGTCCCCGGCCGGAACAGACCCGTCAGTCGTCCGTCGGGCAGGCGGCGTCCTCGTCGAGCGCTCCGGGAAGCTTGCCGAGCAGATCGGCGAGCGCCTCGATCTCCTCCTCGTCGAGGTGGTCGCCGAAGACCGTGCGCAGCGATCCCGAGTGGCCGCACGACGCCGCGTCGAGCTTCTCCGCGCCCGCGTCGGTGAGCTGAGCGTAGCTGACGCGCAGGTCGGTGTCGCAGGCGACCTTTTCCACCAGCCCGGCAGCCTCCAGGCCCTCCAGCAGTCGCGTGATCCCCGAGGGGGTCAGAACGAGCCGCTGGGCGAGGTCGACGCGCTTCATCCGCTGGCCCTCCGCGAGCGAGAGCACGTACAGCGCCTCGTAGTCGTTGAGCGTCAGTCCGTGGTCCTCGTGGAGCTGGGTCCGCAGCTCGCGACGCGTCGTCGAATAGGCGCGCACGAGCCGGTTCCACGCGCGCAGGGCGGGCGGAGACGCTTGTGGGCTCAATACTTGACGACTCAAAGTGTTATTGCTACCATTGGTTGCGTACTCAACTATAGACAGATCTTCCGGAGGTAGCAACCATGAGCACAAGCACGATCGCAGCCCCGCCCAGCACGTGGCGGCTCGACGACACCCATTCGTCGGTCGGCTTCCAAATCCCCTATCTCGCCAACGCGTTCAAGGGCGCGTTCCGCGAGTTCGAGGGCACGCTCGACGTCACCGACGCCGGCGCAAAGCTGAGCGGCGCCGCCAAGGTCGCCAGCATCGACGTCAAGGACGAGAACCTGGCGGCCCACCTGCAGTCGCCGGACTTCTTCGACGCCGAGCAGTACCCCGAG
This sequence comes from Thermoleophilaceae bacterium, assembly GCA_035630335.1. GTDB lineage: Bacteria > Actinomycetota > Thermoleophilia > Solirubrobacterales > Thermoleophilaceae > JAAYBF01. The sequence goes on along the minus strand of DASQKV010000012.1, from coordinate 13,820 downwards.
CTGCGCTTTGCGGCCGATCGGGTCGCGCTCGACGGCGAGTCGGTCGAGGTCGACGGCGAGGTGACGATCAAGGGAGTCACCCGGCCCGTCGAGGCGACGGGGACGGCCACCGGGCCGCTCACCGACCCGCACGGCAACGAGCGGATCGGCCTGACCCTCTCCGCGACCGTCGACCGGACCGCCTTCGGCGTCAGCTGGAATGCTGAGCTGCCCGGCGGCGGACAGGCGCTCGGCAACGAGGTCACGATCCTCGCCGAGCTGTACTTCGTGAAGGCGGAGCAGTGACGAAGGTCCTCGCCATCTCGGGCAGCCTGCGGCGCGACTCGCACAACACGGCGCTGCTGCGCGCCGCGGCCGAGCGTGCGCCGTCCGGCGTCGAGCTCGAGCTGTGGGACGGCCTCAAGGCCGTGCCGCCCTACGACGAGGACGACGACGGCGATCTCGCGCCGGCGGCCGTGACCGCGCTGCGGTCGGCGGTCGCCGGCGCGGACGCCGTCCTGTTCGCGACCCCGGAGTACAACCACTCGATCCCGGGCGTGCTCAAGAACGCCGTCGACTGGCTCTCGCGGCCGTTCACCACGAATCCCCTGCGCAACAAGCCCGTCGCGGTCGTCGGCGCCAGCACGGGCGTCTTCGGCGCCGTCTGGGCTCAAGCGGAGCTGCGCAAGGTGCTGGCAGCGACCGGTGCCCGAATCCTCGACCGCGAGCTCGCGGTCGGACAGGCGGCCGATCGGATCGACGGCGGCCGCCTCACCGACGACGAGACCGCCGACGCGCTCGCCGACGTTCTGCGCGAGCTCGAGGCCATCGTGCACGCGCGCGAGGCCGCGCTGACGAGAGCCGCCGCGTGAGCCCGCCGCATAACCGCCGAGGACAGGCAGCCGCCCAACCGGGTAGGACTTGACGACCGCGATGGCCGACGATCGCTCCCAAGCCGGCGCTCTCGACGCGCTCCGCTACGCGGTCCGCGAGGCCGCCGGAACGCCTGAGGGCCTGCTCGTCCTCCACCACGGCCGCGCGACCGACGAGCACGACCTCCTCCCCCTCGCCGACGCCCTCGACCCCGAGCGCCGCCTGCTGGCGGTCACCCCCCGCGGCCCGCTCAGCCTGCCGCCCGGCGGCGCCCACTGGTACGTGGTGCCACGCGTCGGCTACCCCGACCCGGAGACCTTCAACGCCACCTACGCGACCCTCGCGGCCTGGCACGACGCGCTCGCCGAGCACACCGGCATTCCGCCCGAGCGCACGGTCCTCGGTGGCTTCTCCCAGGGCACCGTCATGAGCTACGCGCTCGGGCTCGGACCCGATCGGCCGCGCCCCGCCGGCGTCCTCGCCCTGAGCGGCTTCATCCCCACGGTCCCCAGCTGGGCGCCCGACCTCTCCCGCCCGCTGCCCCGGATCGCCATCGGCCACGGGACCCAGGACCCGATCATCCCGATCGACTTCGCCCGTCAGGCCCGCGAGACGCTCGAGGCCGCCGGCGTCGACCTGCTCTACCGCGAGTACCCGCTCCCTCACGCCATCGATCCCGGCTTCCTGCGCGAGCTCTCCTCCTGGCTACGCGACACCCTCGCCCGCTGAGCTCCGGGGGTGGGACTCGAACCCACAACCTATCGGTTAACAGCCGATCGCTCTGCCTGATTGAGCTACCCCGGAATGGCGCCGGCCCACGATAGCGAGCACCGCGCTGATCGACGGTCTAAGAGGGGTCGTCCGTCGTTCCCTCGAGCGCTCCGGCGCGGCCGGAGTCGCGCAGCATGTGGAGCGTCTGGACCTCGATCTGGCGGACACGCTCGCGGGTGAGGCCAATGACCTTGCCGATCTCCTCGAGCGTGAGGGGGCCGCGGCCGGCGAGGCCGTAGCGGAGCTCGATCACGCTGCGCTCGCGCTCGGTCAAGGTGTTGAGCACCGCGAGGACGTCGGCGTCGCGCAGCTGGCGGGCGACGACCTCGAGCGGGCGGTCGTCGATGTCGTCGGCGATGAAGTCGGCGAGCTCGGCGGACTCGTCGCCGGTGCCGACGGGCGACTCGAGCGAGACGGGGTCCTGGCCGAGCTTAAGTAGGTCCTCGACCTTCTGTTCGGGCATCTCGAGCTTGGCGGCGATCTCCGCCGTCGTGGGGTCGCGCTCGAGCTCCTGGGACAGCGCCCGGCGGGCGGCGTGGACCTTGTTCATCCGCTCGACCATGTGCACCGGAATGCGGATCGTGCGCGATTGGTCGGCGAGCGCACGGGTCATCGCCTGGCGGATCCACCAGGTCGCGTAAGTCGAGAACTTGAAGCCCCGGCGCCAGTCGAACTTCTCGACGCCGCGGATCAGGCCCATGTTGCCCTCCTGGATCAGGTCGAGGAGGGTCAGGCCGCGGCCCTGGTAGCGCTTGGCGATCGAGACGACGAGGCGCAGGTTCGCCTCGATCAGCGCGTTCTTGGCCGCCATGTCGTTCTGCTCGACGCGTTTGGCGAGGCGGACCTCGTCCTCGCGGCTCAGCAGCGGGACGCGACCGATCCGCTGGAGGTAGAGCCGGACCGCGTCGCCGGTTCCGCCCTCCGGCGGGGCGGCCTTGACGCCGGCGGTGACGACGCCGCCCTCGTGGAACTCGTCGTAGGGGTCGCCCGCGGGAGCGACCTCGGCGGGCGGCGGCACGTCCTCGAGCTCGTCGTCGAGCAGGTCTTCCGGCTCGCCGATCACGTGGCCTGCCCCATTACCGCGTCCATGTCGCGGCGAACCCTCTGGCGAGCGTTCGCCAACTCGACCTGACTCTCGAGATCGCCCTCCTGACGCGCGCGTCTCACCTCACGGTCGATCCGGCGTAGCTCCAACGCGAGAAAGCTCATCCTCAGCAGCGGCTCCTCGGCCGGCTCCCCCTCCTCCGCGCGTACCGCGATTCCCGCCACCAGGCCCGCAAGCTCGGCGTCGTCGGGGTCCAGCTCGGCGAGCGGGTCGTCGAAGTTCGCGCTGAGATACTTCCGCGCCCGACGCAGCGACGCCGATGACAGGTGCTCCGGCTGAAGCCGGTCGAGGTACTCCCGGCCGACGCTGCCAGCGGCAAGGCAGAGGGCGAGGAAGACCCGCTCGGCCTCCAGCGCAGCGGCTCCCGGCCCCGCGGCAACGCTTGCTCCGCCGCCAGCCGAAGGCTCGGAACCGCCATCGCTCGCGGTTGAGGTGCCGCTGCCCGGATGGTGCTCAGGACCGGGATCCCCAAAAGCGGCGGCCGGTGGTCGTCTGGCGCTCGAGCGCGTCGAGTCTCTTAGGAGCGTGACGACGTATGAATCCGGGACCTGCAGGCGGTCGGCGACCGCATTCACAAGGTCCGCGCGCAGGGCGCTGCCCGGCTGCGTCTCAGAGATCAGCTCGCTGGCCTGCGCTATCGCGCGCTCACGGCCCTCCGCCGTCGCGATGCGGGCGTCCGCCAGCACTCTTAGGACGGCGAACTTGCGGACTGACAGCGCATCGTCGAGCTTGCCGAGGATTGCGTCGGCGCCCTGGGCGGCGACGAGCTCAGCCGGGTCCGCGCCCTCGGGCATCTGGACGACACGCAGCTCGATGTCGCGCTGCTCGGCGATCTTCGCCGCGCGCAGCATCGCCTGCTGGCCCGCCCTGTCCGCGTCCAGGGCCAGGTAGACGACGCCCTCGGCGCCGGCCGCACGAGCGAGCTCGGACAGCTGGTGCTCAGTCAGGGCCGTTCCCATGATCGCCACCGTCTCGCCTACCCCGGCCTGGTGCAGGGCAAGCACGTCCGTGTAGCCCTCGACCACCACCACGCGACCCGACTTCGCGGCGACCGCACGCGCCTTGTCGATCCCGAACAGCTGACGGCCCTTGTGGTAGATCTCGTTCTCGGAGGTGTTGATGTACTTCGCGCCCTGCTCGTCGCTCATCGCACGGGCGCCGAAGCCGAGCACGCGCCCGCGCGAGTCGGCGAGCGGGAACATGATCCGCTCGCGGAAGCGGTCGACGCCGCCCTTGCCCGAGCGCTTGGGCTGCGCCAGCCCGGCCGCGATCAGGTCGTCGAGCGAGAAGCCGTCGCGCTCCGCGCCCGCCAGCAGCTTGTCCCAGCCGCTCGGCGACCATCCGACCCTGAACTCGCGCAGCGTCTCCTGCGACAGCCCGCGGCCAGCCAGATAGTCCCGCGCGGCGCGAGCCTCGTCCGATTCCCATAGGTACTTCTCGTAGAACGCCGTCGTGCGCTCCAGCAATGCGAGCAACCGCCCACGGCGGCGGCGGCGCTCCTCCTCCTGCGGATCCTCGCGCTCGCGCTTGAGCTCGACGTTGAAACGCTCGGCGAGCAGCTCGACCGCCTCCGCGAAGTCGAGCTGCTCGGTCTCGCGGACGAAGCTGATCGCGTCACCGCCCTCGCCGCAGCCGAAGCAGTGGTAGAGGCCCTGCTCGGCGTTGACCGAGAACGAGGGCGTCCGCTCCTCGTGGAAGGGGCAGAGGCCGACCCAGCGCGAGCCGACGCGGCGCAGATCGGTGCGCGACCCCACGAGGCCGACCATGTCGATCGACTCGCGCAGCCGCTCGATCGAGTCCTGCGTGTAGCGGGCCATCAGTAGCCCTGGGGCAGCGACAGGTCGGAGAAGGCGCGGATGGAGAAGCGGTCGGTCATGCCGGCCAGGTAGTCCACCACGCGCTCGGGCTCGGAGGCGTCTGGGGTCACCCCGGGCGGCGGCTCGGCGGCGTAGTGGTCGAACAGGGTCCGCAGCAGCCGCTCGATCCGCGGCCGCTCGCGCTGGGCGTCGGCGCCGAGGTAGACGCGCTCGAACATGAACGCCCGCAGGCGCAGCATCGTGGCGCCGACGTCCTCGCTCTGGACGATGTCGCCCGCGGCCGCTGAGCGCTCGATCAGGTCGGCGACCAGCGTGCCGATCCGCTCGGAGCCGGTGTCGCCGAGCGCGTCGATCTCCGCACGCGGGAGGTCGGCGCGATCGATCACGCCGGCGCGCAGGGCGTCGTCGATGTCGTGGTTGATGTAGGCGATCCGGTCGACGACGCGGACGATCCGCCCCTCGAGCGTCGCCGGGGTGCCGGGACCGGTGTGGTTGAGGATCCCGTCGCGGACCTGCTCGGTCAGGTTGAGTCCCTCGCCGTCGCGCTCGAGGCGCTCCACGACCCGCAGCGAGTGCTCGTTGTGGCGAAAGCGCGTCCCGTAGCGCTGCTGGAGGCACTCGTCGAGGACGCGCTCGCCGATGTGCCCGAACGGCGGATGGCCGAGATCGTGCCCGAGGCCGATCGCCTCGGTGAGGTCCTCGTTGAGCCCGAGCGCGCGGGCTACGTTGCGCGCGATCCCGCAGGCCTCGAGCGTGTGGGTCAGCCGCGTCCGGTAGTGGTCGCCCTCGGGCGCGATGAAGACCTGCGTCTTGTGCTTGAGCCGTCGGAACGCCTTGCAGTGCACGATCCGGTCGCGATCGCGCTGGAACGGCGTCCGGTGCGGAGCGTCGGGCTCGGGGCGCGCTCGCAGCGCGGGATAGGACCTCGCGGCGCCTGGCACTAGCTGCTGCTCCTCGATCGCTGCGATCCGGCGAGGGAAGCTCGCCACGTCGCTGCCGATCGAGCTGCCGCTGACCATCTCCGGATTGTCTCAGGAAGCCAGGCGGCTTCCTGGGGCGACGGCGGCGATCAAGCCGCGGCGCGGGCGGCGCTCGTCAGACCGGACGGCCGGATGTCGCGCAGCTCCGCGAACGCCTCGAGATCGGTCGACAGCCCGGCGAGCGCGAAGGCATGCCAGAGGGTCACCTGGTTCGCCACCAGTAGCGGCACCGGTACGCGAGGCGCCAGTGCACGACGCAGCTCGAGGCCCCAGACGGCGGTGTCGGGAAGCAGCACCGGTACGTCGCCGGCCAGCGCTTCGACCGCCGGCCCCACTTCGCCCGGTCCGAGCAGCGTGGACTCCGCCCCGCTGGGCCGACCGAGGTGTGTGGCGGTCCGCACCTCTATCCCCCACTCCGCGAGGAACGCGATGAACGCCGCCGTCGCGGGCGCGGGGTATGGGGATACGACCGACACCTCGTCGGCGCCGAGTGCAGAGAGCGCCTCGACGAAGGCGAGCGACGTGCTCGTGGCGGGCACGCCTGCGGCACGCTCGATCGCGCGCGCCTGGGCGAGCGCCCACGCGCGTCCGCCGACGAAGGATCCGCTCGTGCAGGCCCACGCCACGACGTCGGGATGCCAGCGGCGCATTCGCTCGACGCCCGCGAGCAGCGGCTCGTCGGCCCCGGTCTCCAGCAGCTCGTCGATGTCGTGGCTGTCGGCCGAGGCGGTCAGTACCTGCCACTGCGCCACCGGCTCGTGTGCCTCGGCCACGAGGTCGGCAATCTCCCCCGGCAGCTCGCGAAACGGCACCAGTAGACCTACCCGCCGCGGGCTCACGTGCCCCCGCGATCGTCAAACGTCACATCGCTCGATCGTTTCAACCCTCGCCGTCCCTCCGATTGACAGACATCAGATTATTCCCATTCAGACGCCGGATTACGCTCTAGAGCGGGAGTTGGCGCCAAGAGCCCATTCTGACGAAATTGGGACTTCCAATCCCCGCGACCTCACGCTATGATGGGTATGACCAATGTGGTCAGGCCAATTACAAGCGACGCATGACCCGCTCGGCGCCCCGGCGCTGGGTCTAGGCCGCGCGCCGCTTGGGATCGGCCGTTCAAAGCTTCGATCCGGACGCCCGCCGGCGGTGCCGTCCGGCCCCCGGATCGAACCCACACCGGCCGCAGTTGGCGCAGACAGCATCACGGACCGAACCCTCCCCGTGAGCCCGTCCGCGCTTACTTGTGGAGTTTCACTCGCCGGCGGCGGCTTGCCCATCCCTCCGGGCGCCGCCGCCGGTGCCGGTGACCCTCTGCTTGCATTTACGACTCGGCGTTCACGACCGCGTTAGACTCGGCGGGTGGATAGCGCAGCAGATCGTGCAGCGAGCGGCATTCGCGCACTGATCGTCGCTGGCGAGTACGGACCGGGAGACCGGCTCCCGTCCGAGCGGGATCTAGCCAAGGACCTCGCACTTTCGCGTCCAGCGCTTCGTGAGGGAATACGCCGCCTCCGAAGCGGCGGAGTGCTGGAATCGCGCCGAGGCTCCGGCACCTACGTTGCGCCGGTCGACCTGGAGGGCGTCTTCGACGTGCGTATCCGGCTCGAGCCGCTGGCGGCCGAACGCGCCGCGCTGCTGAGGAGCGAGGCCGAGGCGGCGAGGCTCGCCCAGGCGGTCGAGGAGATGCGCGTGCGGCTCGACGATCCGGCTGCCTTCGACAGTGCCGATGCCGTGTTCCACGGCCTCGTGGCCCAGGCGAGCCGCAGCCCGGTGCTGATAAGCGCACTCGACATGCTGACCGAGATGGCACTGCTCTCGCGTGCGGTCACATCTCCGCTGGACCACCTCCGCAGCGACTCGCTGGCAGACGTCGAGCGCATCTGCACGGCGATCGAGCGCCAGCATCCCAAGCGCGCGGCGAACGCGATGGAACGTCACATCCTCGGCGTCCGCTCCGACTTCGCCGAGGTGATCGACCGCGACGGCGCTCGCGCCGTCGCGATCGTCAAGAGCTAGCGGCGGGCGAGCGCTCGCCGGATGTCCTCGCCGCAGATCGTCCTGGCGCGCCACGGCGAGACCGAGTGGAGCCGCGACCGCAGGCACACCGGCCGCACCGACGTCCCGCTGACCGATGCTGGGCGCGAGCAGGCCAGGGCGCTGCGCCCGCGGCTCGAGCGGCGCGACTTCAGGCGCGTGCTGGTGAGCCCGCTCGCACGCGCCCGCGAGACCTGCGAGCTGGCGGGCCTGGGCGACCGGGCCGAGCGCAGGGACGAGTTGGTCGAGTTCGACTACGGCGAGTCGGAGGGCCTGACCACCGCGCAGATGCGCGAGCGGGTTCCCGGCTGGACGGTCTGGACGCACGAGACTCCTGGAGCCGAGTCCCCGGACGACGTCGCCGCACGGCTGCAGCCGATCTTGGCCGAGCTGCGCGAGACCGGCGGCGACGTGGCGATCTTCGCCCACGGACACGTCCTGCGCGTGCTCGCCGCGCTCTGGATCGGCATGCCGGCCGCGGGTGGAGCGCACCTGATGCTGGCCACGGGGAAGCTGAGCGCGCTCGGCTGGGAGCACGAGACGCAGGCGATCCTCGCCTGGAACAGCTGACGCCCCCTCTACGCGACGCGGCGCAGCCGCACGTGCGCGTGGTACTCGAGCGTCTCTCCGATCGCCCGGTCCACCTGCCCCAACGCGAGGTCGGATGCCGCCGGCGCCTCGGCGAGCGGGCGTCCGAGGGCGTTGACGAGGAATCCGTGGGCCTCGGCGCCGAGCGGAAACGAGCCCGACTCGCAGCCGGCACAGACCACTCCGCCGGCCGCGGGCGAGAACCCGGCGAGGTGGTCGACCTCGCCGCATGAGGCGCACGAGGCCAACTCGGGGGCGAAGCCGGCGGCGAGCAGCAGCTTGAGCCGGAAGGCGAGCGAGCGGGCGCGGGTAGCCGCCTCGGGGTCGGAGTCGAGCAGCGTCAGGTGGTTGCAGAGCAGGTGGTAGGCCGCGGCGTTCGGCTCGGCCGAGTCGAGCAGCCGTAGGACGGCCTCGCAGGCCTGGGATGCCCGCTCCAGCGAAGCGCGCCGCTCACGCAGGCCGGCGTGGGCGTCGACCGTGTCGACCGAGGTGATCGTGCAGAGGTCCCCCCTGCCCTCGTGCAGCACCAGCCGCACGCGCGACAACGGCTCGAGGCGCCCGCCCATCCGCGACCGCGTGCGCCGGACCCCCTTCGCCACGGCGCCGACACGACCGCGATCTGCGCTGTAGAGGTGCAGCACCCGATCCGCCTCGCCGTACCTGATCGAGCGCAGCACCACGGCCTCTGTCTTGAAGCTGCCTGCCATCGCCCCCTCCATGCTGCGCCATCGAGCGGACGAACAGCGCTCAGACCCTCGGAGGCCGTTGGCAGCGAGGGCAGACGTACGTGCCCCGTCCGGCGGCGCGCAGCTTGACGATCGCCGTGCCGCAGCGTGGGCAAGGCTCGCCCTCGCGGCGGTGGACGAGGAAGCGGTCCTGGAAGCTGCCGCGTGCGCCGTCGGTGTGGCGGAAGTCGTCGATGGAGGCGCCGCGGGCGTCGATCCCCGCCTCGAGCGACTCGACGACCGCATCGCGCAGGGCCTCGAGCTGAGCCCTGCGCAGGGTTCCCACGGGACGCAGCGGGTGGATGCGGGCGCGGAAGAGCGCCTCGTCGGCGTAGATGTTGCCGACGCCGGCGATCCGCTCCTGGGCGAGCAGGAACGCCTTCACGGGAGCGCGGCGGCCGCGGGCGAGGGCGCGCAGGGCGTCGGGAGTGAAGTCGGGGCCGAGCGGCTCGACGCCGAGACGGGCGTGGAAGTAGGCGTCGCGGGCCTCGTCGCCGAGCAGCACGATGCCGGTGCCGAACCGGCGCGGGTCGGCGAACAGGAGCCTCGAGCCGTCGTCGAGTCCGAAGCGGACGCGGATATAGGGCCGCTCCTCTCCGTCCTCGGACGGGACGAGCAGCAGGTTCCCGGTCATGCGCAGGTGGATAACGAGATGGACCTCGTCCTCGAGCTCGACGTCGAAGTACTTCCCACGGCGGCCGACGTCGCGAACGACGCGGCCCTCGATCGCCGCGGCGACCTCGTCCGGCGGCGCCGGCTCCGACCAGCGGGGGTCGAGGATCTCGGCCCGCTCGATCCGGCGCCCGCGGAGGTGCGGCTCGAGCTGGCGGCGGATCGTCTCGACCTCTGGGAGCTCGGGCATCCCCGGGCTTCTATCAGGCAGTCGCGCGGGGGTGCGCGCGGAAGTAGACGTCCTTGAGGCGCTCGCTGGAGAGGTGGGTGTAGAGCTGGGTCGTGGCGACGTCGGCGTGGCCGAGCATCTCCTGGACGGCGCGCAGGTCGCAGCCGCCGGCGAGCAGGTGGGTGGCGAAGGTGTGGCGCAGCGTGTGCGGGCTCATGCGGTCGCCGAGCCCGACGGCCTCCGCGTGGCGGCGGACGATCTTGTAGAGCCCCTGCCGGGTCAGGGCGCGGCCGCGGAAGTTGACGAACAGGCAGGCCTCGACGCCCGACCCGACGACCTGCGGGCGCCCACGCTCGAGGTAGCGGCGAACGGCGTCGGCGGCGGCGCGCCCGACCGGGACCAGGCGCTCCTTGGAGCCCTTGCCGTGGGCGCGCAGGACGAGCTCGTCGAGGTCGACGTCGGTGACGGCGAGGCCGGTCGCCTCGGAGGCGCGCAGCCCGCAGGCGTACATCAGCTCGAGCAGGGCGCGGTCGCGCAGGTCGATCGGCTCGGTGCCCTTCGGCGACTCGAGCAGGCGGCCGACCTCGCCGCGCGAGAGGACCTGCGGCAGGCGCCGGCCGCGCCGCGGCGGCGCGAGCTCGGCCGTCGGGTCTCTGTCGAGCAGCTCCTCGCGGCGCAGGTGGCGGTAGAAGGAGCGCAGGCAAGCGGACTTGCGGTGCACGGTCGCCGGCGAGGCGGTACCGCCGTCCGAGCCGCCGAGCGAGGCGAGGAAGTCCGCGACGTCGGCAGGGGCGGCGGAGAGCGCGGTCAGGCCGCGGTCGTCGAGGAAGCGCCCGAACTGGAGCAGGTCGGAGCGGTACGCCTCGAGCGTGTTGCGCGAGAGCCCGCGCTCGAACTCGAGGTGCGCCACGAAGTCGAGCACGAGGTGCTCATGGGGCCGGCTCGCCGCCGGCTGGACCACCGTCGCCACTGCCAGGGTCTTCGCCCATCGCGGCCGGGCTCCTCGGCGCTGCAACGGCGCGCCCCGCAGCGTCGACGATCCCGAGCGCGACGTCGAGCGCCAGCTCGAGCGCCTCGACGGTGACCGACTCCCCCGGCTCGTGGTTGCGCTCGGTGCCGTTGGCGACGTTGAGGACCGGCAAGCCGCGGGCGACGAAGACGTTCGCGTCGCTGCCGCCGCCGGTCGGGACGAAGCTCGGCTCGATGCCGAGCGCCTCGAGCGCGGTGGCGGCGGCCTGCACCGGCGCCGCGGTTCGCGGCAGCCGGTAGGCGCGGAACAGCTGCTCGACCGTGGTCTCGACGTCGCACTCGCCGTCGCTGGCAGCCTCGGTCAGCGCGTCGACGATCTCGGCGACGACGGCGCCCGCGCGGTCGTCGTCGAGGCTGCGGACCTCGAGCGCGACGTCGCAGCGCTCGGCGACGACGTTCGTCGCTGTGCCACCGACGATCGTCCCGACGTTGGCGGTCGTCTCCGGGTCGAGCCGTCCGAGCCGCATCGCCGCGATCGCCTTGGCCGCGACGGCGATCGCGTTACGGCCGCTCTCGGGCCGGATTCCCGCGTGCGCGGCGGCGCCGTGGAAGTGGGCCTCGATCCGGTAGTAGCTCGGCGCGGCGACGATCAGCTCACCGATCGGCGTGGCGTGGTCGAGGACGAAGCCGAAGTCCGCGCGCAGCTCGTGGCCGAGCTCCTTGGCGCCGAGCAGGGCCAGCTCCTCGCAGGTGGTGAACAACAGCTCGATGCCGACCGGGGCGCCACCGGCGGCAAAGCGGCGCGCGATCGCGAGCAGGACCGCGACGGTCGCCTTGTTGTCGGCGCCGAGGATGCCCTCGTTGCGGTTGGCGAAACGCCCGCTCTCGCGCACGACCTCGATCGGGGCCGTGAGCGGGACGGTGTCGAGATGGGCGCAGAGCAGGACCGTCGGTGCGTCCGCGGGTCCCGGGATGCGCGCCAGCAGGTTGCCGGCGTTCGAGCCGGTCGCCTCGGCGCTGCCGTCCTCCTCGACCTCCAGCCCGCAGGCCGTCAGCTCGGCCGCAACCGCGTCGGCGACGGCGCGCTCGTTGCCCGACGGGCTCTCGATCGCACACAGGCGCACGAAGTCGCCGGCGAGCCGCTCGCGCTCGTCCGGGGCCGCGCGCATCGGCGCGGCGGGGGTCAAACCCGGGACTCTGAGTCCGCGTGCTCGGCCGAGACGCGAAGGTCGCTCTCGCCGTCCGCGTCGATGCTGGCCGGCGCCTGGGCACGGGCCCGCTCCAGCGCGGCGCCGACGAACTCGCGGAACAGCGGCTGCGGGCGCAGCGGACGCGACTTGAACTCGGGATGGAACTGCGAGGCGACGAAGAACGGGTGGTCGGGCAGCTCGACGATCTCGACCAGGCGGTCGTCGGGCGACGTGCCCGAGCAGACCAGGCCCTCGGCCTCGAGCCGGCGGCGAAGGTGGTTGTTGACCTCGTAGCGGTGGCGGTGGCGCTCGTAGATCACGGCCTCGCCGTAGATCTCGCGGGCGCGCGTGCCCTCGTGGAGCTTCACGGGGTCGGCGCCGAGCCGCATCGTGCCACCCATGTCGCGGACCTCCTTCTGCTCGGGCAGCAGGTCGACGACCGGGAAGGGCGTCTCGGGATCGAACTCGGTCGAGTTGGCGCCGTCGAGGCCGACCACGTGGCGGGCGAAGTCGGACACCGCGATCTGCATCCCGAGGCAGATGCCGAGGTACGGGACGCCGTTCTCACGCGCCCAGCGCGAAGCACGGATCTTCCCCTCGATCCCGCGTACGCCGAAGCCGCCGGGGATCAGGATGCCGTCGCAATCCTGGAGCTGAGCCAGCTCCTCGTCGTCGGTGAGCTTCTCGGAGTCGATCCAGCAGACCTCGACCTTGCCGCCGTGGTGGGCGCCGCCGTGGCCGAGCGCCTCGATCACCGACAGGTAGGCGTCCTCGAGCTTCGTGTACTTGCCGACGAGGCCGATCTTGACGACGTCGCTCGCCTCCTCGTAGCGCTTGACGATCGACTCCCAGCCGGAGAGGTCGGGGGTCTCGGTCTCGATCCCGAAGCGGTCGAGGATCTGGTCATCGACGCCCTCGGCGCGGAAGTAGAGCGGCACCTTGTAGATCGAGTCGACGTCGCGGGCGGAGACGACCGAGTCGATCGGCAGGTTGACGAACAGCGCGATCTTCTCGCGGATGTCGCGCGACAGCGGCTCCTCGGAGCGGCACATGACCATGTCGGGCTGGATGCCGATCCGGCGCAGCTCCTGGACCGAGTGCTGGGTCGGCTTGGTCTTCAGCTCACCGGCGTGGCCGAGGAACGGGACGAGCGTGAGGTGCAGGAACATGCAGCGCTCGCGGCCCTCGTCGACCTGGAACTGGCGCAGCGCCTCGAGGAACGGCAGCGACTCGATGTCGCCGACGGTGCCGCCGATCTCGGTGATGACGATGTCGACGTCCTCCATGTCCGCCACCCGGCGGATCCGGGCCTTGATCTCGTCGGTGATGTGGGGGATCACCTGGACGGTGCCGCCGAGGTAGTCGCCGCGCCGCTCGCGACGGATCACGGCGTCGTAGATCGCGCCGGTCGTGACGTTCGAGGCGCGCGTCGTGTTGACGTCGGTGAAGCGCTCGTAGTGGCCGAGGTCGAGGTCGGTCTCTGCGCCGTCCTCGGTCACGAACACCTCGCCGTGCTGGAACGGGCTCATCGTGCCGGGATCGACGTTGATGTACGGGTCGAACTTCTGCAGCGAGACCGACAGGCCGCGGGCGACCAGGAGCTGTCCGATCGAGGCCGCCGCGATGCCCTTGCCGAGCGAGGAGACGACGCCGCCGGTGACGAAGATGAATCTGGTCTGTCGATCAGGCATGAAGGCGCGCGCTCTCGAGTGTAGGTCTTCCCGGACGACCCCAAAGCTAGCGTCGCCCGCGGACGATTCCCGTCCGCGAGGCCGCATTTCGCGAGAACAGCGTCAGCGGCGGCGCAGGACGCGGCGGAGCGTGCGGCGCAGACCGGCCTGCCCGTCGCGGGTCGCGCGGCGCTCGGCTGCCGCAGCCTTCCGCCACTCGCCGATCGTCATCCCCGCGGGGATGTCGCAGTGCTCGATCTGCATCGCGCCCGAGG
>DASQKV010000011.1:0-8505 GCA_035630335.1 Thermoleophilaceae bacterium | reverse complement strand
AGGTGGCCCGGCGCGAACCCCGCCCAGTGCGGCGCCGCGCCGCCGTCCGGGGCGAAGGCGAAGCCGCCGACCGCCACTATTCCCGCGCCGGCGGGTCCGTCGGGGGAGTCGGCCTCGGCGGCGCCGGCCAGCTCCCGCCACGCGGCGGCGGCGCTCCTGAAGCGGTCCGGCCCGCCGGTGCGGATGGCGCGCACGCTGCCGAGCGTGGCCAGCGCCGCGCCGTCGCGGTCGGGCTGCTCGAAGCAGAACCACGGCTCGCCCGACCGCCGCGACGCGAAGGCGATCGCGCTCGGATCGGCCCCCGAGCCGAGCGGCACCGTGACCGCCACGAGCACCTCCCCCGCCCCTCGCCGCGCCCGGCGCACCGCCCGCTCGCAGCGGGCGAGGAGATCGCCGCGCGCCGCGGTCTCGAGCGCCGGGGACGTGCGCAGGGCCATGAGGAGAGGGTAGGAGGCCTTGAGGGCCGCCGTCAGGAGAAGTGCGACACCGCCTCGAGGAACGCTGCGAGGCAGGCGATGGCGCCCACCGCGGCGGCCGCGGTCGCCAGGAGCCGGCGACCCGTGAAGGCGAGCGCGATCGAGGAGGCCCCGAGCAGCAGGGCGACGTAGCCCATCGAATCGCGGAAGGCCTCGTCGGCCGCCGTCCCACACGCCACCTCGCACTCGTCGCCGACGATGGCCATTCCCGCCAGCCCGACCAGCAGGCCGAACCCTGCCACCGCCGCCGTCGCGACACGGCGCCACAGCCGGCGGTCCCGGTTCGAGCTCAGGTCTCGCCGCGCCCGCGCGAGATCGCGATCTCGCCCGTGCGCGCCATCTCGACCAGGCCGAACGGGCGCACCATGCGCTCGAACGCCTCGACCTTCTCGCGCGTGCCGGTGACCTCGACGATCAGCGAGCGGCGCGTGACGTCGATGATCTTCGCGCGGAAGATCTCCACGACCTGCATCACCTCGCCGCGGCTGGCGCCGTCGACCGAGACCTTGAACAGGGCGAGCTCGCGCGCGACGGTGTCCTGCGGCTCGAGGTCGCGGATCTTGATGACGTTGATCAGCTTGTGGAGCTGCTTGGTCACCTGGTCGATCGGGTGCATCGCGCCGTCGAGGGTCAGCGTGATGCGCGAGAGCGTCGGGTCGTCGGTGGGGCCGACCGCCAGCGTGTCGATGTTGAACCCGCGCCGGGCGAACAGGCCCGCGATCCGCGTGAGGACGCCCGGCTTGTTCTCGACCAGGATCGAGAGGATGTGCTTGCGCCCCGTCCGCACGCCGGCGGACGCCTCGAGCTCCTCGAGGGTGAGCGGCTCCTTGGTCCCGGGCTCGCCCATCTAGCCGACCATCTCGCGCGCGGCCGCGCCCGGCGCGATCATCGGGTAGGTGTTCTCCTCGCGCGTGACGCGGACGTCGACCACGACCGGCCCGGGCGTCTCGATCGCGCGCTTGATGTCCGCCACCAGCGTGGCCTTGTCGGTCAGCCGGATGCCGGTGGCCCCGTAGGCCTCGGCGAGCTTGACGAAGTCGGGCCAGCTCCCCATGTCCACGTTGGAGTAGCGGCGGTCCCAGAACAGCTCCTGCCACTGGCGGACCATGCCGAGATAGCCGTTATTCATGATGAAGACCTTGACCGGGATCTTCTCGGTCACGCAGGTGGCGAGCTCCTGGATGTTCATGATCACCGAGCCGTCACCGGCGACACAGACCACGTCCTCGTCCGGGCAGGCGACCTTCGCCCCCATCGCGGCGGGCAGGCCGAAGCCCATCGTGCCGAGGCCGCCGGAGTTGATCCAGCGCCGCGGGCCGTTGAAGTGGAAGTACTGCGCGGTCCACATCTGGTGCTGGCCGACGTCGGAGGTGACGATCGCGTTGCCGCCTGTGACCTCGTAGAGCGCCTCGATCATGTACTGCGGCTTGATCTCGGAGCCCTCGGAGTCCTCGTAGCCGAGCGGGTACTTCTCGCGCCAGCCCTCGATCCGCTGCCACCAGCCGTCGAGGCGCGCGCTGTCGGCCTTGAGCGCGCGGTACTCGGTCGTCAGCTTCGGGAGGATCTTCTTCGCGTCGCCGACGATCGGGATGTGCGCCGGGACGTTCTTGGAGATCTCGGCCGGGTCGACGTCGATGTGGACGAACTTCGCCCGCGGCGCGAACTCCGACAGCTTGCCTGTGATGCGGTCGTCGAAGCGCGCCCCGATCGCGACGATCAGGTCGGCCTCGTCCATCGAGTAGTTGGCCGCGCGGGTGCCGTGCATGCCGAGCATCCCGAGCCACTGGTCGTGCGGGGCCGGGAACGCGCCGAGGCCCATCAACGTGCACGTGACGGGCAGCCGGTCCGACGTGCAGAGCTCGACGAGCTCCTTGGAGGCGTTGGCGTTGACGACGCCGCCGCCGGCGTAGATCACCGGCCGGCGCGAGTTCGCCAGCGCCTTCGCGGCGAGCCGGATCTGCTTGGCGTTGCCGTCGGTGGTCGGCTGGTAGCCGGGCAGGTCGACCGAGCTGACCGGCACGTAGTCGATGTCGGCGCGTGAGAGGTCCTGCGGGATGTCGACGAGCACGGGCCCCGGGCGCCCGGTGCGGGCGACGTGGAATGCCTCGTGGATCGCGACCGGGATCTCCTCGGGGTCGCGGATCATCAGCGAGTGCTTGACGACTGGCATCGTGATGCCGGTCACGTCGGCCTCCTGGAAGCCGTCCGTGCCGAGCAGGTCGGTGCGCACCTGGCCGGTGATGAAGACCGTCGGCACCGAGTCCATGACCGCGTCGGCGATCGCGGTGACGAGGTTGGTCGCGCCCGGTCCGGAGGTCGCGAGCGCGACGCCGACGCGGCCCGAGGCCTTCGCGTAGCCCTCGGCCGCGTGGCCGGCGCCCTGCTCGTGGCGGCACTGGATGTGGCGCAGGCCGGCGTCGTAGAGCGCGTCGTAGGTCGGCAGGTTGGCGCCCCCGGGGATTCCGAATACGTGCTCGACGCCCTCGGCCTTGAGGCACTCCATGATGGCGTCGACGGCTCGCATTGGTTGCTCCTTGCTCCGGCAGAGACTCGAAGATGGGAACGGCGGCGCCGGGGGCCGCCGAGTCAAGCGAGGATACCAGGGGAATTTCGCCCCCCTGGCGGTCGATCCTGCCCTAGGAACGCTGCTCCTCGGCGACCGGATCGGGGAAGTCCAGGTCCCTCCCGCAGCGAGTGCAGACCTGGTCGTGGATCGCGACGACGTTGCCACACTCCGGGCAGCGGCGGCGCATGACCTCGCGCTCGTTGCGGTAGAGCAGCGCGCCGATCGTGCCGATCCCGGGCAGCACGAAGCCGATCATGAACCAGATCAGGAACGACGAGCCCTTGATCTTGGCCACGGTCCCGGCCGAGAGGCCGAAGAAGAACAGGAGGACGATCACCTCCATGGCCGCCTCCCCGGCCGACTCAGAGGACGCGCAGCGCCCAGACGATCGCCACGACCGCCAGCACCGCCACGATCACCCACGCGACGGCCGCGACGACGCCGATCACGAGCTTGAACAGGATCCAGGCGGCGACCAGTAGGACTGCTATCGCGAGGAGCTTCTTACCGGCGTCTGATGCGCGTTGGGCCATGCGAGGCAGCTTAGTCCCTAGAGCAGATGCGGCGGCCGCATCGGCATGTAGCGGTCGAGCCCCGGCAGCGGGATCGAGCTCATCACCCAGCCGGGCCAGTAGACACGGAATCCGAGCTGCCGCAGTCGCCGCAGCAGCCACCAGCTGTCGGTCGCGCAGTAGACGCCGAACATGTGCGGCTCGCGCGTCTTGGCGACGCGGTCGAGCGCGCCGAGCACGACCGGGACGAGGTCGGCGGGCGTGACCGCCACCGCCGGGCCGATGTCGCCACCCTTGCCGACCCAGCAGAGCGCGGTCGCGCTGCCCGTCTCGGGGTCCATCGTCGCCAGGCACGTACGCGTGCGGGCGAAGAAGTCGTGCAGCTCGGGGCGCCGGTGGCTGACGGCCGGCGGCTCGAGCACCTTCCACTCCGCCGCCGCCCGGTCGCCCTCGAGCGCGTGGACGGCGGGCTCGGAGTTGTCGGTCTCCTGGGCACGGCGCTCGACGTAGTCGGCGGCCCGCACGCGCATGTGCCAGTGGCCGGCGACGGGCATCACGCCGAAGCCCGTGTAGAGCGTCAGGTCGCTCGGCGCCCCGGCTGCGACGACGAGCCGGCCGAGGTCGGGCGTGGGGTCGTGCGGGAAGCAGCGTTCGAGCAGCTCGCGCCCGATGCCGCGCGCGTGGTGGCTAGGGAGCACCATCAGCTCGGTCAGCTGCTCCATCTCGCCGAAGCGGCAGACGCGCGCATAGCCGACCGGCTCGCCCCCGTCCTCGCAGACCCAGTAGCTGCCGCCGGGCTGCGCTGCGATGAACTCGACGATGTCGCGTTGCGCGCCCCACTCGGAATCGATCTGCGCGGGCGTCGGCGGCGGGCCGTCGACCACGCCCATCCGGCTCGCGGTGTCGTGGACGGCAAGCGCGGAGATCGTGAACGTTCCACGCAGGTCGCGGCTCTTGCCTTCGCGGAAGCCGAACTCGGTCGCGGCGGCGGTCAAAGCGGCCTCTCCGCGGCAGTCGCGTCGTCCGCCGTCCCCGCTTCGCCGGACGCCGCGAGCGCCGGGGCGCTCGCCTCGCCGGCGCCGGCGCCGGGCGGCGGCTCGAGCTGGTCGGCGAGCGTCTGGGGGTGGCCGAGGTCGCCGAGCTCGGCGGAGGCGCGCCCGAAGAAGAGGCCGACGGTCCAGTCGACCGTCAACCGCAGCCGGCGGGCGATGCCGGGCATCATCGCGAGGTGGTAGGTGCGGGCGGCGAACCAGGCCGGGAAGCCGCTCAGCTGGACGCCGAGCATCGTCGCGACGGCCTTGTGCTGGCCCATGTCGACGAACACTCCGAGCGTGCGGTAGCGGAACTTGCGCACCCGCGAGCCCGCGATCGTGGCGGCGACGTTGTCGCCGACGACGCGCCCCTGGCGCAGCGCATGCTGAGCCGTCGGCGGGGATGCCTGGCCCTTGCGCGCGGGGTCCGGCACGGCCGCGGCGTCGCCGATCGCCCAAACGCAGTCCTGTCCCTGGACGCGCATCGTCGCGTCGGTCGCAATCCGTCCCCCGGCGCCGAGCGGCAGGCCGAGCTCGCGGACGACGGCGGGCGGCTTGACGCCGGCCGTCCAACAGACCGTGCGCGTCGGGATCGTCTCGCCGTCGGAGAGGCGCGCGGTGCGCTCCCCCACCTCCTCGAGCAGCGTGTTGGTGCGGATCTCGATGCCGCGGCCGCGCAGCTCGCGGGTCGCGAACGCCGCCAGCCGCGGCGGGATCTCGGGCATGACACGCTCGGTCGCCTCGACGAGCACCCAGCGCGTGCCGTCGAGCCGGCAGCGCGGGTAGCGGTCGATCACGTCGGCGACGTAGTCCTGCAGCTCGGCGATGCCCTCGAGCCCGGCGTAGCCGGCGCCGACGTAGACGAAGGTCAGGTACTCGCGGCGCTGCTCGGGGTCGTCGAGCGCCTCCGCGGTCTCGAGGTGGAGGATCGCGCGGTTGCGCAGCGCGACTGCGTCGGGGAGCGTGTTGAAGCCGACGCCGTGCTCGGCGAGCCCGGGGATCGGCAGCACGCGCGAGACCGACCCGAGCGAGATCACCAATTGGTCATACCGCATCTCGACCTCGCGGTCGTCCAGGGTGACCATTCGCAGATGCTTGGCCGCCGGATCGGCGCCGGTGACCCGGGCGAGGCGGATCTCCGCCCAGTCGAGCTCCTCGCGCAGCGGGACGACGACGTGACGCGGCTCGAGCGAGCCGGACGCCGCGCCGGGCAGCAGCGGCGTGTAGAGCAGGAAGTTCTGATCCGTGACGAGAGTGATGCGCGCGCTGTGGCGCGGCAGCCGGCGCTCAAGGCGACGAGCGGCATAGAGCCCACCGAAGCCACCGCCCGCGATGACGACGTTCAGAGCCATCGTCAGAGGCTAGCCGCAGATGCGCAGGGCAGCCAGGCGGGCGACATCAGATCCGCTCGCGGATCAGGCGCTGCACCTCGCCGCCGTCGGCGCGGCCCTTCGTCTCGCGCATGACGGCGCCCATGATCGCGCCGATCGCCTTGTCGTTGCCGGCACGGACCTTCTCGACCGCGTCAGCCTGGTCGGCCATCGCGCGGTCGACGATCGCGGCAAGCTCGCCCTCGCCGGTGCGCCCGAGGCCGGCGCTCGCGACGATCTCCGCCGGGTCGCCGCCGTCGGTGACGAGCGTGGCGAGCACGTCCTTGGCAGCCGACTGCGCGACGTCCTTGGCGCCCACCATCGCGACCAGCTTCGCGAACGACTCGGGGGTGATCGCCGAGTCGCCCGGCTCCTGACCGTCGCCGAGCCGCGCGAGCAGCTCGCCGGTCACCCAGTTCGCGAGCGCGCGCGGATCGGCGCCATCGCCGCCGGCCGCGACGGCCTGCTCGTAGAAGTCGCCGACCTCTGTGCGGAAGGCGAGCAGCTGCGCCTGCTTGGAAGGGAGCTCCAGCTCACGCCCGAGCCGCTCGGCGCGCGCTGCCGGCAGCTCGGGGATTGCGTCGCGGGCGCGAGCGAGCATCTGCTCGGTCGGGGCGACCGGGACGAGGTCGGGCTCGGGCAGATAGCGGTAGTCGTGCGCCTCCTCCTTCGAGCGCAGCGAGCTGAGCGTCCCGGAGCGGACGTCGTAGTGGAGCGTCTCCTGCTCGACACGGCCGCCGTCGCGGAGGATCTGCTCCTGGCGGGCGATCTCCGCCTCCACCCCGCGCTCGAGGAAGCGGAACGAGTTCATGTTCTTCAGCTCGGCCTTGGTTCCGAGCGTCGCCTCGCCGCGCGGGCGCAGCGAGACGTTCGCGTCGCAGCGCAGCGAGCCCTCGTCCATGTTCACGTCCGAGACGCCGAGCCGGCGCAGCGTGGCGCGCAGCAGCCGCAGCCACTCGGAGGCGTCGGCGGCGGAGCGCAGGTCGGGCTCGGTGACGATCTCGACCAGCGGCGTGCCGCCGCGGTTGAAGTCGACGTCGCTCGCCTCGGCGGAGTGGATCCGCCCCGATGCGCCGACGTGGACCAGCTTGGCGGCGTCCTCCTCGAGGTGGACGCGGTGGATTCGCACGTCGCCGAGGCGGCCCTCGCGCGCAAGCGGGATGTCGTATTGGGAGACCTGGTAGCCCTTCGGCAGGTCGGGATAGAAGTAGTTCTTGCGGTGGAAGATCGAGCGCGGGGCCGGCTCGCAGCCGAGCGCCATCCCGATCATCAGGCCGTAGTGGACGGCCTCCGCGTTGACGACCGGCAGCGTGCCGGGCAGGCCGAGGCAGACCGGGCAGGTGCGGGTGTTCGGCGGCTCGCCGAACGACAGCTCGCAGCCGCAGAACATCTTCGTCCGGGTACGCAGCTGGACGTGGATCTCGAGGCCGATGACCGGCTCGTAGGTGACGTCACCCACGGCTGCGGGCCCCCTTGAAGTCGATCGCGCGCTCGAGCGCGTGGGCGGCGTCGAGCAGGCGGTTCTCGCTGAAGGCCGGGCTCGCGAGCTGGATCCCGACGGGCAGCCCGTCTGAGAGGCCGCCTGGGATCGAGATCGCCGGGATGCCGGCGAGCGACATCGGCACCGTGAGCACGTCGGAGAGGTACATCGCGAGCGGGTCGTCGACGCGCTCGCCGAGCGCGAAGGCGACCGTCGGCGAGGTCGGCGTGACGATCACGTCGACGGACTCGAACGCGCTCCGGAAGTCCGCGGCGATCGTCGTGCGGACCTTCTGGGCGCGGCCGTAGTAGGCGTCGTAGTAGCCGGAGGAGAGCGCATAAGTCCCGAGCATGATCCGGCGCTTGACCTCGGGGCCGAAGCCCTCCTCGCGCGTCTGCTCGTAGAGCGAGAGCAGGTCGCCGTTGCCTGCCCGGTGGCCGTAGCGGACGCCGTCGAAGCGGGCGAGGTTGGCGCTCGCCTCGGCCGGCGCGATGATGTAGTAGGTCGCCAGTCCGCGGTCCGTGGAGGGGAGGCTGACGTCGACGATCTCGGCGCCGGCATCGCGGAGCGCATCGATGGCGGTCCGCACGGCCGCCTCGACGCCCGGCTCCATGCCGTCGACGAAGTACTCGCGCGGCACCCCAAGGCGCAGGCCGCGGACGTTGCCGTCGAGTGCCGCGGCGTAGTCCGGCACGGGCAGGTCGACGCTGGTCGCGTCGCGAGGATCGTGGCCGGCCAGGGCGCCCAGCACCAGCGCGCAGTCGCGGACGCTGCGGGTGAACGGACCGCACTGGTCGAGGCTCGAGGCAAAGGCGATCATCCCGTAGCGGCTCACCCGGCCGTAGGTCGGCTTCATGCCGATGACGCCGCTCAGGCTGGCCGGCTGGCGGATGCTGCCGCCGGTATCGGTGCCCAGGGCGAAATAGGCCTGGCCCCCGGCAACGGCAGCCGATGAGCCACCGGAGCTCCCACCGGGAACCGTCGACTCGTCCCACGGGTTGCGGACGGGACCATAGGCGCTGTTCTCGTTGGAGGATCCCATCGCGAATTCGTCGCAGTTCGTCTTCCCG
>DASQKV010000010.1:0-3366 GCA_035630335.1 Thermoleophilaceae bacterium | reverse complement strand
GGCCGTCCGTTCGGTCGCGGAGCTCCGCTGACCGCAGTTGGGGCAGATGAACAGATGCGCCATGCCGACGTAGAGGGTAATCCCCTCGCTAAAGGGCGGCTGAGCCGGGGAGCCATGCGTCTAGAAGAGCGCGCTCGGCTCGGCCGGCGGCTCGAGCCCGAGGTGTGCGAACGCGGCGGCCGTGGCCACGCGTCCGCGCGGGGTGCGCTTCAGGAAGCCGCGCTGCAGCAGGTACGGCTCGTACACGTCCTCGATCGTGTCCTGCTCCTCCGACACCGCGACCGCCAGCGTGGACAGCCCCACCGGGCCGCCCTCGAACTTCTCGCAGACGGTCAGGAGGATCTCGCGGTCGAGCCGGTCGAGGCCCGCCTCGTCGACCTCGAGCAGGTCGAGCGCCTGGGTCGCGACGTACTCGTCGATCGCGCCGGTGTGGCGCACCTCGGCGAAGTCGCGCACGCGCTTGAGCAGCCGGTTGGCGACGCGCGGCGTGCCGCGCGAGCGCGACGCGATCGCCTCGGCGCCGGCGTCGTCGATCTCGACGCCGAGGATCGTCGCCGAGCGGCGGACGATCTTGCCGAGGTCGACGGGGTCGTAGAGCTCGAGCCGCGGGGCCACGCCGAAGCGGTCGCGCAGCGGAGTCGTCAGCAGGCCGGCACGGGTCGTGGCGCCGATCAGCGTGAACGGCGGCAGGTCGAGGTTCACGATCCTCGCCCCCGCGCCCTGGCCGACGGTGATCGGCAGCCGGCGGTCCTCCATCGCGGGGTAGAACGTCTCCTCGAGCGCGCGCGGCAGGCGGTGGATCTCGTCGACGAAGAAGACCGAGCGCGGCTGCAGCGAGGAGAGGTAGGACGCGACGTCGCCCTTGCGCTCGAGCGCCGGCGCGGCCGTCGCGACGAGGTCGACGCCGAGCTCGTTGGCGACGATCTGGGCGAGCGACGTCTTGCCGAGGCCGGGCGGACCGGCGAGCAGGACGTGGTCGAGCGCCTCGTTGCGTGCGCGAGCGGCCTCGATGAAGACGCCGAGCTGCGCCTTGACCTGCTCCTGACCGACGAAGTCCTCGAGCCGGCGGGGGCGCAGCGAGCGGTCGAGCTCCTCCTCCGCCCCGCTCTCGATCTCCGGATCCTGCAGGCGCTCGACGCCGGGTGTGCGGATGCCGCTCATCGCGCCGCCCTCAGCGCCTCGGAGATCAGGTCCTCGGCCGACTCGCCCTCGGCGCCGTCGAGCATCGCGTCGGTCTCCTGCGGCGTGTAGCCGAGCCCGAGCAGCCCCTCGCGCGCGATCGCGCGCGGGTCGGTGGAGGCGCGCGTGATCACGATCTCCTCGGCGACCGCGCCGGCGACCTTGTCGCGCAGCTCGACGATGATCCGCTCCGCTGTGCGCTTGCCGATTCCGGGCACCGCCTGGAAGCGCGCGGCGTCGCCGCTGGCGATCGCGCCGAGCAGCTCGCGCGGCGGGCCGCCGGAGAGGACGGCCTGGGCGACCTTCGGCCCTACGCCCTGGACGCCGATCAGCATCAGGAAGAGGTCGCGCTCGGCCTCGGTGGCGAAGCCGAACAGGTGGATGCCGTCGTCGCGCAGGACGAGGTGCGAGTGCAGCCGGACCTGCTTGCCGGCGGCGGGAACCGACGACAGCGTCTCGGTCGAGACCGCCAGCTTGTAGCCGACGCCGGCCGACTCGATCACGACCTCGCCCGGCCGGCGGACGAGCACCTCGCCATGGACCGAGGCGATCATGCGGCGTGGTCCACGGTCGTGGCGGTGGTCGATGACGACGTCACGCGGGCTGTCCTTCGGTCACGGCAGCCTGCGCGGCGACTGCGGGCACCGTCATCGCGGTGGCGGCGACGAGCCTGCCCGCCAGCGGCGCCTCGTTGGCATGGCAGATGGCGACCGCGAGGGCGTCGGCGGCGTGGTCGGGCTCGGGCGGTTCCGTCAGTGACAGCAGCGTGCCGACCATCCGCTGGACCTGGTCCTTGGCGGCGCGGCCGGAGCCGCAGACAGCCTGTTTGACCTGCTGCGGCGTGTAGGCGAAGCACGGCACTTCGGCCATGCCGGCTGCGAGGAGGACGGCCCCGCGCGCATGCCCGACCGCGAGCGCGCTTTGGGCGTTCTGGCCGAAGTAGAGCTGCTCGACCGCAACCGCTTCGGGCTCGTGCTCCGCGATCAGCTCCCTCACGCGCGCGTGAATCTGCGTCAAGCGCCGCTCAAGCGGCTCGCTCGCCGCGGTGTCGATCGTCCCGCCGTCGAGCGCGCCGAGATTGCGCCCGCGCGCGACCACCACGCCGTAGCCGGTGTGGGCGGTGCCGGGATCGATGCCGAGGACGACCACCATCGGGAGGATTCTGCGCCGCAGGCCGGACGCCTGCCACAGGGCGCGTCCTGGGCCTGTTGCGGCCATAGCCCGGCCGCGATCGGCCCAGCTGGTGATCCGTCGCTGCCCCTGGGCCTGTTGCGGCCACATTCCGGCCGCGGTCGGCCCAGCGAGCGGGTCGGGTCGGCCGAATCGTCAGGCGCCGGCCACGCGCTCCAAGACGTCGGCGTCGACGTCGAAGTTGGCGTGGACCGCCTGGACGTCGTCATTGTCGTCGAGCGTGTCGAGCAATCGCATCAGCGCGCCGGCCTGGGTCTCGTCGAGGGTCACTCGGTTGGTCGGCCGCATCGCGAGCTCGGCGGACTGGAGCTCGACGCCGGCCTGCTCGAGCGCCGCGCGGATCGCGACGAGGTCGCCCGGGCCGGTGATCACCTCCAGCACATCGCCGTCGAGCGCGACGTCCTCGGCGCCCGCATCGATCGCCGGCATCAGGTCGTCCTCGTCGTAGCGCGCGGCGTCGACGACGATCTGGCCCTTCTTCTCGAAGATCCAGGCGACCGACCCGGGCTCGCCGAGGTTGCCGCCGCTCTTCGAGAAGGCGTGGCGGACGTCTGAGCTGGTGCGGTTGCGGTTGTCGGTCAGCGCCTCGACAAGCACCGCCACGCCGCCGGGGCCGTAGCCCTCGTAGAGCACTGTCTCGAAAGCCGCGGCGTCCTGGTCGGCGCCCGTGCCCTTGGCGATCGCACGCTCGATGTTGTCCTTGGGCATGCTCGCGTCCTTGGCCTTCTGGACCGCGAGCGCGAGCGCCGCGTTGCCCTCCGGGTCGCCGCCCTCACGCGCCGCGACGGTGATCGCGCGCGTCAGCTTGGTGAACAGCGCGCCGCGCTTGGCGTCGGTCGCCGCCTTCTTGTGCTTGATCGACGCCCACTTGGAATGCCCCGACATAACGCCGATCCTATCTTCGACCTAGACGACGAACTTGCCGTCGCGCTGCAGCTCGACGCCGTCGACGACGATCGAGCCGCCCTGGCGCAGGTCGCAGACCATGTCCCAGTG
>DASQKV010000009.1:0-47451 GCA_035630335.1 Thermoleophilaceae bacterium | reverse complement strand
AGGCGGCGACGCTCAACGCGGCCACGCAGGCCGCAGACCAGCACTCCACGCTCAACCTCACGAAGGCCCTCGCGAACCTGCGGATCACGGGCGACCAGCAGATGCTGGACCTCGGGCCGGGCATCGTGGCCTGGACCCGCGACGACACCTACCTGATCGCGGTGAACTTCACCGACAAGACGCTCCCGCTCACCGCCACGGGCACCCTCGTGATCAGCAGCGACCCGGAACGAGAGGCCGAGAGCGCCTCGCTCGCACCGAGCGAGGCGCTCATCCTCAGGCTACGCGGCTGACAGGTTGTCGCCGGAGTCGGCGTCGAAGAAGTGCAGCTTGGTCGCGTCGACCCAGACCTCGCTCGGCTCGCCGACCTTGACCTTGGCCTCCGAATCGAGGCGCGCGACGACCACCGCGCCCTGATCGGACAGCTCGGCCACGCCGCCGGCGTCGGCCATCAGGTCGTCGACCTGCGAGGAATGGACGGTGGCGTCACCCGCCGAGAAGTGGACGTAGTACTCCGCGCCCATCGCCTCGACGAGGTCGAACTTCGTCGTGAACGTCGTGCCTCGCGCCCGCTGGTCGGCGCTGACCTGGCTGACCTCCTCGAAGTCCTCCGGCCGGATGCCCGCGATGATGTTCCGGCTCGAGTCGATGCGGCCGACCCGCTCGGCGACGTCCTGCGGGAGCTTGATGTCGACCATCGGCAACTTCGCGACGCCGTCCTCGATCTTCGCGGGCAGGAAGTTCATGCCCGGCGACCCGATGAAGCCCGCCACGAACAGGTTCCGCGGGTGGTTGTAGAGCTCCATCGGCGACGCGACCTGCTGGAGGTCGCCGTGCAGCATGATGGCCACGCGGTCGCCCAGCGTCATGGCCTCGGTCTGGTCGTGGGTCACGTAGACCGTGGTGGTGTTGAGGCGGTGCTGGATCCGCGCCACCTCCGCCCGCATCTGCACGCGCAGCTTCGCGTCCAGGTTCGAGAGCGGCTCGTCCATCAGGAACGCCTTCGGGTTGCGCACGATCGCGCGCCCCATGGCCACGCGCTGGCGCTGGCCGCCGGACAGGTTCGCCGGCTTGCGGTCCAGGTGGTTCTGGAGGTCGAGGATCTCGGCGGCCTCGTTGACCTTGCCGTCGATCTCCGACTGCGGCCGCTTCGCCAGCTTCAGCGCGAACGCGATGTTGTCGCGCACGGTCATGTGCGGGTACAGCGCGTAGCTCTGGAACACCATCGCGATGTCGCGGTCGCGCGGGGCCTTCTTGTTGACCACCTCGCCGCCGATCCGCAGCTCACCGGACGAGATGTCCTCGAGCCCCGCGATCATGTTCAAGGCGGTCGACTTCCCGCAGCCCGACGGGCCGACGAGGATCACGAACTCGCCGTCCTCGATCTCGAGGTTCATGTCCTTGACGGCCTCATAGCCGTCCGGGTACTGCTTGGTGACGCCGTCGAACACGATGTTCGCCATGGGTACCCCTTTCCCCAACCTGGCGCGGTTTATCCCTCTGCCGACGCCCGGACCGTGTCGCGGCGCCAGGCGAGCAGGTCGCGGTAGAGCGAGAGCAGCGAGTCGGGGTCCTCACGTTGCGCGGCGACGTTGCGCTCGGCGGGATCGACCGGCGCAAGCCACGGCGTGCCGGTCGTGAAGCCGCCGGTCGAGGTCGCGTTCCACTGCATCGGGTGGCGGTGCGGGTCGCGCCCGGCGCGGTCGAAGGGCAGGTCGGCGCCGGGACCGTCGCGCATCCCGATCTCGTCGCCCTGGTAGATGAAGACGAGCCCCGGGAGCGAGCAGACCAGCCGCGCGGCGTCGCGGACCGCGTCCTCGCCGTAGCGGTCGGGCAGGCGCGGGAAGTCGTGGTTGGAGAGCGCCCAGGCGGGCGTGCCGGGCAGCGCCAGCTCCGCCTCGATCGCCGCCTGTAGCGCGTCGGCGTCCCACGGCGCGTGGAAGAGCTCGAAGGCGAAGGCGGCGTCGAGCGACTCGAGGTAGGGAGTCACCCGCGCCGCGGGCAGGTAGACCTCGCCGACGAGTAGGGCATCCCCAGCGGCGGCGCGCAGTGACGCCAGCGCCGCGCGGATCTCGGGCTGGTTGCGCGAGTAAAGGTGCTCGAGCTCGGCGTACTCCTCAGGCAACGGCAGCGCGAACGGCGCGCTCGCCGGCGGATCGTCGCGCAGCTCCGAGTCCTTGATCAGACGGTCGATCGCGTCGACGCGGAAGCCGGCGACGCGGCGGTCGAGCCAGAAGCGCACGACGTCACCCATCGCCGCGACGACCTCGGGGTTGCGCCAGTCGAGGTCAGGCTGCTGGGGATAGAAGCTGTGCATGTACCAGCGCGGCCCGCCGTCCGGGTCGCGCGACCACGCCGGCCCGCCGAAGGTCGAGCGCCAGTTATTCGGCGGCCCGCCGTCGCGGCCGTCGGCCCAGATGTACCAGTCGCGGTGCTCGCGGAACCACGCGTGCTCGATCGACGTGTGACAAGGCACGAGGTCCATCAACACGCGTAGCCCGCGCGCGTCTGCCGCCGCCACCAGCCGGTCGAAGTCGTCGAGCGTCCCGAACACCGGGTCGACCGCCGTGTAGTCGGCCACGTCGTAGCCGAAGTCGGCCAGCGGCGACGGATGGATCGGCGACAGCCAGAGCGCGTCGACGCCGAGGTCGACGAGGTGGTCGAGCCGGCTCACGATGCCCGGCAGGTCGCCGATCCCGTCGCCGTCGCTGTCCTGGAACGAGCGCAGGTAGATCTGGTAGATCGCCGCGTTCTCCCACCAGGCGCTCAAGGTGCGGTCGATCCTAGACAGGCGCGACCGGCGTCTAGGGGGGCTAGCCGAGGGCGGCCATGACCTCCTGTGCCGCCGACTCGCCGGAGCGGACGGCCCCGTCCATGTAGCCCGACCAGACCTGCGCCACCTCGGCGCCCGCCCAGTGCAGTGGGCCGATCGGCGCGCGCAGTGCCTCGCCGTAGCCGGTCCAGGCGCCGGTCGGCATGTGACAGCCGTAGCAGCCGCGCGTGAACTCCTCCTCTGCCCAGAGCCGCTCGACGTAGGCGTCGGGCCTGGCGGCGCGGGGGCCGAACAGGCGCGCGAAGCAGTCGATCACCGCGGCGCGGCGCCGATCGGGCGCCATCCGTCCCAGCTCGCGCGCCTGCCGGCCCTCGAGGAAGCCGAGCAGGACGCCCGGCGAGCCGCCGGGCGGCGAGTTGTCGAAGGTCAGCTTGACCGGGCCGGTGTCGCTCGTGCCCTGACCCGACAGGCCCTCGCCACGCCAGAACGGCTCGTCGTAGACGGCCATGCACTTGGCGACCGTGCCGAGCGGCATCCGCTGGGTGAGCTGGTCGCGGTAGCCGGACAGCGGCGGGTCGTAGACGATCCGGCCCGCGAGCGCCGGGGCGATCGCGACGATCGCGCGCCGGGCGCGTACGACCACGTCGCCATCGCCGTGGATCGTGACGCCAGCTGCACCGTGCTCGATCCGTCGCACCGGCGCCCCGAGCGTTACCGCATCCGGCCCGAGCCGCTGCGCCAGGCCGATCGGCACGAGCTGCGAGCCGCCGACGAAGCGGTCCTGCTGCGCGCCGCCACCCGTGTCGAGCAGGTGCTCGAGCCGGCCCGCCGAGTGGATGTAGAAGAGGACGTGGAGCAGCGAGACGTCCTCGGGCTGTGCCGCCCAGACCGCCTCTGTGGCGAGCTGGAGCAGCTCGCGGCCGGCGCGGGTGCGCACGTGGCGGCGGAACCAGGTGTGGGCCGTCTGGGCGTCCCAGTCGGCGGCCCGCGGCGCCGTCCACGGCCGGTCGAGCGGCACCTCGAGCGCCATCCGGTTCAGCTTGCGCTGGGCGCGCAGGACGTCGAGCAGGACAGCCGGGTTGATCCGCGGGATCGTCCCGCGATAGCGCCGCAGCCGTCCGCGCCACTCGATCACGTTGGCGCCCTCGTCGTGCGTCGGGAAAGTCTCGACACCGACCTCGCGGGCCAGCGCCGCGATCCGGTCCTGCGTCGGCCCGATCCACTGCCCGCCGACCTCGACGATCACGCCGTCGCCGATCGGCTCGTTCAACAGCCGCCCACCGACACGGTCGCGCGCCTCGAGCACCACGGTCGACGCCCCGGCGGCACGTAGATCGCGAGCGGCGACGAGGCCCGCCAGCCCGGCGCCGACGATCGCGACGTCGACTTCGCGAGCCTCAGCCATCGATCAACCGTAACCGGCCGGCGCGTCGCGCGCCCGAGGCTCCACGGCGTCGGCCGCCTTCGCCGTGAGCGAGCGCAGCGCCGACGACGATGGCCAGATGGAAACACCAGCATGTATGGTTCCTCAGCAACTACTCGCCATGAAAGGTGACCTGGGCATGATGGCAGCGGTCGGTGGCGTCCAGAGGACCGACTGGGACGCGGTGATCGTCGGAGCGAGCCTTGCCGGGTGCTCCACCGCGATCGCCCTCGCCCAAGCGGGAGCACGCGTCGCGCTGGTCGAGCGCCAGGCTGATCCGGCCGCGTTCAAGCGCATCTGCGGTCACTTCATCCATCCCTCGGCACTGCCCGCCCTGGAGCGCCTGGGACTGCTCGAGCGCCTGACGGACGCCGGTGCGGCACGCACGCACCTGCGCATATGGACGCGCTGGGGATGGATCCCCCAGTCCGAGCGAACGACGCTGCCGCTCGCCCTCAACATCAGGCGTGAGGTCGTCGACCCGCTCGTGCGGAGCGCCGCGGCCGACCAGCCGGGAGTCGAACTGCTCATGGGCCACTCCGTGACGAGCCTGAGCTTCGAGGACGGACACGTGACTGGCGTCGAGGCGAGGACGCCCGACGGACGCAGCTCGCTGCTGCGCGGGCGGCTCGTCGTGGGCGCTGACGGCCGCGGGTCGCGGGTCGCCAAGATGGCCGGCCTGGAGCCAAGGAAGACGCCACATGCGCGCTTCAGCTATGCGGCCTACTTCGACGAGCGCGGCGCCGCCGATCCGCGGATCTCGGAGCTTTGGATGATGGACCCGCAGTGGGCGGCGCGCTTCCCGACCGACAGCGGCCTGACGATCTACGCCTGCATGCCCACCAAGGACCGACTGCCCGAGTTCAAGCGCGACCTGTCGGGTGCGCTGCACTCGACGATCCGGGCGCTGCCGGATCCGCCGCCGATCGACAAGGCGGAGCAGGTGGCCCCGGTGCTCGGCAAGGTCGACATGCCGAACCTCTGGCGCGGGCCGACTGCGCCGGGGTTGGCGCTCGTCGGGGATGCCGCGCTGGCCACCGACCCGATCGCGGGCGTCGGCTGTGGCTGGGCATTCGAGGGCGGCGTGCGCCTTGGCGCCGCGCTCGCGCCGGCACTGCTGGGCTCGGAGCCGCTCGAGCGCGGTCTGGCGCGCTACAAGCGCCGCCACGTGCGTGCGCTAGCGCTCCACGCGCGGATGATCCACGACTACGCGAACGGGCGCCCGCTCGGAGTGCCCGAGCGAACGCTGTTCGCGGCGGGCGCGCGCAACGCGCGAGTCGCCGATGGCCTCCATGCCTTCGCCGCGCGAGTCATCCAGCCTGAGCAGCTGCTCCCCACGATCACACGCGCGGTCGCGGTCAACGCACGCAACGCGATCCGCGACCGATTGCGACCCGCACCGCCAGCGGCCGGCGCCGCCGTCAGTCGATCTGCTTGACGCGCCCGATGTCGTCGCCCTCCGGCACCTTGCCGTCGCGACCGACGTAGCCGCCCTTGCCGCCGACGACCACATAGGTCGCGTCGACGTTGCCGCGGTTGCGGACCTTGCGGCTGACGGGAGCCGCGACGCGCGCGAGGCCGCCCGGGCCGAGCTTGTGCACCGTTCCATCGCCGAACTCGATCTCGATCGAGCCGGAGTGCACGAAATAGACCTCCTCCTGCTGCTCGTGGAAGTGGAAGCCCGACTCGATCCCAGGTGGGATCACGATCGCGTTCATTCCGAGCTCCTCGACGCCGAGCTCGCGGCGGATCTTGCGGAAGCCGGGACCCTCGCCGAGATCGTCGAGGTTCGCGACGGCGTACCCGTCACCCTTCGTCACATTGGTCATGTGCGGAGCCTACTTGGGTAGAAGCGGCCCATGGTCAGGGTGGGCTGCTCGGGCTGGAACTACCAGTCCTGGCGCAACGACTTCTATCCGAAGGGCATGGGTCCGGCGCGCTGGCTGGGCGAGTACGCGCGCCACTTCGACACCGTCGAGGTCAACTCGACCTTCTACCGGCTCGCCTCGCGCGACGCGGTGGCGCGCTGGGCGGCCGACACGCCGGACGACTTCTGCTTCTCGGTCAAGGGCAGCCGCTACCTCACGCACATCAAGCGTCTCGGCGACGACGCGGGCAAGGGCTTCGCGCTCAGCGACGGCATCGCCCGTTTCTACGAGCGGATCTCGCCGCTGATCCCGGCCGGCAAGCTCGGTCCGGTGTTGTGGCAGCTGCCGCCCAACTTCCGTCGCGACGACGAGCGGCTCGCGAACGCGCTCGAGCTGCTGCCGCCCGGGCGCCACTGCTTCGAGTTCCGCGAACCGAGCTGGTTCACCGCCGAGATCTACTCGCTGCTGCGCGAGCACGACGCGGCGCTCGTGATCGGCGACCGTCCCGAGCTGACCTTCCAGACCCACGAGCTGACCGCCGACTGGACCTTCGTCCGCTTCCACTACGGGCACCGCGGGCGGCGCGGCAACTACTCGAAGACCGAGATCGAGGAATGGGCGAACCGGATCGCCGCCTGGCGCGACCGCGGGATCGACGTCTACGCCTACTTCAACAACGACTGGGAGATCTTCGCGCCGCGCAACGCGAAGACGCTGCAAAGGCTGCTCGAGACGCGCTAGCTCGCGCTCGGCTGCCGCTACTCCCGATCGGGATCGGGCACCGCGCCCGGGACCGAGCTGTCGTCCTGCTTACGCTCCCAGTCACGGCGGGTCTGCTCGATGTCCTGCTCGAGCTTGTCGCCGTGTCGCTCGAGGGTGTCCTCGGTGCGCTCGCCCTCGTGCTCGAGCTCCTCGGTCTCGTTCTCCAGCTGCTCGCTACGGCGTGGATCGTCCATGTCGGCGACCTACCCGCCGTGCGCCGGCGGGAAACGGCGGCTCAGCCGCCGGCAGCCTCGGCACGGCGCAGGCCGCGCAGCGCCCACGTGGCGAAGACGGCCAGCATCGCGAGGACGGCGCCGTAGGCGAGCAGCGCGTCGACCGACCCGCCGAGATCAGGTCCCGCCCAGCCTCGATGATCGGCGTGATTGGATTGACGCCCGCGACCGCCTTGACCCAGCCCGTGAGCAGGTCGTACGGCACGTAGACCGGGGCCAGGAAGATGATCAGGAAGACCGGCGTCTGCATCAGCGGCCCGGCCTGCAGCGAGCGGAAGCGCAGCGCGATCCCCGCCGCCCACATCAACGCTGTCAGGTTCATCAGCAGCGCGAGGCCGTAGAGGCCGAACAGGTCGATGGCGCCGCCGCCGACCTCCATCCCGGCGATCAGGGCGACGACGGTCAACAGCAGCCAGACGAACAGCGCGCGCCCGACCGCCACGAGCGCGTAGCCGGCGAGGATCGCGCGCCGGCTCGGCGCCGCGAGCATCATCCGCCGGCCGATGCCCGCCTCGAAGTCGCGCGCGATCGCGAAGCCGGTGAAGACGCCGCCGAACGCGCTCGCCTGAAGCAGCACGAAGACGAACTGGAACGTCGTGTAGTTCTCGGGGAAGTCGAAGCCCGGCACGTTGCTGACGTTCGAAAGCCCACCCGCGAACGCGGTGAAGAAGAACAGCGGGAACATCACCGCCGGCACGACGAGCGTCGGGTTGTGGAAGAAGGTGTGCAGGCCGCGCCAGGCCACGCCGAGCGCGATCGAGCGGCTGCGGAAGCTCATGTGCGCACCACCCGAGCACGGAGGGTCACGATCGCCAGCGGCAGGAAGATCGCAGCGATCCCGGCGGCAGCCCCGAACGCGGCCGCCAGCGTCGCGACGTCCCAGCCGCCGTAGAAGAGGCTGCGGATCCCGTCGAGCAGGTAGCTGACCGGGTTGTAGGTCGCCACGGTCTGGAACCAGCCCTGGGCGATCAGGTCCTTCGGCAGCGCCATCGTCGACAGGAACAGGAAGACGAACAGCACCGGGAACAGGCCCTGGACCGCCTCGCCGTTGCCGAACCGGAACGCCGCGGTCACGCCGATCAGGCCGAAGGCGAAGACGATCGAGACGACCAGCGCGATCAGCACGAACGCGCCGGGCACGCCTGTCTCCAGGGTCGCGCCGGCGGCGAGCCCGACCAGCAGGAAGACGGTCCCCTGGACGATCCCGAGCGCGATCGTGCCGACGATCTGGCCGGAGACCAGGCCGGCGCGGCTGACCGGCGTCAACGCCATCCGGTCGAGGAAGCCCGACTCGATGTCGCGCGCGAGGTCGGCGCCCACGCCCGAGACGGCGAAGATACCCGCCTGGATGAACGGCACCGCGAGGATGAAGGTCAGGTAGTCGGGCGCCGGGAAGTCGGGCAGCCCGGCGGCGGCGTCGAGGCCGCCGGCGTTGATCGCGAAGAGGAAGAGCGGAAACGTGATCGCGGGGACGACCTGCGCCGGTTGGCGCGCCGTCCGGATCAGCGACCGCCAGGCGATCGCGCGGATCTGGACCAGCGGCGACGGGCGCGTCGCTTGACCGCCCTCGGACTGTCCCACCGAGCCGTCGGTCACGCCGGAACGCCCTCAGCGGCTCGCTCGCGGTCGGCCTGCGCCTCCTCCTCGGCGGCCTCGTCGTCGCCCGAGCCCTCGAGCGAGCGGCCGGTCTTGGCGAGGAAGACGTCGTCGAGCGTCGGCGCGTGCAGCTGCAGGCTGGCGACGCCGATCCCCTCGGCGTCGAGCGCGCGCACTACGCCGGCGAGCGCCGCGTCGCCTCCCTGGAGGCGGACGCCGAGGCTGCCGCGCTCGTGGTGGACGCACTCGCCGTCGCCGAACCGCTCGAGCACGCGCGCCATGTCGTCGCGGCGGTCGGCGTCGGCGGGCACGACCTCGAGACCCGGCTCGCCGATCTCGGCCTTGAGCGCGGCCGGCGTGCCCTCGGCGACGATCTTGCCGTCGTCGATGATGCCCACACGCGCCGCGAGCGCGTCCGCCTCCTCGAGGTACTGGGTCGTCAGGAAGACCGTCACGCCGTCCTCCTTCGACAGCCGCTCGACCTCCTCCCAGAGCGAGGCGCGGCTCTGTGGGTCGAGGCCGGTGGTCGGCTCGTCGAGGAAGAGGATCCGCGGCTTGTGCACGAGCGACAGCGCGAGGTCGAGCCGGCGGCGCATGCCGCCCGAGTAGCCGCCGACCTTGCGCTCGGCCGCATCGGCGAGGCCGACGCGCTCGATCAGCTCGTCGCCGCGGCGCTCGCGCTCGTCGCGCGGCAGGCCGTGAAGGGCGGTCTGCAGGCGCATGTGCTCGCGCGCGGTCAGGAACGGGTCGAGCGCGGCCTCCTGCAGCGCCGCGCCAATGCTCTCGCGGACGCGGGCGCCCTCGGTCGCGACGTCCCAGCCGGCCACGCGCGCGGCTCCTGCCGTCGGCGGCAGCAGCGTGGTCAGCATCAACACGGTCGTCGACTTGCCGGCGCCATTCGGGCCGAGGAAGCCGTAGATCTCGCCTGGGTCGACGTGCAGGTCGATCCCGTCAACGGCCCGCGGGCCCTTCTTGAACTGCTTCACGAGGCCCTCGACTTCGATGCTGGCGGGGTGCTGGTTCGCGCTCATGGCTGTGCAGGCTAACACGATGCTTGACTTTGTCAAAGATTTTTTGAGTCCATCTTCGCCTCACTGGAATATTTACGTCTCTCTAGTATCATCGCCCTGGCATGGGCACCCAGACCAAGCTCGACCCCGCGACCGAGGCCTGGAGCCTCGCCCTCGCGATCGTCTTCTCCGAGCGCCCTCCGCGCGTCCCGGCGGTCGCGTCCGAGCACGATCTCTCGCCGATGGGCCTGAAGCTGCTCTACGTGCTCGAGCCGGCCACCGAGCAGCCGATGAGCGTGCTCGCCGAGACGCTCTTCTGCGATGCCTCGAACGTCACCGGCATCGTCGACCGGCTCGAGGCTCGCGGGCTGATCGAGCGCCGCGACGACCCGCGCGACCGTCGCGTCAAGCTGATCGCCCTCACCGACGAGGGCGTCGAGCTGCGCGGCGAGATCCGCGACCGCCTGCACGAGCCGCCCGCACAGATCGCCGCCCTCTCACGCGAGGACAAGCGCGCCCTCCGCGACATCCTCCGCCGCGCCGTCGCGGAGTAGCGCCAGCGACGGCGGGCCGATCGCGGCCACATCGCGGCCGCAAACGACCCATCGAGGACGACTAGCGGAAGCCGGGCCGATCTAGGCCGCAATGCGGCCGAGACAGACCCATCGCCGCCTAACCATCTAGTCGTCGTCCCCGCCGCCTGAGTCGTCCGAGCCGGAGTCGCCCGACGAGCCCGAGTCGTCAGAGCCGGAGTCGCCGCCGCTGCGGCCGCGACCTCGGCCCTTGCCGCCGTCGTCGCCGGAGCCGCCGCCATCGTCATCGACGATCGGCGGCGCGGGAGCGGGCGCTGGCACAGGCGCAGAAGGCGGCGGCGCGGGCGCGGGCTCTCCCG
This sequence comes from Thermoleophilaceae bacterium, assembly GCA_035630335.1. GTDB lineage: Bacteria > Actinomycetota > Thermoleophilia > Solirubrobacterales > Thermoleophilaceae > JAAYBF01. The sequence continues at coordinate 36,894 of DASQKV010000009.1, read as the reverse complement.
ACTCCGCCTGGCGGGCACGCCGTCGGGCAAGTCTGCGTACGCGCTCGCGACGTGCTCGCGCCTCCGCACGCTGCCTGGCCTCGGTACGAGCGCGGCTCGCCCGGCGGTCCGGCTGCGGCGCGAGCTCCTCACCCGCGGTGATCGGCTCCGAGGCGAGACCGACCTGGTCGGTCGTCAGCGCGCGAACGCCGAGCGATATCGCTGCGGCGACGCCGAGGCCGATCAGGGCGGCCAGGCCCCAGACGATGACGGTCCTGCGAGTCACGAATCGCTCCTCCAGATCAGCATGGCACGCGCTCCGCGGCCGTCGTCGCGGTTGACGAGTCGCAGCTCGCCGCCCCACGTGCCGGCCAGCTCCTGCGCGATCGCCAGCCCGAGGCCGGTGCCCGACGGTCCGCGGCGGCCGGCCGAGCCGCGGTGGAAGCGGCGCAGCACCGCCTCCTCCTCGCCCGGCTCGAGGCCCGGTCCACGATCGAGCACCTCGACCCTGCCGTGGTCGGCCACGAGCTCCACCTCCGTGCCCTCCGGCGAGTAACGGACCGCGTTCTCGACGAGCGCGTCGATCGCGCGCTCGAGCGCCGCCGGCGAGCACTTCGCGGGCAGCGCGCCGTTGGTCTGCCGTACCTCCAGCTCGACGCCGCTCTCATGCGCCGGGCCGACCCAACGCTTGCCCGCGGCGCGCACCTCGCGGGCGAGGTCGACCGTCTGCATCTCGGCCGTCACCCCGCCCTCGCCGGCGCGGCTGAGCACCAGCAGCTCCTCGACCATCGCGCTGAGGCGGTCGACCTCGTGGATGCCCTGGTCGATCTCCTCGCGGGCGGCCGCGTCACGCGACTCGGCGCGCGCCTCCTCGAGTCGCAGCCGCAGACCGGTGAGCGGGGTGCGCAGCTGGTGCGAGGCGTCGGCGACGAACTGGCGCTGGGCCTGCAGCGCCTGCGCGAGACGGCCGGTCATCGTGTTGAAGGAGCGCGCCAGCGAGCGCTGCTCGGTCGTGCCCTCGACTGGGGCACGACGGTCGAGGTTGCCCTCGGCGATCTGGCGCGCGGTCGCGTCGAGGCGGTTGAGCGGGCGCGCGATCCGGCGCGCGATCACAGCGCCGACTGCGAGGCCAAGCGCCAGCACGACGGCGCCGAGTAGCGCGAGGCCGGCGAGCGAGCGGCCGACCGCACGGTCGACGGCGTCGACGCTCTGGGTAACGCGCACGGCGCCCGCCGGCTGGCCGTCCTCGAGCGCCGGCACCGCGGTCGCGAGCAGCTCCTCGTCGAGCGTCTCGCTCGAGCGCTGCTCCTGGAAGGCGCGGCCGTCAAGCGCCGCCTGGAACTCCGGCCGGTCCGCGTAGCTCTCGCCGCGACGCGCCGAGCCGGCGCTGTCGGCCAGCACGCGGCCACGCGCGTCGACGATCAGCACCCGGCCTCGGACCGACTCGGCGGCGGTCCGCGCGAGCGGACCGAGCGCCCGCGCGCGCTCGCCGATCAGGTCGGACGCGGTCGCCGCGACGACGTCGGCCTGGCTGCGCGCCTGCGAGCGGACCTCGGAGTCGACCCGATCGCGCAGGTTGAGCGCGAGCGGCACGCCGAGCGCGAGGATCGCCAACAGCAGCACATAAGCGAGCGCCAGCAGCAGGCCGGTACGCAGGCTCAGGCTCACGGCGCCGCTGCCCGAAGCGGGCTGCGAATCGTCGTGCGCCGTCACGGCGCGGCCATCCTGAAGCCGACGCCGCGCACGGTGTGGATGTAGGTCGGGTCCTCGGCGTCGTCACCGAGCTTGCGCCGCAGCGTGCCGACATGGACGTCGAGCGTCTTCGTCGAGCCGTACCAGTTCGCGTCCCAGACGCTCGCGAGCAGCTCCTCGCGCGTGACGACGTTGCCCGCGTCCTGGGCGAGGCGGGCGAGCAGGTCGAACTCGCGGCGGGTCAGGTCGAGCTCCTCGCCGGCGAGCGACGCCTGCCGCGCGCCCGGATCGACGACGAGCTCGCCGATCTCCTGCGGCCCCGCCGCGGTGCCCGTCCCCTTGCTCGCCCGCCGCAGCACCGCGCGGATGCGGGCGATCACCTCGGGTCCGCTGAACGGCTTCACGACGTAGTCGTCGGCTCCCAGCTCGAGCCCGACGACGCGGTCCATCTCCGTCCCGCGCGCGGTCAGCATCACGACCGGCACGTCGGACTTGCGCCGCAGCGTGCGACAGACGTCGCGGCCGTCGCCGTCGGGCAGCGTGAGGTCGAGCAGCACGAGGTCGAACTCGATCCGGTCGGCGAGCGCGAGCGCCTCGGCCGCCGTGAACGCGGTGACCGGCTCGAAGCCCTCGCGCGTCAGCGCCTTCGAGAACGGCTCGGAGATCGAGCGCTCGTCCTCGACGAAAAGGATGCGCGGGCGTCCCGCCACCGGTTCCACGAAGCCCACCATAGCCCCGGTCCAGAGCGGACCCACAAGCCCTTACCGAGTCCTTACCCGCCGCTGGCTCGACCCTGGCGGCCACGCCGCGACGCTGGCCGTGCAACTTCGAATCGAGAGGAGAGCGACATGGGCAAGATGCGCTTCGCGACAGGATTGACGGTCGCCGTTCTGGGTGTTCTGGCGGCGGTCGCCGTCGGCTCGTGGCTGGTGCCGGCATCGCCGGATCCGGTCAGTCCGGCGGCGAACGGCGTCGAGGGCACGACGACAGAGGACGGGACGACGACCGCGGAGGACACCACCACGGCCGAGGACACGACCACGGCCGAGGACACGACGACCTCCGAGGTCCTCACGACCCCTGGCGACGACGACGGCACGGCCGACCAGGGTCCCGGGGACGCACCCGGCACGACCACGTCAGGCGACGACGACGGCACCGCCGATCAGGGACGCGGCGACCGTGCACCAAGCGTCGCACCCAACGCCGGCGTGCGCGTCGACGATCACGGGCGGGGTCGCGGCCGTGGGCGCGGTCGCGGCGGTGACGACGACAGCGGCAGCCACGGCTCGAACAGCGGCCCAGGCAGCGGCGGCCATGACGACACCAGCGGTCACAGCGGCGGTGACGACGGCTTCGACGACCACAGCGGCTCTGGCCACGGCGGCGACGACGACGGCTTCGACGACCACGGCGGTGGCGACGACGGCAGCAGCGGCCGCGGTCGTGGTCGCGGCGGCGACGACGACTGAGTCCTGATGTGCCCCGGCGGCCGAATCGCCCGGCCGCCGGGTTGTTGCACGATTGGCTGGCCCAGAGGTCAGTCAACCGTGCAACAGCGAAGCGGCTCAGCCGCCGACCACCGCGCCGCCGTTGGGATGCAGCACCTGGCCGGTCATGTACGACGAGTCGTCGCTCGCGAGGAAGACGTAGCTCGGGGCGATCTCGGCCGGCTGGCCGGCCCGCCCCAACGGCACGTGGTCGCCGAAGCTCTCGACCTTCTCGGCCGGGAAGGTCGCCGGGATCAGCGGCGTCCAGACCGGACCCGGCGCGACGGCGTTGACGCGGATCCCCTGCTCGGCGAGCTGGTTGCTGAGCGCGCGCGTGAACGAGACGATCGCGCCGTTGGTCGCCGAGTAGTCGATCATCGACGGATTGCCCTGGTAGGCCGTTACCGAGGTCGTGTTGACGATCGCGGCGCCATCGGCCATGTGCGGCAGCGCGGCCCGCGTCAGGAAAAACATCGAGAAGACGTTGGTCCGGAACGTGCGCTCGAGCTGGTGCTCGGTGATGTCCTCGAACTTCTCGCGCGGGTGCTGCTCGCCGGCGTGGTTGACGAGCACGTCGAGCCCGCCGAGGCTCTCGACCGTCCGCTCGACCGCGCTGGCGCAGTTGCCCTCGTCGCGGACGTCGCAGGCGATCGGCAGGCAGCGCCGGCCATGCTCCTCGACGAGCTCGACCGTGCGCTCGGCGTCCTGGTGCTCGTCGAGGTAGACGAACGCGACGTCGGCCCCCTCCATCGCGAACAGGACGGACACGGCACGGCCGATCCCCGAGTCGCCGCCGGTGATCAGCGCCCTCCGCCCCTCCAGCTTGCCGCTGCCCACGTAGTGCTCGGGCACCGTGACCGGCTGCGGCTCCATCTCGGCCTGGATCCCGGGCTGGCGCGGCTGGTGCTGCGGCGGCCGCTGCTCCTGTTGGCGGTCGTACTCCGTGCCCTCGGCCATCTGATCGGTCCTCCGTGGTCGTGTCCAGGAGGAGCCATACCCACCGTGCCGACTCACGAACTAGCGGCGCCTCGGCCGGCGCTAGGCTCGATGTGCCCTCATGGCCCTCGACCTCATCGCCGCCGCGTTCGGGCCCGTCCAGCAGGAGTACCTGCTGGAGGCGCGGCAGATGCAGGCGATGTCGTTCATCGCGCACATTCCGCTGGTGTGCTTCGGGGTGGCGTTCCCGGCGTTCGTGGTGTTTGCGGAGTGGCGCTATATGCGCAGCGGGGATCCCGTCTACCGGACGCTGGCGAGGCGGTGGTCGAAGGTGATGCTGGCGCTGTTCGCCGTCGGCGTGGTGACGGGCACGATCCTGAGCTTCGAGCTGGGGCTGCTGTGGCCGGAGTTCATGGCGACGTTCGGCGACGTCTTCGGCCTGGGGTTCACGCTCGAGGGCTTCTCGTTCTTCGTCGAGGCGATCTTCATCGCGATCTACGTCTACGGGTGGGATCGGCTGTCGCCGCGCGCGCACCTGCTGACGGGCCTGCCGGTGATCGTGTCCGGAGTCACCGGGTCGTTCTTCGTCATATCCGTCAACGCGTGGATGAACAGCCCGGGCGGCTTCCGAATCGAGAACGGCGAGGCGGTTGACGTTGACCCGTGGAAGGCACTCTTCGACAACTCGTACCTCGCCCACGAGATCGTCCACATGTACGTCGCTGCCTACATCGTGGCCGGCTTCCTGCTCGCATCGGTTTACGGCTGGCAGTGGCTGAAGGGCCGGCGCGGGCGCTACGAGCGCGCGGCGCTGACGATCGCGCTGACGGCGGCGGCGATCGCGGCGCCGGTGCAGTTGATCGTCGGCGACTGGGCGGCGCGCGTCGTCGCGGAGGAGCAGCCGGTGAAGCTCGCGTCGTTCGAGGATCTGCGCGAGACGACGAAGGGGGCGCCGTTCAGCGTGCCCGGCGGTCCCGAGATCCCGGACCTGCTGTCGCTGCTCGCCTTCCATAACCCGAGCGCGACGGTCACCGGGCTCGACTCGGTCCCGGCCGACGACCGTCCGCCGGTCGGGATCGTGCGCGCGTCGTTCCTGACGATGGTCAGCATCGGCTCGCTGCTAGCGGCACTCGCCGCGTGGTACCTGGCGGTGCGGGTGCGCAAGCGGCGCCTGCCGGAGTCGCGCTGGTTCTGGCGCGCGACGATCGCCGCCGGGCCGTTGTCGGTCGTGGCGCTGATCGCCGGCTGGGTCACGACCGAGGTCGGTCGCCAGCCGTGGGTCGTCTACGAGGTAATGCGCACCGAGGCGGCGGTCACGGGCGCCGGCGGCATCCCGGTCGGCTACGCGACGATGGCGATCGTCTACCTCAGCCTGCTGGTCGCCGTGGTCTGGATCCTGCGCCGGCTTGCGCGCAGGCCGCTCGAGGAGGAGGTCGCCGGGCGTGGCTGAGAACGCCCGCCGAGGCGCCGTCGAGGAGTCCGGGCGTGGCTGAGATCCCGGTGATCCTGATGCTCGTCGGCCTGGCGGCGTACGTCGTGCTCGGCGGTGCCGACTTCGGCGCCGGGCTGTGGGAGCTGAGCGCGCGCGGCGCGGGCGCCAAGGCGCTGCGCGACCACACCCACCGCGCGATGGCGCCGGTCTGGGAGGCCAATCACGTCTGGCTGATCTTCGTCCTGACGATGTGCTGGACGGTCTATCCGACGGCCTTCGCCTCGATCGCCTCGACCCTGTCGATCCCGCTGTTCCTTGCGGCCGTCGGGATCATCCTGCGCGGAGCGAGCTACGCGCTGCGCGCCGGCACGGACACTCCGCGCGAGGAGGGCGCACTGAGCCTGCTGTTCGTCGCAGCGTCGTTCCTGACGCCGTTCGCGCTCGGGACGATGGTCGGTGGCATCGCATCCGGCCGGGTGCCCGTCGGCAACGCCGCCGGGGACGAGATCACGAGCTGGCTCAACCCCACCTCGCTGCTGATCGGCGCGCTCGCCGTCGCCACGTCGGCCTACCTCGCGGGCGTCTACCTCGCCGGCGACGCGACCCGGATGGGATCGCGTGAGGTGGCCGAGGCGTTTCGCCGCCGCGCGCTCGTCGCCGGCCTCGTCGCCGGCGCGCTCGCGCTCGCAGGCGGCCCGTTCGTCCTGCACTCCGACGCCCGGGAGCTCTACGACGGCCTGACGAGCGGCGCCGGGCTGGTGGCGGTGCTGGCGTCCGCGGCAGCCGGGGCGGTCACGCTCGCGCTCGTCTCCGCGCGCCGCTTCGAGCCCGCCCGACTCTCTGCCGCGGCGGCCGTCACGGCGATCGTCGCCGGCTGGGGCCTCGCGCAGGAGCCGACGTTCCTCCCGAACCTGACGATCGAGGAGGCGGCGGCGAGCGATGCGACGATCACTGCGGTCCTGATCGGCTTCGGCGCCGGGGCGTTGGTCCTCGTCCCGTCGCTCGCGTTCCTGTTCAGGCTGGTGCTCACCGGCCGCTTCGATCCGGCCGCGCCGCTGAAGGTGCAGGAGCCAGGGGCCGCTACGACGCCGTCGGCGCGTGCGACGACGACACAGGCCCCGGCGGCCCCGGAGAGTGAGGTCGACTTTTCGGACGGACTTCGTCCGAAAAGGCGACCTCAGGCCGCCGCACTCGTCAGCGCGAGCTTTGTGGCACTGGGGGCGGCTGTCACCTTTCTCAGCGACAACCTGCTGCGGGGCGCCGGCGTCACCCTGATGCTCGCGGGCGCGCTCGTGCTCTTCACACAGCTCGCGGCGCTCGACGAAGACGTGTGATTGGCCGTTTCGGCCAGTCGCCTGAGGGCCGGTGGGACGGGCCGTATGAACACTGACCAAAACTCCGCTTTGTGATGAGTGAAACAAGATGATGCCGGGTAGCGGCGGCTTGAAGGGCTCTCCCCCTCTAGACGATCCGAGCCCTGACATAGACCAAGGAGGTCTCAGATGCCGTCCAGCACCATCCGGCGAGCAGCCGCAATCGCGGCGGCGCTCGCGTTGAGCGGAGGCGCGCTCGCCGCCTGCGGCGATGACGACGATGACGGTGGCGGCGGCGGTGGTGGTGGTGGAGGCGGCAACGGCGGTGGCGAGAGCATCGCTCTGCTGCTGCCCGAGTCCAAGACGGCGCGCTACGAGTCCCAGGACCGTCCCAACTTCGAGCGTGAGCTCAACGAGCGCTGCCCGGACTGCGAGCTGATCTACTCGAACGCGGACCAAGACGCGGCGAAGCAGCAGCAGCAGGCGGAGGCGGCGATCACCAAGGGCGCCGACGTGCTGGTGCTCGACCCGGTCGACGCGGCGTCGGCGGGCTCGATCGTGGCGCGCGCGAAGCAGTCCGACATCCCGGTCATCAGCTACGACCGCCTGATCACCGACGCGGACGTCGACTACTACATCTCGTTCGACAACGAGCGGGTCGGTCGGCTCCAGGGCGAGAGCCTCGTCCAGCGGCTCGAGGACGACAACAACCAGGACGGCACGATCGTGATGATCAACGGCGCGCCGACCGACAACAACGCCAAGCTGTTCAAGCAGGGCGCGCACAGCGTGATCGACGAGAGCAATCTCGAGGTGGGTCGCGAGTACGACACCCCGGACTGGAGCCCTGACCGGGCCCAGCAGGAGATGGAGCAGGCGATCACCGCGCTCGGCCGGGACGGCTTCGTGGGCGTCTACGCCGCCAACGACGGCACCGCCGGCGGCGCGATCGCGGCGATGAAGTCCAACGGCGTCGATCCGAAGACGATCCCCGTGACCGGCCAGGACGCCGAGCTCGCGGCGATCCAGCGGATCCTGATCGACGAGCAGTACATGACGGTCTACAAGGCGATCAAGCCCGAGGCCGAGCAGGCTGCGCAGCTCGCGATCGCGGTGGCGCGCGGCGAGGACCCGCCGAGCGGCATGGTCGAGGACGAGGTCGACAACGGCCAGAAGCAGGTGCCCTCGGTCCTGCTGACACCGGTCGCGGTGACCAAGGACAACATCCGCGACACGATCATCAAGGACAAGTTCTGGACCGCGAACCAGATCTGCACCAGCCGCTACCAGTCGGCGTGCCAGGAGGCCGGCATCCAGTGAACGCAAATGGAGCGCCTGTCCTGGCGCTGGAGAAGGTCAGCAAGAGCTTCGGTCCAGTGCAGGCGCTCCAGGACGTCGACTTCGAGGTCCGCCCCGGCGAGGTCGTCGCGCTCGTCGGGGACAACGGCGCCGGCAAGTCGACGCTCGTCAAGGCGATCGCCGGGATCCACGGCATCGACTCGGGACGGATCCTCTTCGACGGCGAGCAGGTGCGGGTCTCGACCCCGACCGACGCCGTCCAGCTCGGGATCGCGACCGTCTACCAGGACCTCGCGCTCTGCGACAACCTCGACGTGGTCGAGAACCTGTTCCTCGGCCGTGAGGAGCGCAGCGGCGGCGTGGCGACGATCACCCGCCAGCTCGACGAGACCTCGATGGAGCGACAGGCGCACGAGCTGCTCGACAACCTCGCCGTGACGATCACCGATGTCCGCTCCGAGGTCGGCACGATGTCGGGCGGCCAGCGCCAGCAGGTCGCGATCGCGCGATCGCTGCTCGGCGACCCTAAGGTCGTCCTGCTCGACGAGCCGACCGCGGCGCTCGGCGTGCGCCAAACCGCGCAGGTGCTGGCGCTGATCAAGCGGCTGCGCGAGAACGGCCACGGCGTCGTCGTGGTCAGCCACAACCTCGCCGACGTCTTCGAGGTCGCGGACAGGATCTTCGTGCTGCGCCTCGGCCGCAAGGCCGGCGACTTCGTCACGAGCGAGACGACCAACGAGGAGATCGTCGGCGCGATCACCGGCGCGAGCGATCCGACGACTGGCGACCTCGGGCCGCCCGTGAGCGCCGACGGCGGCGAGAGCCAACCGGGCGAGCGAGCCGCGGAGGAGCGGCGATGAGCACCCACGCCGGCGCGGTCGCCCAGCAGCCGGCCCCGCCCGAGGGGCAGGAGGAGCCGCGCGACGGCGGCAGCTTCCTGCGCCGCTTCATAGAGGGCGACCTCGGCGAGCTGCGCGTGCTGGTGGTCCTGGCGGTGATCTGGGCGATCTTCCAGAGCCAGGAGGACCGCTTCCTCACCGCGACGAACCTGACCAACCTGCTGCTCCAGATCACCGCGATCGGCCTCGTGTCCGTCGGTGTGGTGCTCGTGCTGCTGCTCGGCGAGATCGACCTGTCGGTCGGCGCGGTGAGCGGTCTGTGCGCCGCGATCATGGGCGTGCTGAGCGTCAAGCACGGCTGGTCGCCGTACCTCGCGATCGCCGCCGCAGTCGCCGTCGGCGCAGCGATCGGCACGTTCCAGGGATCGATCTTCACCACGTTCGGCATCCCGTCGTTCGTGGTCACCCTCGCCGGCCTGCTTGCGTGGCAGGGGGCGCAGCTCGAGGTGCTCGGCGCGACCGGCACGCTCAACATCACCGACCCCAAGATCACCGGCCTGACGAGCACCTTCTACGAGGGCGCGACCGGCTGGACGATCGCGATCGTCGGAATCGCGGTCTACGCGGCCGTGACGCTGCTCGACTGGCGCCGCAAGTCACGCGAGGGGCTGCGCGTGCGCTCGCTCGGAGTGGTCGTAGCGCGGCTCGCGGTCGCCGCAGCGGCGATCCTGATCGCGGTCGCGGTGCTCAACGACGACCGTGGCCTGCCGCTCGCCGCACTGATCTTCGTCGGCTTCGTGATCCTGTTCCAGTTCATCACCACGAAGACGACCTTCGGCCGCCACATCTACGCCGTCGGCGGCAACGCCGAGGCGGCGCGACGCGCCGGCATCAAGGTCCAGCGGATCCGCATCGTGGTGTTCGCGATCGCCTCCTCGATGGCGGCGGTCGGCGGCATCATGGCCGCCTCGCGCCTGCTCGCCGTGAACCAGTCCTCAGGCGCCGGCGACTTCCTGCTGCTCGCGATCGCCGGCCCGGTGATCGCCGGCACCAGCCTCTTCGGCGGCCGCGGCTCGGTCTGGACGGCCCTGCTCGGCGCGCTCGTGATCGGCTCGATCTCGAACGGCATGGACCTGCTCGCGCTCGAGTCCTCGGTCAAGTTCATGGTCACCGGCGCAGTCCTGCTTGCGGCCGTGATCGTCGATGCGCTCGCCCGGCGCAGGCGCCAGGCGACCGGCCGCGTCTAAGCGGCCGGCACCGGGTCGACCTCACCGCGCTGCGCTGCCTCGGCGTGCTCGCGGCTGTCGCGCGAGGAGATCAGCGTCGCGGCCAGGATCGCGCCGAGGATGCCGAAGGCGGCGCAGACGAGGAAGGCGTCCTGGAAGCCCTCGTTGAGAGCGACCAGGCGGTTGCGCTCGCCGGAGGCGACGACGTCCGCCGTCGTCGAGTTGGCGACGGTCGCGGCGATCGCGAGCCCGAGCGCCCCGCCGATCTGCTGCGAGGTGTTGATCAGACCCGAGGCGAGGCCGGCCTCGCCCGGCCGCGTGCCGGTCACCGCCGCGATCGTGACCGGCACGAACGCGAACCCGAGCCCGACCGCGACGATCATCGACGGGAACAGCACGTCCCCGACATAGCTGCCACTCGGCGCGGACACGCGCGAGAACCAAAGCAGCCCGACCGAGATCAGCAGCATGCCGGCGATCAGCGGCGGCTTGAAGCCAAAGCGCGTCACGAGCTGCGAGGCGCCGCCGGCGCTGACGATGATCAGCACGCTCAGCGGCACGTAGGCGAGGCCGGCCTCGAGCGGCTCGTAGCCGAGCACCTGCTGGACGTAGAGCGAGATGAAGAAGAACATCGAGAACAGCGACATGCCGACCAGCAGGCCGACGATGTTCGCGCCGGTCAGCGTGCGCAGCCGGAAGATCGAGAATGGCATCAGCGGACTGCTCGTGCGCGACTCGATCGCCACGAACACTCCCAGCAGCGCCAGCGCGCCGGCAAGGATCGCGAGCGTCTCCGCCGATCCCCAGCCGACGTCGACGGTGTTCACGAGGCCGTAGACCAGCAGCGCAAGGCCCGCGGTCACCGACACGGCGCCCGGGATGTCGAAGGTCGTCGCCGTCGGATGACGGCTCTCCATCAGCAGCCGCGGCGCCAGTGCGGCGGCGATCAGCGCGATCGGGACGTTGACCAGCAGCACCCACTCCCAGCCGAGAAACTCGGTCAGCACGCCGCCGAGCAGCACGCCCGCGGCGCCGCCCGCGCCCGCGACCGCGCCCCAGACGCCGAGCGCGCGGTTGCGCTCCGCGCCCTCCGCGAACGTCGTCGTGACGATCGAGAGCGCCGCCGGCGAGATGATCGCCGCGCCGAGGCCCTGGATCGTCCGCGCGGCGATCAGCTGCGCCTCGCTCTGCGCCAGGCCGCCCGCGAGCGATGCCGCGCCGAACAGGATCAGGCCGACGATGAACATCCGCCGCCGGCCGAGCAGGTCCGCGAGCCGGCCGCCGAGCAGCAGGAAGCCACCGAAGGTCAGGGTGTACGCGTTGACCACCCACGAGAGGTTCTCCTGCGAGAAGTCGAGGTCGGTGCCGATCGACGGCAGCGCGACGTTCACGATCGAGGCGTCGAGCACCACGATGAACTGGGTCATCGCGAGCAGCGCGAGGGCGAGTCCTTTCGAGCGGCCGTTCTCGAGCGTCGTCATGGCGGCGGTGATCTCCTTCGGCGGTCGGTGGCGCGAGTTCGCGGCGAGCTTACTAAAAGTGAGCGCCGTACCGCAACAAGGCTTGGCGTGACCACTGAGCCGACGGGCCGAGCCGCCCCGGGCTCAGCTCGCGAGCCGCAGGCCCTTGCCCGGCGCGCCGTACGTGTCGCGCGCGGTCAGGCCGGTGTGCCCATGCTCGCAGGTGAGGTCCGCGTGGACCCTCGCGTCGCAGTCGCAATGGCGGATCTCGACCGTCGGACCGCCGGCGCCCGTCGCCCAGCGGTCGCCCCAGTCCATCAGCGCGACCAGCACCGGGAACAACTCCAGCCCCTTCTCGGTCAGCCGGTACTCGTAGCGCTGACGCCGCCCCGGCTCGCGGTAGGGCTCGCGCCTGAGAATGCCGTTCTCGACCAGCTTCCCGAGCCGCGAGCTGAGCAGGTTGCGTGCACAGCCCACCCCGCGCTGAATGTCCTCGAAGCGCTTCACGCCACAGAAGGCCTCGCGCAGGATCAGCAGCGTCCACTTCTCCCCGACCAGCTCGAGCGTGCCCTCGATCGAACAGTCGGCCTCGGTCCGGTCGAGCTCCATGGCCCCCATCCTATCCTGCGTTGACAACGGCTACCCAGCCGAGTGCCGCCCTCAGGCCATAGGCTCTCGCGACCTATGAGCGAACTGACCGACAAGACCGTGTTCATGTCCGGTGGCAGCCGCGGCATCGGGCTGGCGATTGCGAAGCGGCTGGCGGCCGAGGGCGCCAACGTCGCCTTCGTGGCCAAGACCGACCAGCCGCACCCGAAGCTGCCGGGGACGATCCATACCGCGGCGGCGGAGATCGAGGAGGCAGGCGGAAAGGCCCTGCCGATCCTCGGCGACATCCGCGACGAGCAACAGGTCGCGGACGCGGTGGCGCAGGCCGTCGAGCGCTTCGGCGGGATCGATATCTGCATCAACAACGCCTCGGCGATCAACCTCGCCCCGATGAGCGAGCTGCCGCCCAAGCGCTACGACCTGATGGCGGACATCAACACGCGCGGCACGTTCGTCGTGACCCAGGCCTGCCTCCCCCACCTGCGCGAGTCAGACCACGCGCATGTGCTCACGCTGAGTCCGCCGCTGTCGCTGAGCGAACGTTGGCTGAAGGGTCACTCCGTGTACACGGTGTCGAAGTTCGGCATGTCGATGATCACACTCGGCGTCGCCGCCGACGAGCCGTCGATCGCCGCCAACTGCCTCTGGCCACGCACGATCATCGCGACCGCCGCGGTCCAGAACCTGCTTGGGGGCGACGCCGCGATGGCAGCCAGCCGCACGCCGGAGATCGTCGCCGACGCGGCGTACGAGATCGTCCGCCGCGCGCCCTCGGCCGCGTCGGGGAACACCTACGTCGACGACGAGGTCCTCGCCGCCGCCGGTGTCACCGATCTCAGCGGCTACGCCGCCGGCGACGGCGCCGAGCTCGTGCTCGACATCTTCGTGGAGGACTGGCCGGCCTGACCGGGCGCTGGAACGCGCCCGAGCACCCATAGAGTCGACCGGATGCGGGTTCTCTTCGGTCTGCTGTTCTTCCCGCGCGGTGGGTCGTCTCATGTCGCCCGCGCCCTGGCCACCGAGCTGCCGGCCCACGGCTGGGACGTCACCGTCCTCTCCGGCTCGCTGCCTGGCGGCCACGGCGACGCGCGGGCGTTCTACTCGGGCCTGGAGCTCGAGACCGTCGACTTCGGCCCCGGCGGCGCGCCGATGCACCCGTCCTACGAGGACCGCCCCGACGCCCCCGACCCCTGTTTCGCCCAGGTCGACGACGAGGCGTACCGCGACCACGTCGCCCACTGGGTCCGGGCGCTCGAGCGCGCCGGCGCCGCGAGCGCCGACGTGCTCCACCTCCACCACCTCACCCCACTGAACGAGGCGGCGGCACAGGTCGCGCCGGATGTGCCGGTGGTCGGTCACCTGCACGGCACGGAGCTGCTGATGCTCGAGCGGATCGCGGCGGGAGCCCCCGCCTCATGGACGCACGCCGACGCCTGGGCGGCGCGGCTGCGGCGCTGGGCCGGCGCCTGCGAGCGGCTGATCATGCTGAGCCAGAGCCAGGTCGGCCGTGCGACCAAGCTGCTCGGCGTCGATTCCCGCAAGTGCGTGGTCGTTCCGAACGGCTTCGACGCCGAGCGCTTCCGGCCCGCTCCCGTGGACCGCAAGGCCTTCTGGCGCCGCCAGCTCGTCGAGCATCCCGGCGGTTGGGCCCCGGGCGAGCCGGCCGGCAGCGTCGCCTACGACGATGCGGCGATCGCCACCCTCGCCGACGCGGTCGTCCTGATCGCCGTCGGACGGTTCACCGAGGTCAAGCGCCTCACGCTGCTGATTCAGGCCTTCGAGCAGGCCCGCCGTCGCACTGCTCAGCCCGCGGCGCTCGTGTTGATTGGTGGCCACCCCGGCGAGTGGGAGGGCGAGCATCCGCTCGAGACCATCGAGCGCATTGGCGCCCGCGACGTCTTTCTCGCCGGCTGGCATGACCACGACGCGCTGCCCGAGTTCCTCAACGCCGCCGACGCGCAGGTGCTCGCCTCGGTGCGCGAGCAGTTCGGGCTTGTCCTGGTCGAGGGTATGGCCTGCGGCCTGCCGCCGATCGCCGTCGACCGCTTCGGCCCCGCGGAGATCGTCGACGAGGGGGCCACGGGCTGGCTCGTCCCGCCGGACGACGAGGCCGCGCTCGCGGACGCGATCGTGGAGCTGGTCGACGACGGCGACGAGCGCGCCCGGCGCGGCGCCGCCGCCCGCCAATCGGCCCAGGCGCGCTGGACATGGCCGGCCCTCGCCGGCAGGATCGCCGAGCTGCTCGAGCTGGCGCGGACTGCCAACCTCAAGACATAGCGGGCAAGCGCCGATATGCCTGGCATGACGCAGGGGGCCGTGTGCCGCAGTCGTTGAGTCAGGGCACTACCACGGTGGGAGGATTGCTCCAGCGCGTGGTCGCCACCCTGCGGGAGCTGCTGCCTCAAGGGGACACGCTGCCCGCGGCGGCGTGGCGTCATCGCCATCACGCCATGGTCGGGCTGCTGTTCGCGGAGGCGATCGGACTCGCGATCTTCAGCGCCGCGCAGGGCAACGGCCTGCTGCACAGCGCCGCCCACGCCGCCGGACTGATCCCGATCGGCATCGCCGCACTGCTGCTCGAGCGCCGCCCCAGGGTCGCCTCGGTGCTTGTGTCGCTCGGTCTGATCACGGCCTGCGCGCTGCTCGTCCACGTCTGGGACGGCGCGATCGAGGCTCACTTCCTGTTCTTCGTGACGATCGTGGTGCTCGCCCTCTACGAGGACTGGATTCCGTTCCTCGTCGCTGCCGCCTACGTCGTCATCCACCACGGCGCGATGGGCGCCGTCGATCCGGGCGGCGTCTACAACCACGGCGACGCGATCGCCCACCCCTGGAAGTGGGCGGTGATCCACGGCGGCTTCGTCGTCGCGGCCGGCCTCGCGAGCGTCGCCGCCTGGCGCCTGAACGAGGCCGTCAGGCTCGAGGCGCGCGAGTCGTACCGCCGCGCGCTGGAGAGCGAGGAGCGCTTCAGGGCGCCTTCGAGGGCGCCCCGATCGGCATGGTCCTGTTCGCGTTCGACGCCGACGGCGCGGAGGTCATGCAGGTCAACCGCGCCATGTGCGAGATCACCGGCCACTCGCAGGAGCGCCTGTGCGCCAACGCCTTCCGTGACGTCGTGCATCCCGAGGATGCGGCGGCCGCCGCGAACGTCATCGAGCGCCTCGCCAGCGGCCGGGACGAGCGCGGTCAGTTCGAGCTGCGCTACGTCCACGCCGACGGTCACACCGTCTGGGTCGACGTGAGCGTGTCGCTGCTTCGAGCCGAGTCCGGCGAGCCCGGCTACGCGATCGCTCAGATACAGGACGTGACCGAGCGCAAGCTGAACGCGGCGGAGCTCACCTATCAGGCGCTGCACGATCCCCTGACCGAACTCGGCAACCGCCGCAGCCTGCTGGCGGACCTCGACCGGCGGGTGCAAGCGGCCACGGTCGACCAGCCGCTCCTGCTCGTCCTCTTCGACCTCGACGGCTTCAAGACCTACAACGACACCTTCGGGCACCCCGCGGGCGACGCGCTGCTGTCGCGGGTCGCCAAGCGCTTGGAGACGACGCTAGAAGGTCGCGCATCCGCCTACCGCATGGGAGGCGACGAGTTCTGCGTGCTCAGCTCCGCGGCCGCCGAGGACCGTGACGCGATCGTCAGGCTGGCCACCGAGGCGCTCACCGAGCACGGCGACGGCTTCGACGTGACGGCGTCCCACGGCTCGGTGCTCGTGCCGGCCGAGGCCGTCGACCCGACTCAGGCGCTGCGCGAGGCCGACCGAAGGATGTACGCCCGCAAGAACCTCGAAAGCCGCAGCTCCGCCGGCCGTCAGAGCGCCGACGTCCTACTGCGGATCCTGTCTGAGCGCAGTCCCGCGCTCGGCGTGCACCTCGACGAGGTGACCGGCCTCTGCGACGCGGTCGCGGAGCGGCTCGGACTTCCGGAGGACGAGCGCGCGCCGCTGCTCCAGGCCGCCTCCCTGCACGACGCCGGCAAAGCCGCGATCCCCGACGAGATCCTCCATAAGCCCGGCCCGCTGGACGACGACGAGTGGGCGTTCATGCGCCGTCACACGCTGATCGGGGAGCGCATCCTGGCGGCTGCTCCCGCCCTCTCGCGCGCGGCCAAGCTGGTTCGCTGGACCCACGAGCGCTTCGACGGCAGGGGCTATCCCGACGGCCTCGCCGGCGAGGACATCCCACTCGCCTCGCGGATCATCGCCGTCTGCGACGCCTACGACGCAATGGTCTCGGACCGTCCCTACAAGGACCCGATGACGGCCGCGGACGCCCGTCGTGAGTTGAGGCTATGCGCGGGAAACCAGTTCGATCCCGAGGTCATCGAGGTCTTCTGCGCCCTCCTCGAGCAGCGCGAGCGTGGCCCGGCGACCACGCTCGAGCAGCTGTCGTAACACTTACTCGACCGATTCCTTCCTTGCAATCCCGCGTCGTAGCGGATATTGCTTACCCACTTGGGTTACTGGAGGGAAGAGGGGAAGATGAGGAAGTTCTCGGTAGCGACCTGCGTCGCGGTCCTGCTCGCGCTCACGGGCGCCAGCTCGGCCATGGCGGAGCAGTATGTCGCGCTTGGTGACAGTTTTTCGTCAGGTACTGGCACTCGAACGTATTTCCACACAGGCTGCCAGAGAAGCATCTACGCATATCCGTCGCTCGTCGACGTACAGCGGCCGAACACGGAGTTGGTGTTCGCCGCGTGCTCGGGAGCCCGGACCGGCGACGTGCTCAACAACCAGGTTTCGAGCCTCACGAGCTCGACCCGCTGGGTCACGATCACGATCGGCGGCAACGACGCCGGCTTCTCGAGCGTGATCACGACGTGCGCGCAGCCGAGCTGGCTGTCGAACTGCGACGCGGCGATCAACACCGCGCAGAGCTACATCCAGAACACGCTCCCGGCTCAGCTCACCAACGTGTACAACGCGATCAAGTCACGCTCGCCGAACGCGACCGTGATCGTCCTGTCCTATCCCCGCCTGTTCATGGGCGTGGACTGCAACGCGGGCACCTTCTTCAGCGGCGCGGAGATGACTCGCCTGAACCAGACAGCCGACCAGCTCCGCAACGTCACCCAATCCAGGGCGATCGCCGCGGGAGCGAACTTCCGCTTCCAGGACGCCATCCCGCCCTTCGTCGGGCATGCGGTCTGCTCGAGCACCGAGTGGCTCAACGGCCTCTCCAACCCGATCGGAGAGAGCTACCACCCGAATCGAACCGGCCACAGCAGCGGCTACGCGCCACTGGTGCGGGCGATCATGAACTGACTCGCTCCGGGCGCGTCGGCTCCGGCCGGCGCGTCCGCTCTGTTGAAGTCAGCGAACATCCGCCTCAACCTTGCGCCCCACCCTTATCGGGGGACGCAGGAGAAGCTCCCAGAGAGCCGGCGCTGGTCCTTGCTCGCCAAGCCAGTAGGCACGAGCCACCGCGAAGGAGTACGCGCCCGGGCACGCCGGCATATTGATGCTGACAAGTTCCATGTTTCCCCGGTGGAGGACCTCGCCGTCCACCTCGTAGATATCCGACTGGATCGTTTGAAGCCCATACCGTCCAATGAACGCATACGCATCCTCGATCGTCTCGAACGCGTAGGCGGAGGTCATGCGGGACGGCTTCTCGGCGTGGTCGGCCCGTCGCACCGCCTCCAGGAAGACCTCCATCGGCCAGGCGTACGCACCCGGGTTCGGCCAGATGGTCATGTAGGCACGACCGTGGTTGGTCATGCCGTCTGGGAACAGTCGCCCTAGCTCCTCCCGCGAGCCGGGACCGGTCGGTGCAGGATGGTGCTCCAGATCAAGCTCCGTGCCTTCGCCAAGCTCGCAATTGATTGCGCCTGGCGGAGGTGGCGAGATGCGGTGTACGTAGAACACAGGCGGTGAGTCTGGCGGGGCGAGCGGCGGAGCGGGACGGCAGCGGCCAGCTCGCGCCTGTGCAGACCATCTCGGGCACGTCACGACCGAAGCCCAGCCGCCGCCCAACACCTGCTCCGCAGACGTCTGGAAAGTGGAGACGGTGGGAATTGAACCCACGTCCGCGGTCGTGCGAATACAGCTTCTACGAGCGTAGCCGGCCCTCTGTTCTCGTCCCGAGCTAGCCTGGCCGGCCGGGTTGCTCGGGACCAGCCTCTGTGTTGTGTCCCCCCGGCGCCAGAGGCGCACGTCGGGGGCAAGCCCGTTTCTGATGCCGGACATCTCCCCCACGGGCCGAGGGGAGGCCGACAGCTCACTGGCTAGATCTAACTAGGCAGCGAGCGCGAACGAGTGATTCTCATCCGCAACTATGGTTTGCCGGTTGTTTAACGAGGCCTACCGACAACCTCGACTCGCAACTGCATCCACGGCCGACCACGTCGAAGCCTGTCGTCCCCGTAGAAGCCCTACAAGTCTAGCCCTACCGGGACTGATTGACTGGCAGTTGCATGCCGGCTGACGATCTGCCGATCCTGCCGTTCGCCTCGCGCGAGGCATGGGAGTCGTGGTTGGAGGAGCACCACGACAGCTCGGCCGGGGTCTGGCTGAAGATCGCGAAGAAGGCAACGGGGATCGAGACGGTGACGCACGCCGAGGCGCTCGAGGAGGCGCTCTGCTTCGGCTGGATCGACGGGCAGCGAAACAGCTTCGACGACGAGTGGTTCCTGCAGCGGTTCACGCCGCGACGGCCGCGCAGCCGCTGGTCGCAGATCAACCGCGACAAGGCGGACGAGCTGATCGCGCGAGGGGCGATGCGGCCTGCGGGACTGCGCGAGGTGAAGCGGGCCAAGGCCGACGGGCGCTGGGACGCCGCCTACGCGAGCCAGAGCAAGATCGAGGTTCCACCGGATCTTCAGCAGGCGCTCGAGGACAGCCCTGCCGCGAAAGAGTTCTTCGGGACGTTGAACAGCACCAACCGCTACGCGGTGCTGTATCGGATCCACGATGCGAAGCGGCCGGAGACGCGCGCGCGGCGGATCGAGAAGTTCGTCGCGATGCTCGCCCGCGGCGAGAAGCTTCACCCTTGAGCGCCGGCCGCCGCGGCGCTCAACCGCACGGCGACGTCGAGCACGTCCGCCTTGGGGGCCTCGGGGTTGTCGATCCACCACAGCGCCAAGCCGGCAAGGCCGCTGCGCAGCAGCTCGGCGGTCGGCTCGACCTGGTCCGCCGGAATGCGATCGCCGGCTTGGGCGGCGACGAAGGCCGCCATCACGGCACGCGCGCGAGCGCTGACGTGGATTCGGAACGCCTGGATCTCGGCGTCGCCGGAGCTGTCGCGGAACAGCATCAGCCAGGCATGGCGGTTCTCGCGCACGTAGTCGAGCCAGTGGGCGAGGATCGCCCGCACCAGCTCCTCCTCAGACAACCCCGCGAGCTCGTCCTGGACGTCCGCGACGAAGGTCGGAAGGTCCCGCTCGTGCTTGGCGAGCAGGGCCAGGTAGAGCGCCTTCTTCGAAGCGAAGTGGCGGTAGACGATCGGCTTCGTCACGCCCGCCGCCGCCGCGACGTCGTCGAGCTTGGTGGCGGCGTAGCCGTGCTGCCCGAACAGCTGGGCGGCGGCGCGCAGCACCTCCAAGCGCCGCTCGGCGGCGGGGATTCGCTTCCGTTCGAGATCGGTGGAGGTCATGACGCCGAGCTGCCTGCTGCTAAGTTACCCGATAGTAACAACGCCACCGACAGGGAGGCTCCCATGACGACCGCCACCGAGCCAGTCCACGACCCCGTCCACAAGGCCCGCCACGCCTTCACGCCCGACGGCGACAACCTGATCGTCGACACGTGGCTCGAGCCTGGTGGAGAGCTGCCGCCCCACTTCCACCCGCGCCAGGACGAGTACTGGTCGGTCGTCGAGGGCGAAGTCGAGGTGCTGGTGGGCAAGACCAAGCGCGTCCTCCGCCCGAGCGACGGCGAGGTGGCCGTTCCGCCTGGGACCAAGCACGGGCTCAAGAGCGTCAGCGACCAGACCGTCCACGCCCGCTGCCGCGTCATCCCGGCCGGCGATCTGCAGGCGTTCCTGACCGACAGCGCCGCCGCCGCCCAGGAGGGCCTGTTCATGCGCGGCGGGATCCCACGCGGCCTCCGCGGCGCGCGCTGGGGAGCGCGCTTCCTCAAGCGCCACCGCGACGAGACGGTGATGACCTTCCCGCCGCAGTTCGTGCAGTCGGCGCTGATCGCCCTGCTCGCGCGCTCGGACGACTGAGGCAAAGCGCAGGCGACGGTCAGGTGAGCTGCGGCTGCGGCTTGGGCTCGACCCCGGCCCGCCCTCTGCGCAGCCCCATCGCGACCAGCGGGAACACGAGCGTCGAGATCATCGCCGCCCCCACGAGCGACGCCGCCGTCGAGCTCCGCATGTGGTCCGCGTCAACGGCGAGCGTGGTGATCGCCACGACCAGCGGCAGCTCGGTCGCCGAGTAGAACGCCAGCGCCAGCCGGTCGCGCCGGTCGGCCAGCACGCCGCGGTAGAGGGCGAGCGCCGGCACGCCGCGCACGACGAGGAAGAGCGCAAGGAACAGCGGCAGCTCGTACAGCGTCTCGGCGCTCGACAGCAGCGCGTCGAGGTCGAACTCGATCCCACTGACGATGAAGAAGAACGGGATGAAGAAGCCGTAGCCGATCGCGGTCAGCTTCGCCTCGAACAGCTCGACCTCGCGCCCCCGCAGGGCCATCCGCGTGATCAGCCCGGCGACGAAGCCACCGAGCAGCAGGTCGAGCCCGAGCTCGTAGGCGAGCGCCACCAACCCGAAGATCAACAGCACCGACAGCCGCACGGCGAGCTGGCTGCTGGCCTCGAGCGTGCGCTCGAACAGCGGCCAGCCGACGAACGCCGACCGTACCGCGATCACCGCAACCAAGACGGCGATCCCGACGAACGCCACCAACAGCGCCGCCTCCTCGAGCGGATGCCCCGCCGACAGCGCGAGCGTGATCAGCAGGATCGGGCCGAACTCCCCGACCGCGCCCGCCGCGAGCAGCAGGCTTCCGAAGCGCGTGCGCAGCTCGCCGGCGTCGCGCAGGATCGGGATCAGTGTGCCGATCGCCGTCGTCGCGAGCGCCGAGCCGGTGTAGAGCAGCGACAACACGATCCCCGCCGCCGCGAGCAGCCCGCCGATTCCGTACGCGAGCGCCAACGAGAGCAGCCAGCCGGCCAGCGCCAGCCGCAGCGGGCGGCCTTCGATGCGCCGGAAGTCGATCTCGTAGCCGGCGAAGAAGAACAGCATCCCGAGCCCGAGGCTGGCGAAGAAGTCAGTGAAGTCGTCCGGCTGCGCGACGTCGAGCAGGTCGGGGCCGATGACGATCCCGAGCAGCAGCTCGAGCACCACGACCGGCACGGCCAGCCGCGGCTCGAGCAGCGCCGCGGTCAGGCCCGCCGCCGAGGCGGCGATCACGATCACCAGGAAGGACGCCGCGTCGACCTCGACCACGGCCGCACCCTAGCCCGGTTGCCATCATTGGGTCGGATGGACGCGAACCCTCCCGTCAACCCTCCCGCCCCCTCCTACGGCCCGCCCGTTGTGGCTCCCCCCGCGCCGGCCCCCGAGCGCCGGCCGCTGTGGAAGCGTGCGGGCGGCATCGCCCTCGCCGCCGGGCTGATCCTGCTCAAGTTCGGGGCGAAGCTCAAGGGCCTGCTCCTGCTGCTGCCGAAGCTGAAGCTCTTCACCACCTCGGCATCGATGCTCGTCTCGATCGGGGCCTACGCGCTGATCTGGGGCTGGAGCTTCGCCGTCGGCTTCGTCCTGCTGCTGCTCGTCCACGAGATGGGACACGTGCTGCAGCTCCGGCGCGAGGGGATCAAGGCGAGCGCGCCGATGTTCATCCCGTTCCTGGGCGCGGTCGTGGCGATGAAGGAGCTGCCCAAGGACGCCGCCGCCGAGGCGCGCGTCGGGCTCGCCGGGCCGGTGCTCGGCACCGTCGCCTGCCTCTTGCCGTGGGCGCTCTACGGGCTGACCGGCGACGAGCTGTTCAAGGCGCTCGCGTTCGTCGGCTTCTTCCTCAACCTCTTCAACCTGCTGCCCGTGCTGCCGCTCGACGGTGGCCGGGCGATGGCCGCACTCACGCCATGGATGTGGTTCGTCGGCTACGGGCTGCTGGTCGGCATCACGTTCGTCTATCCGAACCCGATCATGCTGCTGATCCTGCTGTTCGGCGGTCTCGAGACGTGGCGGCGCTGGAAGCGGCGCAAGGACCCCGAGGAGCAGCGCTACCTCAGGGTCCGCCCGCGCACGCGCGCCGCGGTCGCCGCCGTCTACGTCGGCCTCGCCGTGCTGCTCGCGCTCGGCATGGACCTGACCTTCGTCGACCGCGACTTCGACGACGTCTGACGGCGCGTGAGGTCGACTTTCCCGACGCAATGCGTCGGGGAAGTCGACCTCGAGGGCGGCCGCATGGCCGCCCTCGGGTCTGTCAGGCGTGGCCTCGGACTAGCGCCGCTGGGTCAGCTGCGCCACGACCGGCTCGGTCCCCTGCAGCTGGACCGCGCGGATGACCATCTTCAGCGTGCGCGTCCCCTTCGGCTTGCGCACGCTGAACGTCTGGAACGTGCTCGCCTTGCTGCGCTTGACGATCAGCTTCTTCGGGTCGCCCTTGCCGCTGAGCGTCGCGAGCACCTTGCCATTGCGTCCCAGCGCCGCCAGCGCAGCGGCCGTGAAGCGGTTGTTCGAGTCGGCCCAGTTGAGCACCAGGTCGAGGTTGCGCGAGCGGCTTGCGATCCCCAGCTTGCGCGACTGCTCCTGGCCCGTGCGCACGAACGGCTTCGTTGTCAGCGTCTTGGGAGCGGCCGAGCAGCCGACGACCGAGCTGATCGTGTTGAACACCGGCTGCAGGCTCGCCGCGTCGACGTCGGGGAAGTAGCGCCCGCCGGTCTCGGTGGCGATCAGCTGAAGCAGGTCCGCTGCGGCGTTGCCCTGGCCCGGCGCCCCGATTCCCAGTCCCACGACGTAGGTCGGCGGTCCGCCGCGGTGGCCGTTCGCGTAGGGCGGGAACGGGTTGTGCTCGCCGTCGGTGAGGAATATCCGCGCCTGGGCGTTCGGGTTGTCTGCGGTCGCCCTGGCGAACGCGTTGTTGTAGTCGGTGCCGCCGTCGTCGGCGCCGATCGCCGTGTTCAGCGCCGAGATCATCGCGCCCTTGTTCGTGGCGATCAGGCCGGGGGCGAACACCGTGCTCGCCTCGGTGCCGAACTGGACCGCGCCGAGCGTGCGCTTGGCGTTGGAGGCGGTGTTGACGAACAGCTGCATGCCCGAGCGGCGCAGCTCGTTCAGATCCGTCAAGGCCATCGAGCCGGAGTCGTCGATGATCGCCTCGACATTGCCGGCCTGGCTACAGGCCGCTGCGTTGGCGGTCGGTTCGGCGGCTGCGGGGGTGACGGCGACGGCGATCGCGAGCACGCCGGTGGCGGCTGCGAGCGAGAGCGTGCGAATCCTGTCCATCTAGGAGGGCCTCCTGCTTGGGGAAAGTCAGCTCGCCGAGGCTACAGCCGCGATCGGTCGCCGCATAGAGCTCTAGACGAACGTTCTAGCCGAGCGCTGAGCGTGGCTGGCAAGGAAGCAGGCCGCGACGTGTGCGCCAGCACACGAGTCGGCCGATGACGCCGCCAGGCGCGCTCAGCGCTCGGCTAGCCGTCGCGCTCCGCCAGCGCTCGCTGGATGTCGCGCTGCTGGTCCTTCTCCTTGAGGTCGCGGCGCTTGTCGCCCTGGTCCTTGCCGCGCGCGAGCGCGATCTCGATCTTCGCGCGCGAGCCCTTGAAGTAGACCCGCGTCGGCACGAGCGTCAGGCCCTTCTGCTGCGAGGAGTCGGTCAGCTCCTCGATCTCGCGTGCGTGCAGCAGCAGCTTGCGCACGCGCTCCGGCTCGTGGTTCTCGCGCGAGGCCGGCAGGTACGGCGCGATGTGCATGTTGTGCAGCCAGACCTCGCCCTTGTTGACCGTGGCGTAGGAGTCCTTGATCTGGACGCCGCCGTCGCGGATCGACTTGACCTCGGAGCCCTGCAGCACGACGCCGCACTCGTAGCGCTCGAGCAGGTGGTACTGGAACGCCGCCTGACGGTTGGTGGCGACGTCGCCCGCCGCCGCCTTGCGCTTTCCGCCCTTCTTCTTGGTCATCGTCGGTCCGACGCTACACGGCGGGCTCGAGGTCCACGCGTCCGCGCGCGGCCTCGACCCGCTCGACCTGCACGCGCACGGGGTCGCCGAGGCGGATCGAGCGGCCGGAGCTCGAATCGACGAGCTGACTCTCGAGCTCGTCGGGGTTCCACCAGCCGTCCATGCGCCGCACCGGCAGGAAGCCCTCGAAGCCCTCGTCGCCGAAGCGGATGAACCAGCCCTTCGGGATCAGGCCGACTACCTCCCCGTCCCACGCGGCCGGCTCGCCGCCGTCGGGCGACGCCTCGGCCAGGCGCCGCTCGAGCAGGAAGGCGAGGCAGACGTCGTCGGCCTTGCGCTCGATCTTCATCGCCTCGCGCTCGCGCTCGCTGGTGAGGATCCCGATCTCGTCGAGCTCGTGGGCGCGCGGCGCCGCCTCGTCGAGCCCCAGCCCGGCGAGCAGCGCCCGGTGCGCCACGACGTCCGGGTAGCGCCGGATCGGCGACGTAAAGTGGCAGTAGCGCGCCGAGGCGAGGCCGGCGTGGCCGAGGTTGCGCGGCGAGTAGGAGGCCTGCTTGAGCGAGCGCAGGACGATCGATCCGAACGCCGCCGCGCCGCGGTCGTGGCGGCGCGAGTAGTCGGCGGCGAGCCGTGACGCCTCGGCCGCGACGTCGGCCGCCTGCTGCGGGCTCATCGGCGCCGGCACGGCGGGGGTCGGCACGTCGAGTGCCGCGAGCTTCTCGACCATCGCCTCGACGGCGGTGGGGTCCGGCTTCTCGTGGATGCGGTAGAGCGTCGGCAGCTTGCGGTCGGCGAGGTAGGTCGCGACCTGCTCGTTGGCGAGGATCATCAGCTCCTCGATCAGCGTGTGCGACTCGGTCTGTGCGTCGTGGCGCACCGCGAGCACGTTCCCGTGGGAGTCGAACTCGAACGACGGCTCGTGCGATGTGACCTCGAGCGCGCCGCGCTGCTCGCGGCGCTCGCGTAGGTCGCGTGCCACCTGGCGCGCCGCGGCGAGCGGCTCGCCCCACGGCTCCAGCGCCCGCCCCCGCCCGGCGAAGACCTCGTCGACCTCGCCGTAGGTGAGCCGCGCGTCGGAGCGGATCGTCGAGCGGTGGAACGCGACCCGGCGCACGTCGACGCCGGCCATGTCCATCTCGACGGTCACCGCGAGCCGCTCCTCCCCCGGCCGCAGCGAGCACTCCCCGTTCGACAGCCGCTCCGGCAGCATCGGCTCGACCGCGCCGGGGACGTAGGTGCTCGTCCCGCGCCGCAGCGCCTCGGTGTCGAGCGCGCCGCCGGGACGGATGAAGGCGGTGACGTCGGCGATGTGAACCCAGAGCCGCACTAGCCCGTCGCCCACGCGCTCGGCCGAGATCGCGTCGTCGAAGTCGCGCGCGTCGTCGGGGTCGATCGTGAACGTCGGCAGCGCCGTCAGGTCCGTCCGGGCACCACCCGCGGGTGGTGCGGCGGCGACCTCGATCGCCTCTGTCTCCGCCCGGCGTGGGAACGCGCGCCACAGGCCGCGGTCGAGCATCAGCGCCTCGACGACGTCACGCGCGACCGTCGGCTTTCCGAGCACTCGGTGGACGCGCGGCCCACGCTTGCCGCTGCCGATCAGCACCAGGTCGCCCTCGTGGCCCTTCGCCCGCGACACCTCGATCCGCGCGCCGCGCTGTCCGAACAGCGGCTCGGCGACGAGCATCCTGCCGCGGCGCGCGAGCACCGCCACCATCGGCAGCTCGACTCGCGCCGGGCGCGGCCGCGCCCGCGCGCTCAACGCCCGGAGACCTTCTCGGCGAGCGTGTCGAGCGCCACCGGCAGCGCCTCGTCGCGCTCGGTGTCGACGTCGTCGCGCGCTCGCACGGTCGGGCGCACGCCCTTGTTGCCGATGTTCTCGCCGTTGGGCAGGTAGTACTGGCCGACGGTGATGTCGAGCAGGCCGCCGTTCGACAGCGGCTGGACCTCCTGGAAGACGCCCTTGCCGAACGTGCGCGTGCCGACGACCGTGCCGCGGTCGCGGTCCTTGATCGCGCCGGAGACGATCTCCGAAGCCGACGCCGTGCCACGGTCGACGAGCACGACGACCGGGATGTCGCGATCGATCGAGCCGCCGACCGAGTCGAAGTCGTGCTCGGGCTTCGTGCGTCCCTTCGTCGACACGATCAGGCCGTCCTCGATGAAGATCGAGCTGACGAGGACCGCCTCCTGGAGCAGCCCGCCGCCGTTGCCGCGCAGGTCGAGCAGGATCCCCTCGGCGCCGTCGTCGAGCACCTTGTCGATCTGGCGCCGCAGCCGTCCGTGCGCGCCCTCGCTGAACTGCGTCAGCTCGACGACACCGAGCCTGCGGCCGTCGCGCTCGACGACGCGGCCGGTCGCGACCGGGATCTGGATCCGCTGACGGCGCAGCTTCAGCGTCCGCGGCTCGAAGCTCTCCGGGTCGACGATCTCGAGCGAGACGCGCGTGCCGGCCGGTCCCTTGATCCGCGCGCTCGCGACCTGGGCCGAGAGGCCCGCGATCGAGCGCCCGTCGACCTCGGTGATGAAGTCGCCCTTGGCGATCCCCGCACGCTCCGCCGGCGAGCCCTCGAAGACGTTCAGCACGCGCAGGCCGCGCTTATCGCGGTCGACGTTCATCCCGACGCCTTCGAAGCGGCCCTGAAAGGACTGCTGGAACTGCTGCGTCTCCTTCGGCGTCAGGTAGTTCGAGAAGCGGTCGTCGAGGCCCTGGACCAGGCCCTTCAGCGAGCCCTGTTCGAGCTGCTCGTCGTCGACCTGCTTGTAGAAGTCGTCCTCGATCGCGTCCTGGACCTCGGCGCGCAGGCCGCGGTCGTCGCTGACGAACGCCTCGCGGATCGGGTCGGGCAGCTCCTCGGGATGGCCGCCGAGCCAGATCCCGCCGAGCAGCAGCGCCACGAGGGCGACGATCACGGCTGCTGTCCTGGAGAGCGAGGTCATCGAATCCCGGCCGCAGGAGGGATGCGGCCAGCCGTGAAGGGTAGTGGCAGCGCCGTCGTAGCCCGCCGGGCAGCGGGGAGCCGCGGCGCGGCCGGCGAGGCCGCCGCGCTCAGACGCGCAGGAAGCGACGCAGCGTGATCGCCGACCCGGCCGCCGAGACGGCGATGCAGGCGAGCAGCAGCACGACGATCAGCAACGGGAAGTCGATCGTGTCGGGGGCCGCCAGCAGCGCGAAGCGGTCCTCGAGCGGGTCGATGAACGTCTCCTTGGCGATCGTCAGCAGCAGCACCGAGAGCACGCCGCCCATGAAACCGACGATCACGCCCTCGATCACGAACGGCCAGCGGATGAACCAGTTGGTCGCCCCGACGAGCTTCATCACCTCGACCTCGCGGCGGCGAGCGAAGATCGACAGCCGCAGCGTGTTGGCGACGAGCGCGATCGAGGCGAAGATCAGCAGCACCATCAGCCCGGCCGTGAGGATCTTCACGAGGCCCGTGGCGGAGAGGATCTTCTGCGTGTCCTCCTCCTTGTTGCGGACCTCGTCGATCGCGGCGAGCGAGGGCTCGCGCGCGCCGTCGGCGCCGACCGGTGCGAGCCGGTCGAGGATCGCGCCGACCTCGTCGGGATCGTCGGGCACGACGCGGTACATGTCGGGCAGCGGGTTCGCGCCCAGCAGCTTGGTGCCCTCGGCGAACGCGCCCGGGTTGTCGTGCTTGGCCTCGGCGAGCCCCTCCTCCTTGGAGACGAACTCGATCGACTTGACGTCGGTAGTGCGCTCGAGCGCCGTCGCGAGCTGGCGCCGCTCGGCGGCGGTCGCGTCGTCGGAGACGTAGACGTTGACGACGACCCGGTCGCGGACCTCGTTCGCGGTGCCGGTCGTCGCCTGGACGATCGGGATGAAGACGCCGAGCACGAGCGCTGTCAGCAGCACGGTCAGCATCGCCGCGAGGGCGGGCGCCGAGTTGCGCGAGAGGCCGCGGATGGCCTCCTTGAGGAAGAACCCGAACGGCATGGCTAGTTCGGGTGCCCCTCGGCGCCGACGCCCAGCTCGCCGCGCAGGCGGATCGCAAACTCTGTGGTCGACTCGTCCGGGCGGTAGAGGCCCGAGAGCTCGTCGCGGATGATCCGCCCCTCGCGCAGCTCGATCACGCGCCGGCGCATCTTGTCGACCATCTCCTTGTCGTGGGTCGCCACGACGACGGTCGTCCCGGTGCGGTTGATCCGGTAGATCAGCTGCATGATCCCGATCGACGTCTCGGGATCGAGGTTGCCGGTTGGCTCGTCGGCCAGCAGCAGCGGCGGGTGGTTCACGAACGCGCGGGCGATCGAGACGCGCTGCTGCTCGCCGCCCGACAGCTCGTCGGGGAAGTTGTGCAGCTTCGTCGAGAGGCCGACGAGGCGCAGGATGTCCGGCACCTTGCGGCGGATCTCGTCGCGCGGCTCGCCGATCACCTGCAGCGAGTAGGCGACGTTGTCGTACACCGTCCGGTTCGGAAGCAGCTTGTAGTCCTGGAAGACGGTGCCGATGTTGCGGCGCAGGTAGGGCACACGCGAGCGCTCGATCTCGCTGAACTTCTTGCCGGCGATCGCGATCTCGCCGCTGGAGACCTCGAGCTCCTTCATCAGCAGCCGGATGCAGGTCGACTTCCCGCAGCCGGTGGGGCCGACGAGGAAGACGAACTCGCCGCGCCCGATCTTCATCGAGGCGTGCTCGAGGCCGACCGAGCCGCCGTCGTAGACCTTGGAGACGTCGCGGAACTCGACTACGGGGACGTCGCCGGAGGGCGCGGGCTTCTGTGCGGACGTGGAGTCCGCGCGGGTGCGGGTGCGGAGGTGGGCCATCTGCGACTGCCCTTGATAGCGGGCGGGTTGGGCCCGGTTTGCAAGTGCAAGGTCATGTGCAGTGGATGCAACGGGGCTTGCAACGCCTGCAGCTGGTGGTGACCGGCTGCTCTACCGACGGATTCGCCAGCGCGTGAAGAGCTCGCCGTCGGACTCGCAGAGCCAGACGAGCTCGGCGTTCGCGGGCTGGGGCAGCTCGCGGCCGGTGGCGATCGTGGGCTCGTCTCCCCCGCCGACGAGCTTAGGGGCGAGCGAGAGGAAGAGCTCGTCGATGAGGCCGGCGGCGAGGAGGTGGGACGTGAGGACGGGGCCGCCCTCACAGACGAGCGAGCGGAAGCCGTGCTCGGCGCGGAGGCGGGCGAGCAGGAGCGGCAGGTCGTCGCCGGTGCGCTCGTAGGTGACGTTCGCCTCGACGCCCTCCAGGTCGTGGTCGGCGGCGGTCGCGACGATCACCGGGGCCCCCTCGGCCTGGAGCAATGGCAAGTCGGAGGGCAACAGGAGGCGGCCGGAGACGATGACTGTCGGCTGGACCGGATCGAGGCCGTGGCGCTCGCGGCGCTCGCGCAGCTCGGCGGACTTGACCGCTTCGCCGTAGCGCTCGGTGCGTGCCGTACCGGCGCCGACAAGCAGCGCGTCACCGGCCGTTCGCAGCAGATGGAACAGGCTGCGGTCGTTCGCGCTGCTGAGCCCGCGCGTGTGGCCCTCGAGCGCGGCGCGGCCGTCGAGGGTCGAGATCATGTTGAGCACGACGTAGGGCCGTCCCTCCGGCGCGCGCGAGTTGAGGTCGAGCGCTGCGACGAGCTCCTCGGCAGACGTCTCGCCCGGGCGCGGGTAGAGGCGGTTGAGCGCCACGCCGGGGCTACGCGCGGACGCCGTCGTGGGCAATGACGAGCTTCTCGCGGTACTCGGCGAGCGCCTCGGCGGCATCGTCCCAGGCGATCTCGCGGCTCGTGATCGGCGCCGGGTCGAAGCGGCCGCTGGCGATCAGGTCGAGTGCCGCGGGGATCGCCTCGCGGGCGTGCACGCGACCGGTGATGAAGGTGATGTTCTTGGTGTACATCTCGAGCAGCGGCACCGGCGTGGTCGGCGTCGCGTAGATGCCGATGCTCGTGCAGGTGCCGTCGGGTGCGGTGGAGCGCAGCGCGCAGGCGAGCCCGTCCTCGTTGGCGCTCGCCTCGACGACGATCGGGTAGGCGCCGAGCCGGTCGGGGAACTCGTCGCCGAGCACCTCGGCGCCGAGCTCGGCAGCGAGCGAGCGGGCGCGGTCGTCGCGGCCGCCGGCGTAGTCGACGCACTCGGCCCCGAGCGCACGGGCGAGCGCGACCGCGTAGAGGTCGATCGAGCCGGCGCCACCGCAGACGAGCACCGGCGCGCCCGGCGTGGCCTCGAGCTGCGGTCCGACCGTGCGCCACGCGTCGACGATGTTGTCGCTGACGCTGGCGGCGGCCACGGGGTCGACCCCACCCGGAAGCTCGACCAGCATCGCGTCGGCGTAGGGCACCCGCACGCTGTCGGAGAGGAAGCCGCCCCACTCGCCGCCCAGCGGCAGGCCGTACATCGCCAGCCGCGGCGTCTCGGTGCAGCTGCCGCTGTGCCCGGCGTGGCATGCCGAGCAGTCACCGCACGAGATCTGGAACGCGACGCTGACGATGCTGCCCGGCCGCACCGACTCGACTCCGTCGCCGACCTCGACCACTTCCGCGACGCACTCGTGACCGAAGGCGAACGGTCCCGGAACCGGATACTGGCCCGCGATCACGCCGGTGTCCAGGTCGCAGGTCGCCACCGCGAGCGGTCGCACCAGCGCCTCGCCATCGCCCTGGAGCTTCGGGTCGGCCGCCTCGCGCCACTCGAGGCGCCCCGGCTCGACGAAGTTCAGCTCGCGCATGCCGGAACCCTAACCGCCGAGGTACGGTGGGCCTCGGTGTACGTCCCGGGCTACCAGAGCGAGCAGGACCCGGAGCGGCTTTGGGAGGCGATTCGCCGGCACAGCTTCGGGTCGTTGATCTGCGCGGACGACGAGGGGCGTCCGGTGAGCACACAGCTGCCGTTCATCCGCCGCGACGAGCGCTTCCTCACCCATCTCGCGGCGGCGAATCCGCAGAGCCGCCTGGTCGCTGACGGCCGTCCCGTGCTCTGCCAGTTCCTCGGTCCCCATGCCTACGTGTCGCCGGCCTGGTACAAGGAGTCAGGGCACGTGCCGACCTGGAACTACGTCCAGGTCGTCGTCAGCGGCCACCTGGTCCCGCTCGACCGCGACGGCGCTCGCTTCGTCGTCGAGGAGACCGTCCGCGAGCACGAGCAACGGCGTGACGATCCGGTGACGCCAGAGCAGATGGCCGAGCGCATCGACCAGTTGCTCGACGGGATCCGTGCCTTCGAGGTGATCGTCGAGGACATCACTGGGCGGTTCAAGCTGTCGCAGAACCGCAGCGTCAGCGACCGCCGCCGGATCGTCACGGCACTTCGAGCCGGCGATGCGAGTCAGCGTGGCGTCGCCGACCTGATGGAGGGCGCCGACCCAACTGAACCGCCGCGGCGCGAGCCATAGGTGTCCAACTCCTAGAACATTCTTCTAGAAGAATGTTCTAGGAGAAAGAGGTGTCGGACTCTGGCGGAGGCGCGAGCGCTACGGCGTGATCGAGATCATGCGCTCGATCGGGATGCGGGCGCGCTCGGCGATCTCGGGGTCGACCTTGACCACCGGGTTGAGGTCGCGCAGGGAGTCGCGCAGCTTCGGGAGCGTGATCATCTTCATGTAGCGGCAGGAGGCCTTGCGGTTCGCGGGGATGAAGCGCTTGCCGGGGTTCTCGCGCTCGAGCGGGTGGAGCATGCCGGTCTCGGTGGCGACGATGAACTCCTCGGCCTCGGAGTCGCGCGCGAAGGCGAGCATGCCGCCGGTGGAGAGCATGTGGGTGCGCTCGGAGTCGACGTCGCCGGACGCGACGAACTCCATCACCTGGGTCGTGCAGCCGCACTCGGGATGGACCATGAACTCAGCGTCGGGGTGCTCGGCGCGGGTGTCGGCGATGTCGCCGGGGCGGATGCCGGCGTGGACGTGGCACTCGCCGTCCCAGACCTGCATCCGACGGCCGGTCACGCGCTCGACGTAGGCGCCGAGCCACATGTCCGGCCCGAACAGGATCTCGGTGTCCTGGCCGTGCTCGCGCCAGATGTGCTCGACGACCTGGACCGCGTTCGAGGACGTGCAGCAGTAGTCGGTCTCCGCCTTGACCTCGGCCGTCGTGTTGACGTACATGACGACGACGGCGCCCGGGTGCTGCGCCTTCCAGGTGCGTAGCTGGTCGGCGGTGATCGCGTCGGCGAGCGAGCAGCCGGCGTCGAGGTCCGGGATCACCACCGTCTTCTCGGGCGACAGGATCGAGGCGGTCTCGGCCATGAAGTGGACGCCGCAGAAGGCGATCGCGTCGCTGGCGCCGGCCGCCGCCTGCCGTGAGAGCTGGAGCGAGTCGCCGACGTAGTCAGCCACGTCCTGGATCTCGGGCAGCTGGTAGTTGTGGGCCAGGATGACGGCGTTGTGCTCCTCCGCGAGCGCGCGCACCTCGTCCTTGAGCGCAGGGACGTTCTCCAGCTGAAGTAGGGGTGCTGGTGCGGCTCCCGCTGGGGGAATCGTCTGGGCCGGCATGTTTCGAACCTCTTTCGGTGTCGAAATGAACGCTCGCGGTCGGGGCGACGACGCAAGCCTCTGCAGAAAGTGTAGCCCGCGGCGCGGTTGGGCGAGGGCGTCCGCGACGGAGCGCTGCGCTAGCCCGCCGACTCCGGCTCGAACAGCAGGCTGACGTCGAGCGCGGGCGCCGAGTGCGTCAGCGCGCCGACCGAGATGAAGTCGACGCCCGTCTCGGCAACCGCTCCCACGCTCTCGAGCCCGATGCCGCCGGACGCCTCGAGCTGCGCCCGTCCGGACGCCAGCTCCACCGCGGCGCGGAGATCGACGAGCGACATGTTGTCGAGCAGCACGCGGCCGACCCCGGCCTCCAGCGCCGCCTCGAGCTCGGCCAGGCTCTCGACCTCGACCTCGACCGAGACTCCGGCGGGGGCGCCGACGAGCGCCCGGCGCGTCGCCTCCCCCACTCCGCCGGCCACCCGCACGTGGTTCTCCTTGACCAGGACGGCGTCGTAGAGGCCGAAGCGGTGCGAGCTGCCACCGCCCGCGACGACCGCCGCCTTCTCGAGCGCCCGCATGCCGGGCGTGGTCTTGCGCGTGTCGAGGATGCGCGCGCCCGTGCCCGCGACCGCCGCGACGTAGCGCGCCGTCAGGGTCGCGACGCCCGACAGGCGGCCGAGCAGGTTAAGCGCGACGCGCTCGGCGGCGAGGATCGAGCGCGCGTCGCCGCGCACGGACAGCAGCTCGGTCCCCGGTCCGACGCGGTCGCCGTCGATCGCGTGGGTCTCGAGCTCGAGTCCGCCGTCGACGGCCTCGAACACCGCCTCGGCGACCGGCAGGCCGGCTACGACGCCCTCGGCCTTCGCGATCACTGCGCCGCTCGCGCGGCTGCCCTCCGGCACGACCGCGCGGCTCGTCAGGTCGCCTTCGCCGACGTCCTCGGCCAGCGCCCGCTGGATCAGGTCGCGCATCGGCGACGACTGTACGCGAAGCGACGCCACGCCGGACGCGAAGATGGCGGATCCGCCGTCGCCGGGTTAGGTTGGCTTCCCGCACCCAACCTCCGGAGGAATCACCAGCCCAATGCGACTTTCGAGCAAGCGCCTCGCCACCCCCGCGGCCGTCCTCGCGGCACTCGCCGTCGCGGTGCCCGCCACGTCGATCGCCCAGCCCGCGACCGATGACGGCGCCGGCGCCGCCCAGCGCGGCAAGGACCCGCGCGACCGCGGCGACAAGGGCGGCAGTCCGCAGTGCCGCGGCCTCGAGCGCCGCGAGGAGATCGCCCAGGCCAACCTGTCTCAGTCCCAGGCGAAGCTCGAGCGGGCGAAGGCGAACCTGAGGAAGGCCCGTGCCGGCGTCAAGGCGACGACCCCGGGCACGAAGGCCAACAAGAAGGCCAAGGCCAAGGTCTCGAAGGCGAAGAAGAAGGTCAAGAGCGCCAAGGCGGCGGTCAAGAGCGACAAGGCCGCGGTCGCGAACGCAAAGCGGCAGGCGAAGGATCGCGGCTGCTAGCTGCCGTAGCGGCTAGCCGGCGCCGTTCGCGGTGCCGGCGCGCCGCAGCAGCTCGGCGCGCACGAGCTCGTCGAGGTCGCCGTCAAGGACGCCCTGGACGTTGCCGATCTCGACGTTCGTGCGGTGGTCCTTGACCATCGTGTAGGGGTGCAGGACGTAGGAGCGGATCTGAGATCCCCAGGCGACGTCCTGGGCCTCGCCCTTCTCCTTGGCGATCTCCTCCTGGCGGCGGCGCTCCTCGAGCTCGAGCAGCTTGCCGCGCAGCATCTTCATCGCGGTGTCCTTGTTCGCCGACTGCGAGCGCTCGTTCTGGCACTGGACGACGACGCCCGTCGGGCGGTGGGTGATGCGCACCGCCGAGTCCGTCTTGTTGACGTGCTGGCCGCCCGCGCCCGAGGCGCGGTAGGTGTCGATCTGGAGGTCGTCGGGCTCGATCTCGACGTCGACGGCGTCCTCGACCAGCGGGGCGACCTCGACGCCGGCAAAGGCGGTGTGGCGCCGGGCGGCGGAGTCGAACGGCGAGATCCGCACGAGCCGGTGGACGCCCTTCTCGGCCGAGTAGAGGCCGTAGGCGTTCTCGCCGTGGGCGATGAACGTCGCCGACTTGAGGCCAGCCTCCTCGCCCTCGCTCGCCTCCTTGAGCTCGACCGACATGTCGCGGCTCTCGGCCCAGCGCATCAGCATCCGCAACAGCATCTCGGCCCAGTCCTGGGAGTCGGTGCCGCCGGCGCCGGCGTTGACGGTGACGACCGCGTCGCCGGCGTCGTAGTCGCCCGCGAACAGCCGCGCCTCCTCAAGCGCCGCGAGGCGCCGCTCGATCGCGGCGCGCTGTTCTTCGACCTCGGCCGCGATCGAGTCGTCCTCGGACGCCAGCTCCTCGAGCTCCTCAAGCTCGCCGATGTCCGACTCGAGCGTGCGGAACTCGTCGAGTTTGCGCTGGGTCCGCGCGTGCTCGGCCGACACCTTGGCGGCGGTCGCCTGGTCGTCCCAGAACCCCTCGGCGCCCATCCGCGCCTCGAGCGCGGTGGCGCGCTCGCTTAGCTCAGCGGGGTCAAAGGTAGTCCGCGAGCAGCTTCAGCTGGTCGCGGAGGCCGGTGGCGCTAGGCGCCACGGCCGTTATGCCCCATGACACTTCTTGTACTTCTTGCCCGAGCCGCACGGACACGGGTCGTTGCGGCCGATGCGGTCCTCGTCCGCGACCACGCGCGTCTCGACCTGCGGCAGCGCCATGACGTCGTCGACGGCGTAGTCGGCGGCGTTCTGGACGCCCGCGGGCGCGGCAGCCGCCGCTCCGCCGGCCGCTGCCGCCTGCGCCGCCGCGCTCAGCGCGCTCGGCTGGTCGGCAGCGGTGCCGCCGGCGTAGTTGAACGAGGCCGTCGAGCTGCTGTTCGAGCCCCAGGTCTGCCGTCGCGCCGCGCCGTCCTCGCCCTCGACCTGGACGTCGACGACGAAGATGTAGCGGCCGAACTCCTCCCAGATCGCGTTCATCAGGCCCGTGAACATGTCGAAGCCCTCGTTCTTGTAGGCCACGAGCGGGTCGATCTGCGCGAAGCCGCGGAGGTGGATGCCCTCGCGCAGGTAGTCCATGTCGTGCAGGTGCTCGCGCCAGCGCTCGTCGATGATCTGGAGGAGCATGAAACGCTCGAGGGCGCGCATGAGCTCGCTGCCGAGCTCCTCCTCGCGGTCGTTGTAGGCGTCGACCACGTCCTCGCGCAGCTTCTCGATGAACGTGGCGCGCGTCTCGCGCTCCTCGACGTCGTCGAGCGCGTAGGACACCGCGTAGATCTGCCCGAGCTGGTCGAGCAGCGCCTCGAGCTCCCAGTCCTCCTGGTACTCGCCCTGGAGGTACTCGCCGCAGAGCCGCTCGATCGCCTCGGCGATCTGCGTGCGCGCGATCTCCGACATGTCCTCGCCCTCGAGGATGCGGTCGCGGTACTCGTAGACGATCTCGCGCTGCTGGTTCATCACGTCGTCGTACTCGAGGACGCGCTTGCGGATCAGGAAGTTCTGCTCCTCGACCTTCTTCTGGGCGTTCTCGATCTGCTTGGAGAGCATCTTGTGCTCGATCGGCAGCTCGTTGCCGTCGTCGTCGGCCTGCGAGAGGAACTTGTTGTCGAGGATCCGGTAGATGCGGTCCCCGGCGAACAGGCGCACGAGGTCGTCCTCGGCCGAGAGGTAGAAGCGCGACTCGCCCGGGTCGCCCTGGCGGCCGGAGCGGCCGCGGAGCTGGTTGTCGATCCGGCGCGACTCGTGGCGCTCGGTGCCGCAGATGAAGAGCCCGCCCGCCTCCATGACCTTGGCGCGGTTCTCCACCACCTGCGCCTCCATCGTGGCGAAGACCTCGTCCCAGGCGCTGTCCCAGTCGGGCGAGTCGGGCTCGAGCCCGCGCTTGACCAGCTCGCGCTGGGTGAGGTGCTCCTCGTTCCCGCCGAGCTTGATGTCCACGCCACGGCCGGCCATGTTGGTGGCGATCGTGACCGCGCCCGGCTGGCCCGCCTCGGCGATGATCTCGCCCTCGCGCTCGGCGTGCTCGGGCTTGGCGTTCAGGACCGTGTGCTTGATCCCGCGCTTGTTGAGCTGCTCGGAGAGCACCTCCGACACCTCGACCGAGATGGTGCCCACGAGCACCGGCTGCCCGGCG
>DASQKV010000008.1:0-17018 GCA_035630335.1 Thermoleophilaceae bacterium | reverse complement strand
TTCCTCCTGATATCTGCGCATTTCACCGCTACACCAGGAATTCCACTCGCCCCTTCCGGACTCTAGCCAGACAGTTTCCAGCGGCATTCACAGGTTGAGCCTGTGACTTTCACACCGGACTTATCTGGCCGCCTACGCGCGCTTTACGCCCAATGATTCCGGACAACGCTAGCCCCCTACGTATTACCGCGGCTGCTGGCACGTAGTTAGCCGGGGCTTCTTCTGCGGGTACCGTCACTCCGGACAGCTATTCGCTGCCGAAGCTTCGTCCCCGCTGAAAGGGTTTTACGACCCGAAAGCCTTCTTCACCCACGCGGCGTTGCTGCGTCACGCTTTCGCGCATTGCGCAAGATTCCCCACTGCTGCCTCCCGTAGGAGTCTGGGCCGTGTCTCAGTCCCAGTGTGGCTGATCGTCCTCTCAGACCAGCTACCCATCGTCGCCTTGGTGAGCCGTTACCTCACCAACAAGCTAATGGGCCGCGGACCCCTCCCGAAGCGGAGGCCGAAGCTTCCTTTGCTCATCGTCCTTATGGACGGTGACCACATCCGGTATTAGCTCGGGTTTCCCCGGGTTGTCCCGGTCTTCGGGGCAGGTTATCCACGTGTTACTCACCCGTTCGCGGCTTTGCCCCAGGCCGAAGCCTGGTTCGTCGCCCCACTTGCATGTGTTAAGCACGCCGCCAGCGTTCGTCCTGAGCCAGGATCAAACTCTCCGTGAAAGAGATCTGCGTTCTTCCGGCCCGAGGGCCGGCTTCCGACAGATCACAAACGAAAAGCTGTCTCATCCGTACTGCTGGTGCCTGCGTACACGTTGCGGACACCTCGGATTCGACGGGTTTCTACTCAGTTAAGCCCTCCGCCACTCGGCAAGCCGAATGCGAAGGGTCGAACCTCTGGACGCGACCATGACCCTCGCGGGTCGCGGTCGCACATGCTGCTGAGTTTTCAAAGACCGTCGCGCCCTCGGGCGGGGACTCCGCCCTTCAAACGCTCCCTTCACATGAGAAAGGCCTCCGAAGAGGCCCAGTCCCGCATCCCGTCTTACGGCGGAAGGCTAGGCGCTCGGCGTCTCCGTGGTCTTGATCATCCGAAGGGATTGGGGAGTATAGCGCTGCGGGGGCGAAATGTCAGCGTCCGGCTCAGCCGACCCGGACGCGGACGAAGCGGCGCTTGCCGACCTGCAGCACGGCGCCCTCGAGGCGCTCCGCGGCGACGTCGAGATCGTCGCTCCCGAGCGGCTCCCCGTCTAGCTTGACGCCGCCCTGGGCCAGCAGCCGCCGCCCCTCGGAGGCCGAGATCCCGAAGGCGTCGCGCAGCACGCCGGGCAGATGGACGCTGCCGCCGTTGGCCGCGACGGCGTGGTCCGGCACGTCGTCGGGGATCTCGCGCGCCACGTGCAGCCGGTCGAAGTGCTCCTCGGCGGCCCGCGCGGCATCCTCCCCGTGCAGGCGAGACACCAGCGCCCGCGCCATCGCACGCTTGGACTCGACCGCCGGCCGCCCGGGATCGAAGTCGCCGTCGAGCAGCAGGTCGTGGTAGACGGGCATCGCCTCGTCCGGAACGCTCATCAGCTTGCCGAAGACCTCCTCCGCAGGCTCTGTCACGCCGACGTAGTTGCCGAGCGACTTCGACATCCGCTGGACGCCGTCGATGCCCGGCAGGATCGGCATCGTCAGGACCGATTGCGGCGCCATCCCGTAGGCCTGCTGGACCTGCCTGCCGAGCAGCAGGTTGAACTTCTGGTCGGTCCCGCCGAGCTCGACGTCGGAGCTGACCGCGACGGAGTCGTAGCCCTGGAGCAGCGGGTAGAGCAGCTCGAGCACGGAGATCGGCTCGTTGGCGGCGTAGCGCTTCGCGAAGTCGTCGCGCTCCAGCAGCTGGGCGACGGTCGCGGTGCGCGCGAGCCCGAAGAGATCCTCCATCGCCATCTCGAGCCACTCGCCGTTGCGGCGCACCTCGGTCCGCTCGCCGTCGAGGACCTTGAAGGCCTGGCGCTGGAAGGTCTCGGCGTTCTCGTCGATCTGGTCGCCCGAAAGCACCGGGCGCGTCGCCGAGCGTCCCGAGGGGTCTCCTACGCGCGCGGTGTAGTCGCCGATGATCAGGACGACCGTGTGGCCCAGGTCCTGGAACTCGCGCAGCTTGCGCAGGACGACCGTGTGGCCGAGGTGGATGTCGGGCGCCGTCGGGTCGATGCCGAGCTTGACGCGCAGCGGACGGCCCTCCTCGAGCTGACTCGCGAGCCTGCCCTCGGGGAGCGCCTCGACGGCGTTGCGGGTGAGGAAGCGGGCGTCCTCGCCTGCCGAATCCGTCATGGGGCCAATGCTAGACTGGCCCCGCCGCACAGGCCGTCCGGGTTCCCCGCCTCCGTCCAGGGACCTTCCAGCGCCGTCGCGCAGGGGCGGCCACCAGCGCCACCGCGCGCCAGCACAGGCCCGCTCGGGCCGATCGCATGCACGAGCCGCCGACAACAGTCACGCCTCCACGCCCTCCCGCGCCCGCGGCGGGGCCGGCCAGCGGCGGCCCGAGCGGTCCGCCCGTCCGCAAGCCGAAGGTCAAGAAGCTGCGCCTGGCGCTGATCCTGACCGGCCTGTCGCTGCTCGCGCTGGTCTCGACCGTCTTCGGGATGATGATGGCCGTCGCCAGCGACCTGCCGCAGCTCGAGGGCAAGGCGGAGTACGAGCGTGCGGAGAACTCGGTCGTCCTCTCCGATGGCGCCGATCCCGTCCGGCTCGCGCGCCTGACCGGCAACGAGAACCGGATCCTGCTCGACGAGGGCGAGGTCTCGCCGAACATCGAGAACGCCGTCATCGCGATCGAGGATCGTCGCTTCTACGAGCACGAGGGCGTCGACTACCGCGGCATCGGGCGCGCGCTGCTCCAGGACATCGCCCAGCGCCGGGCGGCGCAGGGCGGGTCGACGATCACCCAGCAGTTCGTCAAGAACGCGCTCGCGGCGCAGGCCGACCGCTCGGTGTTCCAGAAGCTGCGCGAGGCGGCGCTCGCCTACCACCTCGAGCGCCAGTGGAGCAAGCAGAAGGTGCTGACGCAGTACCTCAACAGCGTCTACTTCGGCAACGGCGCCTACGGCGTCGAGGCCGCCGTGCGGACCTACTTCGGCTCCGACGACGTGGTCTCGGAGATCGATCCGGCGACCGGCCTGCCGACCGTCCCCGAGGACGATGGCCTCGGTCCACAGCAGCCGCTGGCGACCAACGTCAGCCCGGCCGAGGCGGCGCTGCTCGCCGGGATGATCGCCTCGCCGAGCATGTACGACCCGATCCAGAACCCGCGCACCGCGCGCGCGCGCAGGAACCTGGTGCTCGACCGGATGCTGGAGCAGGAGATGATCACGGCGGCCGACTATCGCGAGGCCGTCGCCGAGGACCTTCCGGACGAGAGCGACATCCAGCAGCCCCAGCCGCACTCGAGCCAGCCCTACTTCACGACCTGGCTCACGCAGCAGCTGGTCGACCGGTACGGGCCGGGCGCGGTCTTCGCCGGCGGGCTGAAGGTCACGACCACGCTCGACGCCGACCTGCAGGCTGCGGCCGAGCAGGCGATCCAGGGGCGCCTCGGTGCGATCGGGCCGGCCGCGTCGCTGGTCGCGATCGAGAACAAGACCGGCGAGGTCAAGGCAATGGTCGGCGGCTCGGACTTCTCGGAGCGGCCCTTCAACCTCGCGACCAACGGCCACCGCCAGCCGGGATCGTCGTTCAAGCCGTTCGTCCTCCTGCGCGCGCTGGCGGACGGGATCAGCCCGGAGGCGACGTTC
The DNA here is from genome assembly GCA_035630335.1 of Thermoleophilaceae bacterium. Classification (GTDB taxonomy): domain Bacteria; phylum Actinomycetota; class Thermoleophilia; order Solirubrobacterales; family Thermoleophilaceae; genus JAAYBF01. Next base: position 13,246 of record DASQKV010000008.1, on the reverse strand, counting down.
ACGTCGCAGCCGAAGGCGCTGCCCGTGCCGGGCTCGAAGCACGACAAGTTCATGGTCAACAACTACGAGGACTCGTACTCCGGCGTCGCCTCGCTGCGCGGTGCGACGACGAGCTCGGACAACTCCGTCTACGCGGAGGTGGGCCTTAAGGTGGGCACGAAGCGGGTGGCGCGGCTCGCGCGGCGGATGGGCGTCAAGACGCGCCTCTCGACGAACCCGGCGATGACGCTCGGGGGCCTGACCCAGGGCGTGACGCCGCTCGAGCTGGCGTACGCCTACTCGACGATCGCCAACAAGGGCATGCGCGTGTCCGGGTCGCTCGCCTCGTCGGACGACGGACCGGTCGCGATCGAGCGCGTCGAGGGCGCCGGCCGCGACGCCGAGAACGAGCAGCGCTCCCAGCGGGTGTTCGACGACGGGATCGGCGAGACCGCCCAGGAGCTGCTCGCCGGCGTCGTCGCCTCCGGCACCGGCAAGGCGGCGCAGATCGGCGAGTTCGCCGCGGGCAAGACCGGGACGACCGAGAACTACGGCGACGCCTGGTTCGTGGGCTTCAACGAGGAGCTGACGGTCGCGGTCTGGGTCGGCTACCCCGACGAGGTCAGGCCGATGGAGACCGAGTACCACGGCGGGCCGGTGGCCGGTGGCACCTACCCGGCGGAGATCTGGCACGACCTGATGACGGCCTGGATCGGGATTCGCGAGCAGCGCGAGGCGGAGCGCGGCGCGGACGACGAGGCCGAGGACGGCGTGCCGGTGCCGTCGCTGCCGACCGATCCCGGCGTACCGACGACGCCCGCGGAGGCCGCGCCCGAGGAGGGCGAGGGCGACGAGCCGGCCGAGCCGGCGGAGCCCGCGCCGACGCCGCAGGAGCCCGTGGACCCCGCGCCGACGCCCGCTCCAGAGCCGGCCCCGGCCCCCACTCCCGCTCCAGCGCCTACGCCCACGCCCACGCCGCCGTCTGGTGGCGGTGGCGTGGCAGCGCCTCAGTAACCGCTCGGCTCGGTCCTCAGTGGCGTTTGCCAGCGGCACTACCGCGCCGCCACCGGCCGTGGTCGGGACACGCAGCGGCTGTCGAGGTCGCAGAAGCGCCAGGGCAGCTCGACCGCGCGGGTGATGCCGATGCGCGTCCCGGCGACCGTGTCGGGTTCCTCGCCGGGCGCGCGTGGGTAGATGGCGATCGGCCCGTCGAGCGGCGTGTCGTTGAGCTCGAGGCCGATGCCGAGCGCCTGGGTGAGCTTGCCCGGGCCGGAGCAGAGGTCCTCGACGCGCTCGAGCCCGCGGCGCTCGCGCATCAGGTCGATCCCCTCGAGCGGCTCGAGCGCGCGGATCAGGACCGCGGCGCCGACGCCCTCGGGCTCGGCGACGGCGTTTAGCAGCGCGTGGATCCCGTACGAGCGGTAGACGTAGGCGATCCCGGGCGGCCCGAACAGCACGCGCGTGCGCGGGGTGAGCCCGACGAAGGCGTGGCAGGCGGGCTCGGAGTCGTGGTAGGCCTCGGTCTCGACGATGCGGCCGGCGCTGTCGCCGTGGCGGACGACGCAGCCGACCAGGTCCCGGGCGACCTCGACGACGGGGCGGTCGTAGAAGCCCGGCGGGAGCGCGGCCTCGCTCAGGTCGCCTCCGCGAGCAGGTGGCGCGCCTGGGCGAGCTGCTCGCGGACGCGCGCGAGCGAGGTCCCGCCCTCGGAGATCTTCGACTCGAGCCAGGCGCCGTCCTCGAGCAGCGCGTAGTACTCGCCGTCGAGCTCGGGCGCCAGCTCGGCGAGCTCGTCCTCGGTCAGCTCGGACAGCGCCTTGCCGCGCTCGGTCGCCGCGCGCACGACGCCGCCGACGATCCCGTGCGCCTTGCGGAACGGCACGCCGCGCTTGACGAGCAGGTCGGCGACGTCGGTCGCCGCGAGCAGCTCGTCGGTCGCCGCGGCCGCGAGGCGCTCGCGGTCGAAGGAGATCGTCGCGAGCATCTCGCGCGCGACGCGCAGCGACAGCTCGAGCGTGTCGATCGCGTCGAAAAGCTGCTCCTTGTCCTCCTGGAGGTCCTTGTTGTAGGTCAGCGGCAGGCCGTGGAGGACGCCGTGGAGGGTCGTCAGCCGGCCGACGATCCGCGGCGCCTTGGCGCGCAGCAGCTCGGCGGCGTCGGGGTTCTTCTTCTGCGGCATCAGGCTCGATCCCGAGGCGAAGCGGTCGGCGACCTCGCAGAAGCCGAACTCCTCGCTCGACCAGAGCACGATCTCCGCGCCGAGCTGCGACAGGTGGGTCGCGCAGGTGGCGGCGGCCGAGAGGTAGTCGAGCACGAAGTCGCGATTCGAGACGGCGTCGAGTGAGTTCTCGGCGATGCCGCCGAAGCCGAGCTCCTGGGCGACGAACATCCGCTCGGTGTCGAAGTTGGTCCCCGCGAGCGCGCCGGCGCCGAGCGGCAGATCGTCCGTCGCGGTCATGCAGAAGTTGAACCGCTGCAGGTCGCGGCGCAGCTTCCAGAAGTAGGCGAGCAGGTGGTGCGAAAGATAGACCGGCTGGGCGCGCTGGAGGTGGGTGTAGCCCGGCATCGGCCAGTCGAGGTGGCTCTCGGCGAGCTCGACGAGCGTGCCCATCAGCTCGACCAGCAGTCCGTGGGCGTCGAGGCTGTGGGCCCGCACGAGCATCGCGACGTCGGTGGCGACCTGGTCGTTGCGCGAGCGTGCGGTGTGCAGCCGGGCCCCGGCGTCGCCGGTCAGCTCGATCAGCCGCCGCTCGATCGCCATGTGGATGTCCTCGTCGCCCGGATGGACCTCGAAGCGATCCGATTCGATCTCCTCGCGGACCTGCTCGAGGCCACGCTCGATCTCGGCGGCGTCCTCCTGGCCGATGATCCCGGAGCCGGCGAGCATCTTCGAGTGCGCGATCGACTGGGCGATGTCGTAGGGCCAGAGCCTGAAGTCGAATTCGATCGACGAGTTCAGCGCCTGGAACAGCGGGTCCTGTGGCTCGGAGAAGCGCGACACGGGCGCGGCAGTCTAGTCCACTTCCTGGAGGCCATACGATCGCCCGATGCGCGCACTGGTGACGGGAGCGACGGGCAAGGTTGGCAACGCGATCGCGAGGGCGCTTGCCGCCCGCGGCGACGAGGTGCGTGCGCTGGTGCGCGATCCGGCACGGGCCGCGGACGTGCTGCCCGACGGCGTCGAGCCGGTTCGGGGCGATGTCACCGATCCCGACTCCGTGTTCACCGCGGCCAAGGGCTGCGAGCTGGTCTTCAACGCGATGGGCCTGCCGGAGCAGTGGCTCGCCGACGCCGGCGAGTTCGAGCGGGTCAACGCCGTCGGCAGCGAGACGGTTGTGCGCGCCGCCGCCCGAGCGGGAGCGCGGCGGATCGTCCACACGAGCACGATCGACGTCTTCCACGCCGAGCGGGGCGGGCGCTTCGACGAGTCCGAGGTAGCCGACTACCCGAAGGGCACCGCCTACGAGCGCTCCAAGCAGCACGCCGAGCGGCTGGTGGTGGCCGCAGCGAAGCGCGAGCGGATCGAGCTCGTGATCGCAAATCCGGCCGCCGTCTACGGCCCGGGCCCGGAGGGCAGCGCCTCGGTCGAGCGCGACCTGCTCGAGCCGGTCGTGAACGGGCGTCGGGCCGCGGCGCCGGCCGTGCCTCCGGGCGGCTTCGGGCTTCTCTTCAGCACGGGCGCCGGCGCCGGGCACCTGCTCGCGGCCGAGCGCGGCAAGCCGGGCGAGCGCTACATCCTCTGCGACGGGCACGCGACGCTCCATGAGCTGGCCGAGGCCGCGGTGCGGATTGCCGGCCGCGGGCGGGTCCCGCCGACGCTGCCGGTGGGCGTCGCCAAGGCGATGGCCATGGTCGGCGAGCCGGTCGCGCGGATGACGGGCAAGCCGCCGCTGATGCCGAAGGGCCAGCTGCACTTCTTCCTCTGGAACGCCGCGCCGGACTCGTCGAAGGCCCAGCGCGAGCTCGGGTGGAAGCCGACGCCGCTCGACGACGGCATGCGCCAGACGCTGGCCTCGATGGACCTGCTCTAGACCGCGCCGGTCGTCGCCGCGCTCAGCACCTCGCGCAGAGCGGTGGCGACCCGTTCGACCTGGCCGTCGGCCAGCTCGGGGAAGAACGGCAGCGCGAGCGAGCGGCGGGCGACGTCCTCGCAGACGGGGAACTCGCCCTCGCGGTGGCCGAAGCGCTCGCGGTAGAAGCTCATCAGGTGGATCGCCGGGAGGTAGGGCTTGCTGTCGATCCCGCGTGCGCGCAGGTCGCGGATCGTCTCGTCGCGATCGACTCCGGGCGGCAGCTGCACGACGTAGACGAACCAGCTGCGGCGGTCGCCGTCGGCGTCCGGGCAGGGCAGCTCGAGCCGGTCAATCCCGGCGAGCGCCTCGCCGTAGAGGCCAGCGATTCTCGCCCGCGCGGCGAGCATCGCGTCAAGCCGCTCGAGCTGGGCGAGCCCGAGCGCGCAGGCGATGTCGGAGAGGCGGTAGTTGAAGCCGAGCCGGTCGTGGTCGAGCCAATCCATGTCGGGCGCGCGGCCCTGGTTGCGCTCGCTGTCGATCTTGGCCTTCATCTCGGCAACCGGGGAGACGACGGCGCCGCCCTCACCGGTGGTCAGCTGCTTGTTCGGGTAGAAGGCGAAGACGGCGGGGTTGCCGCGCGCGCCGACCGCACGCCCGTCCGAGTGGACGGCGCCGAGCGCCTCGCAGGCGTCCTCGACGATCCAGAGCGCCTTGCTGGCGGCGAGCGCCTCGAGCGCGTCCATCGCCGCCGGGTAGCCGAAGATGTGCACCGGCAGCAGCCCGGCGGTGCGCTCGCCGACGGCCGCGGCAGCCGCCTCGGGATCGATGTTGAGCGTCCGCGGGTCGATGTCGCAGAAGACCGGCCGCGCGCCCTCGTAGAGCACGGAGTTAGCCGACGCGACGAAGCTGAACGGCGTGGTGACGACCTCGTCGCCGGCCGCGACGCCGGCAGCGCGCAGCGCGAGGTGAAGGCCCGCGGTGCCGCTCGAGACGGCCGAGACGTGCCGGGCGCCGATCCGCTCGCCGAGCGCCTGCTCGAACGCCGGCAGGCGCGGACCGAGCGACAGGTGACGCGAGCGGAGCACCTCGAGCACGAGCTCCTCCTCGCGCGCCCCGATCTCGGGCCGCGCGAGCGGGATCGGCTCGGCCGCCTCGGCGCTCAAGGCGAGGCGACCCCGCTGCCGCTTCCGCCCTGGACAGGCTGCCCCGCGCCGGCCTCGCCGCGTCCGCGCTCGGCGTCCCCGCCGCGAACGCGCTCGGCGCGGCCGGGCAGCATGCCGGCCTCGAGTGAGTCGACGAGCGCCTCCCAGCTCGCCTCGATGATGTTCTCCGAGACGCCGATCGTGCCCCAGGTCTCCTTGCCGTCGCCGGCGTCGAGCAGGACGCGGGTGACGGCCCCGGTGCCTTTGTTCTCGTCGAGGATCCTGACCTTGAAGTTGACGAGGTCGATGTCGCGCAGGTGCGGGTAGGTCTCGCAGATCGCGTCGCGCAGGGCGACGTCGAGCGCGTTCACGGGGCCGTTGCCCTCGGCGGTGCGGACGTAGCGCTCGCCGTCGACCCAGATCTTGATCGTCGCCTCGGTTTGGACCTTGCCGTCCTCTCGCTTCTCGACGATCACGCGCCAGGACTCGAGCCTGAACAGCGGCTCGTACGCCCCCGCCTCCTGACGGATCAGCAGGTCGAACGAGCCATCGGCGGCCTCGAGGTGGTAGCCGCGGTGCTCGAGGTCCTTGACGCGGTCGGCCACCCGCGCGGCCCCCTCGGGCGTCAGCGTCACGCCGGTCTCCTCGGCGCGCGCCTCGACGGTGCCCTTGCCGCTCAGCTCGGAGATCAGCAGCCGCCGGTCGGCGCCGACCTGGCCCGGCTCGACGTGCTCGAAGGTGCGCGCGTCGCGGTTGACGCCGGCGACGTGCATGCCGCCCTTGTGCGCGAACGCGTTCGCACCGACGTAGGGCTGGTTCGGGTTCGGCGCGACGTTGCAGAGCTCGTCGATCAGGTGCGCCGTCTCGGTCAGGCGCTCGAGCCGCTGCGGCTCGACGCAGTCGTAGCCGAGCTTGAGCTGGAGGTCGGCGAGGATCGTCATCAGGTTGGCGTTGCCGCAGCGCTCGCCGTAGCCGTTGACGGTCCCCTGCACGAGTCGCGCCCCGCGCTCGACGGCGACGAGCGAGTTCGCGACCCCGCAACCGGCGTCGTCGTGGGCGTGGATGCCGATCTGGACGTCATCGCCGAACGCAGCGACTACGGCGGCCGTCGCGTCGGCGATCGCCGTCGGCAGCGTCGCGCCGTTGGTGTCGCAGAGCGTCAGGTTCTCCGCGCCAGCCTCAGCGGCGGCACGCAGGCAGCGCAGCGCGTAGTCCGGGTCGTCGGCGTAGGCGTCGAAGAAGTGCTCGGCGTCGTAGACCACGCGCTTGTCCTGCCCGCGCAGGAAGGCGACCGAATCGGCGATCATGCGCAGGTTCTCCTCGGGGTCGACGCGCGTCACCTTCTCGAGGTGCAGCGACCACGTCTTGCCGACGAGCGTGCAGACCGGCGCGAAGCAGTCGGCCAGCAGGCGCAACGCGGGATCCTCCGCGGCGGCTACGTCCTTACGACGGGTCATCCCGAACGCGGCGATCTCGGCGTGGCCGAACGTCTCGCCCGCGAGCAGCTCGAACAGCGCCGCCTCCTTCGGGTTTGAGCTCGGGAAGCCGGCCTCGATCAGGTGGACGCCGAGGTCGTCGAGCGCGTGCGCGACGCGGACCTTCTCGTCCGCGGACAGCGACATCCCCTCCCCCTGCATGCCGTCGCGGAGGGTCGTGTCGTAGATCAGTACTTGCTCTGCCATCGGTGAACGCCTTTCGAGTGCCTGACTTCGAGGAAAACGGGCTGACGCCTGCGTCTGGGCAGGCGGGCGCCGGCGGCTAGAGCGCCGGCGCGTCCGTAATTCGCTCGAAGCGAACGTTCACGCCTGTGATGGTACAGGCACGACGTCGAGCCACTTCGCGTATCGCTCGGCGCGTCCGTGGAGGGCGTCGTCGAAGACCTGCTGGATCCGGCAGGTGATCTCGCCGGGGGCGCCGATCTCGATGTCGTCGATCTCGCGCACCGGCGTCAGCTCGGCCGCGGTGCCGACGAGGAAGACCTCGTCGGCGAGCACCAGCTCGGCGCGTGCGATGTCGCGCTCGACGGTCTTCAGGCCGAGGTCGGCCGCGATCTCGATGATCGACTTGCGGCTGATGCCGTCGAGGATGCTCGCGGTCTGCGGCGGCGTCGCCAGCTCGCCGTCGCGGACGATGAAGACGTTCTCGCCGGTGCCCTCGCAGACGTGGCCCTTGTCGTCGAGCAGGATCGCCTCCTCGTAGCCGCCGCGCTTGGACTCGATCTTGGCGAGCACCGAGTTGAGGTACTGGCCGCCGGCCTTGGCGTGCGGCACCAGTGACTGCGGCGAGATCCGGCGCCACGAGGACACCTTCGCGCGGACGCCGTTGAGCTTCGCGTCGTCGCCGAGGTAGGCGCCCCACTCCCAGACCGCGATCGCGGTGTGGACCGGGTTGTCCTCCGGGTCGAGCCCCATCGGCCCGTAGCCACGGAAGACGAGCGGCCGGATGTAGCAGCTCTTGAGGCCGTTGCGGGCGATCAGCTCGTGCGTCGCGGTGCGCAGCTGCTCCTTCGCGAAGGGCAGGTCCATGTAGTAGAGCTTGGCCGAGGCCTCGAGCCGGTCGAGGTGGTCCTGGTGGCGGAAGATCGCCGGGCCCTTGGAGGTCTCGTAGGCGCGCTCGCCCTCGAAGACGCTGGTGCCGTAGTGGAAGGCGTGCGAGAGCACGTGGACCTTGGCGTCCTCCCACGGGACGAACTCGCCATCCATCCAAATCAGCTCCGCTGTCTGCATTCGCTCTTCCCTCTAGATCTGCGCAAGGACCGCGCGGGTCGCCTCGTCGGTGGTCGCCTCGCCGCCGAGATCGGCGGTTCGCAGGCCGCCGTCGAGCGCGCGGTCGAGCGCCGATTCTACGGCAGTCGCCGCGTCCTCCAAATCGAGTCCGTGGCGGAGCATCAGCGCGACCGAGCCGAACATCGCGAGCGGGTTCGCCTTGCCGGTGCCGGCGATGTCGGGTGCCGAGCCGTGGACGGGCTCGAACAGCCCCGGGCCGTCGCCCCCGACGGAGGCGCTCGGCAGCATCCCGAGCGAGCCGGTGAGCATCGCCGCCTCGTCGCTGAGGATGTCACCGAAGAGGTTCTCGGTGACGATCACGTCGAAGTCCGCGGGCCGCGAGACGAGCTGCATCGCGGCGTTGTCGACGAGCAGGTGCTCGAGCGGGACGTCGGGGAACTCTTCGGCGTGCAGGCGGGTGACGGTCTCGCGCCAGAGTCGCGAGGTCTCGAGCACGTTCGCCTTGTCGACGCTCGTGACCTTGGTGCGCGCGCTGCGGAAGGCGACGCGGGCGATCCGCTCGATCTCGCCGACGCTGTAGGCGCAGTCATCGTGGGCGGTGTCGCCGTCGCGCCCCGACTCGCCGAAGTAGATGCCGCCGGTCAGCTCGCGGACGACGAGCAGGTCGGTGCCCTCGATCCGCTCGCGCTTGAGCGGGCTGGCGTCGAGCAGCGCGGGGCTCGGGCGCACCGGGCGCAGGTTGGCGAACAGGCCGAGACCCTTGCGCAGGCCGAGCAGGCCCTGCTCCGGCCGCGGCGCCGACGGGTCGGCGGCGACGGCTGCGTCCCACTTCGGACCGCCGACGGCAGCGAGCAGGACGGCGTCGGCGGAGCGGCAGGCGTCGAGCACCTCGTCGGTCAGCGCAGTGCCATGGGCGTCGATCGAGGCGCCGCCGATCGGGCGCTCGTCGAACTCGAAGTCGCCGAGGCGATTCAGCAGCTCGACTGCGGCCGCGGAGATCTCCGGGCCGATCCCGTCGCCGGGCAGGAGGACGATGCGCGCTGACACGGGCGGCAACCTATCGGCTCGCGCCAGGCCTCGACCGCCTCGAAGCCGGCCGCACGCGCCGCGGGCGAGCGGCTTCGATCGGCCCTAGGCCGGAACCTTCTCCGGCTCCGCCTCGGCCTTGCCGTCCAGGCCCTGGACGAGGTGGCCCTCGATCGAGACGTTCGGGAGCAGCCGGTCGAGCCAGCCCGGCAGCCACCAGGCCTTGTCGCCGAGCAGGGTTACGACGGCCGGCGCGATCACCAGCCGGACGATCAGCACGTCGATCAGGATCGCCAGGCCGAGGCCGAGGCCGAACATCTTCCCGACCACGTCCGGCGCGCTGACGAAGGCGAGGAACACGGCGGACATGATCAGCCCCGCGAACAGGATCACCTTGCCGATCCGGCCCATTCCGTGGACGACGCTGGCGCGCGGCCCGTCGCCCTCGTTGTAGGCCTCGTGGATCCGCGAGAGCAGGAAGACGTTGTAGTCCATGCTCAGCCCGAACAGGATCGCGAACATCATCACCGGGATGAAGGAGATGATCGGGATGCCGCTGTCGACGCCGAGCAGGCTGGCGCCGATCCCCTCCTGGAAGACCGCCGTCACCACGCCGTAGGCGGCCCCGATCGACAGCAGGTTGAACACCGCCGAGGCGAGCGGGACCCAGATCGAGCGGAACGCCGCGATCAGCAGCAGCACCGACAGGCCGATCACGACCGCGATGAACAGCGGCAGCCGTGAGGCGACCTTGTCCGAGAGGTCCTCGAAGGTCGCGGTGTTGCCGCCGACGTAGACCTTCAGCGGCGTGCCGGCGGTCGCCGCCGGGATCGTCTCGTCGCGCAGCCGCTCGAGCAGGTCGCTGGTCGCCGCGTCCTGCGGGGCGGTCGTGGGGATCGCGAAAATCGTTGCCATCTCACCGTCGCGGCTGACCGTGGCGGGCGCCACCGAGCTCACGCCCGGCGTCTCGCGGACCGCTGCCTCGAGCCGCTCGAGGTCCGCCTCGCCGCCGCCATTCGGCGTGTCGACGGCGAGCAGGAAAGGTCCGTTGGACCCGGGCCCGAAGGCCTCGCTCTGCAGGTCGTAGGCGACGCGCTGCGTCTTGCCCTCGATCTGGTTGCCGTCGTCGGGCTGGCCGAGGCGCAGTTGGGTGGCCGGGAACGCGAGGACGAGCAGCACGACGACGCCGGCCGCGATCGACGCCCACGGGCGCGCGCTGACGATCTCGCCCCAGCGGGTGAAGGCGCGCGACGGCAGCACGTGCTCCGGCTTGCGCGGCTTCAGCCAGCGCGCGAGCGCCCCGATCATGATCGGCAGGATCGTCAGCGCCGAGACGACGACCGCCGCCACGGCGAGCGCCGCGGCGATCCCGAGCTTGCCGATGAACGGGATGCCGACCACGAGCAGGCCGGCGATCGCGACCATCACGATCAGCCCGGCGGCCACGACCGAGGCGCCTGACGTCGCGGCCGCCTTCGCCGACGCGTCGCGCGTGCTGTCGCCGGCGGCGACCTGCTCGCGGTAGCGGCCGATGATCAGCAACGCGTAGTCGATGCCGGCGCCGAGGCCGAGCATCATCGCGATCACCGGCGCGAACTCGGGCAAGCCGAGCGGCTTCGCGAGCGCGGCGAGCAGCATCTGGCCCGTCATCACGCCGATCAGCGCGCCAACGATCGTCGCGAACATCGCGGCCAGCGAGCGGAACAGCAGCGTCAGCAGCACGATCGCGATCAGGACGCCGATCAGCTCCCCGACCGGCGCCTCCTGCTCCGCGGCCACATCGACGACGATGCCGCGCATCGAGACGTCGACCCCACCGGCCTCGGCCGTGCGGGCAGCCTCCTCGAGCGCCTCGCCGTCCTCGCGCTCGATGTCGTCGGGCTCGACGTCGTAGCGGACGTCGACGGCCGCGATCCGGCCGTCGTCGGACATCGCGGCGCCCTTGGCGAACGGGTCGCCGAACTCCTCGACGCCGGGCAGCTCGCGGACCTTCGCCACCGCGCCCTCGATCGCCTGGCGCCGCTCCGGGTCGCGGAGCGTTCCGCTCTCGACGCTGAAGACGACGGTCGAGTCCGCCCCGGCGAAGGCGGGGCTGTGCTCGCGGAAGAGATCGAGCGCCTGCTGGGACTCGGTGCCGGGGACGTTGAAGTCGTCGGCCGCCTCGCCGCCCGCGCCGGCGGCGGCGCCGAGCACGACGATGGCGAGCAGCGCAGCGGCGAGGCTGCGCTTCCAGTTCTGGGTGAGCGTGCGCGCCAGGCGCGCGAGCAGCAACGACATGTGTACGTCCTCCGGACGGTTGGGCATCGGGCCAGTGAGCCGCGGCGGGGCAGGCTAGCAACCGCCCCCGATAGCGCAAGCGACTCTCCGGTTAACCGGAGAGCCCGACTGTGGTCAGCCGCAGACGGGCCGCCGGGCGTCGATGTTGAGGCGAACGTAGTCGAGCGTCAGCGGCTCCCCGCAACGGGCGGCGACGGTCTCGACGTAGTCGTCGCGCAGGTCCTCGGGCAGCCGCTCGACCTGCGATCCGAGGCAGACGGCCCGGAGGTACTGGAGCGGCTCGGGCGGATGCACCGGCCACGGCTCGAGCCAGGTCTCGACGTCCTCGAAGCCGGCCGCGAGGAGCCGACGCCGGGCTTCCCGCGGGGACGCGTAGTGCCACGGCTCGCTCCACCCCTCGAAGTGCTGGGCGTAGGGCGGCTCCTTCGCGAGCTCGCCTGCGACACGCCGCAGCTGGCCGATGTTGCCCTCTCCCCCGCACTGCGCGACCAGGCGGCCACCCGGGCGCAGCGCGGCGAAGAGGCGCTCAAACAGGCGATCGTGGTCCAGCACCCAGTGGAAGACAGCGTTCGAGAAGGCCGCGTCGACGGGCTCGGGGAGCGTCAGCTCATGGAGGTCCGCCTGGAGAACCGTCGCTCGGTCGGCGAGAGCTCGCCTCGCCTCCTCGACCATCGACGGTGCGGCGTCGACAGCGATGACCCGCCCTCGTGGCAGCCGTTCGAGCAGGAGTTGAGTGACGCGGCCGGAGCCGCAGCCGGCGTCGAGCACGGTCTCGTCGCCGCGCAAGGACAGCCGGTCGAGCACCGGCCCGGCCATCGCGACCTGAGGATCTGAGATCCGGTCGTACGTCGCGGCGTCCCAGTCGCGCGACGCCGCGCCGGAGCTCATCGCAGCGCGGTGGTGACCGGACCCTGGCGCTCGCGCTCGAGCTCGTAGGCCTTGAGTGCGTCGTCCTGGAGCAGCGTCACGCCGATGTCGTCGAGGCCGTTGAACAGGCGGCGCTTGGTCTCGGCGTTGATGTCGAACGAGAACTCGTGTCCGCCGGCGGTGACGGTCTGCGCGTCGAGGTCGATGCGCGCCGCGCCGGCCTCCATCACGGCGTGGACCTCGTCCTCGGCGAGCACGACCGGCAGCAGTCCGATCTTGGTGCAGTTCGAGTAGAAGATGTCGGCGTAGCTGGGGGCGACGATCGCCTTGAAGCCGTAGTCCTCGAGGCCCCACGGGGCATGCTCGCGCGAGCTGCCGCAGCCGAAGTTGCGTCCGGTCGCAAGGATCGGGTTGCGCGGCAGCTCCCAGCCGGGCTCCTTCGCCCAGTCGTAGAAGAGGAACTCGCCGAAGCCGGTCCGCTCGACCCGCTTCAGGAACTGCTTCGGGATGATCTGGTCGGTGTCGACGTCGGCGCGATCGAGCACGCTGACGGGGCCGGCGACGATCTGGATCGGCTCCACGCAGCTCAGCTCCAGGTCCGGATGTCGACGAAATGGCCCTCGATCGCCGCGGCTGCGGCCATCTGCGGCGAGACGAGGTGCGTGCGCCCGCCGCGGCCCTGGCGACCTTCGAAGTTGCGGTTCGAGGTCGAGGCGCAACGCTCGCCCGGGGAGAGGATGTCGGGATTCATCCCCAGGCACATCGAACAGCCGGCGGTCCGCCACTCGAACCCGGCGGAGCGGAACACCTCGTCGAGTCCCTCCTCCTCGGCCTCCTTGAGCACCTGCGCCGAGCCGGGCACGACCATCGCGCGCAGGGTGTCGGCGACCTTGCGGCCCTCGACGATCCGCGCAGCGTCGCGCAGGTCGCCAATCCGCGAGTTGGTGCAGGAACCGATGAAGACGCGGTCGAGCTGGATCTCCTGCATCGCGCGGCCCGGTTCGAGGTCCATGTAGCGAAGCGCCCGCTCCTCGGTCTCGTCGGTGGGCTCGGGCACGGCGCTGGTGACCTCGATGACCTGGGCGGGATTGGTCCCCCAGGTGACCATCGGCGAAACCGACGAAGCGTCGATCGCGACCTCGTTGTCGAACTGCGCGCCGTCGTCGGTCGGCAGCTCACGCCATTCGGCCACCGCCGCGTCGAAGTCCGCAGGCGC
>DASQKV010000007.1:0-46423 GCA_035630335.1 Thermoleophilaceae bacterium | reverse complement strand
ACCGATCTCGGTCATCGCCTCCGAGAACAGCCGGCGGTCCTCGGCGACCCGGATTGACTCCGCCTTGGCGCCGATCATCTCCACGCCGTACTGCGCCAGGACGCCGGACTCTGCCAGTTCCATGGCGACGTTCAGTCCCGTCTGCCCACCCAACGTCGGCAGGACCGCGTCAGGCCGCTCCTTGGCGATGACCTTCTCCACAAAGCTCACCGTCAACGGTTCCACATACGTGGCGTCGGCGATCTCGGGGTCGGTCATGATCGTGGCCGGGTTGCTGTTGACCAGCACGACCCGATAGCCCTCACGCCGCAGCACCTTGCACGCCTGCACGCCCGAGTAGTCGAACTCCGCCGCCTGGCCGATCACGATCGGCCCGCTGCCGATCACGAGGATCTTCGAGATGTCGTCGCGGCGCGGCACTACGCGGTGGCCATCGCGAGGAAGCGGTCGAAGATGTGCAGCGAGTCGTGCGGGCCGGGCCCGGCCTCGGGGTGGTACTGGACGGTGGCGCCGGGAACGTCGCGCAGCACGAGGCCCTCGACGGTGCGGTCGTAGAGGTTGATCTGCGACAGCTCGGCGGCGCCGAAGTCGGTGTCCCAGCGGACGGGCTCGTCGGTGTCGATCGTGTTGCGCCCGTCGGGACCGACGACCGCGAAGCCGTGGTTCTGGCTCGTGATGTCGATCCGGCCGGTCTCGAGGTCCTTGACCGGGTGGTTGGCGCCGCGGTGGCCGAACGGCAGCTTGGTCGTCTCGAGGCCGACGGCGCGGCAGAGCAGCTGGTGGCCGAGGCAGATCCCGAAGACGGGCCGCTTGCCGATCAGCTCGCGGACGGTCGCGACGACATAGTCGAGCGCGGCGGGATCGCCGGGGCCGTTGGCGAGGAAGTAGGCGTCGGCGTCGCGCGCGAGCAGGTCCTCGGCGGAGGTCGTGCACGGGTGCAGCTCGACGCGCGCGCCGCGCTCGCGCAGGTTGCGCACGATCGAGTCCTTGATGCCGGTGTCGATCGCGACGATCGTCGGGCCGGCCTCGCCGGTGAGCGGGTCGAGGACGACGGGGCCCGAGGGCGTGACGCCGCGCGCGAAGTCGGCGCCCTCCATCAGGGGCTCGGCGCGCACGCGCTCCATCGCCTCGCTCTCGGGCGTGTCGCCCGGGAAGACCCCGCCGCGCATCGCGCCGAGGTCGCGGATGTGGCGCACCAGCGCGCGTGTGTCGATGCCGCAGAGCGCTGGGACGCCGCAGTCGGCGAGCCAGGTCAGCCAGCCGCCCTCGGCGTGCGGCGCGTCCTCGCGGTCGACGCCCTCGCGCATGATCACGGCGCGGGCGTGGATGCGGTCGGACTCCATGTGCTCGGCGCAGACGCCGTAGTTGCCGATCAGCGGATAGGTGAAGACGATGATCTGGCCGCCGTAGCTGGGGTCGCTGACGGCCTCCTGGTAGCCCGACATCGACGTGTTGAAGACGACCTCGCCGGTGGCGGCGATCGGCGCTCCGGCTGCGTCGCCGTCGAAGCGGGTGCCGTCCTCGAGCAGCAGGTAGGCGCTCACCGGACCGCCTCGATCGCGAACGAGCGCTCGCGGAAGGCGACCTCGCCGGCGGCGACCGTCATCCGGACGCGGCCGGTCAGGCGCCGGCCGCCGAAGGCGCAGTTCTGCGAGCGGCTCTCGTAGCCCGACTCGCCGACCTCCCACTGTGCGGCGAGGTCGACCAGGCAGACGTTGGCCGGCGCGTCCTTGGCGAGCGTCGGCACGAGCAGACCGAACGGATCGCCGCCGGCGGTCATCCGCTCGACCACCAGGCCGAGGTCGAGCACGCCGGGCAGCACGAGCTCAGTGTGGATCGCGGCGAACGCCGTCTCGAGCCCGGTCACGCCCATCGGCGCGAGCTCGAACGGCTCTTCCTTCTCCTCGCGCGAGTGCGGCGCGTGGTCGGTCGCGACGCAGTCGAGCACGCCGGAGCGCAGGCCGTCGATCAGCGCCTGGCGGTCGTCCTCGCTGCGCAGCGGGGGGTTCATCTTGAAGTGGGTGTCGAGCGAGCGGACGGCCTCGTCGGTGAGCAGCAGATGGTGCGGGGAGGCCTCGGCCGTGACCTTGACGCCGGCCGCCTTGGCGCGCTCGAGGATCTCCACCGTGCGGCGCGCGGAGACGTGCTGGATGTGGATTTGGCCGTCCTCGTAGCCGGCGAGCTCGCAGTCGCGGGCGACCATCGTCGACTCCGAGACCGCGGGGATGCCGGCGACGCCGAGCACCGCCGAGACGTCGCCCTCGTGCATGACGCCGCCGGCCGAGAGCGTCGGGTCCTCCTCGTGCAGGGCGATCACGCCGCCGCAGAGGCGCTGGTAGCGCAGCGCGTGGCGCATCACGCCGGCGGACTGCAGCGGCAGGCCGTCGTCGGTGAAGGCGATCGCGCCGGCGTCGGCGAGCTCGGCCATCTCGGTCAGCCGCTCGCCGCCCTGGCCGACGGTGACGGCGGCGGAGAAGCCGGTCGGTATCCGGGCCTCCGTGCGGGCGCGCTCGCGCAGGGAGCGCAGCAGCGGCGCGGAGTCGACGACCGGGTCGGTGTTCGGCATCGCGACGATCACGCAGAAGCCGCCCGCGGCGGCGGCGCGGGTGCCGGTCTCGATGTCCTCCTCGTCCTCGCGCCCGGGGGTGCGCAGGTGGACGTGCGGGTCGACGAACGCCGGGAAGGCGTGCAGGCCCTCCGCGTCGACCACCTCCGCTCCATCGGGCGCGTCCAGGGCTCCCGGAGCACCGATCTCGGCGATCGCGCCGGCTCGGACCAGCAGATCGCCCGGTCCGTCGAGGCCGGCGCGCGGGTCGAGCAGGTGAGCGCCGCGGATTAGCACGGTTGCATCGCGCCCCGGGGCGTGGTCGAGCCTGTCGTCGAGGCGGGCGCCCGAGGACGCCGGGGGGGTCGCGTTGAGGCCGCTCATGCCGGCTGTGGCTCCGTCGCCTCGGTCAGCGCCACGTCCTGGCCCCCGCCGCCGGGGCCGCCGCCCTGGCCACCGGCGAGCAGCTCGTAGAGCACCGCCATCCGGACCACGACGCCGGACTCGACCTGATCGACGATCAGCGCCTGCGGCGAGTCGATCACCTCGGCGGCGAGCTCGACGCCGCGGTTGACCGGCCCGGGGTGCATCAGCAGTTGGCTCGGCCCGAGCCGGCGGCCGTCGATCTGGTAGCGGGCGGCGTACTCGCGCAGCGAGGGCACGAGCGGACCGGACATCCGCTCGTTCTGCATCCGCAGCGCGTAGACGACGTCCGCCTCGGCGAGGTCGTCGAGCGTGTGGCTGACGTCGCAGCCGAGCGCCTCGATGCCGCGCGGGATCAGCGTCGGCGGGCCGCAGACGGTGACGCGGCAGCCCATCCGGGCGAAGGCGAGGATGCCCGAGCGCGCGACGCGGCTGTGCAGCACGTCGCCGACGATCCAGACCCGCAGCCCTTCGAGCGAGCCCGTGCGGCGACGCAGCGTGTAGAGGTCGAGCAGCGCCTGGGTCGGGTGCTCGTGCTTGCCGTCGCCGGCGTTGATCACCGAGGCGCGCGTCCAGCGCGCGACGAGCGCGGCGGCGCCGACGTGCGGCGAGCGGATCACGATCGCCGCCGGGTCGTAGGCGGACAGCGTCTGGATCGTGTCCTTGAGCGACTCGCCCTTGTCGACCGACGAGCCCGGCGCCTTGATCGAGACGAGGTCGGCCGAGAGCCGCTTCTCGGCTAGTTCGAACGACGAGCTGGTGCGCGTCGATGCCTCGTAGAAGAGGTTGATCACGGTCCGGCCGCGCAGCGTCGGGACCTTCTTGATCTCGCGTCCGGAGACCTCGGCGAAGCTCTCGGCGCGGCGCAGGATGCGCTCGATGTCCTCGCGCGTGAGGTCGTCGATCGACAGCA
Organism: Thermoleophilaceae bacterium; assembly: GCA_035630335.1. Lineage (GTDB taxonomy): Bacteria > Actinomycetota > Thermoleophilia > Solirubrobacterales > Thermoleophilaceae > JAAYBF01. Next base: position 42,542 of record DASQKV010000007.1, on the reverse strand, counting down.
GGTGTCGCTTCATGCCTCGGTCCTCCTGACCGTGATGTCGGAGCCGGCCACGATCGTGACCTCGTCCTCGCCGTCGAGCTCCTCGACGCGCACGTTGACCCGCTCGGCGCGGGCGGTGGGCAGGTTCTTGCCGACGTAGTCGGGGCGGATCGGCAGCTCGCGGTGGCCGCGGTCGGCGAGCACGGCGAGCTGGACGCGGCGCGGGCGGCCGTAGTCGAACAGGGCGTCGATCGCCGCGCGCACGGTGCGGCCGGTGAAGAGGACGTCGTCGACGAGGACGACGGTCGTCTCCTCGACGGGGAAGTCGACGTGCGAGGCGTGGACGACCGGGCCGGCGGGGCCGTCGGCGGGGTCGCGCAGGCCGACGTCGTCGCGGTAGAAGGAGATGTCGATGTCGCCGAGCGGCACCGGCTCGCCGACGAGCTCGGCGACCTGGTCGCGCAGGCGGGCGGCTAGGACGGCGCCGCGACGGTGGATGCCGACGATCGCGAGCGGCTCGCTGCCGTTCTTCTCGACGATCTCGTGGGCGATGCGCACGAGTGTGCGCCGCACATCGTCGCGGTCAAGTACGACCTTGTGGCTCAAAGCACTGCCCTTCCTGGCCTCACGGGACCGGGTTAAAGGAACGTGGGGCGAATCTAGCACGGGGCGCCGACGCCGTGGCGTCGGCGCTAGCCGCGTCTAGGCCTCTTGAACGCGCTCGTGGACCGGCTCCCCGCGCTCGGGGAACGGCAGCTCGATGCGGTCGAAGTCGCGCGGCACGATCGTGCGCTCGAACTCGGCACGCGCCTCGTCGCGCAGCGGCCCGGCGGGATAGCGCGTCGAGACGTGGGTCAGGGCGAGCAGCCCGACCTCGGACTCGGCGGCGAGCAGCGCGGCCTGGCGAGCGGTCGAGTGGCCGGTCTCGCGGGCGCGGTCGGCGTCCTCGTCCATGAAGGTCGCCTCGTGGACGAGCAGATCGGCCTGGTGGGCGACCGCACGCGTCATCTCGCACGGCGCGGTGTCGCCGGTGAAAACGAGCTTGCGACCGCGGCGCGGCTCACCAAGCACCTGCTCAGGTGTCACCTCGCCCGCCGACCCCTCGACGTTGTGGCCGTTCTGGAGGCGTCCGAACGCCGGGCCGGGAGTCACCCCCAGCTCGATCGCGCGCTGCTCGTCGAAGCGGCCGGGGCGGTCGTCCTCGATCAGCGCGTAGCCGAGCGCCGGCACGCGGTGGGCGACCGAGAAGGCGGCGAGCACGTAGTCCTCGCGGTCGAGGTCCTCCCCGCTCTCGAGCTCCTCGACCCGCACGTCGAACTCTTGCCTACCGACCAGCGGGGCCAGCACGCGGAACAGCTGCCGCAGACCGGTCGGCCCCCAGACAGTCAGCGGCCGCTCGCGGCCCTGGAGCCCGTAGGTCTTCAAGAGGCCGGGAAGCCCGAGCACGTGGTCGGCGTGGAAGTGAGTGATGAAGATCTCGTCGAGGTCGACGAGCCCGACCGAGCGGATCAGCTGGCGCTGGGTGCCCTCGCCGCAGTCGATCAGGATCCGCTCGCCTCCACGTCGGATCAGCGTCGCCGGCAGGCCCCGCCGGGCGGTGGGCGCCGAGCCGGCGGTGCCGAGGAAGACGACGTCCAGGTCCATGTGGCCGCCTATCTTGGCGGCCCGGCATCCGCGCCGCTCAGTCGAGCGTCACGAGCTCGAACGAGATCCGCCCGTCTCCGACCTGCGCGAGGCCCATCGTGTGCGCCGGCGAGCGCCGCCGCTCGGTCGGGCTGCCCGGGTTGAAGATCTGGAACTCGCCGTCGGCCTCGCGCAGCGGGATATGCGAGTGCCCGAAGACCACAGCGGCCGCAGCGGGGAACCTGCGCCGCATTCGCGCGAGCCGGCCGCGCGCCGGTCCGGCGTCGTGGACCATGCCGATCTCGAGCCCGTCGACCGCGACGACGCGCTCCGCGGGTAGCTGCTCGCGAACCTCGGCGCTGTCGACGTTCCCATGCACTCCGGCGACCGGCGGCCCGAGGGCCTGCAGCTCGTCCAACGACGCGGTCGTCCTGACGTCCCCGGCGTGCAGGATCAAGTCCGAGGACCGGAGCAGTTCGATGCACCGGTCTGGCAGCTCCCGCCGGCCCTTCGGAAGGTGAGTATCGGAGATGATCGCCAGCCGCATCGCGTCTAGACTGACCGATCTCCCTACGTCCGTAGCTCAGTGGATGGAGCGCCTGCGACGCGCTGGAGCGGCTGCTTGCTCTCGTCCTGAGGGTCGGTGGCTCTTGAATCGCTAGTCGATTGGGGTGGGGTCCGCCGTGTCGAGCATCGCGAGGCGGACAATGCGTGTCTCCTCGACGGCCACTATCTCGGCGCTCCGGCCAAGGCATTCGACGATCTCACCAACATCGGGGACGCGTCCGAGCTGCTCTGAGACGTAGCCGCCGACGGTGGTCTCGTGATGCTCGTCGAGCACGCATCCGAGCCGGTCGGCAAGGTCGCGGACGGACGCTTGGCCATCGACTATGAGGCGGCCGTCCTGTTGGTGGAAGTGGTCGTCTTGGCGTTCGTCGAACTCGTCCTCGATCTCACCGACGAGCTCCTCGAGGATGTCCTCCATCGTCACCAGGCCGATCACGGTGCCGTGCTCGTCGTGGACGAGGCCGACGTGCAGGCGTTGCTCGCGCATGTCGCGCAGCACCTCATCGACGTGGGCTGACTCTGAGATGTGCGCGATCGGCCGGATGATCTTCGCGAGGTCGAACGCCTCGGCGTCGTGGAACAGCAGCGGCAAGAGGTCCTTGGCGTTGACCGTGCCGGCGGCGTCGTCGAGACCGCCGTCGGGCTCGCAGGCGGGCAGCCGGGTGCGTCCTGCGTCGATCGCGCGGCGGGCGATCGTCTCGGGCGAGTCGGTGGTCAGGACGAAGTCGATCTCGCCGCGCGGCTTCATCACGTCGCGGGCGCGCATGTCGCCAAACAGCAGCGCGGCCTCGGAGATCTCCTGCTCGCCGGGGTCGATGAGACCCTCGCGCGAGCTTTGGCGCAGCAGCTCGCGCAGCTCGTCCTCGCTGTGAGGCTGATGACCGGCCTCGGAGGCCGGCGGGACCCCGAAGGGCTTGAGGACGAGGTTGCCCATCGCGTTGAACGCGTCGACCACCGGGCGGGTGACGAAGTAGAAGGCGCGCATGATCGGCGCGAGCGCGATCACGACCTTGGGGGTGCGCGAGATCGCGAGGCTCTTGGGCGCCAGCTCGCCGACGACGACGTGCAGCGTCGTGATGATCGCGAACGCGACGATCGACGCGATGCCGAAGCCGGCGATCCCGGCGGCGTCGCCGAGGACGGGCTCGAGCAGGTCATGGAAGGCCGGCTCGCCGATCGCGCCCAGGCCGAGCGACGACAGGGTGATCCCGAGCTGGCAGGCCGACAGGTAGGCGTCGATGTGCTCGACGGCATGCATCACCGACTTCGACCCCGGCCTGCCCTCGCGGAGCATCTCGCGCGCCTGGGTCGGGCGCAGCCGCGCGACCGAGAACTCGACTGCGACGAAGAAGCCGTTGGCGAGCACCAACAGGATGGCGACGACCAGCTGCCAGGCCATCAGAATCCGCGGCCCGGCGGTCGGGGCGGGCTGGGTCCGTTGGGCTGGTCGTCCTCCACTGGCGAGCCCGATGCTAGTGAAGGGTCGGTAGGCTGGCTGCTGGTGTGCCGGGAAGACTGGTCGGCGACTATTTCGTCGATCCGTAACGGAGGCTGCCCGTGACACTCGCGATTGTGATCTTCGTCGTGGCTTTGGCGGTGATCGCGTCCGAGCGCGTCGACCGCACGAAGGTCGCGCTGCTGGGCGCGACGTTGATCGTGCTGACGCAGACGATCGATCAGGAGCACGCGATCGAGGCGGTCGATTGGAACACGATCGGGCTGCTGGCGGGGATGATGCTGATGGTCAAGCTGACCGAGACGACCGGCGTCTACACGTGGGTTGCGATCCGGGCGGGACAGCTGTCGAAGGGCCGGCCGCTGGCGGTCGTGGCGGCGCTGGCCGTGACGACGGCGGTGCTGTCGGCGTTCCTCGACAACGTGACGACGGTGCTGCTGGTCGTGCCGATCACGTTCCTGCTCGCGGACACGCTCGACATCGACGCGCTGCCGTTGGTCGTCATCGAGATCTTCGCCTCGAACATCGGCGGGACGGCGACGCTGATCGGCGACCCGCCGAACATCCTGATCGCCGGCCACACCGGCCTGTCGTTCGGCGCGTTCATCGTCAACCTCGCGCCGATCGTGATCGTGACTCTGCTGGTGGTGATCCCCGGCCTCTATCTCGCCTTCCGCTCGCGGCTGCAGATCGCCCCGCAGGCGCGCGCCCGGATGATGGAGCTCGACGCCTCACGGTCGATCGAGGACGCCGCCGAGGCGAAGCGCACCGTGCCGGTCCTCGTCGCGACGATCCTCGCGTTCTTCGCCCATAAGGCGATCGGCGTCGAGCCGGCGACGGTCGCGCTCGCCGGCGCGAGCGTGATGCTGCTCGTCACGCGCCAGTCAGTCGAGGATGCGTTGAGCGGGATCGAGTGGTCGACGCTGTTCTTCCTGATCGGCCTGTTCGTGATGGTCGGCGCGCTCGAGGCCACCGGCGCACTTGACGAGGTCACCGAGGGCATCGCATCGGTAACCGACGGCCGGCGCACCGCCGAGCTGCTCGGGATCATGTGGGTCGCGGCGATCGGCTCCGGCCTCGTCGACAACATCCCGTTCACCGCGGCGATGATCCCCGTCGTCGACTCACTCGGCGGCGCCCAAGAGGACGCTTACTGGTGGGTGCTCGCGCTCGGGGCCTGCTTCGGCGGCAACGCGACGATCGTCGCCGCCGCCGCGAATGTCGCCGCCTCGGGGATGGCGGCCAACTCCGGACGACCGATCGGCTTTCTCTTCTTCCTCAAGTACGGGCTCGTGGTCACCGCGATCTCGTTGATCCTGGCAACCGGCTACGTGATGGTGAGGTACGCATGACCCCCAAGACGATCAGCGACCGCATACTCCGGGACACGCCGCTCCTGCATACCGACGACACGATCGAGGATGCGACTTGCAGGCTGCTCGACAGCGACCTGCCCGCTCTGCCGGTCGTCGATGCGGACGAGCGCTTCGCCGGCATCTACGGCGAGCGAGAGTTCATGGCCGCCGTCTTTCCTGGCTACCTCAAGCAGCTCAAGTACGCCGGCTTCGTCTCCCACACTCTCGACGACGCGCTCGAGCGCAACGAGGCCTGCCGCCGAGAGGCGGTCGCGAAGTACATGAACACCGAGCACGTCGACGTCCCGCCGGACTACTCGGACATCCAGATCGCCGAGACGTTCCTCCACCACCGCGTACTCGTCGTCCCGATCGTCGACGACGGCAAGGTCGAGGGGCTGATCACCCGCGGCGAGTTCTTCCGCATGGTCGCCGGCCGATTCCTCGCCTGAAAGGCTTCGGTCGCGGTCAGTTGCGCTGCGGGTCTTTCCAGCCGATCCGCTCGCGGTCGGCGGCGATCTTGCTGTCGAGCTCGTCGGCGTCGTAGTAGGGCAGTCGCCCGGTCTCGGCGATCAGCTGCTGGTAGAGCTCCTCGCCGATCTTGCGGTTGGCGGGCTCGACGTTGCGGATCTCGTTGGGGTCGAGCGCGAGGTCGTAGAGCTTGCGGTTGCCGCCGAGGTTGTCGCCGAGCAGCACCCACTCGTCGGTGCGGACGAAGTAGCGGTTGAACATCCCGCCGTAGTGCCACGGTCTCGAGGGTGGCTGCTCGCCGTCGAGGATCGCCGAGAGATCCTGTCCCTCCATCCAGCGCGGGGCCTCGACACCGAGCAGCGAGAGGACGGTCGGTGCGACGTCGTGGGTGGAGGCGAAGTGATGGCTGACCTCGCCGGCGGCCTTGCCGTCGGGGTGAACGACGATGAACGGCACCTGTGCCATCTCGGGGTGGAGCTCGTTGGGGATCTTGCCGACCCAGCCGCGCTCGCCGAGCAGGAACCCGTGGTCAGAGAGGAACACGATCGCTGTGTCGGAGTCGAGGCCCAGCTCGTAGAAGCGGTCCATGAAGTGGCCGAGCCAGCGGTCGGTCTGGGTGGTCGAGGCGGCGTAGCAGGCGCGTGCGCGGCGCAGCTCGTCGGTTGAGAGGTAGTCCGACCCGCCGTACCGCACGACGCCGATCCCCGAGCCGTCGTAGTCGGGGTCGCCGTAGAGGTCGATGTACTCCTGGGTCGGCGACCACGGCTCGTGCGGGTCGAAGCTGTCGATCGTCAGCACGAACGGCTGACCACCACGGGCGAGCGCGTCGAGCTGGTTGCGCGCCTCGCCGAACACGCGGGCGGCGTCGGACTGCTCCTCGTCGCGGCCGTAGCCGGTGTTGGCGAGGTTCTTCCTCATCCCGTTGACGTACCGGTCGTTGTCCCACAGCTCGCGCGGCAGCCACCGCCGCACCTCGCGGTCGGACACCGTCTCGGGCGGGTTGCGCGTCCCGACACGCCCCTCGATCGACACCCACGTGTCCCAGGTCAGGCGGAAGGGCCGGTAGGACTGGGTGAACCCGACCGGCGGGTTGTCGGTGACCTGCACGGTTCGGTAGCCGGCATCCTTGAGCACCCTCACGACCGTGCGGTCGAGATCGTCGATCGGCGCCCACCCGGGACTCACGCCGAGGTCCGCTCGCGGCTCGAAGTCGCGGTAGGGGAAGATCCGCTGGCCGGTGTAGATCGACCGCCGCGCCGGAACCGTCACCAGCGCCTCCGGGAACGCCCGGTTGAACCGCAGCCCCTTCGACGCCAAAGCGTCGATGTTCGGCGTCAGCACCCGCCGCGACCCATACGCCCCGACGAAGTCCGGCCGAACGCTGTCGAGGATGATCAGCACGACGTTGCGCACGCCGCCCTTCCCCGTGGAGTCGTCCGCGCAACCGGTGGCGGCGAACGGCAGCGTGGCACCCGCGCCCATGACCGCCCCGGCCTGGAGCAGGCGGCGGCGCGTCAGCGCATCCGCGGCCTTCGAGGACGACGATGTCACCGGAAGTACCTCCTACGGGGTCGACGAAACAGTCGCCGACCAGTCTTCCCGGCACACCAGCGCCCGAGATTACCGTTTGGCGCCCCGCACGGAGTCTGACGCCGGCGCTGCCGCGTCGCCGTCGGGTGCACGGAGGTCCAGCGGCGTCCGCTGCGCGCTGGCCGCGCCGCTGTGCGCGTCGATCTCGACGATGTCGGCGAGCAGCGGCCGGAAGCCGTCGGCGGCTGCGTAGGTCAGCACGGCCATGCCGAACGGCTGGTTCTCGTCGAGGTTTCCTGCGCCGCCGCCTCCGGCTGTGCCGCCGTTGAGCTCCAGGACGTTGGTGGAGGTAGCGACCGTCGCCCGGTGGGTGTGGCCGGTCAGCAGCGCCAGCGGCCTTGTGGGCGGGTCTGCGCGGAGCTCACGCACGGTGAGCTTGGCGAGGCCGGGCGAGTGGACCATCACGATGTCGACGTTGCCGACGAGTGGCTCCAGCCAGTCGGCGAACCTGCGCCGCCGCTCTGTCGTCGGCGGGCCGTCGTCGTAGCGATCGCGATAGCCCTCGGCGCGGCGGCGCTCGAACGGGTCGGAGTAACCGGCGACGCGCAGGCCGGCGACGCGCGCCACGACCGGGCCGTATGTCCCGTCGCCGCGCAGCCGGCCGCGCTCGGTGAGGACTATCGCCCCGGCCGCTGCGAGCCGACGGGCGAGCACGTCGGAGTCGTGGTTGCCGGTGACGAACACGGACGGGCTGCCGATCCGCGCGATGCGCCGCGTCAGGGCGGCCTCGAACGGAGAGCCGCTCGCGGTCAGGTCGCCCGCGAAGAACAGCGGCCCGCGGTCGACCGCCCGCTCGAGGGTCGGCAGCGCGAGCAGGTTGTTGTGCAGATCCGAGGCGAGCGTTAGCCGCCTGGGCGCCCCCGCGCCGGCGTTGCGGCGCGCGGGAGCGGCGATCAGCCTGGCGAGCCCGACCAGTTGCGAGTTCAACTCCTCCGACAGGATCTCCGAGGATCGCGTAGCCAGCTCGACGGTCCGCAACGCCGCCGGGATGTCCGGCCCATGGGCGTAGTACTCGGGGTCCCCGATCTCACCGCGTGGCGGCAGCAGCAGCGCTATCGCCGCGCAGCAGGCAAGCGTCGTCAGGCCGGCGGCGGCCAGCAGCAGCGACAGTCGTGCCACCCGCCCACGAATCGCGAGCGCCACCAGGCCGCCGAGCGCCAGGGCGGAGATCGCGGTCACGAGGATCAGCAGCCGGATGTAGGCGGCGATCGCGTCTGCGGCCTCGTCGCGCACATGCGCGAGCTCGGGCAGATCGCCAGCCGCGAGGCGCTGGGCGGCTGTGCGGTCGACGGTCCGCAGATCGACCGACAGCCGGGCCGGCAGCCGCACCGCGCCGGGAAACCGCACGCCCCAGTCGACCAGCGGCACGTAGAGGTCGAGCGCACCCTCGCGCGCCGGGGTGGTCGAGAGTTGCACTGCGCCCACCGACAGCTCCCGCTCGATCTGGAAGACCGAGAGCGTCCCGGCCGCAGCGCTCACCGACGCGAGGACGACGCACGCCGTCGCTGCTGCTCGGCGCAGGCGGGGGCTTGCCATCTAACGGAGTGAGCCGCCGGGCGCCATCTCCGCGATTCAGTACCCACCGTTCGCGGTCACGACGCGACCTGATCCTGCCGTCGACTGAAGAACCCGGTCAGCGGCTTGAGTAGTCAGTCGGAGAAGAGCTCGTCTTTGCTGTGCAAGCCGCCTGTGGCCCGTCGATCGCTCGACGCACTCGGTGGAAGCCGGCTGGTGGTTGGCGCGACGACCATGACCGGTCGTCGCGCGGTGGTGGTCAGGGCGGCTGAGGTAGATCCGAGCATCGCTCGGCGTAGCGATCCGTGCCCGCGGGAGCCCACCACCAGGAGCGAGCAGCCGTGTTCGTGGGCCAGGTCGTTGAGGGCGGCCGCGGGTTGGCCCTGCTTCATCTCCAGCTCGATGCGCGGCGCCTGGCGGGCGTGTGCCTGAGCTTGCTTGAGCAGGCGCTTGGCACGTCGTCGTCGCTCGCCGACCATGAGCGTGCCGATGTCCGCGAGGGCGGGAGCCGGGGCAGGGGGCAGGGCGCCCGGGAGCTCGGTGCCGGCCTGGTAGACATGGGCGAGCACGAGGCGTGTGTCGAGGGTGGCGGCTAGCCGGGCGGCCGCTTGGGCGGCGTTGAGGCTTTGTGGTGAGTCGTCGACTCCGCAGATGATCGCCCGCGACCAGCGGGACGGTGCGAGCAGGCCGATGTCGTCGAGGCGGTCGGGAACGACGATCACCGGGCACGGGCTGGCGGTCGTCAGCGTGGTCGGAATGCCGGGCCGCATCGTGGCGGCTATCGCGGTCCGGGTGCGCGATCCGACGACGAGGAAGTCCGCGTCGTGCTCGGACGCGACGCGTCGAAGGACGCTGCTCGCCTCGCCGTGCTCGACATGGACGTGTGGAGCGGTCTGCAGCTCGAGCTCGATGGCCGACTCCTCGAGGATTGCATGGGTCAGCTCCATCGCGGCTTGGAGCGTTCCGCGGTCGGGGTGCTCGACTGTCCCGTAGCGCCTTCCGTCGCGGGACGCCGGAACGTTGACCGCGATGACATGCCCATTGAGCGCAACCGCGAGGCGTACGGCCACGAGGCCGGCGTTGCGGCCGTCCGGGGTGTCGTCGACGCCGCAGACGATGACCCTGTCGCCTGCTGGCGCGGTCGTGGCCATAACGCGATTCTCACCCATGCGCGGCGGGTCGGCGATTGGTGGTCCCCCGCATTCTCGATGGTGGCGGACCCCCACCGCGGTCGGATCAGCTAGCGCCTGCGGCGGGCTCGTGGTCTGGCACCGGAGCGCCCGGTTGGCGATGGCTTGTCGCTCGGATGAGGATGAGAACGCCGAGTAGGGCGCTGGCCAGCGAGCCGGCGAAGATCCCGATCTTGGCTGCGTCGACTGTGGTCGGGTCGGTGTAGGCGAGCTGGGCGATGAACAGCGATACGGTGAAGCCGATCCCGCCGAGGGCGGCGATTCCCCAGATGTGTTGGGCGCGTACGCCGTCGGGGAGGGTGCCGATGCCGAGGCGGACGACCAGCAGCACGGTTCCCGCGATGCCGAGCAGCTTGCCGACGACGAGGCCGATCGCGATGGCCCAGACGACCTGGTTGCCGGCGGCGTCGGCGACGGTGGCGCCGTCGAACGCGATGCCGGCGTTGGCGAGCGCGAAGAGCGGTATGACGACCAGGCTGCTCAGGGGGTGCAGGCGGTGCTCGAGCTGCTCGAGCACCTGCCGTCCGCCGACCGGGCCCGCCGGCGTCAACAAGCCGACGGCGACGCCGGCGATCGTCGCATGGACGCCCGATTCGAGCATCCCGACCCAGACCAGCAGGCCGATCGGGACGTAGGCGAGCACCCGCTTGACATCGAGCGCGCGCAGGGCGACGATGGCGGCGAGGCCGGCTGCTACGACGGCGAGCCAGCCGACCGCGATCCCTGAGCTGTAGAAGAGCGCGATCACGGCGATCGCGACGACGTCGTCGACGACCGCGATCGTCAGCAGCAGGAGCTTGACGCCCGGCGGGACTCGATCGCCGAGCAGGGCGAGGATGCCGACGGCGAACGCGATGTCCGTCGCGGCCGGAATCGCCCAGCCACGTGCGCCGTCGCCGTCGAGGGTCAGCAGGACAAAGATCGAGATCGGCAGGACCGCGCCACCGAGCGCCGCCAAGACGGGCACGGTGGCGGTCTTGCGGTCGCGCAGCTCGCCGACGGTGAACTCGCGCTTGACCTCGAGCGCGACGACGAAGAAGAACAGCGCCATGAGTCCGTCGTTGACCCAGTGCTGAAGGTCCTCGGTGATCGAAGCTGACCCGATCCCGACGGTCAGCTCGGTGTCCCAGAACGACAGGTAGCTGCCCCCCAGGTTGGCCCAGATCAGCGCCACGGCGGTCGCGACCAGCAGCGCGCCGCCTCCGATCGCCTCGTCCTGGAGGTACTCGGTCGCGGCGTCGACCTGCTCGCGCACGCGCTGTCGCCTTCTAATCACCCCGCGGCCAGAGGTTGGGTGACTGCTCCTGCTCGAAGGCGACGCTGGCGGGAATGGATCGAGCTTACTTACGACCCATTCCCTGGCGATGCCCCAGCTCGCCGTGCATCCATGGGCGCTCCGGGGTCGATTGCAGGGTTGGCCGCATACCGGCGTCGCGCGTCGAGCGAGAGGGTTGGAGGCGCCGACTCCGAGAGAAGGGTGCCTCCAGTGATTCGAGTGCTAGTCGTGGACGACCATCCGGCCGTGCTCGCCGGACTGCTGGTAGCGCTTCGGTCTGAGCCGGGCATCGTCCCCGTCGCGGGCGTCGCGAGTGCGCAGGAGGCGCTGTCCGAGTTGGAGCGCGGCGATGTAGACGTGGCGCTGGTCGACTACCACCTCCCCGACGACGACGGGTTGGCGCTCTGTCAGCGGCTCAAGGCGCGCGACCGTCCGCCGCGGGTGTTGGTGTACTCGGCGTTTGCGGGGATGGGGCTCGCGGTCCCCGCTCGCGTGGCGGGAGCCGACGGGCTGGTGGACAAGGGCGTCGCGACCGACACGCTGCTCGACGCGATCCGCAGCGTCTGGCGCGGAATCGACGCGCTGCCGCCGGTCTCCGCCGACCAGCTCGAGGCGGCCACCGCCAAGCTCGACGACGAGGACATGCCGGTACTGGCGATGCTCGCGGGCGGCACTCCACGAAAGGAGATCGCCGAGGTGCTGAGCATGGACGACTCAGAGCTCGAAGCGCGCCTTGGCGCCATGCTCAAACGCCTCCGCAGGCGGTCGCCGAACTACCACGCCGGCGTGCACTGATTCGCTCGCCCCACCGAGTCCTCCGCTCTAGGCTGGAGCCGCGATGATGAGGCCCATACCTCTGGCGGCACCTTCCCTACGTCGACTTCGCCACGTGTCGCTGCGGGCGAGGATCTTCGTCGCCAACGCGGCGGTGACGGCCATCGCCGCCGCCGTGCTCCTGCTCACGCCGGCCACCGTCAGCTCGCCGGCGCACCTGCGCGAGATCGCGATCATCGTCGGCGGTCTCCTGGCGATTCTCGTGATCAACCTCGTCCTGCTCAGCCGGGCGCTGAGTCCACTCGAGCGGCTCGCAGCGGCGATGGGCGGCGTCGAGCTGCTCAACCCCGGCCGGCGCATCCCGGTCTACGGCTCGGAGGCCGAGATCGTCGACCTCACACGCTCCTTCAACGAGATGCTCGACCGCCTCGAGGCCGAGCGCCACGGCAGCATTCGCCGTTCCCTGGAGGCGCAGGAGTCCGAGCGCGGCCGTGTCGCCCAGGAGCTCCACGACGAGGTCGGCCAGAGCCTGACAGCGGTCCTGCTGCACCTCGACCGCCTCGTCCGCATCGCACCGAATGACATCGGCGGTGAGATCGCAGAGGCCAGGGAGACCGCCCGCCGAAGTCTCGAGGACGTGCGAGCGATCGCCAAGCGCCTCCGCCCCGAGGCGCTCGACGACCTCGGCCTGCACAGTGCCCTGGTCGCTCTCTGTGAGCGCCTCACCGAGCAGACCGGCATCCGCATCGAACGGCACGTCGATCGCCGTCTGCCCGACATCAGCCCGGAGTGCGAGCTAGTCATCTATCGCGTCGCGCAGGAGGCGATGACCAACGCCTTGCGTCACGCTGACGCGACCAGGATAGAGCTGTCGCTGACCTCCTCCGGAGCGCTCGTGACGCTCACGGTCGCCGACGACGGTCGAGGCATCGGCGACGCCGAGCCGGGCACGGGGATCCAAGGCATGCGGGAGCGCGCCGTGATGGTCGGAGCCAGGATCTCGCTCGACATCGTCGACGGTGCGGGCACCGCCGTCACACTCCAAGTGCCTGGCCACCACGACCCTGCGTGACGACACCGCTGAAAACCCGCATACTCCTCGCCGACGACCACGCCGTCGTGCGCCACGGCCTACGCCTCGTGCTCGACTCCGAGCCCGACCTGGCGGTCGTAGCCGAGGCCGGCGACGGCGCCGAAGCAGTCGAGCAGGCACTCCGCAATGACCTCGACCTCGCGATCCTCGACGTCACGATGCCCCGGCTCACCGGCATCCAGGCCGCTCGCCAGCTCGCCCAGCGCAAGCCCGACCTGCGGGTATTGATCCTCTCCATGCACGACAGCGAGCGCTACTTCTTCGAGGCGCTCGCCGCCGGCGCCTCGGGATACGTGCTCAAGTCCGTCGCCGACCGCGACCTCGTCGAGGCCTGCCGCGCGACGATGCGAGGCGAGCCGTTCATTTATCCCGGCGCTGTCAAAGCGCTGATCCGCGACTACCTCCAGCGAACGAAGAACGGCGAGACCGTCCCCGACGATCCGCTGTCACCCCGCGAGTCCGAGATCGTCAAGCTGATCGCCGAGGGTCACAGCAGTCGCGAGATCGCCGACACGCTCGTCATCAGCGAGAAGACCGTCGAGCGCCACCGCTCCAACATCCTCGAGAAGCTCGGCATGCGCAACCGCGTAGAGCTGACCCGCTACGCCATCCGTCGCGGGCTCGTCGAGCCGTGACCACGTGGGCCGAGAGGACGTTGGAACATGTCGGTGCCAGCGACGGGCCCGCCGCGGGCGCTCACGTGCGCTCAGCTTGCCTGACGGTGTCCGCGAACTCGTGAGCAAAGTCCTCGACGGCGTCCCAGTCGGTGTAGTCGTAGTCCTGTGAGGCGTCGGTGGGATGACCTCCGTGGCGCATGAGTAGACGCATGAGGATGCGGGTGAAGTAGTCGTACTCGAGGTATTGCAGCGCGCCCGCCATGCCGGTCGCGTGGCCGGGTGTCCAACCGGTCTCGGCGGTGAAGCTGTCGATCAGGCCCTGGGTAACGGTGCGCGACTCGTCGGTGTCCTCGGCGGCGGTCAGCGACACCGACACGAAGGCGGTCGGCTTGTCGGCGAGGCCGGGCTGATGGCGTCTGACCCAGGAGATCACCTCGGGCTGGTGGGTGCCGCGGTGGACTGACGCGGCGACGATCACGCCGTCGTGCTGGCCGGGGTCGGGGCCCTCGCCGGCTCCGAGGTCACAGACGTCGACGTCGAGGTCGTCGGCCTGGAGGACGTCGGCGATGCGCCGGCAGATCTTGGCGGTATGGCCGTGGGTGCTGGCGTATGCGATGAGGACGTTGACCATTTGCCAATGTTCCCCGGTCGCGCCCTGAGGCGCAACGTCTCAGCCGGCGAGGTCGCGCCGCTCGAACAGCAGCGCGCCGATGGCGGCGAGGAGGAGGCCGGCTGCCGTGAGGCCGGCGAAGGCGAGCGGGTCGATGCCGTCGACGGCGGCGGTTCCGTAGTAGCGGAAGGCCGATAGCCAGCGGAACGGCTCGATCGAGTCGGAGAGCCGGCCGAGGAGGTCGAGGACGTACATCGCGACGATCGCTCCGGCGGCGACGCCGGTGACGGCGCCGGCGTGCTGGGAGACGCCGGTGACGAGCATCGCGATCCCGGCGGCGAAGATGGCGAGCGGCCAGACGTTGGCGTAGCCGGCGGCGGCGAGGCCGGCGTCGAGATCGGCGCCTGCGACCAGGCTGCCGAGGCAGGTGAGCGCCCAGGAGGCGAGCAGGATGATCGCGAGCTCGATCGCGACGGCCGCGAAGGTCGCGGCGACGAGCCGCCGTCGGGAGACGGGCGCGGAGAGCAGGACGTCGAGGTGGCCGCGCTCTTGTGCGCCGTCGATCGCGGAGGCGACGGTGCGCAGGGCGAAGATCGCGAGGGCGAACGGGAGGATGAAGCTGAACAGCTCGGCGTTGAGGTACTGCTCGGCGTTGGACAGCGTCGTGATTCCGAACGCCTCCTTGACGCTCTCGGGGTAGCTGTCGAGCGCTTGGCTGATCGAGTCGTCGATTGAGGGCCAGACGAGCATGAAGAAGGCGCCGGTGAGCCCGATCGAGAGCGCCCAGACGATCAGGGCGCGGTGACGGTCGAGCAGTCCGCGGCGCAGCAGCGCGCTCATCGCCTGGCCTCCGGGTCGGTGTAGTAGGTCAGGAAGACCTCCTCGAGCGTCGGGTGAGTGAGCTGCATGTCACGCACCGCATGGCGCGCGGCGGCCTTGACGATCGGGTCGAGGTCGCCTGTGGCCTTGAAGATGAGCTGCCCGTCTTTGGATGCGACGTCGCTGACTCCCGGCAGCGCGGCGAACTCGGCCGCGTCGACCGGCTCCGCGAACGCGAGGGTGACGTGGCGGTAGCTCCTGCCGACCATGTCGGCGACGCGCTCGACGGTGATGAGCCGCCCGTCGCGAATCAGGCCCACCCGGTTGCAGACGCGCTCGGCCTCGTCGAGGTCGTGCGAGGACAGCAACACGGTCTTCCCGCGCTCGCGCAGCTCGGTAACGAGGGCAAGGAACTCCTCCTGCATGAGCGGGTCGAGGCCGCTGGTCGGCTCGTCGAAGATCAGCAGCTCGGGGTCGTGAAAGAGCGCTTGAAGCAACCCGATCTTCTGGCGGTTGCCACGTGACAGCTGGCCGATCGGCCGGTCGAGATCCGCCCGGAAGCGACCCGCGAGCTGTTCGGCGTTGCCCAGGCCCCTAACGCCTCGCAGCTGGGCGAACAGCGTCAGGATCTCGCGACCGGTCAGCGACGGCGGCCCGTAGGAGAAGTCGCCGGGCAGGTTGCCCAGCCGAGCGCGGATGGCGACGCTGTCGCGGCGACTGTCGAGGCCGAACAGCCGCGCCGAGCCGCTGGTTGGATGCAGCAGGTCGAGCAGCGTGCGGATGAGCGTCGTCTTGCCCGCGCCGTTCGGTCCGAGCAGGCCGAAGACCTCGCCCGTCTCGACGGTCGCGGTGACATCCTCGATGCCGCGATGGTTGTCGTAGCGCTTGGTGAGGCGCTCGGTCTCGATCGTCGGCACGGCTCACATGGTGACGCCCCTCGCGCGGTTCTACCGTCGTCCGGCCGTCGGCGAGGGCGGTTTACTTCACCTCGTGGACGTCCTGGTGCTGCTGCTGGCAGGAATCGCCACGGCGCTCGCCACGGGGCTCGGCGCTGTGCCGGTGTGGCTGTTGGGCGAGTCCGCCGAGCGGCTGCGCCCTGGCTTGTGGGGCGTGACGATCGGACTGATGGGCGTCGCATCCGTGGTCGGGCTGCTCGAGCCGGCGCTCGACACCGGCTCGACCGGAACGGTGGCGATCGGGTGCGCGGCAGGCGTCGCCTTCCTCCTGATCTCGCGTAGGCGCCTCAACCGTCGCCACGCGACGGTCGCGGGGCTGACCGGTCCGGGTGTCACGCGCAGCGTCCTGGTCTTCGGCGTGCTGCTGGTCCACAGCCTGCCGGAGGGGCTGGCGATCGGGACCGCCTATGCGTCGGACACCGCGGGCCTGAGCCTGTTCGTGATCCTCGCGATCGCGCTACAGAACGTGCCCGAGGGCACCAGCGTCGCGATTCCCATGGACGCCGCCGGCTTCAGCCGGACACGCCAGTTCTGGGCCGCGGTCGCGACCAGCGCGCCGCAACCCGTCGGTGCCCTGATCGCCTACGCGCTGGTCGAGCAGATCGACGCGCTGCTGCCAGCCTCGTTCGCTTTCGCCGCCGGGGCGATGCTCGCCCTGGTCGTCGTCGAGCTCGCGCCGCAGGCGTTCGCGCGCGGCGGCCGGCTGCTCGCGCTCGCCGGGACGCTCGCAGGAGGAGCGCTCATGGTCGCCCTCGCGCTGCTCTTAGGCGTCTGACTGCCGCGTCGGCGCCCTAGCGGTTGCCGAGATAGCCGTTGAGCTCCGCGGCGGAAACCTTCGCGCCGGAGGGCCAGAGCGGCTCGTCGGAGACCTCCGACTCGAAGCTGCCGCTGCCAATCAGCCGGGCGGTCATGTAGAGCGGCGCCGCCCCGGTCAGGAGCATCCCGTGGATCACCGGCGCGAACGGCTCGGCGTCGACCTCGACGTCGGCGAGGTAGGCGATCGCGGCTGCCGCGGTGTCGGCCTGCTCGGCTCCGAGGCCGCCGTGCTTGACCGGGAAGGTGGTCGCGTCGCCCGCCGCGAAGATCCGGCCGCCGGCTCCCGGCACGGCGCAGTGGGCGTCGATCGGGATGAACCCGTCGCCGCTCCCACCGGGCAGACCTCTGATCCCCGGACCCGAGATCGCCGGCAGCGCGACGATGCGGTCGGGTCGAAGCTCGACGTCCTGCGGCGAGAGCCGCAACGTCT
Source organism: Thermoleophilaceae bacterium (assembly GCA_035630335.1). Classification (GTDB taxonomy): domain Bacteria; phylum Actinomycetota; class Thermoleophilia; order Solirubrobacterales; family Thermoleophilaceae; genus JAAYBF01. The sequence goes on along the minus strand of DASQKV010000007.1, from coordinate 25,405 downwards.
TCGCGGCGGGCACGCTCGCGACGCTCGACGTGTGGACGGTGATGGCCGCCTGGTCGAGCAGCCCCCCGACCGCGTCGCTGACGTGGGGGCCGAAGACCGCGAGCGGCGCCTCGTCGGGCGTCACGACGGTCAGCTCGACATCGGACATGCCCATGCTGTTGGCGCGCTCGGCGGTCATGAGCGCCAGCTCGTAGATCGGAAGCTGCCAGACCGGGCCGGGCGGCGCGATGAACGCGACGCTCTCGGTGTAGCCGCCCTCGATGTCCTCGACGATCCCGGTCAGCAGCGCGTCCGCCTGGTCGTCGCGGAACGTGGTGGCGTGCTCGAAGGCGGGCGCGGTGCGCGCGCCGATCGCGAGCAGCAGGGCGTCGTAGGCAAGCTCAGCTCCGCCGGTCGTGTGGACGACCTGCCCGTCGGGATCGACCCAGGCGAGGGCGTCCTGCACCCACTCCGCGTTCGCGTCGCGCGCGATGTGGCGGACCGGGTGACGCTCCGCGGCGCCGAGCGCGAACGGCTCCTTGACGCTCAACGCTCTGAACGCGAACTCCTCGTTGGGAGCGAGCAGCGTGATCTTCGCCTCGTCGCCGACCAGGCGGCGCAGGCGCAGCAGCCCCTCGATCGCCGCCACCCCTCCACCCGCGATCACGACCGAGAAACGATCCATGCCAGCAGCCTAGTCGTTGCTCTCCTATGCGGGTCGGCGTAGAGTGCCGCGCATGAACGCGAGCAAGCCGGTCCTGATCGCCTACGACGGCTCGGAGGGCGCGAAGGCGGCCGTCGAGGCTGCCGGGCGACTGTTTCCAGATCGTCCTGCGGTGGTCGTCTCGGTGTGGCACCCGGCGGCCGATATCCCTGCGGCGTCGCTGATCGCGATCCCGGCTGGCGTGGCGACTAGCGCCTATGAGGCGCTCGACAAGGAGTCAGAGAGCCAGGCGACCGAGAAAGCAGATGAGGGCGCGACCGCCGCGAAGGATCTCGGTCTCGACGCGACCCCGAGCACGCTCCGCAGCAACGGCCAGGTTTGGGCGACGATCGTCCGCGCCGCCGACCAAGAGGACGCCGAGGCAATCGTCGTCGGCTCGCGTGGGCTGTCAGGGGTGAAGTCGGCCCTGTTGGGCAGCGTCGCCAACGGCGTCGTCCACCACAGCACGCGGCCCGTGGTTGTGATCCCAGCCCCGTCTAACTAGACGATTGCAGCGACGACTGCGAAGTAGACGAGGATAGACAGCAGGTCCTGGATCACCGTCGCGAGCGGCCCGGAGCCGAATGCGGGGTCGCCTCCGAGGCGCTGGAAGATCGTGGGCAGGACCATCGCGACGAGGGTCGCGATCGAGCAGCTCGCCAATAAGGCGAACCCGACGGCGGTAGCGACCGGCACGTCGCCCCATCCGATCGCCACGAAGGCGAAGAACACCAGCCCGACGACTGTTCCCATCACCAGACCGGTGACCAGCTCGCGTGCGACGATCGCCCTGGTCGTCACCCCGGCTGCGAGCGCGCGAATGAGGACCGTCTCGGTCTGGGTGCCGACGGCGTCGGCCATGTAGACGATCGCCGGGATGAAGAATGCGACGATGACGTTCGCCTCGAGCTGGGAGTCGTGCGCTCCGACGAGCAAGGCCGATCCCATCGCGCCCAGAACGCCTAGCAAGACCCACGGCAACCGGTGCCACAGGCGCCTCTTGATCGACTCTTGCGCGGCGCCGCGCGCTCTGGTCGCGCCGGCGAGGTAGCCGCCGAGTCGCGCCATGTCGCTGTCGTGCTCGGCGAGCAGCACCGACAACATCCGGTCGGCCGGGATCAAGCCGAGAAAGCGCCCTTCGTCATCGGTGACCACAAGGCATCGGCTGGCTGCGCGCGCCATTGCCTGCGCGGCGATCTCCTGGTCTGTACTAGCCGCAACGATCGGCGGCGCAGGCAACATGACGTCCCGAACCAAGTCGCTCGGATCGCCGGCGATCAGAACCTCTAACGGCAGCAGCCCGATCGGCCGCCTGTCATCGACCACGACCGCGTCATGGGCTGCCTCGAAGTTTCCACCGTGCAGTGCGTCTCGGACGGTGGCCAGGGTGTCGTTGGTCGCAACGGTCGGCACCTCGACGGTCGCATAGTCACCGGCGAGCCGGCTCGACGTCGCGGCCATCGTCGGATCAATGGGCGCCATCATTTGGAGTCTGGCCAGGCGGCCGGTCGTGTCTGGCTGTCGGCGGCGGCATGGAGACGCCCTCCGCCGAAGCGGAGGGCCGTCGAGATGTGTGCTTGCGGCGGCGGTCGGCCGGGTTCGCTTAGGCCGCGCCGACTGCGGCCTTTGTCGCCGGTAGCCGCTCCGCGGTCTGCGTCTTCGCGCGGGGTTGACGCAGACCCTGCAGCGTGAGAACCAGGAAGCCGAACCCGGTCAGCAGGAGGGCGATGCCCATGACGATCACGAAAGTCGCCGTGCTCTCGGCGAAATAGGCGGTGTTGAGCGCCGTGGTCAGGGCCGTCGAGGTTACCCAGATGTCGCGCGCCGGGTTTGCGACCGGTCCGCCGCTCTTCGGATCCGTGGCGGCGGCCTTCTCGTCGTTGGTCCCCTTGCCGGAGGCGTCGAGGAAGCGTGGCATCTGCGCGTAGGTCTTGCCTCCCGTGGCCTCGAGCGTGTGCTTGCGCATGACGACGGCGAATGCTTGTGCCTCGCTGCCGGTGTTGACGAGCTGGTCGGGGATCGTCGAGTCGGGCGTGCCGACGATCTGCTCGCGGGCGAGCTCGCTGCGCACCCGGTCACGTCCGTCGATGCCGATCACCGTCGCGCCGATGCCAAAGGCGATCAGCACCGTGCTGGCAGCGATTCCTGCGTACTGGAAGAGCCTGCTCATGAGGTTTCATCCGCTCCGGGCCGTAAAGGTGATGCTCGCGAGCGGCGTCGGCCCATACCGACGTTCGATGCAGCCGACTATACATGATGCATAAATCTAGAAACGCTATTCTTGTAATCAATGGCCCCCAACGGACCGACCGCGTGGTCGTTTCTGACCAATCACGCCCAAGTGCTGGTTTGCATTGCGCATGACCCGGAGATACGCCTGCGCGACATCGGCGACAGGGTCGGAATCACCGAGCGGGCAGCGCACCGCATCGTCGGCGAGCTCGCCACTGCCGGCTACGTCTCACGCGAGCGACATGGCCGCCGCAACCGCTACACGATCCAGTCCCATCTGCCGCTCCCCGACCCGCTCGCCCGGGGCCGGAAGGTCAGCGACCTCCTATCTCTCTGGGCGTAGGCATGCGCCTTACTCAACCGCCTGACGATCCTAATCGGACCGTCATGGAGCCCTGCTGCGTAGAGGGGGCGACGCACCTGGTCGCTAGCGCAGGCCCGGATACGTCAGGGGCGGACTGAGCCCAGAAAAGCCCTATCCTCGGCAGGGCAAGCGCCCGTAGCTCAGTGGATAGAGCGCCGCCCTCCGGAGGCGGAAGTCGCTGGTTCAAATCCAGCCGGGCGCATTTCCGGGGGCGGGTTCTCGGCGGTCGCACGGCCGTTGTCGCGGCCGCCGAAAGGCCGGAACTTTCAAAACTTGCTGCCGGACTTCTTGCCGCCCTTCTTGGACGCGTTCGGGGTGTTGGCGATCTTGGCCGCGCGCTCCTTGCTCATGCCTTTCTTGCGCAGGCCCTCGTACTGCTTGTCGTTCTTGACGCTCGGTCCGTGGTCCTTGGTCATGTCGCCTCCTCTCGCTTGGCAGGACGGTTCCCCTGCTGCCCGTGCGGAAAACGCCCGTGCCGAAACAACCGGCGACAGACCGGGTCACTTCCCGAGAACGCTTTACACTCGGGTGACGTGGCTTGACGCCGCCCCGCTGTGACGGGCACGTCGCCAAATCGCGGGCGCCCGTTGGATCCTTCCCGTTTCCTTCTTCTGTGGCGCGGCCCTATCGCGAGGGATTCGGGAGAGAGGCGGCTAGCTATGCCAGCCAGCCAGCCAGATACGAAGGTCATGGGAGAGGTGGCAGCGGCGATTTCCAGTGGAGTCGTCCGATTGCTGAGGGACTACACCGGCAGGGGTCCGACGCGGGCGCGCACCTATCTCAAAGGCGACCTGATCAGCGTAGTTCTCGAGGACACCCTCACCAAGGGTGAGCGGAGCCTTGTCCAGGACGGTGAGGTCGCGCTCGTCCTCACGGCCCGCAGGGCTTACCAGAGCACCATGCAGAAGGACCTCGTAACGCTCGTGGAGACGCTCACGGGCCGTGAGGTGCTCGCGTTCCTCAGCGACAACCATCTCGAGCCTGATATCGCGGTCGAGTCCTTCGTGCTCGTGCCGCTCGCGGCGCACAACGCAGACGGGTCGCCTCCCGGCACCTCCCTGGACGGCTCGATCGAGCAGCCGACGCACGCGCGGCCTGCCGGCTAGCCGCCGGCGGCCGGACGAGGGAAGGTGAATGCCCGCATCGGGCCCGGGTAAGCGCATGAGCCTCCCGACTTCGAAGGAAGGCTCGTATGTCCCCCTCCCAGAGCACCGTCATCGACTGGCGCGGCCGCACGCTCGTCGACCAGGACGGCAACAAGATCGGCTCGATCGACGAGATCTACATGGACACTCAGACCGAGCAGCCCGAGTGGATCGCCGTCAGCACCGGCCTCTTCGGCAAGAAGGTGACCTTCGTGCCGATCGCCGAGGCCACCGAGAGCGGCGACGACGTGCGCGTGCCCTACGGCAAGGACCAGGTCAAGGACGCGCCCAACGCCGAGGCCGACCAGGAGCTCTCCCAGGACGAGGAGGAGAGCCTGTACCGCCACTACGGCCTCGACTACTCCGAGAGCCGCTCCGATTCGGGGCTGCCGGAGGGCGGGGACCGCGACGCCGGTCGCGGAGCCGTGGGCCGCGACGTCAGCGGCCCGACGACCGACGACGCCATGACCCGCTCCGAGGAGGAGCTGAAGGTCGGCACCGCCCGGCGCGAGCGCGGCCGTGCGCGGCTGCGTAAGTACGTCGTCACCGAGGAGGTGACGAAGACCGTCCCCGTGCAGCGCGAGGAGGTCCGCGTCGAGCGCGAGCCGATCACCGACGCCAACGTCGACCGGGCGACGTCCGGGCCCGATATCTCCGAGGAGGAGCACGAGGTCGTCCTGCACGAGGACGAGGTCGTGACCGAGAAGCGCGCGGTGCCCAAGGAGCGTGTGCGGCTCGACAAGGACACGGTGACCGACGAGGAGACGGTCTCCGAGGAGGTCCGCAAGGAGCAGGTCGAGACCGACGACGAGAACGATCGCTTCTAGCCAGACCAGCTCGAGCCGGGGGCCGCCGCCCCCGGCTCAGCCCGGGATTCCCGGCGCGGGCCGGACGCGGACTGCGAACCAGCCTGGGATCGCCAGGACAGTCACGGCGACGACCGTCACCAGGGCGAGCACGGCGAGCGCGCCCAGTCCCGCCGCGGAGTAGATCACGGGAAAGCCGGTGATCGACTCCAGCGCCCGGCTGAGCAGCACCTGCCCGTAGAGACCGAAGAGCGCGCCGATCAAGCATCCGGTTCCGAGCAGCAGGCCGCTCTCGAGCAGCAGCGCCCGCCAGAGCTCGACCTCCGGGTAGCCGTGGACCTTGAGCGCCGCGAGCGTCGGCCGTCGCTGCCAGATCATTCCCCCCATCGCCGCGGCCATCGCGAGCACGGCCGAGATCAGGACAAGGACCGAGATCTGCGTGAGGCGCGACAAGGCATCTCTCGCTGTCCCGTAGTGACGCTCGGTGCGCTGGCGCTTCGTCTCGACGCGCAGCGGCAGCTGCGGTCCCAGCCGCTGCTCGACGGCGCGCGCCACCCGGCTCACCGAGGCCCCGGGAGCCACGTCGATCTGCAGCGCACTGACCGCGCGGGTCCCCCACGCGCGGGCGTAGTCGTCGGCGTTGAGGACGATCGCGCCCGGAGGCCAGGCGAGATTGGTCGACACCGCCGCGACCCGGAAGCTCGTCGGCACCGGCGACGGGAGCTCGACGCGATCTCCCACCCCGACCCCGTGCTCCTCGGCGATCGCCTCCGAGAGCGACACCCAGCCGCCCGCCTTGACCCGGGCGGCGGCGAGCGCCAGCTCCCCGCGCCGGATCTGGGTCGGCGGGATCGGCTTGGCCGTCGTCCTCGGGGGCGCGAGCACCCAGGCCCGGTGGTCGCCGACGTCGAGGAAGCTGCCGCGGTACGAGCGCACCTCGCGGACGCCGGGCAGGCCCCGAATCGCCTGGGTCTCCTCCCTCGGGTTCGCGAACGGCGTCGTGGCCAGCATGTTTGCCGCCCCCTCGAACGTCACCCAGATGTCGGCATTGCCGTCGATGTCGCGTGCCGAGGCGTCCAGGCCGCGCTCCAGGTCGGCGTGCGCTCCACCGATCGCGACCGTGGCGAAGACCGCGATCGCCCCCGTCGCGGCGAGGGCGAGCGTGCGCATGTGCGCCGAGCGCGAGCGCAGCTCGAGGATCGCGAGGATTGGGACCGGGCTCTTGAGCACGCGTCCGAGAACCTCGAACGCGGACGTCACCAGCGACAGCAGCATCGGCAGCAGGAGCAGGAGCGCGAGGGTCAGGCTGACGATGCCGACCATCGCTGCGTCTGGGACCAAGACGATGACGGCGGTCGTGGCCAGCAGGCACGCGATGCCGGCCGCCGCGGTCCAGCGCTCGCTGCGACCGCCGACCAGGGAGGACGCGGACCTGCGTGGATGGCGCGCCAGGATGTCGTTCAGCGGAGCCAGCACCGCAACGCACGCGGCGACGATGCCGGCTCCGCCCGCGATCGCGACCGTCTGCCAGGTGACGATCCGCTGGCTGCCGACCGCGAACGCGGAGGAGAGGTATCCGGGGGTCGAGTCGAACAGGTGACGCGACAGCTGATCGCCGAGCGCCAGCCCGGCGACGGCACCCGCGACCCCCAGCACGAGTGCATCGAACAGCAGCAGCTGGATGAGCACCCAGGGCTCATGGCCGGCCATCCGCAGATCGGCGATCAGCCGTCGCCGCTGAGGCACGGTCAGGAGCACCGCGCTGAAGGCGAAGAGGAAGCCGACGAGCGCGCTGAACACCGAGAAGAGGGCGGTCGACTGGTTCGTCGGATAGGCCGCCTGCTCGAAGACCGCGACCTCGGCATCGGCCGGCAGGACGTTCAGACGGTCGCCCGCGAGCCGGCTCAGCGCCGCCTCCACCTCCTGCTCGCGACCCGGGAGCGGCTCGACGAAGATGCGTGTTATCCGGCCCGTCATCTCGCTGAGCTGCTGGGTCATGCGCAGCGACATCAGGCCCACCGGGCTCTGGACGAGCGCGCCGATGTCGTTGGAGTGAAGCTGCGCGCCCAGCGGCACGCTGACCGTTCGTGAGCCGATCTCGACCCGTACGGGCTGACCCAGCGACAGACCGAGCCCATCGGCGATCGTCGTCGGCAGCCCGAGCGACGTCAGCCGGCCGAGCCCGTCCTCGGTGAAGCGCGGCAGCAGCGTGCCGCCGAGCCGGGTGAAGCGCGAGTCGCCACCGAGCAGCAGAACCGAGCGGCGGCCCTTGGGGCCGACGACGTTGACGCGCGCCTCGAGCACCGGCGCCGCGATCTTGACGCCGTCGATTCCCCGCACGTCCGCGACGATCTGCTGGTCGAAGCCCTCGGGGCCTCGTCCCGATAGCTGCAGCGTGGCCTCGCCGACCACGCTGTCGGTGAGCTGTCGCACCGAGCCGGTCAGGCTCGTGTTCGCGACCAGGGCGGCGAACACAAGCGCGACGCCGACCGTGATGCCCGCGAGTGCCAGCAGCTCCTGGACGAGCCGCGACCGCAGCCGCACCCGGTAGAGATGGATGACGCTCGAGAGGCGCACGGGGCGCCCTACGACCCGGGAGCGGTGAGCGCGTCGCGGTCCGGCTCGAAGCTCACGAGCCGGCCGTCCCTCAGCGCCTGGACCCGGTTGGCGAATGCCGCCGCCTGCGGGTCGTGGGTGACCAGCAGCATCGCGACCCCCTGCTCGCGGCAGACCTCCGTCAGCAGCGTGAGCACCTGATGGCTGCGATCGGTGTCGAGGCTGCCGGTCGGCTCGTCCGCGAGCACGAGGGTCGGGCCGGTCGCGAGCGCCCGCGCCACGAGCACGCGCTGGCGCTCGCCCGCCGAGAGCTGGTCCGAGCGGTGCTGGAGCCGGTCGCCGAGGTCGAGCCGCTTCAGCAGCGGAACCACCCGCCGGCGCGCCTCGCGTACGCCGACCCTCAGGTCGAACAGCTTCAAAGCGGCGTTGTCGACCGCCGGCACGCCCGGCAGCAGGTCGAGCGACTGGCTGACGTAGCCGAGCTCGAGCCGCCGGTAGCGGGCCGCGTCACGCGCCGACAGAGCTGACACGTCGCGCCCGTTGACCCGCACGCGTCCGCTGTCGGGCGGCATGAGCGCGGCGATGATGCTGAGCAGGGTCGTCTTGCCCGATCCGCTCGGCCCGTATAGAGCGACGAGCTCGCCGGCCTCGATCGTCATCGAGATCCCGTCGAGTGCTCGCACCGTCTCCCCGCCTCCGGATGGGAAGTGCTTGACCAGCTCGTCGAGCTCGAGCACTCAGGCAGTCCGCTTGGTGTGAGGGAACTCGATCACCGTTCCGTCGCGCTGCGGGGGCGTGCCGGCCGGCTCTAGGAGACGTCCGCGGCTGAGCGAGCGGACCTCGTGGGCGTGAAGCATCGCGGGCATGTCCGGAACGGCCATCAGGACGCCGAGCCCTCCCTCCTCGGCAGTGCTGCGCAGCAGGCCGACGATCCGCTCGCGATCGACGATGCCGAGGCCGGCGGTCGGGTCGTCGACGATCAGCAGGCGCGGCTCGCGCACGAGCGCCTCGGCGATCGCGACCAGCGTCCGGGCGGTGTCGGAGATGTCGCCCCAGCGCTGGTCCGCGCAGTCGGCTGCGCCGACCTTCGCGAGCACCGCCAGCGCCCTCCGCTGTGCCTGCCGGGGACCCAGCTTGCGGTAGAGCGGGAGCGCGACGTACACGCGCAGCGGCAGCTCGGAGCTATGCGGCCCCGCGCGCTCGACCCAGCCGAGCTGCTCGCGATGCAGTCGCGCGAGCTCCCTGCGCGATAGCACCGACAGCGACCTTCCTTCGAAGCTGACGTCGCCGCTGTCCGGCGCCTCGAATCCCGCCGCCACCTTGAGCAGCGTCGTCTTGCCGGCGTTTCGCTGGCCGTAGACGGCGACGAGGTCGCCCGCCTCGACCGTCAGGCTCACGTCCTTGAGCACCGGGATCTGGGTGAGCCCGCGCCAGTGGGACCTGCTCACCGACTCCAGGCGCAGCAACGTCACGACTGCCTGGGCGCACTCGACAGGTCGGGTGAACGCTCGAGGCGCTCCTCGATCACCTCGCAGACGGCCGACAGCCAGTCGACCAGGCTCTCGAGCCAGCGGGCCTTGAAGTCGTCGACCATCATGCGCGCAGCCGCATTCCAGGGCACGTCGGGAGTCGACGCGGACGCGAGCGACGGACGGCTGAGCTGCGCCAACTCCGAGAGGCACTGCTGTGCCTGTAGCTCCGCCATCTCGAGCAGCTGCGGGAGGTCGGTCGGCTCGGCCAGTGACAGCTTGGTCTGCAGCTCGTCGCGCAGGACCGCGCGATCGCTTGGCTCGGCCATCCAACGCCGGAACTGCTCGACGCCCTCGGGGGTCGCGCGGTAGAGGACGCGAGGGGCGCCGCGACGGGTGCGGCCGGCCTGCTTCTCTCCGACCTCTTCGACCCAGCCGTCCTGCTCCAGGCGTTCGATCGTCTTGTAGACGGCGCTCTCCGCGAGCTCGAGGAAGCCAAGGCGCTCGCCGATCTGCTGCTGCAGGCTGTAGCCGTAGCTGGGCCGATCGATCATCAACCCCAACACCACATGCTTTGTAGAGAGCCTGCTCATTCCCCCCTCCGGGTCCCCCCCCAACGTTACGGACATGACCGTACAGCATTCTCGGGTTAGGCGCTGCATTTCCTCGTGGCCTCTGAGAGCCCGTGGACTGACCGAAATAGGCTGCGGGGTAGATGTCGTACTTGGAGTCACCCGATCCGAAGCCGGAGACGCTCGCTGATCCGACGCCGCTCTCCCCTGCCCAGGTGCGCGAGCTGGTGGTCGCCGCTGGTCGCGAGCTGAGCTGGGGCCTGCGCGAGGTCTCCCGCGAGCTACGCACTTGGCGCGCCCTGGCCGAGCTGATACCGGACCCTTCGATTCGGCACGATGCGCTGCGCGCGCTGACCCACAAGCGCGGGCACGCCGACGGCGCAGCGCTCTTCTCCGTGTTGCCGGACCACCGCAGTCACGCACTGCTGCGTCTGCTGGTGGCCTACGAGACGATCCTCGACTTCCTCGACGACGTCAGCGAGCGCCATGCGACCGAGGCCAACGGCCGAGAACTGCACCTCGCCCTCGTCGACGCCCTCGATCCGAGCCGGCCGATCGCCGACTACTACCGCTATCACCCTTGGGACGACGACGGCGGGTATCTACAAGCGCTCGTCGAACTCTGCCGGCAGTCGTGCCGTTCGCTGCCCTCCTACTGGCGGGTCAGGTCACTGCTGCTCGAGGAGGCGTGGCGCGCGCAGGTCCTCGCCCTCAACCACCTCCGCGATCCCACGCGACGCGACGCGGCGCTACGGCGATGGGCCGCGACGGAGTTTCCGCACGCGCGCGAGCTGGCCTGGTTCGAGCTCAGCGCGGCGTCGAGCGCATCGCTCGTGGTGCACTCGCTGCTGGCGCTGGCCACCGAGACGGAGGTCAGCGACGCCCAGATCGACGAGATATACGCCGTCTACTGGCCCTGGACCTCGCTCGCGACCGCGATGCTCGACAGCTACGTCGACCAGGCGGAGGATCGCGAGTCGGGAAACCACAGCTACATCGCGCATTACCCCGACACCGAGCAGGCGATCCAGCGCACGGCCTGTGCGATCGCGCGGGCGGCCAAGGCGGCATTCAAGCTCCCTGACGGCCACCGGCACCTGGTGATCGTCGCGTCCATGGTCGCGATGTACCTCTCGAAGGACAGCGCACGGACGCCGGTCATGTGGCCGACCACCCGGCGGCTCGTGCAGGCCGGAGGTTCGCTCGTCCGGCTGCTGCTGCCGGTGCTGCGCGCCTGGCGGATCCTCTACTCGCAGCAGTCGTCCTAAGCGCGCTCGGACGGCTGTCGGTGCAATGCCTGCATGAGAGTAGTTCCGCGCAGGGATAGACCGCGGCGCCTGCACGGGCATAGGCTGCGCAAGGCGCTTGACAGACTTTCGTGACACCCCAAAGTGATGCGGAACCTGTCTCGGGCGAAGGTCCCTATTCCCTCCATAAGGGGATCGTCGTCTCGGTGGCGGCGGGGGGAGGACAGCATGAGGCGCGCTTCACGCGCTAACAGGTGCGTCTCGTCTCCTCTCGCCGCCCGGCGCGACCCCTGAGAACAGAACATGTCGACGCTTCTCCTGGAATCCGTGAGCAAGTCGTTCTGGCGCGGACAGAGCGAGTTGAGCGTGCTCAAGGAGGTGTCGCTCGAGGTCCGCGCGGGCGAGCTGGTTGCCGTCTACGGTCAGCGCGGCTCGGGGAAGACGACGTTGCTGCAGATCGCCGCGGGCTTCGAGCGCCCGGGCCGCGGACGCGTGACGTTCGAGGGCAGGGACGTCGCCGAGCTGTCGCACCGCGATCTGGCGCGACTGCACCGCGAGCAGATCGGATGGGTCGAGCGGGCCGGGCCGCACAGTCGCGACCTCCCGATACAGAGCTACCTCGCCCTCGCGCTCTACCGGCGCCTCGGGCGCAGGGCGGCCGAGCGGCGGGCGCAAGTCGCGCTCGCGAAGGTCGGCGCCGCCGACTGTGCCGCCCAGCGCTGGGACGACCTCTCGGACACCGCGCGGACGCTCGTCGCGATCGCTCAGGCGCTCGTACGCGAGCCCCGGCTGCTGATCGTCGACGATCCCACGGCCGGCCTCGGAATCATCGACCGCGAGCGGATCGTGGGGCTGCTGCGCTCCGCGGCCGAAGAGGGAGGGATCGGCGTGCTGATGGCCGTGCCCGACATGCCGGCGATGCTCCACGCACACCAGCTGCGGTTCCTCGGTCGCGGCCGCCTGCTCGCACCGCCGCAACCGTCGACGGACGACCCTGACGGCGACGTGATCGACTTCCCGGGCGACAAGCGCACCGCCTGAGCGCTCACCCGGCGGCGGGCGGAACCAGCAGCGTGCGCCCGTCGACGGCATCGAAGAGGTAGATCCAGTCCGTGTCGACGGCGAGCCTGAACGGCTGCTCGATGGCGACCGGCGTACGGGCCGGAAGCGTGGCGACGAAGAACGACCGTGCGTCGTCGGCGAGCAGGCGAGCATCGTCCTCCGTCGGCGCCTCCCAGGCGACGTCGCCGTCGGCGTCGATCGGCGGGGCGTCGACCGGGAAGACGACCTGGCGCTCCGAGCCGAGCTCCTCGACGACGGCGGGGACGACGTCGATCGCGGGCAGGTCGGGACCGCCGCCGTCTCCGCCGGCGACGTGGAGGTCGCTGGGGCGGATGCCGAGGATCAGCTCGTCCGGGAGGTCGCGGCCGGCCCTGTCCGGCAGCGGCAGGCGCCAGCCGCCGAAGCGGATCTCCCCGCCCTCGCGGGCCGCGCGCACGAGGTTCATCTGCGGCGAGCCGATGAAGCTGGCGACGAACAGGTTCGCCGGGCGCTCGTAGAGCTCGAGCGGCGTGCCGCACTGCTGCAGGACGCCGTCGCGCAGGACGGCGACGCGGCTGCCGAGGGTCATCGCCTCGGTCTGGTCGTGGGTCACGTAGACGCTCGTCACCCCCAGCCGCTCGTGCAGGCGGGCCAGCTCGGCGCGCATCGCCGTGCGCAGCCGCGCGTCGAGGTTCGAGAGCGGCTCGTCCATCAGGAACGCCTTCGGCTGACGGACCATCGCGCGCCCGAGCGCCACCCGCTGGCGCTGGCCGCCCGACAGCTCGGCCGGCCGGCGCGCCATCAGCTCGTCGAGCCCGAGGATCGCGGCGACGTCACCCACCCGCCGCGCGCGCTCGGCCTTGTCGACCCCACGCAGCTTGAGGCCGAAGCCGAGGTTGCGCTCGACGGTCATGTGCGGATAGAGCGCGTAGTCCTGGAAGACCATCGCGAGGTCGCGGTCCTCCGGGGCAACCTGCGTCACGTCGGCGCCGTCGACGGCGATGCTGCCCGACGAGACGGACTCCAGCCCGGCGATCACCCGCAGCAGTGTCGACTTGCCACAACCGGAGGGGCCGACCAGGACGAGGAACTCGCCGTCCTCGATCGTCAGGTCGACGCCCGTGACCGCGACCGTGTCGCCGAACGACTTACCGACGCCGCGCAGCTGGATGCTCGCCACCGTTCAGCCGCCCCTCGAGCTGCCGGCGTAGAGCCCGCGCACCATCGAGCGCTGGCTCGCGAGGTAGAGCAGGACGATCGGCACGATCGACAGCAGCACGCCGCCGATCACCAGCGGGACGTCCTGCGTCTGGCGCCCCGCGAGCGTGGTCAGGCCCGCCATCAGCGGCCGGTGCTCCTCGGACTGGAGGAACACGAGCGCGATCAGCAGGTCGTTCCAGACGAAGAAGGCGGTCACGACCGCCAGCGTGGCGATCGCCGGCTTGGAGAGCGGCACGACGACCGCCGGCAGCACGCGTAGCGGCCCCGCGCCGTCGATTCGCGCGGCCTCGAGGACGCTCTTGGGGATCGCGCGGAAGAAGCGCGCGAGCATGTAGATCGCGAACGGCAAGGCGAGCCCGGAGTAGATCAGGATCGCGCCGAGGTAGCTGTCGATCAGGTCGAGCGAGGCGAACTGGACGAACAGGGGCACGATCAGCAGGATCGGCGGGATCACCATCAGAGAGGCGATCAGCCGCAGGACCAGCTCGGAGCCGGGCAGCTCGAGGTAGGTCAGCGCGTGCGCCGCCATCGTCGCCACGACGATCGCGATCGCCGTGCTCGCTCCGGTCAGCAGCAGGCTGTTGCCAAGCCAGGTGACGAAGTCGCCGATCTCGAACAGGCGGTCGAAGTTCTCGAGCGTCGGCCGGCTCGGCAGGCCGCCGGGGTCCGCGGCGTAGTCGTCACCCGGGCGCACTGCGGTGGTCACGAGGAAGTAGAGCGGGACCAGCGTCAGCCCGGCGAGCAGCCACAGCGCCGACCTGCCGATGCCGCGGCCGAGTCTTGCGATCAACGTGCCACCGCCCTTCTGCGCCGGACCGTCAACACCACGTAGCGCGCGGCCGCCGCGAGCGCGAACGCCGCGACGATCGCGACCAGCATCAGCACCCCGACCGCCGCTGCCGTGCCGATGTCCTGCCCGCCCGAGGCGACCCCGAACATCCGCCGGTAGAGGTAGATCTCGAGGATCGACGTCGAGTTCGCCGGGCCGCCGCCGGTGAGCACGTAGACGTAGGCGAAGACCCAGCTCACGATCGTCACCGCGGCGATCACGACGTAGAAGCCCATCACGTCACGGGTCTGCGGCAGCGTGACGTGCCAGAGCTGGCGCCACCAGCGCGCGCCGTCCATGCGCGCGGCCTCGTAGAGGTCGTCGTCGACCCTGTTCAGCCGCGCCGAGAAGATCAGCACGCCGAGCCCAAGCTCCTTGATCACGATGATCGCGAGCACGGTCCAGATCGCCAGGCTCGCGCTCGCCAGCCACTCCTCGGCGAGGAAGGACAGCCCGGCCGTCTCGAGCGTCTGGTTGAAGAGGCCGTCGCCGCGCAGGATCTGGCGCAGCGCAAGCGCGAACGCCGGTATCGGCAGGACGTAGAGCAGCACGATCAGTCCGCTCTGCAGCCGCCAGCCGCGCAGGCGCTCGCGCAGGCCCGCCGCGACGAGCACGGATAGCCCCAGCAGCAACGGCACCGCCAGCAGCAACCGCCCGCTGTTCGCCAGCGAACGGCGGAACTCGGGGTCGTCCCAGAGGAAGCGGTAGTTGTCGAGCCCGACCCCGAGCGTCCGCTCGTAGGTGATCACGTCCTGCGTCGACAGCTCGACGAGGCGCACAATCGGGTACGCGAAGACGATCCCCAGCAGCGCGAGCGCCGGGGCGAGCAGCAGCAGCGCGGACAGGAGTCGTGTGGCTCTACGGCGAGCCACACGACCTCCCCATCGCTAGCGCGAGCTCTCGGTTACCTGGCCCTGCCACTCGCCGAAGTTGTCGGCGATCCGCTTGTTGCGCTCCAGCCAGCGGCCGTTGGTCTCCTCGGAGACCTGTGCCGCCTCCGCGGGCGTCATGTCGCCCTGGAGCAGCTTGCTGACGTTCGGCCAGATCCACTCGTCGACCGTCGGGGGCGACGAGTAGTAGAGCGCGATGTAGCTGTCGTTGCGGCCCCAGTCGAGGATCTGCCTGCTCGCCTCGCCGTCGGGCTTCGGCGAGCCGCGGTCGTTGCCGAGCTCCGCGCCGGCATCGCGGTACAGCGCCGCCGTCTGCTTCGGCGCCTGCATGAACTTGATGAACTCGGCGGCCTCCTCCTTCTGCTCGGCGAAGGTCGGGATCGCCACGTAGTGCCACGCGTTCGGGTACTTCGCCGCGAGCGGGCTCTCGTCCTGGCACGGGGTCAGGAACGCCCCGAGCTTGTCGGAGCCGAGCTGGCGCTCCCACGCGACCACGGTCGGGGCGACCGGCGTGGCGATCGCCGCCTTGCCGTTGAGCAGCTCGTCGAAGCCCTCGTAGAGGGTCAGGTCGAAGAGGTTGTCGGCGTACATGCCGGCGTCCTGGGTCTGCTTGATCTTGTCCCAGGTCTGCCTGAACTCCGGCTCCTCGAGGCTGCGCTTGCCGAGGAACGCGTCGAACCACTCGTCGGCGTTCTCGACGCCGCAGGCCTGGAAGAACATCCATGGCCAGTCGGCGTAGAACTGGTCCTTCATCCCGGCGGCGATCGGCGTGAAGCCCGCGGCCTTGAGCTTCTTGCCGGCCGCGAGCAGCTCGTCGAAGGTCGTCGGCGGCTTCTCGGGGTCGAGTCCGGCCTTGCGGAAGAGGTCCTTGCGGTAGACCCACGGGTTGCCGATCGAGTACATCGGCGCGGCGTAGGTGGCGCCCTTCCAGGTCGCGTAGTCGCGCGCCGCGGGCAGGAAGTGGTCGATCTCCTCCTCGCCGAGGAGGTCGTCGAGCGGCTCGAGCGCGCCGTTGAACATGTCCTCCTGGAACCAGCCGACGGGCCAGTAGAACTGGATGTCGGGGCCCTTCTGGGCGGCCTGCGCCGACTGCGACGACTGCACCAGGTTGCTGTTGCTCTGCTCGACGAGGTTGATCTTCACGTCGGGGTTCGCCTGCTCGAAGGCCTTGGCGGTGTCCTTGACCCACTTCTCGAGGCCGGGAGCCTCCTCCTCGCCCCACCACCAGAAGTCGACGGTCCCGCTCAGCTGTCCGTCGCCGGCGGCGGTGGACTCCTCGTCGTCGCCGCAGGCGGCGAGGGCGAACGCGGACATCAGGCAGAGAACGGCCAGCATCCAGCGGACCGATGCTGTTCCAGGGCGCGAGGACATCGAGGGGGTCCCTCCTCCAGCTTTGGTTGGCGCGGCGCGAGGACTCTAGCTCGCCGTCCGGGGGAGCGCTAGGCCCTGCGTAATGTCACGTTCTCACAACCCTGGAGCCACATCCGCGTGCAGATCTCGGCGAGCGCTGGGAGGTCCTCCACGACGCGGCCGAACAGGTTGCCCGCGACCGGCGCCTCGGGCCCGCGGATCAGCGCGTCGGGCCCGTAGATCAGCGCGATGTCGAACAGCCCGAGCTCGCCGCGGGTGTAGTCCTCGTGATCGTCGGTCCATGACGGCGGCATGTGCGCGAAGAGCACGTCGCCGGCCGCGACCTCTAGCCGCTGGTTCTCCGGGCCCGGGTTGTCGAACGGGTCGGCGAGGAGGAACAGCTCCTGGCCCGAGCGGCGGGCGTGGAACGCCGGCTTGACGATCGGCAGCGCCGACCAGATCGCCGCGCACGTGCGCGGAGCGTCGTCCCAGAGCAGCTCGACGCCCACCGCGGCGCCATAGGCCGGCACCTCGAGGACGGCCTCGCGACTCACGTCGCCGTCAGTTCGAGCTCGACCCGCTGCGATCCGTGGCGCCACATCCGCTCGCCGAGCCGCGCGAGGCCGTGAACGTCGTCGATCGCCCCGACGCGCGAGTAGGAGCGCTCGTGGAAGCCGCGGTCGAACGGCTCGACGAAGAGGTTGGCGGGCCCGTAGACGAAGATCAGCTGGCCGCGGCGCTCGTCGCCCGAGCCGCTCGGATCGCCGCCGAAGGCGAAGATCTCGCCCGGCTGCCCGCTCGACCGCCCCGACGTCGCCACGCCGGTCAGCTCGTCGGCGTATGCGAAGCAGACCTGCCCGTCGCGCTTAGCGTGCAACAGCGTCACCGGCTCGCGCCGGCCGGGCAGGAGCCTCCGCCCGAGTGGCGCTGCATCGAGCGTCCCGCTCAGCGCGATGCCGAGGTCGTCGCAGCGCAGCGAAAGCCTCAGCGGCTCGGCATCCACTCGATGTCGCCTCCCCCGCCGAAGAAGGGATGCAGCTCGTCGCGCAGGTAGGCCTCGTGGGCGGTCGCGAGGCGGTCGGGGTCGAGATCGACCCCGATGCCCGGTCCGCTCGGAAGCTCGGCGAATCCATCCGTGGCCGTGAACGTCGACGTCGTGACGTCGCCTTGGATGTACCCCGGCGGGCAGGCCTGGCCGGCGAGGATCGAGTTCGGCGTCGTCGCGTTGACGTGCATCGCCGCCGTCATCGCGATCGTCAGGCCGCTGAACGAGTGGTGGGCGACCGGGATGCCGGCGACCTCGCAGATCGCGAGCGACTTGCGCAGCCCCGAGAGCCCGCCCTCCTGGTGGGGATCGGTGACGACCGCGTCGGCCGCGCCGCGCTTGGCGATCTCGAAGATCTGCTTCGCGGTCCAGCTCGACTGGTTCGCGCCGATCGGGACGCGCGAGGCCTCGCGCAGGCGCAGCAGCGCGTCGACGTCGTCCATCCGCACCGGCTGCTCGACGAACTCGAGGTCATACGGCTCGAGCTTGGCGAGCATCCGCTTCGCGGTGCCGACCGTCCAGGCCTCGTTGACGTCGAGCCGCAGCTTGACGTCCGGGCCGAGCCGCTCGCGCAGCGCGGCGACCAGCTCGAGGTCACGCCGCTCGTCCCAGCCGCCCTTGAAGAAGAAGCTCGTGAAGCCCTTGCGCGCGGCCCACACGGCCTCCTCGACCATGTCGGGCAGCGAGGGCGTCGCCATCAGCCAGTAGACGTATGGGAGCCGGTCCCTGACCGCTCCGCCGAACAGCCGGTGCAGCGGCTCGCCGACGCTCTTGCCGAGTACGTCCCACATCGCCATCTCGAGCCCGGCGACGACCAGGTTGCCGGTGCGCGGGAACATGTACCAGCCGCCTGCATAGGTCATCCGGGCGACGTTGCGGTTCACGTCGCGCGCGTCGCGCCCGATCAGCAGCGGCGTGAGCTCCTCGATCGCCCCCATCAGCGTCTTCGGCCCCGGCCCCGCTGGCACGACCTCGCCCAGCCCGACCAGGCCGCTGTCGGTGCGGAGCTCCACGATCAAGGTCGTCATCCCGCTGTGCTCACCAAACGCCCAGCGCTCGGGAATGGCGAACGGGATCGACACGGGCGTCACGTCGATGCCGACGATCTTCGTCACGGCGTCAGCTCGATCGAGTAGCCGCCGTCGATCTCGAGCGACGCGCCGGTGAGGAAGTCGGGCGCGGTCGCCAGCCAGGCGACCAGCTCGGCTACCTCCTCGGGACGCCCGAGGCGCCCGACCGGAGTGCGCGCGAGCAACCTCGCCCGCTCGTCCGGGTCGGTCGTCACCGCGTCGTTGAGCGGGGTGTCGATCGTGCCCGGGATGACCGTGTTGGCGCGAACGCCGCTACCCGCCAGCTCCAGCGCCAGGCAGCGGCCGAGCATCTCGAGCCCGGCCTTCGCCACGCAATAGTGCGCATAGCCACGCCAGGCCTGGCGCCCGCAGAGCGAGCCGATCAGGATCAACCGCCCTCCCCCGCGTGCCGCCATCCCCCGTGCCGCCTCCTGGCAGAGCGGGAACGCCACGGTCATGTTGAGGTCGACGACCGCGCGCCACTCGGCGTCGGTCAGCTCGAGCAGGTCGCCGCCCGGTCCGCCCCCGGCGCAGTGCACGAGCACGTCGAGCCCGCCGACGGCAGCCTCGGCGGCGCGCACGATCTCGCGCGGGTCGCCCTCGAGCAAATCGCTCTGCAGTGCATGGTCGACGCGCTCGACGGGCGGCTGGCGGTCGTGGCCGGCGACGACGAAGCCGGCGTCTGACAGCGCCTCGACCACCGCCCCTCCGATGCCGCCCGCGGCGCCTGTCACGAGCGCGGCCGACGGCGCTGCGTCGTCGCCGAGCGCCATCCGCGGATCCTAGATCAGCTCGGCAAGGCGGTGCGCGTACCAGTCGAAGGTACGGCGCAGCCCGTCGTCGAGCGCGACGCGGGGCTCCCAGCCGAGCTCGGCGCGGATCGCGCTCGAGTCGAGGTACTGGCGGTCGATCTCTCCGTGCGGCGTGCCCGTGCCCCGGACGTCGGGCTCGACGTCGCGTCCCGAGACCGCGATCAGGCGGTCGACGACCTCGCGCGCCGACACGGGTGCACCCCACCCCGCGTTCCACGCGCGGCCGCGCAGCTCGGCGCGGTCGAGCGACGCGGCGATCGCCAGGTAGGCGTCGACGGCGTCGTCGACGTGCAGGTAGTCGCGCTGCGGGCTGCCGTCCGAGCGCAGCACCGGCGGCTCGCCGGCGATCAGAGAACGGCAGCTGTCGGGAATGAGCCGTGACCAGTTGAGATCGCCGCCGCCGTAGACGTTGGCGAGCCGCGTGACCGCGATCGGCAGCCCGTAGGTCGCGGCGAAGCTGCGCGCGATCATGTCAGTGCAGGCCTTCGACACGTCGTAGGGGAACGTCGGCTGGAGCGGGAAGTCCTCGCGGTAGGGCAGCGCGTCGTGCGATCCGTACGCCTTGTCGGACGAGGCGACGACGATCCGGCCGATCGCGCCGCCAACTGCCCGGCAGGCCTCGAGCAGCAGGTATGTCCCGCGCACGTTCGCCTCGAACGTCGACAGCGGCGAGCGGTTCGCGGTCCCGACGATCGTCTGCGCGGCCAGGTGGAAGACGCTGTCGACGTCGTGCTCGTTGAGGACGCGCACGAGCGCCGCGTAGTCCTGGACGTCGGCGAGCGCGACGACACAGCGATCCTCGACCCCCTCGGTGCGAAAACGGGCCTCGGGCTCGGCGTCGCGACGCAGGACGACCACGCGCGCGCCGTCGTCGAGCAGGCGCTCGGCCAGCCACGAGCCGATGAAGCCCTGAGCGCCCGTCACGAGGACGGTCGAGTCGGCGCTGCTCCAGGTCACGCGGGCGCTGCTAGCCGCCGGCGACGGCGGGGAGGATCGTCACCTCGTCGCCGTCATCGACGGGCGTGTCGAGACCGTCGAGGAAGCGGATGTCCTCGCCGCCGACGTAGACGTTGACGAAGCGGCGCAGGCCGCCGTCCTCGGCGATCCGGTCGCGCAGGCCGTCGAAGCGGTCGTAGAGGCCGTCGAGCACCTCGCCGACCGTCGCCGCTTCGTCGACAGCCGTCTCGGCCTCGCCGCCGGTGACGCTGCGCAGCTGCGTCGGGATCTTCACTGTGACGCTCATCGGGCGCGGCAGTTTATCCACTGGGGGCTCACGCCCCCAGACCCCCGCGCCACCTGGCCGGCCGCGGTCGTCAAGCGACGGCCTCGACGCCGACCGCGGCCTCGAAGGACTCGGTCGTCGGCTCGACGTCGATCGTCTCGAAGCTGCCGCGCACCGCGTCGAGCGTCTTCAGCCCGTCGCCGGTGATCACCAGCACGACGCGCTCGCCGCGACCGATGTCGCCACGCTCGGCGAGCTTCGCCAGCGTTGCCGTCGTGACGCCGCCGGCGGTCTCGGTGAAGATCCCCGTCGTCTCGGCCAGCAGCCGGATGCCGGCGCGGACCTCGTCGTCGGTCACGGAGTCGATGCCGCCGTCGGTGCGCCGCGCCAGGTCGAGTGCGTACGGGCCGTCGGCCGGGTTGCCGATCGCGAGCGACTTGGCGATCGTCGACGGCTTGACCGGCGCGCAGAAGTCGCGCCCCGCCTCCCACGCCTGCGCGACCGGCGAGCAGCCAGCGGCCTGGGCGCCGTTGAACTTCGGCAGCTCGCCCTCGACGAGACCTACCTCGAGCCACTCCTCGAAGCCGCGTGCGATCTTCGTGATCAGCGACCCCGAGGCGACCGGCACGACGACGCGATCGGGCAGCTCCCAGTTGAGCTGCTCGGCGATCTCGTAGCCGACGGTCTTCGAGCCCTCGGAGTAGTACGGCCTCATGTTCACGTTCACGAACGCCCAGTCGCGCTCGCCCGAGAGCTCGGTGCAGAGGCGGTTGACGTCGTCGTAGTTGCCGTTGACGGCGACCAGGTTGGTGCCGTAGACGCCGGTCGCGAGGATCTTCTGCTCCTCGAGATCGGAGGGCACGAACACGTAGGACTCGAGCCCGGCGGCGGCGGCGTGGGCCGCGACCGCGTTGGCGAGGTTGCCCGTCGAGGCGCAGGCGACGACCTCGAAGCCGAGCTCCTGAGCCTTGGCGAGCGCGACCGTGACGACGCGGTCCTTGAACGAGTGCGTCGGGTTGGCGGCGTCGTTCTTGACCCAGACCTCACCGAGGCCGAGCCGCTCCGCGAGCCGGTCGGCGCGCAGCAGCGGCGTCACGCCCGCGGCGAGCGCGGTGCGCGGCGGCGCCTCGAACGGCAGGAAGTCGGAGTAGCGCCAGATCGACTGCGGGCCGGCCTGGATCCTGCGCCGGGTCGCCTCGGCGTCGAGCCCCGAGAAGTCGTATGCGACCTCGAGCGGGCCGAAGCAGTCGTCGCAGACGTAGCGCGCCTCGAGCGGGTAGGCCGCTCCGCATTCCTTGCACTTCAGCGCCTCTATGGCCATGCCGTGATCCCCTTCATGTCGAAAGCCTCCGCCGCGTTGCTCGTGACGGAGGCCTCTGAAGGGCTTCGCCACATCTTTCAGATCTCTTGGACCTGATGGACTTGGCACCTTTCCTCGCGACCGGGGTCGTTTGGATGGTTGCCGGGGTTTCGTAGGGCCATTTCCCTCCACCCCTCTGGATGCGTGCGGCTATGTCAGTCCGAGAAGGATAGCGCTCGAGAGGATGGATGCAAGGCCACGCGTAGAATGAATGCGATGACGGTCCCCACCGAAGACCCCCTCAGTCCGGGCCATGCCGAGCATCCCAAGGCCACGCCTGCGCCGCACGGCGCGCATCGGACCCGACGCCGGGCCGTCGACCGCTGCTCCTGAGCCGAACGTAGAGGTCGTCGAGCGCGACGGCGCCGAGGCGATCGAGCGTCCGCTGCGCTGGATCAACATCCAGGAGCCGGGGCCGGTCGACCGCGCTTGGCTCCAGGAGCACTTCGAGTTCCACCCGCTCGACTACGAGGACGTCGCGTCGCGCAACCAGCGGCCGAAGATCGACGAGTACCCCGACTACCTCTTCATCGTCCTGCACTTCCCGGTCTATGACAAGGCCGTCGGGCGCCTGAACACCGCCGAGCTCGACATGTTCGTCGGGCCCGACTTCATGATCACGCTCCCCAACCGGCCGATCCCGCCGGTCGAGTACCTGTTCGAGCGCTGCCGCGCCTCGGAGGAGATGCGCGAGCAGATGCTCTCCAACGGCCCCGGCTACCTGCTCTACAAGATCGTCGACGACTCGATCGACTACTGCTTCCCGATGTTGCGCAAGATCGGCAACAAGCTCGAGCAGATCGAGGAGGACATCTTCCTCGGGCGCTCCGACGAGGTCGTGCGCGACATCTCCAACGTCAAACAGGAGATCATCAACTTCCGCAAGATCATCCGCCCGCAGCGCTCTACCCTGCGCGACCTCGAGCGGACCAAGCAGCGCTACATGGCCGAGAGCCTCGACGTCTACTTCGACGACATCGTCGACGCATCCGAGCGGATCTGGGACATGCTCGAGAACTACAAGGAGGTCGTCGAGGCACTCGCCGAGACGAACGAGTCCGTGATCTCGCACCGGGTGAACGACATCCTGCGGGTGCTGACGTCGATCAGCGTGATCGTGCTGCCGCTGACGTTGATCGCGAGCATGTGGGGCATGAACGTGGGTGTGCCCGGTGAGGGCTCGACGACGGCGTTTTGGATCGTGCTCGGCGGGATGCTCGTGATGCTGCTCGGGATGCTGGGGTACTTCCGGCGGCGCGGCTGGCTGTAGGCGTTTGGCGGTGGTGGGAGCGGAGCGAGATGTTGGCCAACGGAGCTCGTTCCTACGCTCCTCTGACCAACATCTCGCTCCGCTGCCGCAGTGGCTGAGGGACTACTCTCCCGCCGCGTGACCGACATCGATCCGAGCATCTTCAAGGCCTACGACGTTCGCGGGCTCTACGGCGAGCAGATCGACGAGGACGTCGCCTACCTCGTCGGCCGCGGCTTCGTCCGCGTGCTCGCGGAGATGTACGACACCGCCCCGCGCGAGCTGCGACTCGCCCTCGGCCGCGACATGCGGCTTACCGCCCCCGCGCTGTCAGCCGAGTACGCGCGCGGCATGAGCGACGAGGGCGCGTCCGTGCTCGACGTCGGGATGGTCGGCACCGAGATGCTCTATTGGACGGTCGGCTCGCGTCAGCTCGACGGCGGCCTGATGTGCACCGCGTCGCACAACCCGAAGGCCTACACCGGAGCGAAGCTGGTTGGGCGCGGCGCGCTGGCGCTGTCCGGCGACGCGGGGATCGGCGAGCTGCGCGAGCTGCTGACCGGCGACGCCCTCGGAGCGCCGGACGGGCCGGCCGGGAACGTCGACCGCGAGGACGTCTACGAGCCGTTCCAGCGTGACGCGATCGCCTGGATCGACGTCGATCCGATCCAGCCGATGAAGGTCGTCCTCGACGGTGGCAACGGGATGGCGGGCCCGCTGTGCGGGCCGCTGCTTGACCAGCTGCCGATCGAGCAGGTCCAGACCTACTGGGTGCCCGACGGCGAGTTCCCCGACCACGAGCCGAACCCGTTGCTCGAGGAGAATCGGCGCTTCATTGTCGACAAGGTCCGCTCTGAGGGCGCCGAGCTCGGGATCGCCTGGGACGGCGACGCCGATCGTTGCTTCTTCATCGACGGCACCGGCGCGTTCGTGGACGGCGACTTTATGACGGCGCTGCTGGCGAAGTCGATCCTCGAGCGCGAGCCGGGGGCGACGATCCTCTACGACGTGCGCGCGAGCCGGGCGGTGCGCGACGTCGTCGAGCAGGCGGGCGGCACGGCGCACGTAAACCGCGTCGGTCATGCGTTCTTCAAGACGCGGATGCGCGACGAGGGCGCCGCGTTCGGCGGCGAGGTATCGGGTCACTACTACTTCCGCGACTTCTACTGCGCCGACTCCGGCACGCTGCCCGCCCTGCTGCTGCTCGAGTTGCTCTCCAAGGAGGGCCGTACGCTCGCCGACATGCTCGCGCCGCTGCGCGAGCGCTACTTCATCTCCGGCGAGATCAACTCGGAGGTCGCCGACCAGGACGCAAAGATGCGCGAGCTCGCCGACGCGTACGGCGACGGCGAGGTCTCGTGGCTCGACGGCGTCTCGGTCGACTACGACGACTGGCACTTCAACGTGCGCACGTCGAACACCGAGCCGCTCATGCGCCTGTGCCTGGAGTCGCTCGTCTCGGCCGAGGACATGGAGCGCCGCCGCGACGAGGTGCTGGAGATCATCCGCTCGTGAGCGACGCGGCCGACGCGCTAGCGCGGGCCGCCGACGCCGGCATCCACTGCCTGGCGATCCCGACGCCGTTTCAGGTCGGCCTGGTGAACACGTACCTCATCGAGGACGACCCGCTGACGCTGCTCGACAGCGGGCCGAACTCCGGGACGGCGCTCGACGCGCTCGAGGTCGCGCTGGCCGCGCGCGGCCATCGCGTGGAGGACCTCGAGCTCATCGTCGTCTCCCACCAGCACATGGACCACCTCGGGCTCGTGTCGATCCTGGCGCGGCGCTCGGGTGCCGAGGTCGCGGCGCTGGACCTGCTCGCGCCGTGGGCCGCGCAGTACGACGACGGCATGCAGGCCGACGACGCGTTCGCCAACAGCGTGATGACCGAGCACGGGATCCCCGAGGACATCCGCCTGGCGCTGCTCGCGGTGTCGCAGAGCTATCGCAACTGGGGCGCGTCGGCGACCGTCACACGCCCGCTGGCCGCCGGCTCGGAGCTCGTGCTGCGCGACCGCACGCTGCGGGTGCTGCACCGTCCCGGCCACTCACCGTCGGACACGATCTTCCACGACGACGAGCGCAAGATCGTGCTCGGCGCCGACCACCTCATCAAGCACATCTCCTCCAACCCACTGATCTCGCGGCCGCTCGACGCGCCCCTGGACGACGACCCGCCGCCGGCCCGGCCGCAAGCGCTGGTCGCCTACCTCGAGTCGATGCGCGCGACCCGCGAGATGGAC
>DASQKV010000006.1:0-8327 GCA_035630335.1 Thermoleophilaceae bacterium | reverse complement strand
CGTGCAGGTGCAGGTATTCGGGTGTGATCATCCGCCGGCGGCCGGCGGCGAACCTCAGGCCGCCTTGGTCTTGTCCTTCTTGGCCGCCTTGCGGGCCTTGGGCTTGGACTGCGCCTTGCCCTTGTGCTTGGCGATGAACTTCTCGGTCTCCTCGCGCGCGAGGTTGTCGGGCCGCTGGTTGTGCGGCGACTTCATGAGGTAGGAGCTGGGGCCGTCGAGCTGGCCGCCGAGGCCGTGGTTCAACGCCAGCTTGCAGCAGCGGACGGCGTCGATGACGATGCCGGCCGAGTTCGGCGAGTCCCAGACCTCGAGCTTGAGCTCCATGTTGAGCGGCACGTCGCCGAAGGCCTGGCCCTCGACGCGGATGTGCGCCCACTCGCGGTCGGTCAGCCACGGCACGTAATCCGACGGGCCGACGTGGACGTCCTCGGCGGGCAGCGTGTGGCCCATGACCGACGTCACGGCGTTGGTCTTGGAGATCTTCTTGGACTCGAGGCGCTCGCGCTCGAGCATGTTGAAGAAGTCCATGTTGCCGCCGACGTTGAGCTGCGACGTGCGCAGCATCTTCACTCCGCGGTCGCCGAACAGGCGCGCGAGCGTGCGGTGGACGATGGTGGCGCCGACCTGCGACTTGATGTCGTCGCCGACGATCGGGAGACCGGCCTTCTTGAACCGGTTGCCCCAGTACTCCTCGCGGGCGATGAACACGGGGATGCAGTTGACGAAGCCGCAGCCGGCCTCGAGCACCTGCTCGACGTACCACTTGGTCGCGTTCTCGGAGCCGACCGGGAGGTAGGAGACGACCACGTCGGTCTTGGTCTCCTTGAGGATCTCGATGATGTCGGCGGTCTTGCCGTCCGCCTTCGTGATCTTCTCCTTGAGGTACTTGCCGAGTCCGTCGTGGGTCATCCCGCGGTGGACGGGGACATCGAGATGCGGCACGTCGGCGAACTTGATCGTGTTGTTCTGGCCCGACCAGATCGCCTCGGAGAGGTCCTTGCCGACCTTCTCGGAGTCGATGTCGAACGCGGCCGTGAACTCGATGTCGCGTACGTGGTAGCCGCCGAGGTCGACGTGCATCAGGCCCGGGACGTCCTCGTTGGGGTCGGCGTCCTTGTAGTACTCGACGCCCTGCACGAAGGCGGAGGCGCAGTTGCCGACGCCGACGATCGCGACGCGCACCTTCTCGGATTGATAGCGCGATGCGCCGTTGGAAAAAGCGTTGTTGCTCAAAGGAGCCTCCGTCGGTGTCTACATGAGAACGGCCCCCTCGCCGGGGGCCGCTTACGGTGGATACGAACCCCGACAGCGGGCCCGTGTTACACCCGCGGCAGCGCCTGGAGGAGGCCAAAGGTCGCCCCGAGCGTAGCGCCTAAGCGCTGTTTAGACCAACTCGGGCGCCGCGGCGTTGAGCGCCTTGCGCACGTGGGCGATGCGCTGGAACGTCGTCACCACCGTCAACGCGGCGAGCAGGTAGACCGCCGGCTCGAGCAGCTCGAAGTCGCCCAGCCCGGCGCCCTTGGCGAACAGCAGGCCAGCCGAGATGATCACCACGCGCACGGGCCGCGTCGCGAGCCCGACCTTGCACTCGACCCCCAGCGCCTCGGCGCGGGCGCGGGTGTAGCTGACCATCAACGAGAACAGCACCGCGACGACGACCGCCGCCACTGCCAGCTCGTCGCCGCGCGAGGCGAAGTAGGCGCCGACGGCCGCGAGCACGATCCCCTCCTCGACGCGGTCGAGCGTCGAGTCGAGGAAGGCCCCGAACGGGCTGCCCTTGCCCGACATCCGCGAGTAGCGGCCGTCGAGCGTGTCCATCACCGAGCCGAGGACGAACGCGATTCCGGCCAGGAAGAAGTAGCGCTGGGTCACGAGCACCGCCGCGACGACGTTGCCGACCAGGCCGGTCATCGAGATCGCGTTCGGCGTCAGGCGCGACTCGATCAGTCGGTTGCGCGCCAGCTCGCGCATCTCGGCCCCGCGCCGCCCACGCGGTGCCGGCCCGTTCGATCCCGGCGGTGCGGGCGCCGCGTCGCTCTCCCGCTTCAGCGCTCCACGGTCGGGCGCCACTACGCCACCGCTTGCGCGCGGCCGTTGCGCCACGCCCACGCGTCGGGACGCGCCCGGCCGAGCGCGTAGGAAGCTCCCCAGGCGGAGATCGCCGCGACCAGCGCGCCGAGCGCCGCGTCGAGCCAGAAGTGGTTGGCCGTCACGACGACGACGAACGTGACGACGGCGGGGTAGAAGGCCCACAGAACCTTGCCAACCGGGTTCTGGACGATCCGCATCGCCGGGATGCCGATCATCAACGCGAAGGCGACGTGCATCGACGGCACGGCGGCGAACGGGTTGTAGAGGACGTTCGCGTTCTGCTCCGCCTGCGGCCCGACGAACGACGCGACCGTGTCGGTGAAGCCCCACTCCGGCATGTAGCGCGGCGGCGCGGTCGGGAAGGCGAGGTAGCCGACGAGCGCGAGCCCCATCGCGATCAAGAACATGTTGCGCACGTAGTAGTACGAGCGGTTGCGAAAGACGTAGAGCCAAATCAGGAACGTCGTGGTGATCACGAAGTGCGAGTTGACGTACATCCAGTTCGCGCCCGTCACGATCCACTCCTCGCCCTGCGCCCACGCCTGCAGCCCCGGCTCGAAGAAGAGCCCGAGCGTCCGCTCGACGTCTACGAGCGTGCGCGCATTCTCGAACGCGATCGTCGCCTGGCCGTCGACCAGTCCGCGCACGAGCCGGTAGAGGTAGTAGGCGCCGGCGAACAGCGCCAGCTGCCGGATCGCGTCGAGCCAGCCCTGGGGGGTCCAGCGGCTGGTCATGTGCCAGGCACGACGAAACTGCGCGAAGAAGTCCTGAGCGACCTGGGCCACGAGACGACCTAGCGTACCGCCGGCTACAGACCGTTGCAGCGGCGGCCGCGCTGGACGATCCGCTCGGGGGAGAAGCGGATCACGAGCGCCAAGAAGCCCGGCTTGCGCGCCGTCACGCGCGTCCAGTCGCCCGCACGCTCGACGCAGCCGCCTTTCGCGAGCCAGTACGGCGTCCAGCGAACGCGCACTAGCGCGCTGCCCGGCCGCCGCACCCGCAGCAGCACGCGATCCGAGCCGAGCTGCTCGAGCGCGATGTTTGCGTCGCCGTCGGGAATCACGAGCGGCGCCGGCAGCGTGACCTCGTAGATCCGCCAGTGGTCGAAGCGCTTGCGGAGGCGCAGATATGGCAGCCGCCCGCTCTCGATCAGCGCCCGCTCGCGGTACGAGCTCGAGTCCGGCTTGGCGTCGGGAAGCGCCACATAGCGGATCGCGTTCTCGGACAGCCAGCTCGCGTACGTCAGCTCGTTGAGCCCGTCGCCGTAGAAGATCGGGTGGCGGCCGGTATCGAGCTGGCGCAGCCACCCGCGCGCGAGCGGCGCCTCGGAGGCGACCTCGGCGCCCTCCCAGTGGCCGAAGGTGAACGGGATCTCGATCCGGCGCTGGTCGGGCAGCAGCCGCAGGTACTCGCGCAGCGGATCGAAGTAGGACGCCTGGGCGACGGGATCGTCGATCGCCTTGTAGATGTCGCGCACTGCCGGCGACCACTGCCAGAACGCGAGCGCGCCGAGCAGCGCGACCATCGGGACGAGCGGTCGCCGGCCGAGCCGCGGCCACAGCGCGCAGGCGAGCACGGGACCACCGAGCAGCGCCCCGAGCCGGACCGCATTCCCCCCCATCGCGGTCGGGATCACCAGCGCGAGCGTGGCGCCGAGCCCGTAGAGCGCGACCCCCCAGCGCAGCGTTCCCTGCGCCCGCGGGATCAGGGCCAGGCAGGCGAGCGCGAACAGTGGGATCGGCGCGTAGGACGAGAACGGGAACGGCGCGTAGCCGCCCTCGGGGAACGCGAGTGAGAGCAGGACCGGCGGCAGGAACGCCGCGGCGGCGAGGATCACGCCGTCGCGCGCGGCGATCCGGCGCTCGCTCGAGTCCCGCCGGCTGCCTCCGCGCCGGTGCGAGACGGCGTACGCAACGCCGCCCATCGCCAGGAACAGGCCGGCGACCGGGCTCGAGATCGCGCTCAGCACGCCGAGCACGGGCGCGAGCACGCGGCGGTTGCGCTGCAGGGCGAGCGCGGCGGCCACCCCGAACGCCGTCCCGAGCGCGAACGGCAACCGGTTGGTGAACAGCAGCGTCGCCGAGCCGACGCCGAACCAGATCGTCCCGAACCGGGCGGCGACCGACCCATAGACGCGGCGCATCAGCTCGGTGAAGCAGGCCGTCGCCGCGACCGCCGATAGCGCCCCCATCAGCTGCGGGCCGAGCAGCCAGCCCAGCGGCGGCGACAACACCGAGTACGCCGGCGTGTGGTGGCCGCCGTACCACTGGCCGTTCCAGACCGTGAACCCCTCGCGTCCGAAGAGCTCCGAGCGGAACAGGTGCGCCGCGAGGTCCGGCGTGCGTGGCTGGAGAATCAGGTAGACGACCGCGAGCGCGGCCGAGATCAGCGTCGGCGCCAAGCGCCACGGGTCGATCCGCCGGCCTCGCCCGCGCGGCGGGTCGACGGACGCTGCGGGCGGCGCGGCCTCCGGCGGCCGGCGCCGCGGCGGCGCCGCGACGGAGTAGACCGGGCGCGGCACGCGGACAGGGTAGTGGTCGCCGCCGCGTGTTACCAGCAGCGCGGCGGGGCCGGCGAACCCCGGCGGCGGTTACGCGCCGCTCGCGGCCCGGCCGCGATCAATCGCGCAAGAAGCTCGCGATCTCGTCGATCAGCGCCGGCTCGTCGAGCCACGGCCAGTGACCGGCGTCCTCGATCACTCGTGCGGTCGCCTCACCGCCGAGCGCGTCGGCGTAGCGCTGCGCCAGCTCGGCCGGCAGGTACGGATCACGCTCGCCGTAGAGGACCAGCGCGGGCGCCTTGATCGACCCGAGGTCGCGACCGGCCGCCGCCAGCACCGCCGACGGCGCCGATCGGTAGAGCTTCAGGATCGCCCGTTGGGTGCCGTGGTCGAAGTGCTTCCAGGCCTCGTCGACGAACTCGCTCGGCACCGGATCGCGGTTCGAGCGGTCGAGCTGAACGCGCATCGCCGCCTTGAACGTGAAGCCCATCGCAAGCTCGCCGATCAGCGGCCGGCGCCACTGGCGCGCGATCAGATGCCAGCGGTAGCCGGCCAGGAACGGCACCGCAGAGGTGATCACGAGCCGGTCGATCCGCTCCGGGACGGCCTGGGCGAGTTTCAGCCCAACCGCGCCCCAGTCGTTGACGACCAGCGAGAAGCGCTCGAGGCCGCGCTGGTCGGCGAAGGCCCGCAGCCAGCGCCCGTAGCCCTCGATCGAGTAGTCGAAGCTGGCGAGCTTGCCGGAGTCGCCGAAGCCCGGCAGGTCGGGCGCGTAGCCGCCGGTGCGCTCGAGGAACTCGCGCCACTCCCAGCCGCCGGTCGGAACGCCGTGGACGTAGAGGACCGGCGTCGTCGCCCCGTCGGCCGGCGCCTCGAGCCAGCGCGTCTCGATCCCGTCGACGCTCCCTCGTTGCTCGACGACGGCTGCCATGACGCGAGGTTCATATCAGCCGTGCGCGCGTAGGCTTGGCGCGATGGCGAGCCGGTCCGACTGGAAGCCGCCGCCCCCGCGGCGCCTGCGAGCGATCCTCGACCGCCTCCGCGCCGAGTACGGCCGCCCGTCCACCCGCATCCACGGCGCGCCGATCGACGAGCTCCTCCTCACCGTCCTCTCCCAGAACACCAACGACCGCAACCGCGACGTCGCCTACGAGCGCCTCCGCGACCGCTTCCCCTCGTGGGAGGCCGTCCGCGACGCCCCGGTCGAGGAGATCGAGGAGGCGATCCGGCCCGGCGGCCTGGCCGTGACCAAGGCGCCGCGGATCCAGCGCATCCTCGCCGCGATCTCCGACTCCGAGCCGGCCGAGGCCTCTAGCGTCAACGGCGCCGCGGATGGCGACGGCTCCACGGTGGCCGATTCCGGCTCGATGGATCTCTCCTGGCTCGCCGACGCCCCGCTCGACCAGGCGCGCGACTACCTCTGTGAGCTGCCCGGCGTCGGCCGCAAGACCGCCGCCTGCGTCCTGCTCTTCGCCTACGGTCGTCACGACGTCCCCGTCGACACCCACGTCCACCGCGTCGGCACCCGCCTCGGCCTCTTCCGCCCGGGCGCCTCGCTCGACGAGTGCCACGACGAGATGCTCCGGCTCAGCGCCGGCTCCGACCCGCTCGAGGCCCACGTCGCCCTGATCCGCCACGGCCGCCGCATATGCGTTGCCCGCAAGCCCCGCTGCGGCGAGTGCCCGCTGCTCCGCATCTGCCCCTACGGCCGCGCGTCTCGCTTGTAGCTCTCTCGTTACCGGAGTCGCTTCTCGCGAGGAGCGGCGCATCTAGCGTGGCTACATGGCCGTCGGTCCACTTACCTCAGCCTTCGAGACCACTGCGACGTCGATCGCAGCCGGGATCGTCATCGGCGGCTTCCTAGAGGGAATGCTGAGCATGCTTCTCGGCTGGGACCCGGTGAATGACAATCGACGCGTCGTGAGATCAGGTCACTACGGAGGGGCTTGCTCATTAAGCGCGATCGTGCTGGACCTACTGATAGCATAGAATATATGCAGGGAATGAGCTTTCGAAACTCCTACATCGGCCTGGCGGTCGCATTCGTGACGCTTGGCGTCGGCTACCTCATTGCCGGGGGTGATCGCACCTATGGGGAATCGCAGGCGATAGGGGCCGGCGCTTTCATCGCGGGCTTCCTTGTGCTGACGGTCCTCGATCGGCGCGGTAGCCACAACTAGACGAAACGTCGCAACGCCGCGATTCGGCAGTTAACGCCTTTCGATCTGCCATACTGACGCTTAGATTTTCTTCCTGTAGATCTGAAAGCCAGTAGAGGAGCGGACGCGATGGGCAAGACCATCGGAATCGATCTAGGCACGACCAACTCGTGCATGGCGGTGCTCGACGGCGGTGAGCCCACGGTCGTCGAGAACGCAGAGGGCGCGCGGACGACGCCGTCCGTAGTCGCCTTCACCGACAGCGGCGAGCGCCTCGTGGGCGCGCCGGCCAAGCGCCAGGCGGTGACCAACCCCGAGAACACGGTCTTCTCGATCAAGCGCTTCATGGGGCGCAAGGAGGCCGAGGTCAAGGAGGAGGAGACGATCGTCCCGTACGAGGTCGTCCGCGGCCCGAACGGCGACGCGCGCGTCAAGGCTGGCGGCAAGGAGTACTCGCCGCCGGAGATCAGCGCGATGATCCTCCAGAAGCTGAAGGCCGACGCCGAGGCCTACCTCGGCGACACCGTCGACAGCGCCGTGATCACCGTTCCGGCGTACTTCAACGACGACCAGCGCCAAGCGACCAAGGACGCCGGCAAGGTCGCGGGGCTCGACGTCAAGCGGATCATCAACGAGCCGACGGCGGCCTCGCTCGCCTACGGACTCGACAAGGAGGGCGAGGACCAGACGATCCTCGTGTTCGACCTCGGCGGCGGCACGTTCGACGTGTCGGTGCTCGAGATCGGCGACGGCGTCTTCGAGGTCAAGGCTACCGCGGGCGACAATCACCTCGGCGGCGACAACTTCGACAAGGCGATCGTCGACTGGCTCGTGGCCGAGTTCAAGAAGGCCGAGGGCGTGGACCTCTCGCAGGACAAGATGGCCCTGCAGCGCCTCTACCAGGAGGCGGAGAAGGCCAAGACCGAGCTCTCCTCGGCGCAGGAGTCGGCTATCAACCTGCCGTTCATCACGGCGGTGGACTCGGTGCCGAAGCACCTGAACCAGCGGCTCACCCGGTCGAAGCTCAACGAGCTCACAGCCGAGCTGGTGGACCGCGTGGTGGCGCCCACCAAGCAGGCCCTCGAGGACGCCGGCACGGCCGGCGGCAAGGGCATCGATCACGTGGTGCTCGTGGGCGGCATGACCCGGATGCCCGCGGTGCAGGAGAAGGTCACCGAGCTCGTCGGCAAGGAGCCCCACAAGGGCGTCAACCCCGACGAGGTCGTGGCTATCGGCGCCGCGATTCAGGCCGGCGTGCTGAGCGGCGACGTCAAGGAC
Source organism: Thermoleophilaceae bacterium (assembly GCA_035630335.1). Taxonomy (GTDB): domain Bacteria; phylum Actinomycetota; class Thermoleophilia; order Solirubrobacterales; family Thermoleophilaceae; genus JAAYBF01. The sequence goes on along the minus strand of DASQKV010000006.1, from coordinate 299 downwards.
GTGCTGCTGCTCGACGTCACGCCACTGACCCTGGGCATCGAGACCAAGGGCGGCGTGATGACGAAGCTGATCGAGCGCAACACCACGATCCCGACCCGCAAGGCCGAGATCTTCTCGACCGCCGACGACAACCAGCCGTCGGTCGAGATCCATGTCCTCCAGGGCGAGCGCGAGATGGCCTCCGGCAACAAGAGCCTGGGCAAGTTCCAGCTCACCGGGATCCCGCCGGCGCCGCGCGGGATGCCGCAAATCGAGGTCGCCTTCGACATCGACGCGAACGGCATCGTCCACGTGACCGC
>DASQKV010000005.1:0-1145 GCA_035630335.1 Thermoleophilaceae bacterium | reverse complement strand
TGCTTCAAAGCCTCCCACCTATCCTACACAAGCCGAACCAAACACCAATACCAAGTTGTAGTAAAGGTCCCGGGGTCTTTCCGTCCTGCCGCGCGTAACGAGCATCTTTACTCGTAGTGCAATTTCGCCGAGTCCATGGTTGAGACAGCGCCCAAGTCGTTGCGCCATTCGTGCAGGTCGGAACTTACCCGACAAGGAATTTCGCTACCTTAGGATGGTTATAGTTACCACCGCCGTTTACTGGGGCTTAAGTTCTGCGCTTCGCTGCCGAAGCAGCTAACACGTCCCCTTAACCTTCCAGCACCGGGCAGGAGTCAGTCCGTATACATCGTCTTGCGACTTCGCACGGACCTGTGTTTTTAGTAAACAGTCGCTTGGGCCTGGTCTCTGCGGCCATCACCGCTTTGAGGAGCAAGTCCTCTCACGGATCCGGCCCCCCTTCTCCCGAAGTTACGGGGGCATTTTGCCGAGTTCCTTAACCATGGTTCACTCGATCGCCTTGGTATTCTCTACCTGATCACCTGAGTCGGTTTGGGGTACGGGCGGCGCACAGCTCGCTAGAGGTTTTTCTCGACAGCATAGGATCATCCACTTCGTCCATACGGACTCCCCATCAGGTCTCAGACATGTGCAACGCGGATTTGCCTACGTTGCGTCCTACACCCTTAGCCGTGGTCAACCATCGCCACGGTTGGACTACCTTCCTGCGTCACCCCATCGCTTGACTACTACCGGTTCGGGTCGTGCGCTCCACTCCGGCCTCCCGAAGGAGTCCCGGAGCTTCGGGCACTTAGCATCATCAGGTTCGTCATGGGCGCTATTTTGCCGGTACGGGAATATCAACCCGTTGTCCATCGACTACGCCTGTCGGCCTCGCCTTAGGTCCCGACTTACCCAGGGCAGATTAGCTTGACCCTGGAACCCTTGATCATTCGGCGGACAAGTTTCTCACTTGTCATTCGCTACTCATGCCTGCATTCTCACTCGTATGGCGTCCACGGCTGGTTCACACCGCCGCTTCACTCGCCATACGACGCTCCCCTACCCATCCACGCACTTGGACTCGAGGCGAACCTCGAGCCAGGTTATTGCATGAATGCCATAGCTTCGGTGGATGACTTGAGCCCCGCTACATTGTCGGCGCG
>DASQKV010000004.1:0-24476 GCA_035630335.1 Thermoleophilaceae bacterium | reverse complement strand
AGGGCGGCCAGGGCGGCCGAAGGCCCGGGCAGCACCTCGACGCCGATGCCGGCGGCCACGCAGGCCTGCACCAGCACGTAGCCCGGGTCGGAGACCAGCGGCATGCCCGCGTCGGAGACGAGCGCCACGGTGGAGCCGCCGCGCATCTGCTCGACGAGCTTGGCCGCCTCGGCGGTCTCGTTGTGCTCGTGGTAGGCCACCAGCCGCGCCGAGACCCCGTAGCGGTCCAGCAGCACGCGCGTACGGCGCGTGTCCTCGCAGGCCACGACGTCGGCGTCGCGCAGCGCGCTGAGCACGCGCAACGTCACGTCCTCGAGGTTCCCGATCGGCGTCGGGCAGACGATCAGGCCCACGCCGCCGCCTCGATCCGCCCGATCGAGGTCGAGCCCGTCAGGCCCACGCCACGCCGTCCTCGAGCGCGAGCAGGGCCGCGCCGAGCATCCCCGACTCGTCGCCGAAGTGCGCCGGCACGATCGGCGGTGGCTCGCCGCCGGGTGGCAATGCGCGTTCGGCCAACGCCACGCGCGCCGGCTCGAGTAGCGGATCGCCGGCGGCGACCGCCGCGCCGCCGATCACGATGACCTCCGGGTCGAGCGCGTTGACGATCCCCGCGATTCCGATGCCCAGCCGTCGCCCAACGTCCCCCAGGACCGTGCGCGCCTGCTCGTCGCCGTCGTGGGCGAGCTCGGTGACGAGGCCGCCGCTGATTGGCCGGCCCGTCGCGACGAGCTCGCCGAAGGTCGAGCCCGGCTGCTCGCGTCCGAGCCGCGCGGCGGCTACACCGATCGCCCGGCCGGAGACGAGCGTCTCGAAGCAGCCGCGCCCCGGGCAATCCCCAGGGCAGTCCTCGCCGTGCAGGTCGAGCGGCATGTGGCCGAGCTCGCCGGCGAAGCCACGTGCGCCACGGTGCAGCGCGCCGCCGATGACCAGGCCGCCGCCGATGCCGGTGCCCAGAGCCAGCATCACCGCGTGCGCCGTGCCGCGCGCGGCGCCGCGCCGGTGCTCGGCGAGGATCGCCGCGTTCGTGTCGTTGTCGACGTGGACCGGCAGCCCGAGCCGCTCGCTCATCAGGTCGCGGAATGGAACGTCGTCGATCGGGAGGTGGTTCGACCAGACCGAGACGCCGCGGACGTGGTCGACCAGCGACGGTATGCCGAAGCCGACGGCTTCGACGTCCGGGGCCGCGGCGCGGATCTCCTCGACCGCGCCGATCATGATCTCGAGCGTCTCCGCGCGGTCGGCTCCGCGCCACGTGCGGCGAACCCTGTGGTGGACCACGAGCTGGTCGTCCACGACCCCGCCGAGGAGCTTCGTGCCGCCGGCGTCGATCCCGATGACGCGTCGCGGTGGCATGGTCGGACGATATACACAGGGTGGTGAACGACTCCGGCCACGGCGACCGGCCCGAGTACAAGGTCTACCGGTCGCGTAGGAGCCCGCTCCGCTCGCTGCAGCGCTCGGAAGAGCTCGACCGCTTCAAGGAGCGCCCGGGCGATCCGAAGCGCCCGAAGCGTGCACAGCCGCCCCCGCGCGCTCCGCGCGAGCGCCGGCCGGTCACGCCGCGCCGGGTCGTCAAGTGGATCGCAGTCGCAATCGGCGCCTGGCTGGCGCTGTCGTTCCTGCTCTTCATCGCGAGCGCCCAGCTCGAGGGAGGCGTCTCCGACGACGCCAAGCAGGCGCTGTCGGGCAACGGCAACTTCCTCACCGGCAGCACGGTCCTCGTGCTCGGCTCCGACGAGCGCAAGGGCGACTCGATCGACGAGACGCTCAGCGGTCCAGGACGCGCCGACTCGATCATGCTCGTCCACGCGTCGCTCGGCCGCATCTCGAAGCTCTCGATCCCACGCGACTCCGAGGCCGCGATCCCCGGCCACGGCACGACGAAGATCAACGCCGCCTACGCGCTCGGCGGACCGGCGCTGATGATCGAGACGGTCGAGAGCTTCCTCGGCAACGGGCTCGAGATCAACCATCTGATCGAGGTCGACTTCGAGGACTTCCCCAGCTTCATCGACGCGCTCGGCGGGATCACGGTGAACAACAAGAGCCGCATCTGCGCGCCCGAGTTCGACAACTTCTACCGCGGCTTCAACCTCCGCAAGGGCGAGCGCGAGCTCGACGGACGCAGGGCACTCGGCTTCGCGCGCGTGCGCAACAACCCGTGCGCGCCGGGCGAGAACGACCTCGTCCGCGCCGAGCGCCAGCAGGAGGTGATGAGCGGTATCCGCCGTCAGCTGACGTCGCCCGGGACGTTCCTGCGCCTGCCGTGGGTGAGCTGGCGCGCTCCCCAGACGATCCGCTCCGACATGCGCGGTCCTGGCCTGCTCGCGCTGGCGGCCGACCTCGCCACCGGCGGCGCCGGCGACACGCGGGTGCTGACGCCGTCCTGCCTCGGCTGCGGCGTCGACTCGAGCCTCCAGGTGCCCGAGGACGAGAAGGCCGCCGCCGTCCGCGAGCTGCTGGGCAAGTAGCACCCCGGTCCGCCGGCGAGCGGGTGCGGCCGCCGCGCGGGCTCAGTCGGACTTCGTGGCGCTCTTGGCGGGCTTCGAGTCGGACTTCGACGCCGAGTCGCTCCCCGACGAGCTCGACGCGCCGGAGTCCGACGAGCCCGAGTCCGACGAGCCGTTCGACTCAGCCTTCTCGCGCTTGGCCTCCCCACCGCCGCCGGCGCTCTTCTTCTTGCCGTAGTCGGTGGTGTAGAAGCCCGACCCCTTGAAGTGCACCGCCACCGGGTGCAGCACCTTCTGCACAGGAGCGCCGCAGACCTGGCACTCGGTCAGCGGATCGTCGCTCATGCGCTGCATGACGTCGAAGTTGTGCCCGTTCTCGCAGCGGTACTCGTAGATAGGCATCGCGGCCCGAGTATACGAGCGAGCACGGCTTCACCAGCCGGGCTACGGTGTCCACGGAGGCTCGTTGACGATGGACGGAACCCGTGCGCTGCTCGCCCGAGCGCCCCAGGCCACACCGCGCCTGGTGGCCTGGGCGTCGCTGCTGGCGCTGCCGCTGGCGGGCTTCTGGCTGCTGATCGCGGCGCCCGCGGCCGACGTCCAGTGGGAGCACCACCCGGCGCACTTCTGGCTCGTGCTGAGCGCCGCGATCGTCAGCGGAGCGCTCGCCCTGTCGACGTCCGCCATCGCCCTGCGCAGGACCGACGCGCGCCTCTACCTCGTGTCGCTCGGCTTCCTCGCGGCGGCAGGCTTCCTCGCCCTGCACGCGCTCGCCACCCCCGGCGTGCTGCTCGACGCGCCGAACCAGGGCTTCACGATCGCCACGCCGGTCGGCCTGCTGATCGCGGCGGCGTTCGTCGCCGCCTCTGCCGCTCCCCTGCCGCCCCCGCGAGCGCGGCTGGTCATGCGTCGCGCACGCCTCCTGCGCTGGGGCCTGCTCGGCGTGATGGCGCTGTGGGCGCTCGCCTCGCTGGCATCGCTGCCCCCGCTCGACGACCCGACTCCCGTCGAGCGTGCGTCCGGCGCCCTCGTCGCGACCGCCGTGCTCGCGCTCCCGCTCTACGCGTTCGCCGCCGTGCGCTATCTGCGAATGCAACGTCTCGGCGAGTCGCCGATCCTGCTCGCGGTCGCGAGCGCCTGCGTACTGCTCGCCGAGGCCACGATCGCGATCGCCTTCGCGCGCAACTGGCACGCGACCTGGTGGGAGTGGCACCTGCTGATGCTCACGGCCTTCGGAGCGATCGCCTACAGCGCGCGCCAGGAGGATCAGGAGGAGCGCTTCAGCGACCTCTACCTCGACGAGACTGCAGCCGGCAAACGCGAGGTGAGCGTGCTCTTCGCCGACCTGCAGGGCTTCACCTCGTTCTCGGAGGGCCGCGACCCGCGCGAGGTCTCGGAGATGATCAACACCTACCTCGAGGTCGCGATCCCGCCGATCGTGCGCCAGTACGGCGGCGAGATCGACCGCCTGATCGGCGACGCGATCATGGCCACCTGGGGAACGCGGGGCGACCAGCCCGACCACGCCGAGCGGGCCGCGCGAGCCGCCCTCGCCCTGCAGGTCGAGACGGCCCGGATCGCAGCCGAGCATCCACGGTGGCCCCGCTTCCGTGCGGCCGTCAACAGCGGCGAGGCGATGGTCGGCGTGCTCGGCGTCGAGAGCGGGCGCAGCTACACCGTCATCGGCGACACGGTCAACACGGCGGCCCGGCTGGAGAGCCAGGCCCCGGTCGGAGGAGTGGCGATCGGGGCCACGACGCTGAGGGCGCTGCCGCGAGCTCGCGTGTCGTCGCTCGGCACCGTGCGCGTCAAGGGCAAGCGCGACCCGATCGACGCCTGGCTGCTCGAAGGGCTCGACGACGGGTCGCGCACAACTGGCGCTCAGGCGTAACACGATTGTGTCTATATGCTGTCTTCTCAACTTCCTGGTCAGATAGCTTTGGAGAGGTGCAGAGAGCGGCCTGGACAGACGAGCGACTCGACGACCTGTCGCGCCGAACCGAGACCGGCTTCGACCACGTGAGCGCCGATATCCGCGGCCTACGTCAGGAGATCACGGGGCTGCGCACCGAGGTGCACAGCGAGATGAGCTCGTTGCGGGACGAGATGAAAGGCGACTTCGGCACGTTTCGCACCGCGTCGAGCGGGGACTTCGGTGCGTTCCGAACCGAGATGAAAGGCGACTTCGCTGCGTTTCGGTCCGAGATGAACGGTGAGTTCGCTGCGTTTCGAACAGAGGTCGGCGAGGAGATCAGGGAACTGCGCTCGATGGTCGTACGCGTCGGCGGAGGGATGATCGTCGGCTTTGCGGGCGTGATCGCATCGGTCGCTGTGGGCGGGCTTTGAGCCTGCTGCGCGTCTGAAGCTGCCAGGCTCGGAGGACCTAAGCAGCCAGCTTGGGGCTGGTCCACTCGGCGTGCAGCCGGCGCTCGAGCTCGTCGCCGAGCTCAGCGGCGGGAATCCGAGTCTGCTCGAGCGAGTCGCGGTCGCGCAAGGTGACCGTGTCGTCGTCCATCGTCTGGTGATCGACGGTGACGCCCCACGGGGTGCCGATCTCGTCCTGGCGGCGGTAGCGCTTGCCGATCGAGCCGCCGGTGTCGAACTCGGCCGGGATGCGCGAGCGCAACTCCTCGTAGATGGCGCGTGCCTTCTCCGGCTGGCCGTCCTTGTTCAACAGCGGCAGCACGGCCGCCTTGACCGGCGCCAACCGCGGATGTAGGCGCAGCACGACGCGCTCGCGGCCCTCGACCTGCTCCTCGTCGTAGGCGTCGACCATGAAGGCGAGCGTCCCGCGGTCGGCGCCGGCGGAGGGCTCGATCACGTGCGGGACGTAGCGCTCCCCCGTGCCCGGGTCGACGAAGTCCAGCTTCTCGCCTGAGAACTTCGCGTGCTGGGTGAGGTCGAAGTCGCCGCGGTTGGCGATCCCCTCGAGCTCGGACCAACCCATCGGGAAGAGGTACTCGATGTCGCTCGTCGCGCTCGAGTAGTGCGACAGCTCGTCGCCGCCGTGCTCGCGCAGCTGGAGGTGGTCGGCCCGGATGCCGAGGTCGGTGTACCAGCGCATGCGATCGCCCATCCAGCGCTGGTGCCACTCGGGCGCCTGCTCCGGCGGGACGAAGAACTCGATCTCCATCTGCTCGAACTCGCGCGTGCGGAAGATGAAGTTGCCGGGGGTGATCTCGTTGCGGAACGACTTGCCGACCTGCGCGATCCCGAACGGCGGCTTCTTGCGCGCGAACTGCATCACGTTCTTGAAGTTGACGAAGATGCCCTGGGCCGTCTCGGGGCGCAGGAAGACGCGCGAGCCCTCGTCCTGGACGGGGCCCATGTGGGTCTCGAACATCAAGTTGAAGTTGCGCGCCTCGGACAGCTCGCCGCCGCACTGTGGGCAGCGCAGCTCGGCGGTCGAATCGCCGCCCTCGGCCTCGATCGCCTCACGCAGATGGTCCTCGCGCCAGCGCTTCTTGCAATCACCGAGGCACTGGACGAGCGGGTCGGTGAAGCCCTCGAGGTGCCCCGAGGCCTCCCAGGTCCGCGGGTGCATCAGGATCGCCGCGTCGAGCGCCACCACGTCGTCGCGCTCCTGCACCACCGATCGCCACCACTCGGCCTTGACGTTGGACTTCAGCAGCACGCCGTAGTGGCCGTAGTCGTAGGTCGACGCGAGCCCGCCGTAGATCTCGGAGGACTGGAAGATGAAGCCGCGTCGCTTGCAGAGCGCTACGACCTTGTCCATGGTCACGATGTCGTCAGGCACGGCGTCGAACCCTATTCGCTGGGCCGGGAGATGGTTTGCGGGACGGTGCCTTACGGGTACGCAACCGTCTACAGCGAACGGATTCGACCGATTCGAACGTTAGGTTGAGAGATGGTGACCAACGCCTTCCGCCCCATAGGCCACATCGCCGCCTGGATCGTCTGGCACTCGACGGGCGTCTCGCTCCTGCGAGACCTCGAAGCGCCGCAGCCTCCGCGCGACTGACTCCCTCCGCGCGACTGACTCGCCTCTCGCGACGGCTCTAGTCCGACGGACGGAGCCTGAACAGGACCGAGCGGTCGGAGACGACGGGGCCCGTCACACGGCCTCGTAGCCTGCCGTTGCGCGCCAGGCTGCGCCTCGCCGACCTCGATAGCCTCACCCGCACCACCTTCGTCTTCCCGGTGGCCAGCTCGTACCTCGCTCGGCCGATCGTCAGCGTCCGGGCCCTGCGGCGGCCGGGCGGGTCGATCCGCGCCCGCAGCCGCAACGCCCCCTTGCAGGTCGCGCCGGCCGCTCCCCTGCAGGACACCCTGACCAGCGCTCTGCCGCCCCTGACCGCGATCGCGCCGGGGACGCTCGCCTTGACGGCGGCCGGATCCGGCTTGCAGACCGCTGGCGTCACCACGCACTGGTCGGTCGGCTTGCAGCTGTTCGGGTCGACCGCGCACGGATCGGGTCGATCCGGTGTCCTGAACGTCTGGTTCGCTCCGTCGCTGGCTCCGCCGGCGTTAACGGCGCGGACGCGGAAATGGTAGGTAGTCCCCGCCGAGAGTCCCGCGACGCTCGCACTCACCCCTACGGCACCTGTGCCGTCGCCGGGGCTCGTGGCACATGGCCTGGACTGCCCGTACGCCGTCGTCGTCCCAAACTGTATCTCGCACGTGGTGACCGGGCCCCCGTTGGGATTCACGGTGCCCCCGAGCGTGGCCCGCGTCTGCTGGATGTCCGCGGCTGCGCCCGTCACGACGGTGGGGGCGTTCGGCAGCGTCTCGAACACCACGTCGTCGCCCTCGCCGCTCCCACCCGAGTTGCTCGCGACAAGGCGGAACCGATAGGTCGTGTTCGGGTCGAGGCCCGAGACGTTCGCCGTCGCGAGGACCAAGCTCGACGCCCCGTTGGGATACTCCGAGGTGCAGGGTGCATCATCCGCCTCGGCGAAGCCGTTGGCCTGGAAGTCGGCGTCATCCGTGTACTCGAACCGGCACGCCTCGATCGGTGCGATGTCCGACTGCGCCACCGTGCCCGCGAACATCGCCGTCGTCTGCTTCACGCCGGACGCTGACATCGTCGTCACCGTCGGCGGCGGCGCCCCCTCCTCGTATACGGCCACGCGCTTAGGGCTCGCTCCCGAATCGCTGACATAGACCCTGGCGGTGTTGGGATCTATGGCGATCCGACGCGAGAAGGGGTTCCCGTCTGCGAAGTCGCCCGCTCCGAAGTCCCCGATCTGTGCTCCGCTGGAGTCGTAGACGACGACATGAAAGGCAGCTCCGTTTCCGATGCCGACGTAGACATTCCCCGTGGCAGGATCGACGGCCACGGCGGTCGCACCGCTGGTTCCGGCGAGCACCGATCCCGAGTCGCCGAGGAAGGGACGGAGCTTCACAACGCGACCTCCATCTGCGGAGTCGACCACGTAGAAGGTCAGGTCGTTGTCTACGGCCACTCCCTTCGGATCCACGAACGCCGTCGGCCCCGAGCCGTTGATCGGACCCGCCAGCGCCCCGCCGGTATAGAGCTCGACTACGTCGGCATCTGCGTTCGGGTAGGCGACGAAGCCGGTGCCTCCGGCGTTGAAAGTCGCAATCTGCGGAGCCTGACCTAGATCGAGGGCAGTCAGGGACACGGGAATCGGCGAGCCGACCGGAGAGCCGGTCGAAGTGAACACGTTGAGGTCTGGCGTAGAGTCGAACAGCCCCGCGTCGAGGACGTAGACGTTCCCGTCGTCGGGCGTTCCTGCGGCGCCGACCGCGACGCCGACGGCCGCCAGACCCGACGCGAAGGTTCCCTGCGAAGCGCCCGAGTCGTCGAATCGCTCGATCCCGTCGCCGCTGGGCGGCCCGGGCGGCAGGAACTGGGGCCCGAAGGGGAGACCGACGTAGAGGTCGCCGCCGGTCTGACTTACGGCGAGGCCGGCAGGTCCCGCGGCCATCTCCGCGACCGGGATGTCCTCGCCCTCGACATAGATGATCGCCTGGGCGACGGCGGGAGCCGTCGCGGCCACGGTCATGGTCAGCGCCACGGAGACGACTACTCGTGTGACTGTCCTCATCCGATCCAGTTCCTCTCCTTGTAGCACTTGTTCGGTGTGCCAAGCCCAAGCTCGAGCCCTACTAGGATAAGAACATTCACGTACCGAATAGTCAAGGGTCAACCGGCCGCGTCGGCGCCTAGCCTGCGCCACTCTCAGGCCTGACCCTGGCTTCCCGCGGGTAGAGTCGCTCCATGCGTCTCACGGTCCTCGGGAAGTCGCCCGCGTGGCAGGACGCCGACGGGGCCTGCTCTGGATATCTGCTCGAAGACGACGGCGTCAAGGTGCTGCTCGACTGCGGCAACGGCGTCTTCGGCAAGCTGCGGCGCTTCGTCGACTACGTCGACGTCGACGCCGTGGTCGTCTCGCACCTGCACGCCGACCACTTCATCGATCTCGTCCCCTACTCGTACGCGTTGATCCACGCCCCGCGCCAGCAGCCGGTGCCCGTCCCGCCGTGGCCCGGCACGGACTGCCCCGCGTGCCCGCGGCTGATCGCGCCGCCGGGGGCCGCCGAGACGTTCCGGCGCGTCGTCGGCGCCTGGGGCAACGAGGACCTGATCGAGCAGGCCTTCGCGCTCGAGGAGTACGCGCCCGACGGCGGCGTCGAGATCGGGCCGCTGCGGATCTCCTTCTCGCCGATGCCGCACTTCGTCGAGTCGCACGCGATCTCGGTGACGTCGGGCAACGGCGGCGGCCGGCTGGCGTACGGAGCCGACTCGCGACCGGCGCCCGAGCTGGTCGAGTTCGCCCGCGACGCGGACCTCTTCCTCGTCGAGGCGACCCTGCCGCGTCCCGAGCGCACGGGCGTGCGCGGACACCTGACCGCTGAGGAGGCGGGCGAGCACGGGCGCGCGGCGGGCGCCCGCCGGCTCGTCCTCACCCACATCTCCGACGAGCTCGATCACGATGCGGCTCGCGAGCGCGCGCAGGAGACGTTCGGCGGCCCGGTCGAGGTCGCGCGCGAGGGCGCCGTCTACGAGATCTGACGGACTACCCTTTGCGCCCGTGACGCCGGACCGTGACCTGTTCGCGAACTTCGAGCGCATGCGGCGCGAGATCGACGAGCTGTTCGGCGACGTCTTCGAGCGCACAGGCCTGCGCGGGCGCGGGTTCTCGCCCTCGGTCGACGTCTACTACGTCGACGATCCGCCGCGAGCGGTCGTGCGCGCCGAGCTCGCCGGGATCGACATCGAGGACGTCGTGCTCGAGATCCGCGGTCGCCAGCTGCTGATCGCCGGTGAGCGGCGAGCGGAGCAGTCGGCGGGCCGCCTCTACCAGCAGGTGGAGATCGAGCACGGACCGTTCCGGCGCGCGGTCGAGCTGGGCGCGGACGTGGTCGCCGGCGAGGCGAGCGCCGGCTACGAGGACGGCGTGCTCGTCGTCGAGGTACCACTCGCCGCACGCGAGCGGCAGGTCCGCCGGGTCGCGATTCGCGAGGAGCGCCAGTAGGCGTGGCGGGCTCGCCGACCACGATCGCGATCCCAACGCCCGACGGACGCACGCAGGAGGTCCCGGTCGGGAGCAGCCTGCCCCCGGCGCTGCCGGTGCTCCCGCTCAAGGACAGCGTCCCATTCCCGGACACGCTGACCCCGCTCGCCGTCGGGCAGCCGCGCTCGATCGAGCTCGTCAACGAGGCGCTGAGCGGCAACCGGATGGTCGTCATGGTCGCCTCGCGCGACGGCGAGATCGCGGACCCCGGACCCGACGACCTCTACACGGTGGGCGTCGCGGGCGTCGTGGCGCGGATGCTGAAGGTGCCGGACGGCAGCCTGCGGATCCTCGTCCACGGCTCGCAGCGCGTCGAGCTCGGCGAGCTCGTCCAGCGCGAGCCGTTCCTGATCGCACGCGTTACGCCGCAGCCGGACGTCCTCGAGCCGTCGCCCGAGCTCGAGGCACTGTTCCGCAACGTCCAGACGACGTTCTCCCGGATCGTCGAGCAGGTGCCCTACCTGCCCGAGGAGCTGCAGATGGCCGTCGCCAACGTCGAGGACCCCGCCGAGCTCGGGCACATGATCGCGGGCTCGCTGCGGATCGGGATGGAGGAGCGCCAGGCGCTGCTCGAGGAGCGCGACGTGGCCAAGCGGCTGCGCAAGCTCTCCGAGCTGCTCGCGCGCGAGGCGGAGCTGATCTCGATCGGATCGAGGATCCAGTCCCAGGTCGAGTCGGAGATCGACAGGGGCCAGCGCGAGTTCTACCTCCGCCAGCAGCTGAAGGCGATCCAGGAGGAGCTGGGCGAGGTCGACGAGCAGGCGGCGGAGGCGAGCGAGCTGCGGGAGCGGATCGAGGCAGCCGAGCTGCCCGAGCACGCCAAGCAGCAGGCCGAGCGTGAGCTTGCGCGCTTCGAGCGGCTGCCGCCGCAGTCGGCCGAGCACGGGACGATCCGCAACTACCTCGAGTGGCTGGCGACGCTGCCGTGGTCGAAGGCGACCGACGACCACATCGACCTCGAGCACGCGCGCGCGGTGCTCGACCGCGACCACTACGACATCGAGCGCGTCAAGGACCGCATCCTCGAGTTCCTCGCCGTGCGCAAGCTCAAGCCCGACGCGCGCAGCTCGATCCTCTGCTTCGTCGGGCCGCCGGGCGTCGGCAAGACGTCGCTCGGGCGCTCGATCGCTGCCGCGATGGGACGCGAGTTCGAGCGCATCTCGGTCGGTGGCGTTCGCGACGAGTCCGAGATCCGCGGCCACCGCCGGACCTACGTCGGCGCGATGCCCGGGACGATCGTGCGCGCGCTGCGCGACGCTGGCTCGAACAACCCGGTGCTGATGATCGACGAGATCGACAAGATGGGCTCCGACTTCCGCGGCGACCCGTCGAGCGCGATGCTCGAGGTGCTCGACCCCGAGCAGAACGGCAGCTTCCGCGACCACTACCTCGACCTGCCGTTCGACCTCTCGAACGTCCTCTTCATCACGACCGCCAACCAGCTCGAGCCGATCCCCGGGCCGCTGCGCGACCGGATGGAGACGATCCAGCTCGCGGGCTACACGGAGGAGGAGAAGCTCGAGATCGCCAAGCGCTACCTGGTGCCGCGTCAGATCGAGCGCAACGGGCTCGTGAAGTCGAAGATCGAGTTCGCCGACCCGGCGCTGCGTGAGCTGATCGACGGCTACACGCGTGAGGCGGGCGTGCGCGGGCTCGAGCGTGAGATCGGAGCTGTATGCCGCAAGGTGGCGCGCGAGTTCGCCGAGGGCAAGCGCCGCTCGAAGCGGACGATCCGCGCAAAGACGGTCGTCGAGCTGCTCGGCAAGCGCCGCTTTCACTCGGAGGTCGGCCGGCGGACCGATGAGCCTGGCGTGGCCACCGGCCTCGCCTGGACGCCGGTCGGCGGCGACGTCTTGTTCGTCGAGGCGACGGCGTTCCCCGGCGAGGGCAAGCTCCAGATCACGGGACAGCTCGGCGACGTGATGCGCGAGTCCGCCTTCGCGGCGCTCTCGTACGTCAAGCGCAACCTCGCCCGGATCGCACCAGATGTCGAGGACGGCTGGTTCGCCGCCCACGACCTCCACGTCCACGTTCCGGCCGGCGCGATCCCCAAGGACGGACCGAGCGCCGGGGTGACGATGGCGACCGCGCTCGCCTCGCTCGTCTCCGAGCGGCCGGTGCGCTCGGACACCGCGATGACCGGCGAGATCACGCTGACCGGGCACGTGCTGCCGATCGGCGGCCTCAAGGAGAAGGCGCTCGCGGCGCAGCGCGCCGAGATCTCGCGCGTGATCGCCCCGCGCCGCAACGAGGCCGATCTCGACGAGTTTCCGCCCAACCTCCTCTCGGGTATGGAGTTCGTGTTCGCGGACACGGTCGACGACGTGCTGGCAGCGGCACTGGATTGACGGTTATCCTCGGACGACGGTCAAGCCGAGACACGAGGAGAGCCATGGCAGCGAAGAAGAAAGCCACGAGAGGCGCAGCCGGAGCGATCGCTGCGGGCCAGGCAGCACGCGAGAACCCCTACGTGCGGCGGCTGATCGAGGACGCCGAGCTGCGTGGCGAGTTGCGCGACGCGTTCGAGTCCGCCCGCCGCGCCTACAGCCGGATCGACGGCAAGGGCCCGGCCAAGGCGTTCGAGGACAAGAAGCTGCAGCGCGACCTCAAGCACGCGGCCGACTCGCTTAAGAGCGCGGCGGACTCGCTGCGCGAGCCGAAGAAGCGCAAGGGCGGCTTCGGCCGGGTCCTGTTGCTCGGAATCATCGGGGCCGGACTTGCGGTTGCCCTCAGCGAGGACCTGCGCAAGAAGGTGCTCGACGCGCTGTTCGGCGCCGAGGAGGAGTACGAGTACAGCTCGTCGACGACGCCCTCGCAGACGAGCGCGCCGGAGACGGCGAACGCCTCGTAGCGCGTTGGAAGGCTTCTGGCTGGCCAGCCAGCTAAGCTGGCCGGCATGGAGGCATCGCTAGAGGTCCCGCGTAAGCTCGAGGGCGAGAAGGCGCAGCGCATCGTCGAGGCGATGCGCACCAGCGTCGGCAAGCGCGGGGTCGCGGGCTCGACCTTCGATGTCGTAGCCCGCGAGGCCGGCGTCTCGCGCGGCCTGCTGCACTACTACTTCGGCTCCAAGGAGCGCCTGATGGTCGAGGTGGTCCGCACCGACTGCGACGCCCGCGTCGCGGCGCTCGAGGAGCAGGTGGCCGCGGCGTCGAGTGCCGACGAGATCGTCGGCGTGCTCGTCCAGACGCTCGAGGCCTTCGTCGCCGACGAGCCGGGCGTCCAGGCGGTCCTCTACGAGATGCTGAGCGCGTCGCGTCGCAGCGAGGAGATCGGCGCCGAGCTGGCCGAGCTCTACCGGCGCTGGCGCACGCAGCTCGCCGCGGCGCTGCGCGAGAAGGAGCGCGAGGGCGTCATCGAGCTCGACGCCGAGCCGGAGGCCGTCGCGTCGCTGCTGTTCGCCCTCGGCGACGGCATGGGCCTGCAGCTGATCTCCGACGCCGACTGGGACAGCGCACCGACGCTGACGCTCGGCATCCGCACGGCTCGCCGCCTGCTCGGCGCCAGCGACTAGACCCCTCTGTGACGAAGCTCACAGTGCGGCCCACGGTCGCTGTGGTCGAATGAGTCAAGCGATTGGCTGGCTGGCCAACCAATGACTGGCCGCGACTGAAGGGAGCACCTCATGCAGCAGGCGATGGACAGGCTCAGCTCTTTCCTCGAGCGGCGTAGATGGCTCGTGCTCGCGGCGTGGATCGTGCTCCTGCTCGCCTCACTGCCCTTCATGGCGCGTCAGACCGAGCACCTGACGAGCGGCGGCTTCTCGATCCCAGGCTCGGGCTCCGAGGCGGTCGACCACGCGCTGGCCGACTTCGACAGCGCCCAGCGCGAAGCTCTGTCCGTCGTCGTCGCCCGTCAGCCGGGCGCCGACACAGCCGACGTCCGCCGTGAGCTGGCCCGGATCGACACGATCGTCGACGAGCAACCGCTGGCCGAGCTCACCCCGCGTGCACTGGCGGCCGCCGAGGCCGACGCCGCGCGCTCGCCGGTCGCGATCGCGAACCTCGAGACGACCGGTGACGCCGACGAGACCGCCGAGCTCGCGGTCGAGCTGCGCGAGGAGCTGGGCATCGGCGAGGGCGCCCGCGCCGGCGCACAGACCTACCTGGTCGGTGAGACGGCGCTCTGGGCCGGCATGCAGGACCTCAGCAAGGAGGACCTCGCCGAGGCTGAGGCCGCCGGCTTCCCGATCGTGATGCTGATCCTGCTCGCCGTCTTCGGCTCGCTCGTTGCAGCGTCGATGCCGCTCGCGCTCGGCTTCCTCAGCGTCGCGATCACCGGCGCCGGGATCTTCTTCCTCTCGCAGGCGACCGACATGTCGGTCTTCGTCACGAACGTCGCGTCGATGATCGGCATCGGCGTCGCCGTGGACTACTCGCTGTTCATCCTCGCCCGCTACCGCGAGGAGATCGGCCAGGGGGTGGACCCCGTAAACGCGCGCCGGATCGCGATGCGGACCTCCGGCGTCGCGGTCGCCTTCTCGGGCATCACCGTGATCGTCTCGCTCGCCGGGCTGTTCCTGATCGACTCGACGGTGCTGCGGTCGATGGCGATGGGCGCGGTGCTCGTCGTCGCCGTGTCGATCCTCGCCGCCATGACCTTCCTGCCGGCGCTGATGTCGGTTGCCGGGCGGCGTGGCTACGCGCCAGGCCGCACCGCCGGCGTCGTCGCCTGGATCGTCGGCCGCCTCGGCCGGCTCAGGCGCCGTACGGCCGCCGCCGACGCGCCGCCGCGTGCCGGCTTCTGGCAGCGCTGGACCGATCGCGTGACCCGCCGCCCGGTCGTGACCGCGCTGCTGAGCGCGGGCGTGATGCTCGTGCTGGCGATCCCGGCGCTGTCGCTGATCACGGGCGACGGAGCGCTGCGCCAGTTCCCCGCCGGCAACGAGACGCGCGTCGGGGCCGAGCTGGCGGCCAAGCAGGCAGGCCCGGGAGCCACCGGTCCCGCTCAGGTGGTTGCCACGTTCGAGCAGGGCAAGGCCGACGACCCCGCCAACCGCCGAGCGCTCGCGGACTTCAGTGCCGCGGTCGCGAAGGACCCCGAGGTCGCCGCCGTCAGCCGGCCGGCCCCGTCGCGCGACGGAGGCGCCGCGCTCGTGGCGATCACGCCGCGCCACGATCCCGAGAGCCAGCAGACGCGTGACATGGTCGACCGCCTGCGCGACGGGACGACCGGCGGTCCGGCGCTTGCCGCGGTGGCGGACGTCGACGTCGGCGGCGCGACCGCCACGGTCGAGGACTTCCGCGTGCAGGTCACCGACTCGCTCTGGAAGATCGCCCTGTTCGTGCTCGCCTTCAGCTACATCGTGCTGTTCGTGCTGCTGCGCTCGGTGCTGCTGCCGCTCAAGGCCGTCCTGATGAACCTGCTCTCGGTAGGCGCCGCGTACGGCGTCCTGGTGGCGATCTTCCAGTACGGCTGGATCGACGGCTTCCTCGGCTTCCAGTCGCTCGGCTACATCAACACGATGACCCCACCGCTGCTGCTGGCGATCGTCTTCGGGCTGTCGATGGATTACGAGGTCTTCCTGCTCAGCCGGATCAAGGAGCGCTACGCGGTCACGGGCGACTCGAAGACGGCCGTGGCGCAGGGGCTCGCCCGCAGCGCCGGGACGATCTCGAGCGCCGCGCTGATCATGGTCGCCGTCTTCGCGATCTTCGCCGGGGTCGGCGTGCCGTCGGTCAAGGAGATCGGTGTCGGGCTCGCGGTCGCGGTCGCCCTCGACGCGACCGTCGTCCGTCTGATCCTCGTGCCCGCGACGATGGAGATCATGGGCAAGTGGAACTGGTGGCTGCCGCGGCCGCTCGCCAGGATCCTGCCGGAGGCGGACTTCGAGGGCACGGGTCGCGACGCCCCCGCGCAGGCCTAGGCCGCGTCAGAGGCCAGCCAGAGACGGAAGCGCAGCCGGGCGCCTAGCCCGGCTGCGGGAACGCGTAGGCGGACCACGTCCGCTCGGCACGGAAGGCGAACACGAGCTGGCGCTCCGGGGCGAGGTTGCGCTCGGCCGGGCGGAAGGTCGTGCACGGCTCGCTGAGGTCGAGCGCGCAGAGCTGGTTCTGGTGGAAGAAGCAGTCCTCGCACTTGACCTTCTTCGCCTTCTTCGCCATCTGCCGCTCGGTTCTCCTCGGTCGCTTCGGGGTTGAGCGAGCATGGTGCCGTAGCGAAGCTGGCCTCGTGAGTCGCCAACTCGCAAATCGCGTCTTTTTCGGTTTTGCCGAAATTGCAGGGAGTTCGGCATCTGGCCCGCTCTTTGCAGTGTTTGGACGGGGGCGAGCCCCGGGCAGGGGACGGACCCTGGAGGCAACCGAGTTCAATGGCGGCATGGAGCTCGTCACGGGAGCCACCGGCTACGTAGGCAGCCGGCTGGTCGAGCGGCTGCTGGCCGAGGGCCGGCCGGTGCGGGCGCTGGCTCGCGATCCCTCGCGGCTGGAGGCGCGCGCCGGCGTGGAGGTCGTGCAGGGGGACATCCTCAGCGGTCGCGGGATGAAGGCGGCACTCGAGGGCTGCTCAGCCGCCTACTACCTCGTGCACTCGATGGAGGCGGTCGCGTCAGCTGCCGGCGACGACGACTTCGCCGCGCGCGATCGCCGCGCCGCGACGCGCTTCGCTGCCGACGCCGCGGCCGCTGGCGTCGAGCGCGTCGTCTACCTCGGCGGAGTCGCACCCGCGTCCGGGGTCCCCTCCGCGCACATCGCCTCACGCGTCGAGGTCGAGCGGATCCTGCTCTCCGGGGCGCCCGGAGCCACCGCGCTGCGCGCCTCGATCCTGATCGGCGCACGATCCTCGTCGTTCCGCATCCTCGTGCGCCTGATCGAGCGCCTGCGGCTGCTGCCGCTGCCGGCCTGGCGCACAAACCGCACCCAGCCGATCGCCGAGCGCGACGCGATCGAGTTCCTCGCGCGCACGCCGACCACACCCACCACCGCCGGGCGCTCACTCGACATCGCCGGCCCGGACGTGGTGAGCTACGGCAGGATGATCGAGAGCATTGCCGATCACATGGGAGTCGGGCGGATGCCGATCGGCCTCGGTGTGTCACTTACGCCCCCGGCGAGTGCGTTCGTCAGCGCCGTCACCGGGCAGCCACTGGAGCTGGTGCGTCCGTTGATGGAGAGCCTCGAGCACGACCTGCTGCCACGCGACGCCGGGGAAGCGCCGCGCTTGTACGGAATCGCGCCGCTGGGCTTCGACCGCGCCGTCGAGCGGGCGCTCGCCGACTGGGAGTCCCGCGAGGAGCTGGCTGCCTGGTGAAGGTCGAGCGCTCGATCCAGATCGCCGCGAGCCCGGAGCAGGTCTACGAGGTGATCATGAACCCTGCCTGCCTCGCGGAGTGGGTGACCATCCACGTCGCGCTCGAGGACGCCCCGGCCGGCGCGCTCGAGCAGGGCTCGGAGCTAACACAGAAGCTCGAGCTGGCGGGACGCTGCTTCACCGTGCGCTGGAAGGTCGTGGAGAACAGGAACGCCGAACGCGTCGTGTGGCAGGGACGGGGACCGATGCGGTCGCACGCTGGAGTTACCTACGAGCTCGAGCCGATCGATGGCGGCACGCGCTTCTCCTACACGAATGAGTTCGCGCTGCCCGGGGGCCCGCTCGGCCGAGTCGCGGGGCCCGTGATCAAGCGGGTGACCGCCAGTGAGATCGACAGCTCGCTGGATCGCCTGAAGCAACTGGTGGAGTAACACCGTCTATTCCAAATAGATAAGAACATGGGCTTTCTCTTTGGGAATCCGCCGTCTGTAACACTCTGTTGAATAACTGGCTGACGGGGAACCCCTACCTCCCCGGCAGAACACATTCGAGGAGGTTCCCTGTAGTGACCGACTTCCTGAAGAAGACGCTGAAGGACATAGAGACCCGCCGTCGTGAGCTCGAGCCGCTCGTGGAGGAGTACCGTCAACTCGAGGAGGCCGCTGCGGCGCTCCAGGGCGTTGACGGCAATGGAGGCGCGGCCACGAGCCGCGCGAGTGGCGCCCGCACCGCTACGAGCAGGGGGAGCGGCGGCCGTCGCGCCTCGACCGCTCGCGCTGGTAGCCGCCGGCGTACGGCCGGCTCGTCGGGCACAGGCCGCCGTGGCCGTCCGCGCGGCTCAGGCAAGCGGGCGCAGCAGGCGCTCGACCTCGTCGCCGGCCAGCCCGGGATCACGATCCCAGAGCTGGCCAAGGCTATGAAGATCCAGCCGAACTACCTGTACCGGGTGCTTCCGAGCCTCGAGCAGGACGGCAAGGTAAAGAAGAAGGACAAGGGCTGGCACCCGGCCTGACCGGCGACCGCGGAGCGGGTGACTCGGGCTAGATCAGCCCGAGTCCCCTGACCGCGTCGCGCTCCTCGACGAGCTCCGCCACGGAGGCGTCGATCCTGGAGCGTGAGAAGTCGTCTATCTCGAGTCCCTGCACGATCGACCACTTGCCGTCGTCGATCGTGCAGGGGAAGCTCGACACGATCCCCTCCTCGACGCCGTAGCTCCCGTCCGACGGGACGCCCATCGACACCCAGTCGTCCGCGGGGGTGCCGAGCACCCAGTCGCGCACGTGGTCGATCGCGGCGTTGGCGGCCGAGGCCGCGCTCGAGGCGCCGCGCGCCTCGATGATCGCCGCGCCGCGCTTCGCGACGGTCGGGATGAAGTCGCTCTCGATCCACTCCTGATCGCCCACGACCTCGGCGGCGTTGCGACCGTCGATCTCCGCGTGGAACAGGTCCGGGTACTGGGTCGCGGAGTGGTTGCCCCAGACCGTCATGTGCTTGATGTCGGTCACCTCGCAGCCAGCCTTGCCCGCCAGCTGTGAGATCGCACGGTTGTGGTCGAGCCGCATCATCGCGGTGAACCGCTCGCGCGGCACATCGGGCGCGTTCGACAGGGCGATCAGCGCGTTCGTGTTGGCCGGGTTCCCGACCACGAGCACACGGACGTCGTCGGCCGCGTGATCGTTGATCGCCTGACCCTGGGGACGGAAGATGCCGCCGTTGGCCTCGAGCAGGTCACCGCGCTCCATACCCTTGGTGCGCGGACGGGCGCCGACGAGCAGTCCGACGTTGGTCCCGTCGAAGGCCCGCTTGGGATCGTCGAAGATGTCGACGCCGGCCAGCAGCGGGAACGCGCAGTCGTCGAGCTCCATCACCACACCCTCAAGCGCCTTCAGGGCAGGGGTGATCTCCAGCAACCGAAGCTGGACCGGGGTGTCGGGACCGAGCAATGACCCGCTGGCGATCCGGAACAGCAGGCTGTAGCCGATCTGGCCGGCGGCTCCGGTGACGGCGACCTTGACAGGGGGATTGCTCACTGAGTGCTCCTGGGATGTCGCGGGATGCGTGACGTCCCGAACGTTACCCACCCGAAGCGGGTCCAGCCCGTCGGGGCAGGAGGGGTTGACTGATCTGGAATGGTTCCAGATAGGCTGGTGGCGATGGTCACCTTGGACACGAGCCCGCTCGATGCCGCGGAGGTGCTCCGCGCCGCCGGACTTCGCGTCACGCGACCGCGCCTCGCGGTGTTCGACGCCCTCGAGCGAGCGCCGCACGCCGACACCGACACGGTGACCGAGATGGCTCGGGCCTCGCTCGGCGCAGTCTCGATCCAGGCCGTGTATGACGTTTTGCGCGCCTTCACCGACGCAGGCCTCGTGCGTCGCATCGAGCCGGCGGGATCCCCCGCTCGCTACGAGCTGCGTGTCGGTGACAACCACCACCACGTCGTCTGCCGGTCATGCGGCGCGATCGCCGACGTGGACTGCGCTGTGGGGCACCGGCCGTGCCTCACCGCCTCTGATGCCCACGGCTTCGTCGTCGACGAGGCCGAAGTCACGTATTGGGGCCTGTGCCCCGCCTGTTCCACGATCCGAGAGGAATCGCATGTCTGACCACGAACAGCCGGACGCCGCCGTCGGCGAGATGAACGAGCCCGAGGAGGCGAAGGGTGCATGCCCAGTCGCCCACGAACGGCTTGCGCATCCCACCGCTGGTGACGCCAACCGCACCTGGTGGCCTGAACGCCTCAACCTCAAGGTGCTCGCCAAGAATCCCGATGTCGCGAACCCGCTCGGTGCCGAGTTCGACTACGCGGCCGCGTTCTCCGCGCTCGACCTCCCCGCAGTGAAGGCCGACATCGCCGAGATCCTCACCGACTCCAAGGACTGGTGGCCGGCCGATTTCGGCCACTACGGCGGGTTGATGATCCGCATGGCGTGGCACAGCGCCGGCACCTACCGCGTGTGGGACGGCCGCGGCGGCGCCGGGGCCGGCCAGCAGCGGTTCGCCCCGATCAACAGCTGGCCCGACAACGGCAACCTCGACAAGGCGCGTCGCCTGTTGTGGCCGGTCAAGCGGAAGTACGGCCAGAGCATCTCCTGGGCCGACCTGATGATCCTCGCCGGCAACGTGTCCCTGGAGTCGATGGGCTTCACGCCGTTCGGCTTCGCCGGCGGACGGCCCGACGTGTGGGAGCCCGACGACGACGTGTACTGGGGCCCCGAGACCGAGTGGCTCGGCGACGAGCGCTACTCCGGCGAGCGCGACCTCGAGAAGCCGCTCGCTGCCGTCCAGATGGGCCTGATCTACGTCAACCCCGAGGGCCCCAATGGTGAGCCCGATCCGCTCGCAGCCGCGCGGGACATCCGCGAGACGTTCGCCCGCATGGCGATGAACGACGAGGAGACTGTCGCGCTGATCGCCGGCGGGCACTCCTTCGGCAAGACGCACGGCGCCGCGAACCCGGACGACCACGTGGACGCAGAGCCCGAGGGTGCGCCGATCGAGCAGCAGGGCCTGGGTTGGAAGAACTCCTTCAACACTGGTGCAGGCCCCGATGCGATCACCAGCGGCCTCGAGGTCACCTGGACCACGACACCGACCCGGTTCGGCAACGACTTCTTCGAGATCCTCTTCGGGAACGAGTGGGAGCTCTCGAGCAGCCCGGCCGGCGCCCATCAGTGGGTCGCCAAGGACGCCGAGGCGATCATCCCCGACGCGCACGGCGGCGAGAACCGACTGCCGACGATGCTGACGACCGACCTGTCGCTGCGCTTCGATCCCATCTACGGCCCGATCTCGGAGCGGTTCAAGGACAACCCCGAGGAGTTCGCCGACGCGTTCGCCCGGGCGTGGTTCAAGCTCACGCACCGCGACATGGGTCCGATCGTGCGTTACCTGGGGCCCGAGGTCCCCAGCGAGGTCCTCATCTGGCAGGACCCGCTTCCCGAGCCCGAGGGCAAGGCCCTCGAGAGCGCCAGCGTCGCCGACCTCACGGCGCGCATTGAGGCCACGGGTCTGAGCGTCACCGATCTCGTCGCGACGGCATGGGCGTCGGCGAGCTCGTTCCGTGGCAGCGACAAGCGCGGCGGCGCCAACGGTGCGCGGGTCCGTCTGGACCCCCAGATCGGCTGGGAGGTCAACAACCCGGCCGAGCTGCGACGCGTTCTTGGCGTGCTCGAGGGCGTGCAGGCCGACTTCAATGCGGCGCAGACGGACGGAACCCACGCCTCTCTGGCCGATGTCATCGTGCTCGCCGGCGGGGTCGGCATCGAGCAGGCCGCGAAGGCCGCGGGCCACGACGTCAAGGTGCCGTTCACGCCGGGGCGCGTCGACGCGTCCCTCGAGCAGACCGACGTCGAGTCGTTCGAGTGGATGGAGCCGCGTGCCGACGGGTTCCGCAACTACAACGGGAAGGGCAACCGGCTCCCTGCTGAAAACCTGCTGGTCGACCGCGCCAACCTGCTGACGCTGAGCGCGCCGGAGATGACGGTGCTCGTCGGCGGCCTGCGAGTCCTGGGTGCCACGTTCGACCGGTCGTCGCTGGGCGTGCTCACGGACGCTCCGGGCACGCTGACGAACGACTTCTTCGTCAACCTGCTCGACATCGACGTCACGTGGTCGTCCATCGACGAGGAGAACGGGATCTACGAAGGCAGCGACGGCTCTGGCGACGTCCGGTGGACCGGCAGCCGCGCCGACCTGGTCTTCGGCTCGAACTCCGAGCTGCGGGCCGTTGCGGAGGTCTACGCGAGCGACGACGCGAAGGAGAAGTTCGTCCAGGACTTCGTCGCCGCATGGACCAAGGTGATGGAGCTCGACCGCTTCGACCTCAGGTAGTGAGTCGCTCTAGTCGTCATCGCCGACGATCAGCCCGTGGCTGACGCCGGCGATGGCGGCGCCGATCACCGGGGCGAGGATGAACAGCCAGACCTGACCGAGCGCCTCGGTGCCGGCGAACCAGGCGACGCCGAGCGAGCGTGCCGGGTTCACCGACGTGTTGCTCACCGGGATGCTCACGAGGTGGATGAGAGTCAGGGCGAGGCCGATTGCGAGACCGGAGAACCCCACCGCAGCACGCTTGGCCGAGGCGCCGAGGATGACGAACAGGAAGAACGCGGTCAGCACCACCTCGGTGACCAGCACCGCGAGCAGGCTGTAACCACCGGGTGAACGCTCGGCGTAGCCGTTGGTCGCGAACCCGGAGGCCTGGGCGTCGAAGCCGCTGCGGCCGGACGCGATCAGCAGCAGCACTGCGCCGGCCACGGTGGCGCCCACGACCTGCGCGGCCGCGTACCAGGGCACCTCGCGCCAGGAGAAGCGTCCCGCGGTGGCCAGGCCCACTGACACCGCCGGGTTGAAGTGGCCGCCCGAGACGTGCCCGAATGCGTACGCGCCGGTGAGCACCGTGAGGCCGAAGGCGAGAGCGACCCCGAGGATGCCGACGTCGTCACCGGCCAGCACGGCCGTGCCACAGCCGCCGAGCACCAGCCAGAAAGTGCCGAGAGCCTCGGCGCCGAGCCGGGCGGTGAGAGTGGACGATGACCTGGAAGGCGCGCGCTCGGAAGACATGGCCGCCAGCATAAGGCCGCGAGTCGCCATCTCCGGTGGTCCGGATATCTTGAGGTGGAACCCCTCGACCGCCAGCTCTTCTCATCCTTGGAGGCCCTTCGGCATGGCCACGATCATCTACACGCACACCGACGAAGCGCCGTTGCTGGCCACCTACTCGTTCCTTCCGGTCATCGAGGCGTACGCCTCCACCGCCGGCGTCGACGTCGAGACGCGCGACATCTCCCTGGCCGGCCGGATCATCGCTCTTTTCGGGGATCGCCTCACCCCGGAACAGCAGATCGGCGACGCCCTGGCCGAGCTGGGCGACCTGGCGAAAACGCCTGAGGCCAACATCATCAAGCTGCCCAACATCAGCGCCTCAGTGCCACAGCTCAAGGCCGCGATCGCCGAGCTCCAGTCGCAGGGCTACGACCTCCCCGACTACCCGGAGACCCCCTCGACGGCCGAGGAGAAGAACGCCCGCGAACGCTACGACAAGGTCAAGGGCAGCGCCGTCAACCCGGTGCTGCGCGAGGGCAACTCCGACCGTCGGGCGCCGGCGTCGGTCAAGGGCTACGCCCGCTCGCACCCGCACTCGATGGGCGAGTGGAGCAGCGACTCACGCACCAACGTCGCGACGATGGGCGTCGACGACTTCCGCTCGAACGAGAAGTCCGTCGTCATCGAGTCCGACGGCACGATCGCGATCCAGCACGTCGCCGACGACGGCACCGTCACGATGCTCAAGGACGCGTTCCCGGTCGAGGCCGGTGAGGTGGTCGACAGCACGTTCATGAGTGCCGCCGCGCTCGACGAGTTCGTCGCGGCCCAGATCGCCCGCGCCAAGGACGACGGCGTGCTGTTCTCGGTGCACCTCAAGGCCACGATGATGAAGGTCGCGGACCCGATCATCTTCGGTCACGTCGTCAAGGCGTTCTTCCCCGCCGTCTTCGAGCAGTACGGCGACGACCTGGCGGCGGCCGGCCTCAGCGCGAGCGACGGACTCGGCTCGATCCTCTCCGGGCTCGACGAGCTGTCCAATGGCGCGGAGATCAAGGCCGCGATCGACCAGGGACTCGCCGACGGACCGCCGCTGGCCATGGTCGACTCCGACCGGGGCATCTCCAACCTGCACGTGCCGAGCGACGTCATCGTCGACGCGTCCATGCCGGCCATGATCCGCACGTCCGGCCACATGTGGGGGCCTGACGGCAAGGAGGCCGACACCCTCGCCGTCATCCCCGACAGCAGCTACGCCGGCATCTACCAGGCCGTGATCGACGACTGCCGCGCGAACGGCGCCTTCGACCCCACCACGATGGGCTCGGTGCCCAACGTCGGCCTGATGGCGCGGGCGGCCGAGGAGTACGGCAGCCACGACAAGACGTTCGAGATCGAGGCCGCGGGCACGGTGCAGGTCGTCGACGGCTCCGGCACGGTGCTCCTGGAGCACAGCGTCAGCCCCGGTGACCTGTGGCGGGCGTGCCAGACCAAGGACGTGCCGATCCGCAACTGGGTCGAGCTCGCCGTCACGCGGGCTCGCGCCTCCAAGACGCCGGCGGTGTTCTGGCTCGACTCGAGCCGCGCGCACGACGCCAACCTGATCGCCAAGGTGGAGCAGTACCTCGCCGACCACGACACCGACGGCCTGCAGATCGAGATCATGTCGCCCGCCGACGCCTGCGCGTTCTCGCTCGAGCGAATCCGGCGCGGCGAGGACACCATCTCGGTC
>DASQKV010000003.1:0-47561 GCA_035630335.1 Thermoleophilaceae bacterium | reverse complement strand
CTCCCGCGGCTCCTTGGGGTCGATCACGAAGGCGCCGTACAGGCCCTTGGCGATGTGGTCGGCCAGGGGCATGGTGTGGCAGTGGTAGAGGTGCAGCCCGAACGGCTCGGCGTCGAACTCGTAGGTGAAGACCTCGCCGGGCTGGAGGTTGCCCTTGCCGACACCCGGCACCCCGTCCATCGTGTCCACGTGGATGCCGTGGAAGTGGATCGTGTGCGGGTGGCGTGAGCCGTTCACGAACCGCACCCGCACGCGGTCGCCCTCGGTGGCGCGCAGTGTCGGCCCGGGCACGCGGCCGTTGTAGGTCCAGGCGGCGTACTTGACCCCGGGCGCGACCTCGATCTCCTTGTCCTGGGCCACGATCTCGAACTCGCGGACGGTCCGGCCGCGCTCGCGCCGCACCCTGCCGCGGTCGAAGTCGCGCACCAGGTCGGCCGGGTCGAAGCCGTTCACGCGCGGGTCGACGCGGCCCACGGCGCCGCTGTGCGCGTGCGCACCGGCCGCGGCGGCGCGCGGGGCGCCGTGGCCGGTGTGGGTGGCCCCGGCGGCGTCGGCGACGCCGCCGTGCAGGTTCTGGTGGGGCACCAGCGCGTGCACGAGGGGCAGCGAGGCAGCCGTCCCGGCCGCCCCTCCCAGCAGGCGCCGCCGGGAGATCTTCGACGAGTCCGACTTCACTTACGGAGAGGCTAACACGAAAGTTAGGCCAGACTCAACCTCTGCTCGCGTACAGTCGAGAGCATGATCGCCTCAGCCGAGTACGAGCTGCTGACCGAGCAGGCGGGGCTGGTGGCCCGCCCCGGGCGCGCGGTGCTGGAGCTGACCGGCTCCGAGGCCGCCGAGTTCCTGCAGGGCCAGGTCTCCAACGACGTGGAGGCGCTGGAGCCCGGGCAGGGCTGTTACGCCACGCTCCTGGACCACAAGGGCAAGCTGCGCACGGACCTGCGCGTGCTGCGCCTGGCCGCCGACCGGCTGCTGGTGGACGCCGAGGCGATCGGACGCCGGCCCCTGGCCCACAACTTCGAGACCTACAGCCTGGGCCGCGACGTGAAGTCCCGGGACGCGAGCGACGACCACGTGGTGCTGTCGCTGGTCGGGCCGCGCGCGCACGAGCTGCTGGCCGACCCGCCCGCGCGCGAGGAGCACGCCTGCAACGAGGGCGAGCTCGGCGTCCAGGTCACGACCGACGTGGGCGTGGACCTGATCGTGCCCGCCGGCGGCGAGGCCGACGTTCGCGCCGCCCTGGACGTTCCCGGCGCCGACGAACAGGCGGCCGAGGTGGTGCGCGTCGAGCGCGGCCGCCCGCGCCTGGGCCTGGACATGGACGCGTCGACCATGCCCCAGGAGGCGGGCATCAACGAGCGCGCCGTGAGCTTCACCAAGGGCTGCTACGTGGGCCAGGAGACGGTGGCCCGGCTGCACTACAAGGGCAAGCCCAACCGCCACATGCGCGGCCTCAGGCTGAGCGCGCCGGCCCAGCACGGCGACCCGATCGTGCTCGGCGAGAAGCAGGTGGGCACCATCGGCTCGGTGGCCGAGTCGCCGACCCACGGACAGATCGCCCTGGCGCTGGTGCGCCGGGAGGCCGAGCCGGGAACCGAGGTCACGGTGGCGGGCGCCCCGGCCGAGGTCGTCGAGCTGCCGTTCGGCTGACGCACTGAGCGGCCCGGCCGCCGGCCGGGCTAGCATCGCCCCGATGGCCGATCGAGATCGACGGCCGGCGCGGGGGCAGTTGAGCGACGACAGCCCGTTGCTGGGCGGACCACTGACCACGGCGGCGGGCGCGGAGGAACCGCGTGCGCCACGGCCCGCGTACGACCCTCACGACGACCCGCTGCAGATGGCGGAGGAGACGCGTGCGCCCGTGGCCGAGCGCACCGACCCGCGCCAGCTGCGCGAGCTGATTCCTGTGCACGAGGAGAGCCGCGCGCTGGACGACTGGGGTCGCTCGGAGCGGGTGTTCGACGCGCTCCAGCCGCTACTGGACTTCTACTACCGCTACTGGTTCCGCGTGGAGGTCGAGGGCATCGAGAACGTGCCGTCGGAGGGCGGCGCGCTGCTGACGTCCAACCACTCCGGAGCGCTCCCCCCCGACGCGCCGATGATCATGCAGGCCATCCGCCACGAACACGCCGACCCGCGGCCGGTGTACATGCTGGCCGAGCACTGGTTCAAGGGCTATCCGGGCGTCTCGATGCTGACCAACAAGATCGGCGTGGTGGCCGCGCACCCGGCCAACGCCCAGCGGCTGCTGGCCGACGAGTCGCGCCTGGCGCTGGTGTTCCCCGAGGGCCAGAAGGGCACCCGCAAGCTGTACTGGCAGCGCTACCGCCTGCGCCGCTTCGGCCGTGGCGGGTTCGTGCGCACGGCCATGCGCGCGGGGGTGCCGATCGTGCCCATCGCCGTGGTCGGCGCCGAGGACGCGATGCCCATCTTCGCCCACGTCCCGTTGCTGCAACGTCTGACCGGCCTCATCTACTTCCCGGTGAACCACGCGTTCCCCCACTTCGGCCTGGCCGCGGCCGGCATGTACCTGCCGGCGAAGTTCAAGATCCGGTTCCTCGAGCCCGTCGACCTGTCCTCGTACAGCGCCGAGGACGCGGAGGATCTGTCGCTGGTCCAGGGCATCGCCGAGGACATCCGTGGAGCCATCCAGACCGAAGTCGACGACCTCGTGGCTTCGCGAACGTCCGTGTGGTTCGGTTAGGGTGGCGCCCAGGGATGAGGGTGTTAGGGAAGACTCCGGCCGGGGGGCTTGCGCTGCTGGCATGCAGCGCCCTCTTGGTGACCGCCTGTGGCGAGGACGATTTCAAGAACGATCCGCGCCCCGCACAGGCCGTCAACCTCAGCGGCGTGATCCAGCCCAAGGGGGTCACGATCAGCCCCAACGGCCGCGGCGCAGGTGCCTTCCTGATCACCGTCTCGAACCAGACCGACGACCCGCACACGGTCACGCTGGAGGGCGACTCGGTCGAGGAGACCGTCGGCCCGATCCAGCCCCAGGACACCGCCACGATCCAGAGGACGCTGGAGCCCGGCACCTACGAGGTGCGCGCGGGTTCCGAGCGCGCGGTCTCGCGCGAGATCCCGCCGTTCGAGCTGAAGGTGGGCAAGCCGCGCCCATCCTCGGCCAACGAAGTGCTGCTGCCCTAGAGCGGTAGCTCGGCCTGGTCGTTCGCGGCCGCCAGGGCCGCGTCGACCTGATCCAGCTCGGCCCGCACCCGGGCCTCGACCGCGTCCAGCAGCTCCTTGGCGCCGCCGATGCCGTTCTGCGCCGAGGTGAGCTGGCTCTTGATCTTGCGCACGTCGTCCATGGCCGCGACCGCCCGCGCCACCGTGGCGCGCACCGCCGCGGCGTCGATCTCGTCCGAGCCCTCGCGCGCCGCGGTCACGCGCATGCGCGCCACCCGGTAGGCGAACTCCAGCTCCAGCGTGGACCCGTCCTCGGGGTCGAACACGGCCACGATCTTGTCGCCCTGGTACTCGCGCAGCGAGTGCAGCTTGGCCGGCACGTCCTCGGGGTCGGGCACCACCAGCACCGCGTAGTCGGCGACGCGCTGCTGCATGGACTCGTCCAGCTCGTTGTAGAACCCCGCCTTGCTGAGCCGCTTGTCCTTGGCCTCGAAGACGATCCGCCCGCAGTCGGGGCCCGAAGCGGCGTCGATGCCCACCAGGACGTCGCCGCGCTTGCCGCCGGTCCCGGGCTCGTCGCCGACCGCGTCGGCCACGTCGCCCTGCACGGCGGCGATCCGGTCCACGGCCTCGGCCACCGCCTCCTCGTACGTACGCCCCTTGGCGGTGCCGCGCTCGCGCTCCTCCGCCAGCTCCTCGAGCTTCTGCTTCTCGTCGCGCAGGCCCTGGAGCTGCTTCTCCAGCTCCCCCATGCGCTCCATCAGCCGCTGCTGCGAGGTCTGCTGCTCGGACGAGCTGCGCCGTAGCTCGCGCACGGTCGCGTCCTTGAAGTCGGCCAGCGGGTTGTCCGCGCCGTCGGCCGAGGAGAACTGGCGCCGCAGGTCCTCGCGCGACTTTTGCATGGCCTCGGTCACGATCTGCTTGACCTTGTGCTGCACCGCGGTGGAGCTGCCGTCGGAGAACAGCTGCTCCAGCGACTTGGACAGGTGACCCGACTCGGGGTCGAAGACCTCGTCGACCTTGCGCCCCAGCTCCTCGGCCACGACCTTGGCGCGATCCCCGAACTCGGCCTCGACGTTCTTCGAGACCTTCTCGAACTCCGTCTTTACGAACTCGGCGTTGGCGGCCGTCTGCTCACGATCGAGCACCCGTGCGCCGATCTCGATGGCGTCCGCGATGACGCTGTCGGGCTCGGGCGACTCGGTCACCAGCCGCGCGGCGGTCTCGTCGTGGATCTCCAGGCCATCGATGCGTACGCGATCGCCATCGGCGGTCACGTGGTCCTGGCGGTGCTGATGTAGGGGGAATGCCGCTTCCATGAACTATGGGTCGCAAGCTACGCCCCGGTCCTGACAGAACGGTCGCGTTCTTGCGAGTGCACCACCGCCCGAGCCTCCCGTTCCAGGCTCTCGAGCGTGGAACGCAGCTCGTGGACGTGCTGCAACAGCTCCACCGCCGCGTCGTCCTCCTCGCCCTCGGTGGCCGCCGCCGCGGCGCGCCGGTCGGCCTGGGAGCGCGTGAACTCCATCTCGCGCGCCTTGTCCAGCGAGTCGATGACCACCCCGATCAGGATGTTCAGCAGCAGGAACGACGCCACCAGCACGAACGACACGTAGTAGACGAGCGACCACGGCGAGACCTCGAGGCCCTGGTCGATCATGTCCGGCAGCGTCTCCAGCGAGAGCAGGACGAACAGGGTCAGCATCGCGTCGCCGATGTTGCCCCAGTCGGCGGGGAACTCGTCGCCGAACGCCAGCCAGCCGATCATGCCGTAGACGAACAGCACCAGCACGCCCATCACGGCCAGGCTGGCCACGCCCGGAAGGCTGCGCCCCACGGCGACGACCAGCAGCCGCAGCTCGGGCAGGATGCGCACCACCCGGAGCACGCGCGCCAGCCGTGCCAACCGCAGCAGGGCCGAGTTGCTGCCCCCGATCGGCGCCAGGGCCAGGCCGATCACCACGAAGTCGAACACGTTCCAGCCGTCGCGGAAGAAGTCGCCCGGCCGCGATCCGTGGGCCGCGATCCGGATGGCCAGCTCGACGACGAACACCCCGAGGAAGACCGCGTTGAGGGCCTGCAGCAGGCCGCCGGCCTCGTCCACGATCGTGTCGTAGGTCTCCAGCCCCAGCACCACGGCGTTGGCCAGGATCACCGCGAAGATGAACAGGTTGAACGGCGTGGACTCCGCCAGGCGGGCGCAGCGGGCGCTCACGCGCGCGGAGTTCCGAACAGACCGCCGAACACGTACCGCAGCGGCCACGCCAGGATCCAGCAGTACATGCCCCAGTCGGGGTTCACGAACGCCATCGGGATCGACAGGGCGAACGCGGACCACACCGCCGCCGCACCGGCGTTGTCGACGGGCACCACCTGGCCCGGGGCCAGGAGGTTCGCCGTACGGGCGTGGTGGAACAGCGTCCGCAGGAGCGCCGACAGGATGAGGATGAACACGGCGTAGATGACCACCGGCGACGCGCTGTTGTCGTAGCGGCCCAGCAGCTCGGTGGGCACCGGCAGCAGCGCCACGAAGGACAGGAACACGAGGTTGATGGCCGCCAGCCGGGAGTCCGACGCCTGCAGGCGGCCGAAGAACTCGTGGTGGCGCAGCCAGAACAGCCCCACCACCGCGAACGAGATGAAGTAGGCCATGACCGCCGGGAGCAGGTCGTCGAGGGCCGCGTCCAGGTCGGCCTCGGGTACCTCGGGCACGTTGATCGACAGCGCCAGCAGCGTGGCCGCGATGGCGAACAGGCCGTCCGAGAACGCGTCGACGCGCCCCAGGCGGCGGCCGGTCTCGTGCGCGGTCGCGGGCTCCTGGGGCACGCGCGCCAGGCTAGGAAGCGGGTCGGCCGTCTTCGCGGGCCGCGGGGCCCGCGAGCACCGAGGCCACCACCGCCAGCGCCACGACCACCAGCAGCGCCTGGCGCAGCCCGGCCGCGTCGGACAGCAGGCCGATCATCGCCGGGCCGGCCGTCAGCCCCACGTAGCCGGCGCCCGAGACCATCGCGATCGACGCCGCCTCGGCATTGCCCGATCCGTGCGCCGACGCGGCGACCACCAGCGGGAAGCAGGCCGACAGGCCCACGCCCATCACCGCGTAGCCGGCGATCCCCGCCGCCGGCTCGGCCACCGCCAGCCCCAGCCCCAGCCCGGCGGCGGCCAGCAGCGTGCCCACGCGGATCACCACCGGCGCGCTCAGCGCCTCGGCCACCCTGTCGCCGGCCAGCCGCCCGAAGGCCATCGTCAGCGAGAACACCGAGAGGCCCGCGGCCGCCAGCCCCTCCGAGGCGCCGGTGCCCTCGTTCAGGTAGACGGCGCTCCAGTCGGTGACCGAGCCCTCCGCCAGCAGGACGCAGAACGCGACAGCGCCCAGCAGCGCCAGCCGGCGCGTGGGGCGCACGAACGACTTGGCCGAGCGCCGCTCCGCCCGGGGAGCCGGCAGTCCCCTGGCCGCCACCGCCCCGCCCACCAGCATCAGCCCGGCCACGATGGCCAGGTGCGGCTCGGCCTCCAGGCCCGCCGCGGCCGCCACGCCTCCCAGCCCGGCGCCGGTCATCCCGCCGAACGAGAACGCGGCGTGCATGGAGCTCAGCACCCGGCGCCCCAGCCGGCGCTCGACCGCCACCCCCTCCACATTCATGGCCACGTCGAGGATGCCGTTGGCCAGGCCCATCGCGAACAGCACGGCGGCCAGCGCGAGGACCGACGGCGCCGCCGCGGCCACCGGCAGCCCGATCGCGTAACCCGCCAGGCCCCACAACGACGGCGCGCGTGCGCCCAGCCGCGCGGCCAGCGCGCCCGCCACCGGCTGGGCCACCACCAGGCCGCCGGTGGCGAAGAACAGCGCAACGCCCAGGTCGCCGTCGCTGGCGCCCAGGTCGGCCTTGATCGCGGGCAGGCGCGCGAAGAAGGAGCTGAAGATCGCTCCGTTCAGGAAGAACAGCAGGGTCACCGCGGAGCGCTCGCTACGCACCGCCCTTGCTTATCAGGCGTGGACTTCACCGACCCACGGGCGTATGGTCGGTCGGTCATGCGAAAGCGCGCGCGAGCCGCCCGGGCAGCATTCATGCTCACCCCGGTCTGCGGCGCGATGCTGGCCGTCCCCGCGCTGGGCGCGGGCCTGACCGACCGCAACTCGGTGAAGATCGAGTTCATCTCGGAGAAGTCGTTCAGGATCGAGGGCACGGGCTGTGGCGCCAGCGCCACCGGCTCGGTCACCCTGGGCACGCCGCCGCGCGGCGTGTCGAAGGCGTTCGGCGTCAAGGTCGCCAAGCCGGCGGTGGGCCAGCGCGACGGCTACGTGCGCGTGACCGCGGTGCGGGTGGCGGACCAGACCGTCACGGTCACCGCGACCGCCGAACCCGGGCCCTGCAGCGCCGACGGCGACTCGTCGGAACCCCCCGCCCGGCGCTCGTGGAGCGCCAACTTCGCGCCCGATGTCAGCTTCTTCCGCCGCGTGCAGGCGCACCTGCGCTCCGACGCCTACAAGAAGCGGCCGAGGCTCAAGGCGCCCCGGTCGATGCGCCTGTTCGGCGGCGACACCCTGACCGGGATCCGCTGGAAGGGCTTCGGCTCCAAGACCGCCCGGGCCACCGCCCGGTACCGCATACGCATCCCGGGCACGCGCTGCACGCCCCGGCTCTGCCGGGGCCACAACGGCCGCGTCAAGCTCAAGTTCGGCAAGGTCAAGCGCTGCTCCGACGCCGGCGTGTACGAGTACACCTCGATGTCGATCCGCTTCCGCGGCAGGCTGCTCTCCTCGGCCCCCGCCTTCTGCTCGTAGCCCCCGTTCGGCGGGGGCCGGTACCATGCCCGCCCCATGGCCTCCGTTGACCTGACCGACGTCACCACCGTAAGCACCGAGCCCGGCGAGCTGCCCGAGAAGATGACCGCCTGGGTCATCCGCGAGGAGCGCCAGGGCGAGCCCCGCGACGCCTTCCAGCTCGAGGAGATCGAGGTGCCCCAGCCGGGCGCCTTCGAGGTCGTCGTGCGGGTCATGGCCGCGGGCGTGAACTACAACAACGTCTGGGCGGCCCTCGGCCAGCCCGTGGGCGTGTGGAAGTACGGCGACCACCCCGAGTTCGGCCACCACATCGGCGGCTCAGACGCGTCCGGGATCATCTGGAAGGTCGGCGAGGGCGTCACCCGCTGGAGCGTGGGCGACGAGGTCATCATCCACTGCAACCAGGCGTCCTACGAGGATGTCGAGGTCCACGGGCTGGACCCGATGGCCGCTCCGAGCCAGCAGATCTGGGGCTACGAGACCACCTGGGGCAGCTTTGCCCAGTTCACCAAGGTCCAGGCCCAGCAGCTGCTGCCCAAGCCCACGAACCTGACCTGGGAGGAGGCCGCCTCCTACGGCCTCGTCTACTTCACCGCCTACCGCATGCTGATGAACCAGTGCGAGCTGCAGGCGGGCCACAAGGTGCTGATCTGGGGCGGCGCCGGCGGCCTCGGCGTGTTCGCCGTCCAGCTCTGCGCCGCGGCCGGCGCCGAGTGCGTCGCGGTCGTGTCGTCGGCCGAGAAGGGCCGGCTCGTCGAGCAGCTCGGGGCGACCGGCTGGATCGACCGCAACGAGTTCAAGGGCATGATGCGCACCGGCAACGAGACGCCGGAGGAGGAGAAGGCGCGCTTCAAGGAGTCGCGGCGCTTCGGCAAGGCGGTCGCGGAGATTCTCGGCGAGGCGCCCGACATCGTCTTCGAGCACGTCGGCAAGGCGACGTTCCCGACCTCGGTGCTGGTGGTCAAGCCGTTCGGCAAGGTCGTGATCTGCGCCGGCACCACCGGCTTCAACCTCGACTTCGACGTCCGCTACCTGTGGATGAAGCAGAAGCAGATCCTCGGCTCGCACTTCGCAAACGCCTGGGAGTGCAACAAGGCCAACGACCTGATCGTGAACGGCCAGATCCGCCCCGTGCTGTGGAAGACGCTGCCCTTCGACGGCGTCGGCGAGGCGCACCAGCTGATGCGCGACAACAAGCACCTCGGCAAGATCTCGATCCTCGTCGGGGCCGAGAAAGAGGGTCTCGGCAAGACCGAGGAGGGCCCGGGAGCGATCGTCGCCGAGGTCGGCGCATGAGCCGCGGCGACGGCGTCGCCGTCGAGCTCCGCTGGGCGATCAACCCCTTCCGCGGCGACGCCTTCGAGGCGCTCTGGCTCCCCGCCGCCGAGGCCGCGCTCGACTTCGGCGCCACCTACTGGGCCCTGCTCCGCTCCCAGGAGGGCATGCTCGACTTCACCCAGCACGCCCACTTCCCCACCAAGGACCACTGGGACCGCTACTGGTATTCCGAGGAGATCGCAGCGGTGCGCGTCGAGGCCGCCGGCTACTACCAGGTCCCCCTGCTGCCGACGTTCCACACGATCGCCGGCCGTGGGGCGCTCGAGCCCGCGGCAGCCGGCGCTCCAGCCCAGCAGTAGCGCGCTTCCAGCGCCGAAGTTGCGTTAGACCCCGACTATCGGGGTCAAACGCAGCTTCGACCCGACGGAGGCGCGAATCGCCTAGAAGTGCGGCGCCCCGCGTACTACGCTTGCGGCATGTGTCGAAACATCCGCACACTCCATAACTTCGAGCCCCCCGCAACCGAGGACGAGGTCCGAGCAGCCGCCCTGCAGTACGTCCGCAAGGTCAGCGGCTCAACCAAGCCCTCCCAAGCCAACGCCGAGGCCTTCGACCAGGCCGTCGACGAGGTCGCCGCGGCGACCACCAGGTTGCTCGACCACCTCGTCACCACCGCCCCACCGAAGGACCGCGAGGTCGAGGCCGCCAAGCACCGCGAGCGCTCCGCCAAGCGCTTCGCCGCCGCTTAGGCGACCGCTAGCGCCGGGCCGAGCGTGTCGGCATCGACGTGCTCTGCCGGCCAGGTGAAGGTGATCTGCCCCTCGCGCTCCAGCGTCCAACGGACGTTTAGCAAGGTGATGCCGATAACCGCCCAGTTCTCGTCGTAGTGGATCGCATGCCCCTCCGCTGTCTCTAGGCCATGCGCCTGGGGCCGAGGCTCGCCCACGTTGAGATAGAGCACGTCGCCACGCTCGTCGTAGTGGTGGTCATCGAACCCGATGCCGGCGACAGTGATGTTCATGGGCTCCCGATCCTATGACTATCTGCAGCACTGACAGACCCCGACTGAACCGGAACGTCGAGGAAGAGCCGTACAACTCCAACGCTTCTCCCGCGGGTGGCGACGGTGGTCGGGTATCCGCGCGCAGGCGGGCGCTCGGCGAAGCCCCTGCCGTCTGACCCCGTGAGAGCCCTATACGGCAAACGGCGCCAGGCACGGGGCGGAGACCGAGCCCGCCGAGCACGGAACCCGCCACCGGAGACAGGACCCGCGGCCACCAACGCCCGGGGCTAGTGGAGTACATCAGCGTCAGTGCTGCTCGAGCGGAGCCATCGTGAGGCCCGCGTCGCGGAGCAGTTCCCAGTAGTGCTCGGCGGCCTCGCGGTGACCGGACCAGACGATCGCCTGGCCGCTGGAGTGGATGCGGTCGGCGATCGCGAAGCCCTCGTCGAGGGTGATGCCGGGGATGTTGGTGGCGAGGGCGGAGGCGACACCCTCGAAGGTGTTGTGGTTGTCGTTGAGGACGATCACGCGCCAGTTGCCGCCGAGGTCGTCGCCGGGGCCGGCGGTGCGGGGGCGCTCGACGGTGGTGGTGCTCAACCGACGGCCTCCTGCTCGCGCTCGAGGCGCTTGTCCCAGTAGCGGCGCAGGCCGGGGCCCATCTGGTCGGGGACGGCGGCCTGGAAGAGCGCCTCGGCGGTCTCGGCGTCGACGGAGGCGCGGGTCTCCGCGACGGACCAGTCGTTGAAGAGCTCGGGGTCCAGCGAGCGGGCCTTCTCGGAGCGCAGGGCGAGCTCCTCGCGCAGGCGCTCGATGTGCGCGGGGACGTCCTCGTAGCGGCCGAAGTGGGTCAGGTTGAGGGCGCGCGGCCGCCAGCTCGCGACCACGTCGAGCGAGCGCATCCAAGCCTCGACGTCGATGTCGGGCGGCGGCGTCGGCGGGATGACGTACTCGTGCGGCGGGATGCGGACGCCGCAGACGTCGCCGACGTAGGCCTCGCCGGTGACCTCGTCGAGGTAGCTGACGTGGTGGGAGGCGTGGCCCGGCGTGTAGGCGACCTGGAAGCCCCCCTCGATCGTCTCGCCGCCGGCCAGCGCGACGATCCTCTCCTCGGGGACCGGGGCGAACTCGCCCCAGAGGCGGTCCATGTCGTCGCCGTAGAGGCGCTCGGCGCTGGCGAGTAGGCGCGAGGGGTCGGCGAGGTGGCGCGCGCCGCGCTCGTGGACGTAGACCTTCAGGTCGGGGAACCTGCGGCAGAGCACGCCGGCGGCGCCCGCGTGATCGAGGTGGATGTGGGTCAGCAGCAGCGCCCGGGGCTGCTCGTCCTCGAGGTTCTCGAGCAGCGTCTCGACGCTCGAAGTCGGCCCCGGATCGACGATCCCGGCGGGGGTCTCGAAGGCGCAGATGACCCGGTCGCGGCCGAGATGGTTCACGTCGATGGCTCGTGACATCAAGCGATCCACCATACAATCCGCTTCATGAGCCAGCCCGCCCACCGCCTTCCGGAGCGCGATCGCCCGTGGGTGATGCGCACCTACGCCGGTCACTCGACGGCGAAGGAGTCCAACGCCCTCTACCGCGGCAACCTCGAGAAGGGCCAGACCGGGCTCTCGATCGCGTTCGACCTGCCGACCCAGACGGGCTACGACCCCGAGCACGAGCTGTCGCGCGGCGAGGTCGGCAAGGTCGGGGTGTCGATCGCCCACAAGGGCGACATGCACGCGCTGCTGGACGGGATCCCGCTCGACGCGATGAACACGTCGATGACGATCAACGCGACGGCGGCGTGGCTGCTGGCGCTCTACATGACGGTCGCCGAGGAGAACGGCGTCGAGCGCGGCGCGCTGCAGGGGACGACGCAGAACGACATCGTCAAGGAGTTCCTCTCGCGCGGGACCTACGCGTTCCCGCCGGAGCCGTCGCTGCGGCTGATCGCGGACATGATCGCCTTCACCGTCGACGAGGTCCCGAAGTGGAACCCGATCAACATCTGCAGCTATCACCTGCAGGAGGCGGGCGCGACGCCGGTCCAGGAGATCGCCTATGCGCTCTCGACCGCGATCGCGGTGCTCGACGAGGCGCGGCCGCGCGTGCCCGAGGAGACCTTCCCGCGCGTGTTCGGCCGGATCTCGTTCTTCGTCAACGCCGGCATCCGCTTCATCGAGGAGCACGCGAAGCTGCGCGCGATGGGGCGCCTGTGGGAGGAGATCGGGCGTGAGCGCTACGGCGTGACCGAGGAGAAGTTCCTGCGGATGCGCTACGGCGTGCAGGTCAACTCGCTCGGCCTGACCGAGGCGCAGCCCGAGAACAACGTGATCCGGATCGTGCTCGAGGCGCTCGCCGTGACGCTCGGGCGCGACGCGCGGGCGCGGGCGCTGCAACTGCCGGCGTGGAACGAGGCGCTCGGGCTGCCGCGGCCGTGGGACCAGCAGTGGTCGCTACGGATCCAGCAGATCCTTGCCCACGAGACCGACATCCTCGACTACCCCGACATCTTCGAGGGGTCGAAGGTGATGGACGGACTGGTCGACGAGCTCGCCGAAGGCGCGCGCGCCGAGATGGCGATCGTCGGCGAGCACGGCGGCGCCGTGGCGGCGGTGCCGTACATGAAGACGCAGTTGGTTGAGTCGCACCGCGCCCGCGTCGGCGCGATCGAGCGCGGCGAGCAGCAGGTCGTCGGTCAGAACGCGTACACGAGCACCGAGCCGTCGCCGCTCCAGCAGGGCGAGGACGGCGGGATCCTGACGGTCGATCCGGCTGTCGAGCAGAACCAGATTGCGGCCGTCGAGGCGTGGCGCTCACAGCGCGCCGAGGCTGCCGCCGCGGCGGCGCTCGAGCAGCTGCGCGAGGCGGCCGCGGACCCGAACGCGAACATCATGCCCCCCACGCTGGCCGCCGCGAAGGCTGGCGTGACGACCGGCGAGTGGGCCGGCGCGCTGCGCGAGGTGTTCGGCGAGTACCGCGCGCCGACGGGCGTCGCCGACGCCGCGGCCGCGCCCGGCGACGACGCGCTCGACGAGCTCCGCGACCGCGTCGAGGCGATCTCCGAGACGCTCGGGCGCCGGATCAAGATCCTCGTCGGCAAGCCGGGCCTCGACGGTCACTCCAACGGCGCCGAGCAGATCGCCGTGCGGGCGCGCGACGCCGGCATGGACGTGGTCTACGAGGGCATCCGCCTCACCCCCGCCCGCATCGCCCAGGCGGCCGTGCAGGAGGGCGTCCACGTCGTCGGCCTCTCGATCCTCTCCGGCTCGCACCGCGAGTTGATCCCCCAGGTGCTCGAGGAGCTGCGCGCCGCGGGCGCCGACGTCCCGGTCGTAGTCGGCGGGATCATCCCCAAGGTCGACGAGCAGGAGATGCTCGCCGCGGGCGTCGCCCGCGTCTACACGCCGAAGGACTTCGAGGTCTCCCGCATCATGGGCGACATCGTCGACCTCGTCGCCGAGCGACACGGCGCGGCTGCGGCCACCGCGTAGGCGCGCGGCATACGAGGCGCTCGCGGCAAGCACGGGTCGTCAACGAGTCGCAGGACTCTTGTCACATCCTCGTGGCGTCCGGACATCTCCTGTCGGCCATCAGTCGCCAGCATCGATGGCATGCGTCACGACGGGCAGCTCGCGGCCGGATCACGGCCGGAACCGGCCCGCCGGGCAGGGCTCGACCACGACGGGCAGCTCGCGGCCGGAATATGGCCGCACTCGGCCCACCGTGTAGGCGTCAATGACGACGGGCTCGTAGCGGCCGGAAAGCGGCCGCAACGGGCCCGCAGACGTTCGGATCGAGCGATCGAGCGCTGGTCCGAACCGCAACATCACGTCATCACCCTGGCTCAACTCGAGGCACTCGGGCTGAGCCCGCGGGCGGTGCGCCATCGCGCCGCCGCGGGACGGCTGCGAAGGCTCCACCGCGGCGTTTACTGCGTAGGTCGTCCGACTGCCCACGGCCGCTGGATGGCCGCAGTGCTGGCGTGCGGCAACGACGCGGTGTTGTCGCACAGCTCGGCGGCTGCGCTATGGGAGGTGCGAGACGAGGCGCACGGACCCGTGGACGTTGCCGTGCCTACGCGCGCTGGACGTTCGCGCCCGGGATCGCGGTTCACCGCACCGACGCGCTCGATCCCGGTGACGTCACTCTGCGCAGCGCCATCCCATGCACCTCTCTCGCCCGCACGCTGCTCGACCTCGCCGCGGTCGTCGATCGCCGTGCGCTCGAGCGTGCGCTCGGCCGAGCCGAGGAGCTGCGCAGCTTCGACCTGAGAGCGATTCGCGCGGTGCTCGACCGCCACCCAGGCCGCCGCGGCGCCGGCGTCTTGAACTCCGTCCTCGCGACCTATTCGACATCCGTCACGCGAAGCGACGCAGAGGAGCGCTTCCTCGCGCTCGTGAAGACAAACGGCCTACCGCGTCCTAGCGTGAACACATGGATTCCACTCGAGGAGGGCAACGGCTACAGCGCCGACTTCCTCTGGCGCGAGGCACACTTGATCGTCGAGATCGACGGTCGTGCCTACCACGCCAAGCGCGAGGCATTCACGGACGACCGGCAGCGCGATCGTCGCCTCGCCCTGGCGGGCTTCGAGACGCGCCGCTACGCCGCCTCGGAGCTCATCGACGAACCAGCCAGGGTCATTACCGAGCTGCGCGCCTTCCTTCGCCTCATCTCACCGGCTGGCACTACGACTGGCTGAAAGCGGCCGACCAGCGGCCGCAACCGGCACATCGAGAACGGGCCAACCCGACCTCGACCCCATGGGCACATCACGGTCGCCATGCGGCCGCAACGGACCCGTCGAGGTGAGCGATACGAGCTATCTAGACCGCGGGCACATCACGGCCGCAATGTGGCCGCAACGGACCCGTCGAGGAAAGCGATCCGAGTCATCGAGACGACGGGCAGATTGCGGCCACGATCTGGCCGCAACCGGCCCGCGGTCGATGCGGTGCGAGAGCGGATGCCTCGGCGAACGTGCCGCCGGGCAGAACCCGCGGACCGGTCGGATAGCGTGCGGCGCCGTGACGGCGGACGGCAAGGAGCTCGGAGCGCGGTTGCGCGAGCGTGAGCGGTCGGCGGCGCCGGCGGCGTTGAACCTGATCGAGGACCGTTCGGCGCGGGGGCGGGAGCAGACGGCGGCGCTGCTGGGTGAGGTGTCCCCTGCGGCGCTCGGAGGCGAGGCGCCGGCGCACCTGGTCGGGCTCACGGGCCCGCCCGGGGCCGGTAAGTCGACGCTGCTGAGCGCGTTGGTGCACGAGTGGCGGGCGCGCGACCGGACGGTGGCAGTGCTCGCCGTCGACCCGTCGTCGCGTCGCTCCGGTGGCTCGCTGCTCGGCGACAGGGCTCGGATCGAGCACGATCCCTCCGACGACGGCGTGCTGATCCGCTCGACTGCGGCGGGCGGCCGGCTCGGCGGGCTCGCGGCTCCGACGCGCGAGGCCGCCCAGGCGCTCGCGGCCTGCTTCGACGTCGTCGTGATCGAGACGGTCGGCGTCGGTCAGTCCGAGACCGACGTCGAGGAGGTCTGCGACACCGTCGTCGTGGTCGTGCAGCCCGGCTCGGGCGACACTCTCCAGTTCATCAAGGCCGGGATCATGGAGGTGCCGGACGTGCTCGTGGTCACCAAGGCCGACCTCGGCGACGTGGCGCTGCGCTCGCGCCGCGACCTGGCGCAGGCGGCGCGGTCGCTGGGCTCGAAGGACGTGCCGGTCCTAGCCGTGTCGTCGGTACCGCCGCCGACCGGGATCGCCGAGCTCGCCGACGCGCTGGACGCGCACCGCGCGGCCCTCGACCTGCCAGCGCGGCGGCTGCGCTCACGACGCCAGATGGCACTCGGTGAGCTCGTGGCGGAGCACGGCGAGACCGCGCTGCGCGCGCTCGGCGGACGCCGTGAGGCCGAGCGGCTGCTGGCGGGACAGGACTCGGCGCTGGACGTAGCCGGACTGGTAGCCATCCTGCTCCGGCAGGCGACCGGCGCCGCGCCGGCTGGCGGGCCTGAAGCGTCGCCCGGAACCACCGGAGAAGCCGGATGAGCCTCCCGCTCCAAGCCGCGCTGCTACTCGCCGTCTTCGCCGTCACCACAGCCATCGCCGAACTGGCAGGAGCGGCGAACCTCGGCACCGCCCTGGGCATCGGCCAGATCGCCTTCACAGCCGCGCTCGTGGCGCTGCTGCTCAAGCGCTGAGCCCCGACCCGGGCATAATGGACTGATGGAGGGCTCAGCCCCAGACTCAGTCGGTACGCAGTCGAGCTGGTTGCGCTGCTATCGCTGCTGGTCCCAGAACCTCGAGGTGCAGGTGCACTACGAGGGAATCCTCAAGGTCGACCCCAACACGGCGGAGGCCGTCGAGCCGGTCGAGGAGGTCCAGGAGGCGGTAGTGCAGTGCCTCGACTGCATGCACGACCAGCCACACCTCAGCCTCGCCTTCTACGAGGAGGACGGCCGCCGCATCAGCCGGATCGAGGCGGTCGAGGACCGCTGGGAGCGGATGGTGACCGGCACCCCGTGGGTCGCGTCCTGCACCGTCACCGTCGAGGCCGATCAGGTCGAGAGCTGCTCAGGGCCCGAGGCCGCCGACTCGCTCGCGTTCGCCGCCTTCGGCGACCACGGCACGCGCGAGTTCTTCACCCACGTGCGCTTCCACAAGCACGAGGAGGAGGGCCAGATCGTCGTCCACATGCTCGTCGAGCTCTACGCCCGCTCGGTGGAGGAGGCGACGGGCGTGCTCGAGGGCGCCTCGCGTGGTGCGCTGGCGATCACGTCGCTCGCCGAGGAGTCGCGTCCGCCCGCATCGGCTGAAGACGACGGGCATTAGCGGACCGGCGCGGGGAGCCCGTCGACGCTCAACCGGCGATCGGCGCTGACCTGGTCAGGCCGGAGTCGGCACGACGTCGGCCGGCACTGGGATCGGCGCGTCGCCCTCTGGCTTGAAGGCGTCGGCTTCCTGTCGCAGAGACCGAAGCACGGCAACGGCTCCGAGCCCGAGCAGGAGCCCCACGTTCGACTCGAGGATCTCGACGGTCGCCGATCCGATCGGGTAGGTGCTGTTGTAGAGGTCCGAGCGTCCGTCGAGCAGCGACTGGAAACCGACCTCCAGCGCCTGGCTGAAGACGAACAGCAGCGCCACCGACAGCGGAAAGATCGGCAGGGCGCGGTCGAGCAGGCGCCGCGCTCGCGGCCAGAACGCCGCCAGCAGCGGCACGAGGACGCCGAGCCCGATCCAGAACATCTGGAAGAGACGGTCGACGCTGAGCGTGTTCTGGAGCAGGTCGAGGTTGTGCAGGTTGGTCTCGCTCTGGACGTTGGCGGTCTGGAGGCTCTCGGGCGTTTCGAGCCCGAGCAGCCGCTGCCCCCAGCTGATCTCCTCGCCCGCGAACACGAACAGGAGCAGCGCCAGCGCCAGCAGCGACAACCGCTTCACGAGCGTGTAGCGCGAGCGGTTCTCGGTTCGGCGCGTCAGCAGGAAGGCGGCGAGAAAGCACCCCGAGGCGACCAGGAAGCCGAGCGTGCCGACCCACTCGACGATGCCGTCCTCCTGGATCAACGGGTCGAACGTGCCACGGTCGAGGAGGAGCAGCGAGTACGTCGCCGCGATGTAGACGGCGATCGCGAGCAGCAGCGGTAGCGAGGGACTGACGCTGGTGTCGTCGCGCGGGGCGGCGACACCGCGGTCGCTCATCGTTCGAGCGCGCTGGCCAGCTGGCCCCCGACGTCACCACGGACGTCGGAGAGACTCGTGCGGCGGCGTGGACCGACGCGCTTGAAGCGCATCGTGGCGACTTCGCGGAAGCCGGCTTTGGCAGCGGCCCGGCGGGAGGAGCCGTTCGACGTCTCGATCTTGGTGACCACTTGCACGACGCCCGACTCTCTCACGGCGCGGAAGATGCCCAGGCCGGCGGCGGGGGCGAAGCCGCGACCGCGATAGTCGGGATGGGTCAGCGAGTCCTCCATGCAGGCCACGCCCGCGGGCAGCTCGAACCAGCCGTCGCGCGCGGCGATCGCCGGCGCGCTGCCGTGGAAGATCCAGGCCGAGAAGGCTGCCCGTCCGTCGTGGACGAGCATCCACAGCTCGTGCCCCGCCTCGACGTAGCGCTGGACGAGCTCTGGGTCGCGGCCGGCGTCCGCGGCCAGGTCGAGGTCGCCGACCGTCGCCCGCCGGAGCTCGGAGCCTGCGGGCAGTGGAAGCTCGGGCAGCTCGTCGAGGTCGCGCACCAGCCAGACGTGCTCCTCGTCGATTCTCACCTTCGGCTTCGCCCGCGACCAAGCCGCACG
Source organism: Thermoleophilaceae bacterium (assembly GCA_035630335.1). GTDB lineage: Bacteria > Actinomycetota > Thermoleophilia > Solirubrobacterales > Thermoleophilaceae > JAAYBF01. The sequence goes on along the minus strand of DASQKV010000003.1, from coordinate 29,105 downwards.
GGCGACCTCGCCGACGGGGCGGCGGAGCAGTGGCGCGGGGGTGGACTGGATCCTCACCGAAGCTGGCACGAGAGCAGTGTCGTACGGGTTCGGAGCGTTCGCGCATGCAAGATCGTCTTTGCGCTGCCTTGCCCCGCCTTCTCAACCGAAAGGCGTCAACGGCTGGGGGCGGCGCGCAAGCCACCGTGCGGCGGCCGCCAGTCTCGGGCGGACGCGCGGGCGACTGAGCCGTCCCCACGCGAGCTGTGCCTCCCCCGTCGCCAGCTCGCGCTTATAGCGGGCCTCCCCGGCGAGGAAGTCGTAGGCGCTCAATCCGCGCTCGAGGCATGCCTGCATGCAGAGCGCGTGGGTCACCAGACCGGGCTTCAGCTTCGCGTCCTCGAACACCCCGAATCCGCTCTGGTAGAAGAGCAGCCGGCCGCCGTCGAGCAGCCCGTAGAGGCAGCCGACGGTGCGCTCGCCGGCGCGCACGCGGAACAGCATCACTCGCCCCCCGGGGACGAGCGTCGGGATCAGCTCGCGGTGAAAGCCGAGCACGCGCGCAACGCCGAACGCGCCGGGCTCCCCCGCCGCCTGCCACTGCGCCTGGTGCAACCGCACCAGCTCCTCGAAGATCTCGACCGCCTGAGTCTCGGTCTCGGCCCACTCGCCCTGAAGCTCCCCGAAGCCGCGCATGCCGCGGCGGATGCGGCTGCGCGGGCCCTTCTCGAGCGCCGCGAGGACGTCGCCGCCCGCCGCGCGGATCGTGTCGAGGTCGGTGTAGGGGCTCGCCTCGAATCCCAGCTCGAGCGCCGGCGCGGCGGCGGCGAACGCTCGCGCCTGGTCGGCGGACAGCCCGTCGACGCGCAGCTCGTCCCAGCCGGGCTCGTCGTCGATCGCGGCGATCAGGGCCTCGGCGAACGCCTCGAGCTCGCCGGTCGCAGTCAACACCCCGTTGTACTCGACGAACACCCCCTCCCCCTCCGGCTCGCCGGCGGTGCCGAGGTGCAGGCGGCGGATGCCGAAGCCCTTGGCGCCGGTGGCTCGGCTGCTGGTCACAAGCGCCGCGCCGACGACCGCGTCGCCGCGCTCCGCGATGGCGAAGCGGTACGGCACCACGTCGCCGTAGGCCTGCAGCCAGGTGTGAGTCCAGTCCCAGCCGCAGACCAGCCCGCCGTCGTGTGGCGAGAGCTCGAGCCCGGCCCACGCCGCGCGGGCACTGTCGATCTCCGCCGCAGGGAGCAGGCGCACACGCAGGGCGGACACGCCCGCGAACCCTAGTCCGGTCGCGGACGTGCGAGCGTCACGCGGCCGTCGGACACGAGCAGGGCCGCGAAGAGCATCGCCGCGACGATCGCCTGCAACATCAGGGTGGCGGCGGCGGCGCCTGTGGACAACACCGTGTAGGAGTGATTCAGCGTTGCGACCAGCAACAGCGGAAGCCCGACGATCGCGAGCTGAGCGGTGTTGTGCCTTACCGCCGCCGACGACTGCTCGAGCGTGCGGCGAGCAACGGCGAAAGCGACCGCAAGGGCGGGCAGCGCGATCGCCGTCAGGCGCGGCTGGTTGGTCGACGAGAAGTCGTTGGCGATCGGGTCGGGGTTGAGCGCGAGGACCTGGGCGACGATCGCCGCTGCGATCGCGAGGCTGCCCCAGAAGAGCGACGGCAGCTCACGCGGCGACACGCTCAGCAGCGTCGCCAGCAGCAAGGCGCCGATCACGAGCAGCGCGATCCCGACGTGCGAGACGTGGCTGAGGAGATCGGCCGCGGTGCCCGGGAGAGCGAGCACGGTGTCGAGGATCGTCAGCCGTGAGAACGGGAAGCCGGGACGCGAGAAGTCCGCCGCGACGCCCTTCACGACCATGTAGACGGCGACCGGCAGCACCAGCGCCGCGAGCGCGGGAAGCACCGCGCGACGCCGATCCGCGCCGCGCCACTCGGGCGCCAGCGCGATCCAGAGGCCGACCACGGGCGCGACGACGACCATCGTCTGGCGTCCGAGCACGCCGACGATCAGTCCGACCAGCACCAGCGGCAGCGAGCGGCGCACCATCCCGAGCAGAACGACCACGAGGCCGAGCTCGAAGACGAGATCCGCCAGGTAGCCCGGCGCGAGCATGTAGTAGCGGAAGACGTAGGGACTGAGGACGAACGCTCCGAGCGCGAGCGCGGCCGCGGCGAAGCTGACGCCGGTCCGGATCAGCACCGCCGCCAGGACCACGACCACGGCGATCGCGAGCCCGATCGCCGCGCAGCGGTAGACGGTCTCGGGGCTGGTCCCGAACAGGTCTGCCAGGCCGCCGACGGCCCAGTGCACGGTCCAGCGCTGCGCGTGCTGGTCGGCGATCCGCTCGTCCGGGACGCCGGGAAAGGCGCGCGCGATCGTCAGGTATGCACGCTCGTCGTTCGCGTGGACGTGGAAGAAGCCGGCAGTCCAGCTCATCCAGCGGTTGGTGACCGCGACTGCGGCCAGCAGGGCGACGACGAGCGGGATAGCCTGCGGCCAGCCGAACGGGCCCCGCAGGGATGGGGACACTTTCTCGATCAGGACGCGCATCCTTGGCTCGGTATCGGCTCAGACATCGCCTCTTACGAGACTGCGCGAAGAAATGCACGAATTTGTTACGACTTTGGACTATCCGCTGCGTCCCGAGTGGGCCGGCCGGGGACGGAGCCTGACCGGCGACGGTCCGCCGCCGCACGTGCGCCTGAAGCGGATCCTCGCCGCCGGGCGCGAGCGCAAGCCGATCGTCCTCGACGGCTTCCACCGCGTCGACACGGTCGCGGCGGCGATCCTCGCCCGTCGCCGCCGTCCGCCGCCCGTGATCGTCACCGACTGCACCTGGAAGACCGGCGGCTCGACCGCCGACCGCGTCGTGACGCGACTTGGCGTGCGCGCGCTCGACGGACCGCACGCGACGTTCTGCGTGTCCTCGACCGAGGAGCTCGAGCGGTTCCCGCGCCTCTGGGACGTGCCGCCAGAGCGGATTCGGATCTGCCGCTGGTACCACGGGCTGACCGACGCGGAGCTCGCCGCGCCGACCTCCGAGGACGGCCCGATCTTCAGCGGCGGCCGCTCGCTGCGCGACTACGAGCCGCTGCTGCGCTGCGCCGCCGAGCTGCCATTCGAGTTCCGCATCGCCGCCGAGCGCTCAGACCTCCCGGAGGGCGTGCCGGTGCCGGCGAACGTCCGCGTCGGGCCGACCTCGCACGCCGACTACCTCGATGCGATGCGCAACGCTCGTGCGGTCGTCGTCGCGCTCGAGCCGCGCGAGGACCGCAGCGCCGGGCAGACGACTTACCTCAACGCGATGGCGATGGGCAAGCTGACGATCGTCACCGAGACGCTCGGCGTGCGCGACCACATCGAGGACCGACGCAGCGGCCTGATCGTGCCGGCGCGCGACCCGCAGGCCCTCGGCGATGCGATCCGCTGGAGCCAGGATCCCGTTAACACCGACGAGGTCGCCGCGATCCGCGAGCGCGCCCGCGAGACCGCGCGCGAGCGCTTCGGCCCCGGCAACCACATCCGCGCGCTGCTCGACGTAGTCGACGACGTGCTGACCCGCTCGGGCGGGGCGACCGGCGGCCGAGTGCCCGACCGATGATCCGCGCCGTGCTGCACTTCGTGTCCGCGGTGCTGATGGTCAGCGGCGTCCTGCTGATCGTCGACGCCGGCCTGACGGTGGCCTGGCAGGAGCCGATCTCGTCGTTCCTCGCCCACCGCGAGCAGCAGGAGCTCGAGCGCGAGATAGCCGACCCGCCACGGCGCGTGCTCGAGCGCCGGCCGCTGCCGGGGGACGCGCTCGGCCAGATCCGGATTCCGGCGATCGACTCGAGCGAGTTCATCGTCGAGGGCACCGACCAGGACAACCTGCGCAAGGGACCCGGCCACTATCCGAGCACAGCGCTGCCCGGCGACCGCGGAACGGTCGCGATCGCCGGCCATCGCACGACCTACGGCGCGCCCTTCCGCGATCTCGACAAGCTCGATCCGGGCGACCGAATCGAGGTCGACATGCCGTACCGGACGTTCGTCTACCGCGTCGAGCGCACGCAGATCGTCGACCCGAGCGCGCTCTGGGTGACGCGCCGCGTCGGCTACGACCGGCTCGTGCTCAGTGCCTGTCACCCGCTCTACAGCGCCGCAGAGCGGATCATCGTCTTCGCACGGCTGGTCGGGCGGCGTCCGGCGCGCGTCGGGCGCGGAGCTCAGGCGAGGACGGCGGGAGCGCGCGCGTCGTCCTCGATCCGCGAGGCGTCGCGCGACTCGAGGTAGAGGACGAGCGCGACCAGCACGGCCAGCGAGACGATCAGCACCGCCAGCCAGTAGAGGACCTTGAGCAGGACCCGCATCACCGGGCAGCCTTCGCTCGCGCTCGACCGGCTCCTGCTCCCCCGGCTCGGACTCGGCCGAGGACCTCGTCGTAGAGCGCGCGTGACCGCCGCGCCCAGTCGGCGGCCGTGAACTCGGCCTCGTAGCGCGCGCGACCCGCCGCGCCGAAGCGCCCGCGCAGCGCCGGGTCGTCGAGCAGCGGCCGCAGCCCGGCTGCGATCTCCGCCCCGCCGGCCTCGGGATCGATCAGCGTTCCGGTCTCCCCGTCGCGGACGATCTCGGGAATGCCGCCGACGGCGGTCGCGACCACCGGCACGCGCGCGCTCATCGCCTCCAGCAGCGCCGTCGGGAACGCGTCGAAGCGCGAGGGGTGCAGCAGCACATCGACGGCGTCGAGTGTCGCCATCGCGTCGTCGCGGAAGCCGGCGAAGACGACCGCGGGCCCGAGGTCGGCCGCGGCCTGCTCGAGCGCGCCGCGGCCCTCGCCGTCGCCCGCAATCAAGAGCCGTAGGCGCGGGTGCTGCGGCAGCAGCTCGCGCAGCGCGTCGAGCGCCTGCTCGTGGCCCTTGCCACCGCGCAGGACGCTCAGCATCCCGACGACCGTGTCGCCCGCGTCGATGCCGAGCTGGGCGCGCACGGCCGTCCCGGCGCCCGGCGCCGGATCGGCGAGGACGCCGTTGCGGACCGTCACCACGCGCTCGGGCCGCTCCCCGGTCTGGGCCAGGAACGCCTCGCGGGCGGCATCCGAGACGACCACCACGCGCGCGGCGCAGCGTCGCCGCACTGCTCGGATCAGCCGCTCGCGCGTCGCCTCGCGCGGGTCCCCGCCCCAGCGCATGACGTGGATCGTCGACACCGTGGGGATGCCGAGCGAGCGAGCGGCGAGGCCGCCCAGCGCGTCGGAGTAGGCGAGGTGGGTGTGCACGAGGTCAGGCTCGACGGCGCGCAGATGCGCGCGCACCCGTCGCACCGACGCGGCACTCACGAGCCGGTCGATCCGGATCGGCTGTGGCTCGATCCCAAGTCGCCGCAACCGCTCGAGCGCGGGCTCGCTGTCCCTGCGCGACAGGAAGCTGACCGAGAGATCGATGCCCGCGGCGTCAGCACCGGCGGTGAAGTCGGCCAACAGCAGCTCGGCGCCGCCGGCGCCCATCGAGTCGATCACGACGTGGATGCGCAGTCGCCCGTCAGCGGGCGCCAGCGCGGCGCTCGCGCCTGCGTGGTCGTCGTCCGGTGTCACGGCGCTCCCTCGGGCGTCCCGGGCGGCACCGGCGCCGTGGCGGCGACAGCCGTTCCCTCCCGCGTCACCGGCGGCACAGGCGTGGTAGCAGTCGGCCTCAGCCGCTGGATCAGACCGCCGATCAGGTCCGGTGCCGCGACCCGCAGCGTTCCCAGGTACACGAAGGCCCCGACCGCCGACGCCGCCACGACGCTCGGCCATGGACCCGCGATCACGTAGTCGAGCCCGGCGACGGCGGCTCCCATCGCCGCCGCCGCGAGCGCGATCGGCGCGGCCGCCACGGCCAGCACCCTGAAGCCCGCGCCCAGCAGCCGCTTCGTCAGGTAGAGCTGGATCGCCACGAAGGCGACTCCGACGACGAACTGGATCAGCGCCGCGGTGGCGATCCCCTCCTCGACGTACAACGCCATCAGCCCGGCAACCACCAAGGCCCGCGGAATCGCCAGCTTGAGCAGCACGTCCGCCCGGCCGCTCGACTTGTAGACGGTCCCCGCCGGGATGTCGATCGCGATCGTCAGCGCGAACAGCGCCAACAGTTGCATCGCGCCGACAGCGTCGACCCACTTCTCGCCGAACACCGCCAGCACGATCGGATTCGCGAGCACGACCATCGCGACCGTCAGCGGCAGCGCGAGCGCGACCGTGTAGCGGAAGGCGACCAGGTAGGCGGCGCGCAGCGCCTCGCGGTCCAGCGTCGCGAAGGCCGGGAAGAGCACGTAGCCGCCTACGACGGCGAAGTTGAGCACCAGCAGCTCGGGTAGCCGATAGGCGAGCGTGTAGAAGCCGAGCGAGGCCGTGCCGAGTACCGAGCCGACGGCGATTAGGTCGATGTTGCGGTTGATCGCGACCGTGACGTCGATGCCGGTGATCGACCCCCCGAAGCGCACCATGCGCGACAGCCCCCTGAACCGCAGCTCGAGCCTCGGCCGCCACGAGACCATCGCCCAGAGGACGACGGCCAACGTCGCGGTGCCGACGAGGTAGCCGACGACGATGCTCCAGACTCCGGCCCCTGCGAGCGCCAGGCCGATGCTCACCAGCCCGCGGACGGCGACGTCGCCAGCCTCGGCGAAGGTCCGCTTGCGAAAGTCGAGGCTCTTGGCAGCCAGTGCGCCGTGCGTCGCCGCCAGCGCGCGCAGCACGAAGTTGAAGCCGAGCGCAGTCAGGATCGGCGTGACACGCGGCTCGTCGAAGAGCTCTGCCATGAGCGGGGCGAAGGCGGCCGTGACGCCCCAAAGAACGAAGCCGATGCCGACGGTCACGAAGAAGACCGTGGGCGCGTGCTCCTCGGTCTCCTCGTCGGTGGCGACGATCAGGGCCTGGGTCAGTCCCAGGTCCTTGAGCGTCTCGAGCGCGATCGTGACGATCAGGGCGAGCGCCACGAGGCCGAACTCGCGCGGGCCCAGCAGGCGCGCGAGGATCGCCGTCGAGACGAGCGTCAGCGCCCGCCCACCGATGTACGACGCGTACACCCAGACCATCGCGCGGGCGGTGCGGGACCCGAGGCGCTCGCGGCCGAGCTGCTCGCTCTCCATCCCGCCCCCGGTGTCCTCGTTCTCCATCGCGGGCCATTCTCACGAACGCGCGGACGTGAGTCGCCGCCCGCGGCGGCGACTCAGGCCCGCACGGCGCGTCTCAGCAGCTGCCCTGCGTCTCGCACGGGTCGACGACGCGCAGGTAGCGCGCCCAGTCGACTCCGTCGCGGATGTTGAAGACGTACTTGCCCTCGCTGGTGCGGGGGACGCCGGCCTGACGGGCGAAGGACACCATCGCGTCCTCCTTGCCGAAGCTGGTGTAGGACGAGCCGGACTCGAACTGGAGGTTGAAGCCGCTGCCGCCGGTGTCACCGAAGTAGATCCCGTAGTGGGCCATCGCGCGCAGCATCGTCTTCTTCCACGCCGGCGCCGCGAGCGCCTCGATCTGGGCGTCGGACATCGCGAGCTGGAAGCGAGTGCCCATCGGCGGCGCGTTCGTCGTGTCGGAGCACTTCGCGCCCGTGCCGCCGGCCGGATAGACCTTGCCGCCCGAGCCGCACTTGATCACGGCGAACAGCGCGTGGTCGATCTCGCCGGCCTGCATCTCCTGCGCGCGGACGATCCCGCCGGCGGCGCCGAAGTGGGCCGCGGTCGCGTTCGAGCCGAGGCCGTCGCCGTCGATCCGCGTGCGCCCGCCCCACGACACCGCCAGCTTGCCCCCGCCGGCGGGCTTGTCGCGTACCTGCCAGAGGTCGTACTCCCAGCCCGAGGCCTGATCGACGACCGTGAGATGTCCGTCCGATCCGCCCGCCGGGCGCGCCGCGTCGGGCATGCGCACCTGGAGCCCCTCGATCTCGCAGGCGCCCCAGCTCTCGACGCAGTCGATCGTGAACTGCGGGTCCGACGGCTGGGACCAGTAGACCGGGTGCGAGTAGTCCCACTGGGTGTCGGCGTCGCCGGCGACCATGCTCGCGGGCAGCCCCGTGCCAAGCACTCGCTGCACAATCGCGCTGGAGTTCGGGGCGATCCGCGGATCGCCGTCGAGTCGCTGGTTGAACGGGCTCGAGTCGGCGTAGGGACGCCAGCAGGCGCCCGGCCAGACGTCGCCGCCGAACGAGCCGAGCGCACACGCGCCGCCGCTGGGCGCAGGACTGGGCTGCGGCGCCGGGGCGGGTGCAGGCGCGGGCTTTGGCGCAGGAGCCGGCTTCGGCGCAGGAGCCGGCTTCGGCACAGGAGCGGGCTTCGGTACAGGAGCCGGCTTCGGTACAGGAGCCGGCTTCGGTACAGGAGCGGGCGCCGGTACAGGAGCGGGCGCCGGGGCGGGAGCGGGCTTCGGTGCGGGAGCCGGCTTCACTACCTTGCGCCCGCCACGCTTGCTGGTCGCGCGGACGACCAGCGTCCACGCGCGGGCCGACCTCCCGGAGCGCACGCGCAACCTGAACAGGCGACGGTTGGCGGCGCGCTCGAGCCGGCGCGCGTCGAGGGCCCGGTGGGAGGCGCCGCGCGCGACGTACGCACGGCGGATGTCCACGCTCCTGAGCTGCTGCACGTCGTAGACCACCGCCTGACGCTCGGCCCGTACCGGATCGAGGCGAATCGTGTGGTCGCCCGCCGCGGCCACGGACGGGACTGCGAGCGCGAGCGCTAGCGGGAGCACCGCTGCCACGGCACGCAGCTGCATGAGGGGGCGGGACATGGGACCTCCGGGTGCGCTCGAGGCCGACACCGCCCTCACTGCTCTCCTTCGGTAGCCCGGCCGACTCCGGAGTGCGGAGTCCCGTCGGCTTTGCGAGCCCGCCTTGCGACGGGGGTGCCCTTTCGGGAGGTGCCTGCGTTTGTCTACTGAGGCCCGTATCGGGCAGCGCGACGCCGCCCCTTCACCCGAGCGGCCGGATCTCGACGGACGTTGGGCCGGGCGGCTTGCCTCAGCAGGTTCCCTGCGCCTCGCAGGGATCGACGACGCGCAGGCGACTCGTCCAGTCGACGCCGTCGGCGATCTCGAAGACCGCCTTGCCGTCGGACACCTTCATGCCTGCCCTGCGCGCGAAGGAGACCATCGCGTCCTCGCGCCCGAAGCTGGTGTAGCTGGCGCCCGACTCGAACTGGAGGTTCATCCCGCTGCCGCCGGTGTCGCCGAAGTAGAGGCCGTAGCGCGCCATCGCCCGCAGGACCGTCTTCTTCCACGCCGGCACAGCCAGGGCGTCGATCTCCGGATCCGACATCGCGAGCTGGAAGCGGGTTCCCATCGGCGGCGCGTCGGTGGCGTCGCCGCACTTGGCTCCGGTGCCGTTCGCGGGGTAGACCTTCTCGCCCGAGCTGCACTTGATCACCAGGAACAGCGCATGGCGGATCTCGCCCGCCTCGAGCTCCTGGGCGCGGATGATCCCGCCGAGGCTGCCGAAGTTCGCCGCTGTCGCGTTGGAGTCGAGCCCGTCGCCGTCGATCCGCGTGCGTCCGCCCCAGGAGACGGTCAGCTTGCCGCCGCCGGCCGGCTTGTCGCGCACCTGCCAGAAGTCGTACTCCCAGCCCGTGGCCTGGTCGACGACCGTCAGGTGGCCGTCGGAGCCGGCGGCGGGCTGCGCCGCCGCGGGGATCTGGACCTGCATCCCCTCGACCTCGCAGGTGCCCCAGCTCTCGACGCAGTCGACCGTGTAGACGGGATCGGAGGGCTGCGCCCAGTACACCGGGTGCGAGTAGTCCCACTCCGTGCCGGCGTCGCCGGCGACGAGGTTCGAGGGCCCGCCGGAGGCGCCGACCACGTGCTGGACGATCGCCGCCGAGCGCGGGTGCAGCCGCGGGCTGTCGCCGATCGGCCGGTTGAACGGGCTGGCGTCCCCGTACGGGCGCCAGCAGCCGCCCGGCCACGCGTCGACGCCGAACGAGCCCAAGGACGCGGGACCGCAGCTCGAGGCGGTCGCGGGCGGGGCGGGCGGCGGGGCCTGCGGCTGCGTCACGATCACCAGGCGCGAGCGCAGGTTGCGCTTGACCACCCGGCGCATCAGGCGGCGGCGGACCACTCGTGCGTGGCGGCCCCTGGCGCCTGGGCGAGACGCCCGCAGCCGGACGCGACGAACGATCCGGGCGCTGCGGCCCCGGAGGAGGCGCAGGCGCAGCTGGCCGCGCGCTGCGGCGCGGCGAACGCTCGTCACGTTCAAGCGGCGTGTGTGACCCGCGCGCCGGAGCGTCGCGCGGCGGATCTCGGCAGGCTTGACGCCCTGAAGCCGGTAGACGGCGACCTTGGCCTGTGCGCGCGCGGGCTTGAAGGAGGCGACGGCGGCATCGGCCGTCGGAGCCGTGACCGCGGCGGCGGTCGATACGACTGCCGCGACTGCGACGAGAACGACGACGATGCGGCGGTGAAGGGACATTCGCGCTTCCTCCTGGCGCGCGGTTCACCACCCTTCACATCTCCTTCGGTGGCCCGGCTGGCTCCATGGGGAGCTCCGTGGCTTTGCGAGCCCGCCTCACAGCGGGGGTGCCCTTTCGGGAGGTGCCTGCGCTTGATCGCTGTTAGCGAGGGGTATCGGCGCCCGTGGGCGCCAGCGAAGCGCCGGCGGCGGCACTGGACGTTTGTTCGATGCCGCCGAGGAGCAGCTCGGTCAGCTGCTCGGCGTTCGCGTGGATGTCGAACTCCCGCTCCACCAGCCGCCTCCCGGCGCGCGCGGTCTCCTCCGAGCTCCCGGCCAGCGCCCGCTCCAGCGCCTGGGCGAGGCTCTCAGCGCTACCCGGCTCGGCGAGCGCGCCCGTCTCGCCGTCGCGTACGAGCTCGGGAATGCCGGACAGGCGCGTGCTGACGACGAATAGCCCGCTCGCGAGCGCCTCCATCAGCGCGACCGGGAGCCCCTCCATCTGGCCGTCGCGAGCGACGATGCTCGGCAGCACGAAGACGTCGGCCGCCTCCAGCAGCTCGCGGACGCGCGGCTCTGTGCAGCTGCCGTGGAAGCGGACGCGATCCGCGATCCCGAGCTCGGCCGCGAGCCGCTCGAGCTCCGGGCGCAGCACCCCGTCGCCGACGAGGTCGAGCTCGATCCGGTCGAGCGCCTCGCCACCGCGCGCGAGCGCCCGCAGCAGCACCGCGTGGCCCTTGTACTCCTGCAGGCTCGCCACGCAGACCGCCCGCACCGGCCCGCTCGCCGGCGCGACGCGCGGGCGGAACTCGAACGCGTCCGGGTCGATCCCGCAGTGAACGACCTCGACGGGCGTCCGCTCTCCGCCGCCGTACGGCTCGAGGAAGCGGCGGTTGTAGTCCGAGATCGCGACGACGAAGCGGGCCTCGCCGAGCTTGCGCGCGAGCAGGTCCTGGTGGACGAAGATGTCGTGGGCGTGGACCGTGAAGCTGTACGGCACGCCCGTCAGCCGGTGGCAGAGCCAGGCGGCCAGGGCCGGGTAGGTGGCGTAGTGCGCGTGCACGTGCTCGACGTCGAGCCGGTCGAGCCGGCGCGCGTGCGCGGCGGCGATCGGGAGCGTGATCAGCGACCGCGCCAGGATCGACGGCCGCCGCAGCGAGCTCGCCGCCACGATCGTCACCGAGGAGAGCAGCCGCAGCGGTCGCCGCAGGCCCCACCACGCCAGCGCGGCGAGCGACTCGCGCGGGCCGGGCGTGTACAGCCGGTCGGTCCAGCGCCGCGCCGCGGGATGGACCGTCGGGTCGACGGGCGGGAACAGCGACAGCAGCTCGATCTCGATCCGCGGGTCGCGGTCGACGGCGTTCAGCTCGCGCAGGATGAACGTCTCGGTGACGTGCGGGAAGCGCGAGACGACGTAGGCGATCCTCATCTCGCTCGTATCATGCTCGCTCATGCGCGTCGCCGTGATCGAGACCGCCGCTCGCGGCGGCCTGCTGCACTACGCCGCCCAGCTCGCCGACGCGCTCGCCGGGCGCGGGCACACGGTCGACCTGATCGCGCCGGCCGGCAACGAGCTCGCCGCGCGCGCGGGCAAGGCGCGCATGCGTCCCGTGTTGAGCGCCGGCCGCCACGACGAGCCCGAGCCGCGCTCGCGGCCCGAGTACCTCCGCCGCCGCGTCGGCATCGCCGCCGGGCTCGCCCGCTCCTGGGCGCAGATCCTGCGGCTGTGCTCGAAGCGCCGCTACGACGCCGTCGTGCTCAACTGCGAGGTCTCGCTGACGCCGGTGGCGGTCGCGCTGCTCGTCCTGACGTGGCGCCCGTGGCGCCCACGGCTGACGTTCGTCTGCCACAACGTGCGGCCGTTCAACCGCTGGTCGGGCGATCAGCTGTTCCGTTCCTCGCGATTGCTCGACGGCGCACTGCGGCGGGCGTTCGGGCGCCTCGACGTGATCTTCGTGCACGGCGAGCGCAGTCGCGACGAGTTCGAGCGACTGTGGCCCTCGCGCCAGCTGACCGTCGTGCCGCACGGCGACGAGACGCTGTTCGCCGACGACCCGCCGCCGCCGAGCGACGAGCCGCGCGTGCTCTTCTTCGGCGACTGGCGCAAGGTCAAGGGCCTCGAGGTGCTGATGAGCGCGTTCGACCTGCTGGCCGAGACCGACCCCGAGGTCGCGCTGACGATCGCCGGGACCCCCTCCCCCGTCGACCTCGACCCCGACGTCGTCCACGCCTGGGCACGACGCCACGACGGCCGCGTGCGGATCGTCGACAGCTACGTGCCGATCGAGGAGGTGCCGGCGATCTTCGGCAGCGCGCGCGTCGTCGCCACGCCGTACCTGGTCGGCTATCAGAGCGGCGTCGTCCACCTCGCGATGACGATGGCGCGGGCGGTCGTGGCATCCGACGTCGGCGACCTGCCCTCGGCCGTCGCCGACGGGGAGACCGGTCGCGTCGTTGCGAGCGACGATCCGCCGGCGCTGGCCGAAGCCCTGCGGTCGCTGCTCGCCGATCCCGAGCTGGCCGCGCGGATGGGCGCGGCGGGCCACCGGCGGGTCCTGGAGCGGTCGGGGTGGGATCAGGTCGCCCAGCGGGTAGAGGATGCCCTGGCTGGAAAATCCGCCAGTGGCACCACTACACTCGCCTGACACTTGGCGCAGACCCCCACATCCTCCGAGAGCGCCCGCACCGACTCGCTGTCGTCGTATGTCGGCGCCGTGCGGGCCCATCGGATGCTCGTCGGGCTCGTCACGCTGGCGACGCTGATCGGAGCGCTGCTGTGGATCGCGGTCCGCGATCCGGCCTACGAGTCGACCGCGAACCTGCTCGTCAGCCCGATCCCCTCGGACGACCAGACCCTGCTCGGACTGCCGGTCGTGCGCGACTCCCCAGGGGAGCCGACGCGCGCGATCCAGACGGCCGCCACGCTCGTGGAGTCTCCAGCCGCCGCGCGGCTCGCGGCCACGCGTCTCGGTGGCGACTGGAGCCCCGGCAGCGTCGCCTCAGCGGTCGAGGTCGAGCCGCAGGGCCAGAGCAACATCATCGCCATCACCGGCCAGGCCGACACCCCCGAGGAGTCCGCCCGTGTCGCGACCGACTACGCACGCGCCTCGCTGGAGGGCCGCAAGGCGCTGCTCGCCGAGCAGGCCGCCGCCGCGCTCGAGCGGCTCCCGGCCGCCGACGCCGCGGGCACTACCGGCGACTCGCCGTTCGCGACGATCGCGGAGCGGCGAGCCTCGCTCGAGGGCATCCGCGAGAACGGCGACCCGTCGCTGGTCCTCTCGCAGGAGGCCTCGCCGGGCGAGCGCACCGGACCCTCGGCCCCGCTCGTGATCGTGCTCGCCCTGTTCGGCGGCGCGGCGCTGGGCATCGGCGCCGCGATCCTGCGCGAGATGCTCGACCGCTCGCTGCGCGACGAGTCCGAGGCGCTGACGATCTACCCGCTGCCGATCCTGGCGCGCGTGCCGCTGCTCTCGCGGCGCCAGGAGCGCGACGGGCGCAACCGCGTCTGGTACACGCCGCCGTCGGTCCGTGAGGCCTACCGGACGCTGATGGCGCAGATCCCCGAGGCGCCCGGCCCGGGCGGCACGGCGCTGATGGTCACGAGCGCCTCGCACGGCGACGGCAAGACGACCTCGGCGGTCAACCTGGCGGCGGCGCTGGCGGCGGCCGGCAAGTCGGTCGTCCTGCTCGACTTCGACCTGCGCAAGCCGAACATCGCCGCACAGCTCGGCCTAAAGGGCACCGAGGGCGTCGCCGACCTGCTCGACTCCAAGCGCGAGCTCTCCGACCTGCTGACGCCGGTGCCCCAGCTGCCCTCGATGCAGGTCTTCTCGCCGGCGCGCGGATCCGAGGACGTGAGCGACATCGACGCGCTGGCGGCCAGCCTGCCCGGCCTCGTCGACGAGGCCCGTCTGCTCGCCGACTGGGTGATCGTCGACACGGCGCCGCTCGGCGAGGTCAGCGATGCACTGCGCGTGACGCGCTCGATGGACAACATCGTGATCGTCGTCCGCCCGGCGCGGACGAACCGCGTCAACTTCGAGATGATGCGCGACCTGCTCGAGCGTGTCGCTCAGACGCCGCTCGGGATGGTCGTGATCGGACACTCCGGCGGGGTCCAGACCTCGCCCTACAGCTATGGCACCGCGCGGCGCGAGCTGTTCAAGCCGACCTCGGGCGTTACCTGACCCATGCAAACGGCGGGGATTCGACCGGTCGCTCCGGTGAGCATTCCGCCTGCCCTGATCCCGGCCACAGCAGTCGCCACGGGCCTTGTCGGGGGCCTGCTGATCGGCGCCCGCGGCGGTCTCGGGCTGGCCTTCCTGCTGGCGGTGATCTACATCCCGCTGGCGGTCGTCAACCTGCCGTTCGCGCTCGCCCTGTGGGTGCCGCTGGTCGTGCTCCAGCGGCTGCCGCAGGTCGGCCTCGGGTCCAATATCGCCCTGGTGGTGCTGGTCATGGGCTGGCTCGGGATGCTCGCCTACGCCGGCCTCGACCGCAGCGAGCACTTCAGGGACCGCAAGCTCGCGATCGGCCTGACACTCGTACTGCTGATGTGGGTGACGCTCTCGCTGCTCTGGGCCGCCGACGCCGGGATCGCCGGTGCGGGGCTCGGGCGCTGGTGGACGTGCGGCCTGACGCTACTGCTCGTAGCGACGATCATCACCAAGACGCACGACGCCCAGATGGTGGCGGCGGCTTTCGTAGCGAGCATGGTCATATCGACGCTGATCGGATTCATCGATCCGGCGGCGACCGACCAGACCGCGCTCGAGCTCGCCTCGGAGGCGGGCGGCGGCCGGCTCAGCGGCGCCAGCGGCGATCCCAACTACCTAGCCGCCGGGATCGTCCCCGCGCTCGTGTTGATCGCCGGCCTGGCGCAACGCGGCAGACCGGTGCGCAACCTCACCCTCGTCGCCGTGACGGCGATCCTCGGCATCGGGCTCGCCGCCACCCAGTCGCGTGGCGGTCTGATCGCTGCGGTGGTGGCAGTCTTCGCCGCGCTTTTCTTCTTCCGCAGCCGGCGCCCCTACGTGCTTCTCGTGGTCCTGGTCCTCGTCTCGGCCGCGGCGGCGTGGTTCTCGGTCAATCCGGCCGGCTGGGAGCGCCTGACCTCGTTCGATCAGGGCGGCAACGGGCGCACCGAGCTGTGGAGCATCGGCGTGCGGATGTCGGAGGACAACCTCGTCACCGGCGTCGGCGTCGAGAACTTCGTCATCTTCTCGCCGCGCTACGTCCGCCAGCCCGGATCGCTCGAGTTCGTCGCCTTCACGGAGCGACCGTACGTGCCCCACAACGTCTACATCGGCTTCCTGGCCGAGACCGGGGCGGTCGGATTGGGGCTGTTCCTGGCGCTGCTCGCCGTCTGCATGGCCGCGGCCGGGAAGGCGGCGCGCTGCTTCGAGGCGCGCGGCGAGCTGCAGGCCGCCGCCCTCGCCCAGGCTGCCCTCGTGGCCATCCTCGCCCACTCCGTTGCGTCTATCTTCATCTCCAACGCGACCGATCGTCGCGGCTGGATACTGCTCGCGCTCGGGCCCGCGCTGCTCGCCGTCTCACGCCGGCGGGAGCCGAGCCGGAATCTCCGCTAGCGAATCCGGCCTTCTGGGCGCATCATGGGTGATGCTGCCTGCGATCCGATCGGGCCAGTTCGCCGCACTGTGATCGACCCCACACACGACTAAAGCTCGCTGGCCAGATTGACCGATAGCTAGACAAGTGCTCGACCCCCAGCCTCCTACCACCCACGCGAACGGCAACGGAAACGGCAATGGCCGTGATCGCGCCGAGCACTGGCAGCGCGCGCTCGCCTCGCATGCCCGCGTCACACGCGGAGTCTCGGACGGCGTGCTGGTGCCGGCCGCCGCCACGGCCGTCGTCGCGCTCGTCGCGCGCGAGCCGCTCGAGAGCGCGCTGCTGACGCTGCTCGTCTTCGTCTGCGCCGCCTTCATCGTTCCCAGCCGTCCGCCGTGGGCGGCGCTGCTGCCGCTGATGCGCGCCCCGCTGCAGCTGCTGGTGCCGTTGATCGGCACCGCGGCGCTGGGCCTGGTCCAGGCGATCACCGGGCTGCCCGGTCTGACCCTCGGCCAGCTGGGCCTGGTCGCCCTGGCCACATCCGCCGCCTCGCTGGTCCCC
The DNA here is from genome assembly GCA_035630335.1 of Thermoleophilaceae bacterium. Lineage (GTDB taxonomy): Bacteria > Actinomycetota > Thermoleophilia > Solirubrobacterales > Thermoleophilaceae > JAAYBF01. The sequence goes on along the minus strand of DASQKV010000003.1, from coordinate 12,595 downwards.
TGGGCGCGCGCGCACGGGCCCTGGAGCGCCCACGCCAAGGTCCGGATCGGCGTGATCGGCTCGCAGCGCTCGACCGACGACCTCGCCCGCGAGCTCAAGCTCGCCGGAATCCCGGACTACACGGTGGTCGGGCGGATCTCGATCGCCGACCCGCCCGTCGAAGACGGCAGCGAGGAGGTGCCGCGACTCGGCTCGCTCGAGGACCTCGGGCAGATCGTCCGCGAGCACCGCGTCCAGCTGCTCGTGATGAGCGGCGAGGCCCCGCGCTTCCTGGTCTTCGACGAGGTGTCGCGCTCCTGCCTGCAGCTGCCCGTACGGCTGTGGGAGCTGACGGCCCTCTACGAGGACGTCTTCGGCCACGTCGCCGTCGCCGAGATCAATTCGGCCTGGTTCCAGTACATCATGCACCCGAAGTACCGCCGCACCGCGCCGGCCTCCAAGCGTGCGCTCGACGTCGTGCTTTCCCTGATCGGCGGCCTCTTCTTCCTGATCCTGCTCGCGATCGTCGCTCCGCTGATCGCCAGGGACGGTGGGCCGATCTTCTTCCGCCAGACCCGGATCGGCGAGGGCGGACGCCCGCTGAGCCTCTACAAGCTGCGCACGATGCGCGTCGCCGACTCGGCCGCGGCTCAGTGGGCGACCGACGACGACGCCCGCATCACCGGCATCGGCCACTTCCTGCGCCGGACCCACCTCGACGAGCTCCCACAGCTGCTGAACGTCCTGCGCGGCGAGATGAGCCTCGTCGGGCCGCGCCCCGAGCAGCCGGAGTTCGTCGAGCGGCTCGAGGACGTGCTGCCGTTCTACCAGCGCCGTCACCTGCTCAAGCCGGGCCTGACCGGCTGGGCCCAGGTGCGCTGCGGCTACGCCGGCTCGGACGTCGGCTCGGCCTGGAAGCTCTCGCACGACCTCTACTACCTCAAGCACGGATCGCTGGGCTTCGACGTCGCGATCCTGCTCGAGACGGTGCGGACGCTGTTTGCCGACCGCCGCTACGCGATCGAGCCGAAGTGGGTGCCCTTCATCCACGGCCACGACCCGATCCCACCGGTCGAGTCGATGTCCTCCGTATCGGCCTCGTAGCGCCCGCCGCGCAGCGACGCCAGGCCCTGGGCACCCTGAGCCGGCACGAACGCCAGCCGGCACGACGCGAGCCCGGCGCGCGAACGCCAGCCGGCACGGAACGCGAGCCGGCGCACGAACGCCAGCCGGCGCACCAACGCGAGGCGCAACCCGTCGCAGAACGACCTCGAGCCGGGCCCTAGGGCCCGGCTCGAGGTGCTACGCAGCTAGAGAGCGCTGAACGGCGGTGCTTCAGGCGGTCGGCCGGTGAACGAACCGGCGCAGGACCAGGCCGGTGCCGCCGAGCAGGATGCCCAGTGCCAGCAGGATGCCTAGGTCGGCGCCCGTGAACGGCAGGCTCGACTCGTCGCTCTCGGGGCTGACCGACTGAACGGCGGCCGGCGAGGTTGCGGCCGGCGCGCTAGCGCTTGCCGGGCTCGGAGCGCCCTCAGGGTTCGAGGTGGGAGTGGTCGGGCCGCCCCCGGTCGTCTCCTCGACGTTTCCGAGCACCGTCGACTCGTCGTAGCCCTCCTTTGCAGCGCTGCCCGCCGAAGCGACCGGAGCCGCCACGGCCAGCGCCGTCGCGCAGAGCGCGAGGGCCGTCGTGATGTTCTGCTTGCGTTTCAAAGTAGTAATGCCTCCTTTAGGGGCCACGGACCCCGTCCGTAAAGGTCCGGTGGCCCGCCGCCCACCGAGTCCAAGCGATCTCTATTGCGGTGCAACGAATGCCAGAGTACATGCGACCCCGGCGGATCGCAAAAAACTCCGGATTCGGGGTCCAAGCGAGGGGCCGGTGCTCAGCGCGGTCGCGCCGCCGCCGGGTCGATCGGGCTGAGCCGGTTCTGGAGCGCCTCGGTCAGCCGCTGCTCGACCTCACGCGGATCCACGGTCCGTCCGCGCCTGACGTCGGCGACCACGTCGTCGATCAGGACCTGCGACGGATTGAGTCGCTTCGCCTCGCGAAGATTCGTCAGCGCCTCCTCGTCGCGACCCCGTACCGCGGCGGCCAGGCCCAGCTCGAGGTGGATGAACCAGTTGCCCGGCTCGCGATCGGCAGCCTCGCGGAGGGCCTCCACGGCAACGGCCGGCTGGCCGCCGCGTTGGGCCAGGACGCCCTTCGCCAGCAGCGGCTCGGCGCTGAGCGGATTGAGGTCCGCCGCCCGGTCGAGGCGGTCGAGCGCCGTCTCGAGATCGTTCCCCGAGCTCTCGTAGGCCGCGCTCGTATAGCGCGCGGCGATACCGGCGCAAGTCAGCGAGATCGCCGCGACGAGCACCGCCACGCCGAGCGCGCTCCTGCGCGCGACCCGGCCGAAGCGCGTGCTCGCCGCCCTGTCGCCACTTGGAGCCGCCGACAGCGGAACGAAGCGGCTCGCGGGCTCGATCCGTGCGGCCACGCCGAGCAGGCCGAGCGCGAGGATGCAGAGCGCCGGGAACGCCCACAGCCAGTCGCCGCCGGCGTGCACGAACCAGAGGACGAAGCTGCAGAAGCCGCCGACGACCAGCGCCGCCTGGTCCGGCACGGCGCGCAGTCGCCTGCGAGCGCGCCAGACGGCTGCCGTGAGCAGCGCGATCGCACCGAAGAAGAGCAGCGAGCCGACGATCCCGCCCTGCGACAGCATCCGCAGGACGAGGCTGTGGGGATGCCGCGGGGCCTCGCCGCTGCGGCGCTCCTTCAGGTACTCGTTGACGAAGTTGTCCTGGCCCACCCCCGTGATCGGGTGCTCCTCGAACTGGTCCAGGGCGACGCGGTAGAAGTCGTAGCGGTTCGAGCCGAGCGAGCCGCTGAAGCGGTTGGTGGAGCGGTTTACGTCGTCGTAGCCCTCGTTCTTGAAGTCGTCCCAGCGCGCGTCGGCCCAGTCGACCGGGTTGCCGATCGCCACCAGCGAGGCGGCGACCGCCACGACCGCGAGCGCCGCCAGGGCCAGATCGCCGCCGCGTGCTACCGCCGGAGCAGCGTCGAGCCGTGGCCGGACGCGTGTCGCGGCGACCAGCGCGATCGCCCCGACGACGACCGCGGCGACCGAGCCCACGAGGATGACCTTCACCGCCGAGTCGAACGCCGGCGCGATCGCCGCGAGCGTCGCGGCGTCGCGGACGTCGGTCACGGTGTCGAAGCCGACTGCGGTGATGACCACCGGCAGCCCGAGCGCCGCCAGCGCAGGCCAGCGGCGCGGGCTCAGCAGGACGTAGACCAGCGCCGCCGCGGCCAGCGCGATCGCCGCGCCGCGGCTCTGCGACAGCAGCGCCGTCTGCAGCAGCAGCGTCGCGACGCCGAGGCTGAGTGCGCGGACCGGCCATGGCAGCGTGCGGTCGAGGACGAGCGCGAGGGCCGGCCAGAGGCCGATCAGCCAGAGTCCGGCGGTCGCGTTGACGTATCCGGCAGGCTCGCCGAGTCTGCCCTCGAGCAGCAGATCGGTCGGATCGGCCTGGAAGAGCCCCGTGAGCAGGATCCCGAGCGCGGTCGCGGCCAGGCCGTAGGCGACGACCATGAACGCGAGCCGCGCCGCTCGCGGCGACCAGGGCCGCAGCACGACGACCGCCAGGGCCGTGCCGTAGAGCAGCGCGCGGTTGGCTCCGTCCCAGGCGCTGCCCGGGGCGTCGGCCCACAGCAACCCGAGGAACGACCAAGCGCAGAACAGCCCATAGGCGACGATCGCCCACCACACGAGCGGGTTGCGCTCGCCCCGCTGCGGTGGGGCGACGACGACGGTCAGCGTCAGCAGGACGAGGAAGAACAGCGCCGCCGGATACCAGGCGGTCGACTCGTAGCCGCCCTCGAACACGGCGAGCAGGACGGCGCCGAGCAGCACCAGCAGCCCGGGCAGCACGGTGAGGACGTCGCCCGCCCCGAACAGCCGCTCGGCGCGGCTCGGTGTCGGGGTCGGCGTCGCCGTCACGCTCATCGGGCGTCCGGGTTGACTCGCTGCCAGAGCGAGATCGCGGCCGGCCAGGCCGGCGAGCGCTGCATCCGCCGCAGCGACCAGGAGCAGTGACGCTTGAAGCGGTCGAAGCTCTCGTAGCGGTACACGCCCAGCCGCGGCCAGCTCAGCGGCCGCTCGGGCTCGGCCAGCGCCGGGAGCGTCGCCGCGGTCTCGTAGCCCGCCGCCCGCGCCGCCGCGACGACGCGCTCGTCGACGTCGCCGTACGGGTAGGCGATCGAGCGGCAGGGCTCGCCGAGGCGCTCCTCGCAGAGGGCGCGCGATTGCTCGAGCTCGCTGCGCAGCTCGGGGTCGCCGACCTGCGTCAGCTTCGGATGCGAGTGGGTGTGCGAGCCGATCTCCCAGCCAGCGTCGCGGACCTCCCGGACGCCATCCCACGACATCCCCGCGAGCTCGTGCTCGAACTCCGTCCCCACCCACTCGTCGATCCCCGGCCAGACCATCGGCTCGTCGCGGCCCATGTACGCGGTCGGCACGAACAGCGTCGCCGGCACGCCGAGGCGCTGCAGGATCGGGAAGGCGAGGTCTTGCACGGACTGGAAGCCGTCGTCGAAGGTCACTACGAGCGTACGCCCGCGCGGGCGCTCGGTGACGGCGCGCGAGAACGTCGTCGGCTCGTAGCCGCGCCGGAGCAGGTGGGCGACCTGCGCCTCGAAGACGTCGGGGGCGACCGACAGGTGCGCCGGCCAGCGCTCACTAACGGCGTGATAGCAGAGGACGAGCACGTCGCGCACGGCGTCGAACCTAGAGCATGTGCGTGTGCCGCGGGCGCGTCCGAGCGCGCTGCCCGACCCGCCGGACGCCTCGCCGACCACTACTGTGTCACCGCTTCCGCGGCCGCCGCGAGAGCACCTCTCCCGTGCCTCCCTTCGTGACAATCGTCATACCCACGCTCGACGAGGAGCACTACGTCGAGCGCTGCCTGCGCAGCGTGCTCGACGACCCCTACCCGCGCGATCGCCTCGAGCTGCTGGTGCTCGACGGGGGCTCCGGCGACGACACCGTCGCGATCGCCGAGCGGGTCGGGGCCGAGCTCGGCTGCGTGCGCGTGCTCCACAATCCCGGTCGCCTGCAGTCGGCGGCCTTCAACCTCGCGCTGCGCGAGGCCGATCCGCGCGCGACGTGCCTGCTGCGCTGCGACGCCCACGCGAGCTATCCGCCCGGCTTCGTATCGCGCGCGGTCGAGACGCTCGAGCGCACGGGCGCCGCGCTCGTCGGGTTCAGCGCCGTGCCGGCGTCCGAGAGCCCGTTCCAGGCCGCCGTCGCCTTCGCCCAGAGCACGCGCGTCGGCGTCGGCGACTCCGACTACCGGCTCGCCGGCCGCTCCGGCTGGGTCGAGTCGGCGATGCACGGCTGCTTCTCGCGCGCCGCCGTCGAGGCCGCGGGCGGCTACGAGGAGACGGCGAGCCACAACGAGGACGCCGAGCTGTCGCTGCGCCTGCGTGCGGCCGGTGGCGGCATCTGGCTCGACGATCAACTCGCCGTCGCCTACTACCCGCGCGGCTCGGTCATGGCGCTGGCGCGCCAGTACTTGTTCTACGGCCGCGGCCGCGCCGAGACCTGCGTCCGGCACCGGGTCGTGCCCCAACCACGCCAGCTCGCGCCGCCCGTGCTGGTGCTGTGGCACCTACTGCTGCTCCTGCTCGCGCTGCGCCGCCGCGGCTTCCTGGCGCCGATCGGGGCCTACGGGCTCGCGCTCACGCTCGTGGGCGCGTGGGGAGCGCTGCGCCGCCGCGAGCCCGCCGTGCTGATGGCGCCGATTGCGCTGGCGACGATGCACCATGCGTGGGGAGTCGGCTTCATCGCGGGGATCGGCGAGGCGCGGCGCTCGTAGGGGTGGCGCTCCTGCGGGGCGTCCTTGAGGCCTGGGGTCGCGCTGGGGTTGTTGGGAGGGATACGAGTTTGTCGAGCTGCTCCAGCGGTCTTGGGCTGGGTAGGGCGGATTGCGGAGTGGTGGGTGGCCGGAGAGCCTGCTTCGCTCGGTGGGAGAAGTTCTCGGTCGTCCGGAGCGGTTAGTGCACGGGGGGGGCTGGCCGGGCCCGGCAAACGTGCATATGGGATAGGTCTGGCAGGCGAAATCTCGACGTTTGGAGCTTTGTATGACCTCTAGGTCATACAAAGCTCCAAACGTCCTGAATTTCGGCCGTCTGGACCAGCTTTCGAGGTCCGGCACCGCCGCCAGGCCCCCGCACCGCCCACGCGAGCAACCCACGCCACCGAGCGCCACCCACTCCCGGCCACCCACCACTCCGCAATCCGCCCTACCCAGCCAAAGCCCGGTCCCACAGCTCAGCCACGCGTATCTCTCCCAACAACCCCAGCGCGAAGCCGCACCTCGAGGACGCCCCACAGGAGCGCCACTCACCCCAGCCCGCTCCGGATACCCCACTCGAATGGCGAATCTGCCGCTCGGGCGCTTGGGCGGTGACAGCCGTCCGGCGCATCCGGTAGAAATCTTGCAGCCTCGTGTCCTGGTACGCGCACTTTCCATGGGTGCGAGGAGGAGGCGCCATTCCCTCAACTCGCGCGATCGCGGGAATCGTGGCGTCATTTCTCCTTGCGACACCGGCCATTTCGGCGCGGCCGGCGCAAGCCACCCCTGAGAACGACCTGCTGTCGAAGATCAACGACGCCCGTGGGCAGCACGGGCTGCGGCCGTACCGCTCCTCTCCTGCGCTGCGGCGGTCAGCCGCGCGTCAGGGACGGTGGATGCTGCGCGGTCAGTCGTTCTCCCACGCGGGCAGGATCCGCGCCAGCGGCCATTTCAGGGGCCTCGGCGAGGCGCTCTCATGGCATCAGGGTCGCGCACCGCGCTCCGGCTGGACGGTTCGCCGCTGGCTGGCCTCGGGCGGTCATCGCCCGCTGGTCCTCAACTCGGGCTACCGCTGGGCCGGCATGGCCAAGGTGACCGGGCGCCTGCACGGCCAGATCAGCACGATCTGGGTCCTGCAGCTCGGCAGCCGGTAGCGGCGACCCCTTCCGTCGCCGCCCGGCAGCTTCTCCGGCCCGTCCCGCCGCCCCGACCAGCTCGCTGAGCTAGGAGCTCTCGCCCGGCTGGCGGCGCGGGACCAGCACCGCCCGCTTGAACTCGGCCACCAGCGTTCCGTCCTGGTTGAGCACGCGCGTGTGGACGCGCACGACACCGCGGTCGGGCTTGGACTGCGACGGCCGCACCTCGAGCACCTCCGACTCGGCGAACAGCGTGTCGCCGTGGAAGACGGGCGCGGGATGCGACAGCTCGTCGGTCGCGAGGTTCGCGATCGCCTTGCCCGAGACGTCCCCGACCGACATGCCCAGCGCGAGCGAGTAGACCAGCGGCCCGACGACGACGTTACGGCCCTGCTGGGACTGCTTGGCGTAGACGTCGTTGATGTGCAGCGGGTGGTGGTTCATCGTGAGCAGGCAGAACATGTGGTCGTCGGCCTCGGTCACGGTCTTCGCGGGCCAGTGCTTGTAGACGGCGCCCTGCTCGAAGTCCTCCAGGTAGCGCCCGTAGGGGCGTGCTCCCGTGGCCTCGCGCGTCGCCTGATCGGTGTCGGTCATTCGCTCCTCTTCGGTGGGTTCGGTCTGTCGGTCGATTCGGACGCGGCATCCTAAGCCTCCCACCCTCGCCGTGGCGGTCCGTGGCCGCCATCACACAGCGCTCTGTCGGGCGCCGCGTCCACGCGGCCGCCGATAATGGACGGGTGAGCGCTCCCGCACGGAAAGCAGCCTCCGCGCGGGTGCGAGCCCTGATGTACCACGACGTCGTGGCGTCGTCCGGGCAGGGCAGCGGCTTCCAAGGCAGCGGCGCGGAGCTCTATGCCGTCGGCGCAGAGCAGTTCCGCGACCACCTCGACCGGATCGAGCAGGCAACCGGAGCCCCTCCGTCGACCGTCGACGCGCTGGTGGGCGACAAGCCGGCGCTCGGGGATCGGTGGATGCTGACCTTCGACGACGGCGGCGCGAGCGCGATCGCGGCCGGCGAGGAGCTCGCCCGCCGCGGCTGGCGCGGCCACTTCTTCATCGTCACCGACCTCGTCGGGACGCCGCGCTTCGTCGACTGGGACGGCGTAAGGGCGCTCGCCGAGCAGGGCCACACGATCGGCTCGCACTCCCGCTCCCACCCGCAGCCGATCTCCGGCTGCTCGTGGGACCAGCTGCTCGACGAGTGGTCGCACAGCGCCGAGGAGCTGTCCGAGGCGATCGGCCGGCCGGTCGTGACCGGCAGCATCCCCGGCGGCTACTACTCGCCCGCGGTCGCACGTGCCGCCGCGGCGGCCGGGTTGAAGTCGCTGTTCACCTCCGAGCCGGTCCAGACCCTGCGCGAGATCGACGGCTGCCTGCTGATCGGCCGCTACGCGGTCCGCCGCGATACGACCGCCGAGACGGCGTCGGCCGCGGCCGCCGGCGCGGCGCGCCCATGGCTGAGCCAGCGGGCGTCGTGGTCGTTGCGCAAGGCCGCCAAGCGGGCCGGCGGGCGCCACTACGAGCGGCTGCGCAGGGCGCTGCTCGAGCGCGGCTGACCCGCTCCTCGAAGCGCGGCTGAGCGACGCCCCGGTCCGGCGCCGCGATAGATTGCCTCGCCCCATGCGCAATCCACGTGACTTCTTCAAGCCCCTCGCCGTCGGTGCTCCGGACCCGATCCAGGACGTGCCGTTCAAGCCGTCGCGGATGATCCACTTCCTCGACTTCTCGAACGAGAAGATGGTCGCCAAGGCGCCCGACATCGCGGGCAAGGTCGACATCCTGCTCGGCAACCTCGAGGACGCGATCCCGATCGACCGCAAGGAGGCCGCGCGCGAGGGACTGATCACCGTCGGTCGCGAGATGGAGCTCGGCGACACCGCGCTCTGGGTGCGCGTCAACTCGCTCGAGAGCCCGTGGGTGCTCGACGACCTGACCCAGCTCGTCGACGCGATCGGCGACAAGCTCGAGACGATCATGGTGCCGAAGGTCGAGGGCGCCTGGGACATCCACTACGTCGACCGCCTGCTCGCCCAGCTCGAGGCGAAGGCAGACGTGCAGCGGCCGATCATGATCCACGCGATCCTCGAGACCGGCATGGGCGTCGTGAACCTCGAGGAGATCGCGACCGCCAGCCCGCGCATGCAGGGCATGAGCTTCGGCCCGGCCGACCTCGCCGCCTCACGGCGGATGAAGACGACCCGCGTCGGCGGCGGCCACCCCGGCTACCGCGTCATCAACGACCCGGACCCCGACAACCCCGAGGCTCCGCGGGCGACCGCGCAGCAGGACCCCTGGCACTACTCGATCGCGCGCATGGTCGACGCCTGCACCTCCGCCGGGCTGCTGCCCTTCTACGGCCCCTACGGCGACATCAAGGACGTCGAGGGCTGCGAGGCGCAGTTCCGCGCAGCATTCCTGCTCGGCTGCGTCGGCGCCTGGTCGCTGCACCCGGTCCAGATCGACATCGCCAAGAAGGTCTTCTCGCCCGATCCGGACGAGGTCAAGTTCGCCAAGAAGGTGATCGAGGCGATCCCGGACGGCGCCGGCGTGCACATGATCGACGGCAAGATGCAGGACGACGCGACCTGGAAGCAGTGCAAAGTGATGGTCAACCTGGCGGAAATGCTGGCCAAGAAGGATCCTGAGCTCGCCGAGGCCTACGGCTTCGAGCCGGCACCAGTCGGCTGATCCCTTCGCAGCGCCGGACACCCGCTTGTCGACCACCTACTTCACAGTCTCCGACGCACGCTTCTTCACGGGCACCGTCGCGCTCGTCAACTCGCTGCGCCTGACCGGCAACTCGGGGCGCATCGTCGTGCTCGACCTCGGCCTGTCGCCGGAGCAGCGCGAGCGGCTCGGCCGCGAGGTCGACTTCGCCTCGATGCCCGAGGGCGTCGAGAACGTCGCGGTGCTCTGCAAGCCGTTCCCGGCGCTGCTCGAGCTGACCGGGAACGTCGTCGTGATCGACGGCGACATGGTCGTCACGCGCTCGCTCGACCCGATCCTCGAGCGCGCGGCCGCGGGCGAGGTCTGCCTCTTCTCCGACATCCCCGCGCAGCGCGACCGCTGGTTCGCGGAGTGGGAGCAGGCGTTCGAGCTCTCCGCGCCGCCGCGCCGCCAGCCCTACGTCAACGCCGGCTTCCTCGCTTACTCCGCCGACCGCTGGCCCGACCTGATGCAGCGCTGGTGGGACGCGTGCACGAAGGTCCCCGAGGGGGCCGGCATGGGCCAGGGCGGAACCTACGACCAGCCCTTCTGGGCCGCCGATCAGGATGCGCTGAACGCGCTCCTGATGAGCGAGGTCCCGGAGCAGGCGGTCGTCGGCCTGCCCGAGGAGGAGGGGCCGTCAGCCGAGCTGCTGCCGAAGGTGAGGGTGCTCGACGAGCGCACGCTGCGCTGCGAGCTCGATGGCTACTCGCCCTACCTCCTGCACTACTGGGGCAGTCCCAAGCCGTGGGAGCGCAAGGCCTGGATGCGCGTCGCCCCCGACGCCTACGTGCGGCTGCTCTCGCGCGTCCTGCTGGAGCCCGACGCGCCGGTCCCGATAGCGCCCGACGAGCTGCCGCCGTGGCTGCGCCCCGGTGCCGCCCAGACCGCGAGCCTACGCGCGCTCGGCGGCGTCAACCGCACCGCCCGGGCGGCATTGCAGCGGGTCCCGCCGAGCGCACGCATGCGCCTCGGCCGACTGGTCAGATCGTTCGGCTAGCGCCGTGCCAACCGTCTCCCCCGCTCCAGCGAACCGCTTCGCACGACTCCCGATAGGGTTCCGCGGCGCCATGAGCCCGAATTCCACACCCGACCTGGCCCACACCGCGCCGGAGGCCTCCCGATGAAGTTCTACGAGTACGAGGCACGCCAGATCGTCGAGCAGGCTGGGATCCCGGTCACCAAGTACGGCTTCGCCAAGACCGCCGACGAGGCGCGCAGGATCGCCGCCGACATCGACGGCCCGACGGTGATCAAGTCGCAGGTTTTGACCGGTGGCCGGATGAAGGCCGGCGGCGTCAAGTTCGCCGACACGCCCGACGAGGCGGCGGCCCACGCCGAGGACATCCTGAAGCTCGAGATCAACGGCCACATGCCGCGCGGCGTGCTCGTCGACCCGAAGGCGCAGGTCAAGCAGGAGTACTACGCCGGCGTCGTCTGGGACGGCACGCGCAAGCAGCCGCTGCTGCTGTTCAGCGACATGGGCGGCATCGACATCGAGCAGGTCGCCGAGGAGCACCCAGACCACGTCGGCCGCGGCCACTTCTCGAACCTGCTCCCCTACTCCGACTTCCAGGCCAAGCAGGTGATCGCGGCCGCCGGCGTCAGCGGCAAGGAGCTGACGCGGCTGACGCCGATCCTGACCCGGCTCGCGCGGCTGTTCCAGGAGCGCGACATGACCCTCGCGGAGATCAACCCGCTCGCCCAGCTCGAGGACGGCTCGTTCGTCGCGCTCGACGCGCACATGGAGATGGAGAACGAGGCGATGGGGCGCCAGAAGAAGGTGCTGGCGAGCATCGGGATCGCCGAGGGCGAGGGCACGCGCGAGGGCCACGAGCCGAGCCCGTTCGAGGCGCTCGTCAAGGAGATCGACTCGGCCGACCACCGCGGCGTGATCCAGGGCAAGGACACCGGCTTCGACGGCAACATCGGCCTGGTCATCGGCGCGGGCGGCGGCTCGCTGACGCTGACCGACGCCGTGCGCTCCCAGGGCGGCCGGCCCGCCAACTACTCCGAGATCGGCGGCAACCCCTCCGTCGCCAAGGCCCACGGCCTGGCCACCGAGGTGCTCAAGAAGGACGGCGTGGAGAAGATCGCCGTCATGATGTCCATCGTCTCCAACACGCGCGTGGACATCGTGGCCCGCGGGGTGATCAAGGCCTGTCTCGAGCTCGGCAAGGACCCGGCGGAGACGATCGCCGTCTTCCGCATCCCCGGCGCCTGGGAGGAAGAGGGCGCCAAGATCCTCTCCAAGTACGGCATCGAGTTCCGCGACCGGAACACATCGATGTGGGAGGCCGCGGGCGAGGCGGTAGCGAAGATCCAGGGAGGCGCGGCATGAGCATCCTCCTCTCAGAGGACTTCACCTTCATCGTCCAGGGCATCACGGGCCGCGAGGCTGTGAACCTGACGCGCGAGTGCCTGGACTACGGATCCAAGGTCGTCGGCGGCGTCACGCCTGGCCGCAAGGGCCGCGAAGTCCACGGCGTCCCCGTCTGGGACACGGTCGAGCAGGCGGTTGAGCATCACGGAGCTCCGATCGACGGCGCGGTCGTAACGGTTCCCCCCGCCTTCACGAAGGACGCTGTCGTCGAGGCCATCGAGAACGGCGTCAAGCTCATCGTCGTCGTCACCGAGCGCATTCCGCGCCGCGACGTGGCGCAGATGGTCGAGCTTGCGAACGAGCGCGGCGCGCGCATCATCGGCCCCAACTGCCTTGGCCTGATCGTCCCCGGCGTGTGCAAGATGGGCGGCATCGGCGGACCCGCGAAGGACGCCGCCAAGGCTTATGAGCGAGGCGCCGTAGGCGTCATGTCCCGCTCAGGCGGCATGACAACCGAAATCTCCTCATCGCTCACGGCCGCCGGCCTGGGCGTCTCGACCGCCGTTTCCATCGGCGGCGACGCGATCATCGGCTCCACCTACGCCGAGCTGATGCC
>DASQKV010000002.1:0-33863 GCA_035630335.1 Thermoleophilaceae bacterium | reverse complement strand
GACGTGGATCGCACGATCGAGCCGGGCGAGCTGGTCCTGGAGGCCGGCGGCCTGAAGATCGGCGCTCTGCTCACGCCCGGCCACACCGCAGGGATGCTCAACTTCGTGGTCAACGACAGCGAGGTGTTCACCGGCGACACGCTGTTCAAGAACTCCGTCGGCGGCGTGAACGCACCCGGCTCCACCAGCTACGCCGACCTGAAGTCCTCGATCATGGACACGCTCATGGGTCTGCCGTCAGAGACGCGGTTGCACCCCGGCCACACCGACCCCACCACGGTCGGCAACGAGTGGGACGCCAACCCGTTCATCCGCATCTGGCGCGGGCTGGACGACGAGGGCGGCGAGGACTGCGTGGTCTGGGACCGCGAGGCCACGCTGGTGCTCAACGGCCCCGACTACGACGGCGGCACGAAGGCCTGGATCCGCTGGAAGGACACTGGCGAGGACGACATCGTGCCGGGCTCCCAGGTCGAGGCCGCGGCCGGCTAGAGCAGTCCGTCGCGTTCCAGCGAGCCGCGGACACCCGGTTCGCCCGCGTGTGGATCCGGCCGGCCATCCATGACCGCGCGCAGCGTCTGGGCTCGGCGCTGGCGGAACGAGCCCTCGAACCGCGACTGGCGCCGCACCGGGGCGAACGTGCGCCCGCGAGCCGGGCACCGCGGCGCCAACGGGCAGGATTCGCACCGCGGCACCCGGGCCAGGCAGACGGTCGCGCCGAGGTCCATCAGCGCCTCGGCCGCGGGCGGGCCGAAGTCGGCGCCTGTCCGCTCCAGCACACGGCCCACGTTCACGTCGACCGGCAGCACCGGCTCGTCAAGGGCGAAGCGGCGCACAGCGTCGGCGGTGTAGCGCCCCACGCCGGGAAGCTCCGTCAGATCGCCGGGCCAGCCGCCGGCGGCGATGGCCGCTGCCGCACGGTGCAGGGCGACCGCCCGGCGGTTGTAGCCGAGGCCCCGCCAGGCGCGGACGACGTCGGAGCGCTCCGCGGCGGCCAGTGCGGCGGGCGTCGGCCAGCGCTCCATCCACGCGGGCCAGCGCTCCCGCACCCGGGCCACCTGGGTCTGCTGGAGCATGACCTCGGACACCAGCACCGCCCACGGATCGCGGGTGCGGCGCCAGGGCAGGTCACGCCGGGCCGAGCGGTGCCACTCCAGCAGCTCCCGCTCGGCCATCACGGCGCCGAATGTACCCGGCCGCCGGCGCTACTGGCCGCACACGGGCCACTGGCCCGCGCCGCTGCGTGCGTACAGCATCGCGGCGCGGCGGTCCTGCTCGGCCTCGGACGCGGCCGCGGGCGAGCCCGATCCGCCGACGCCGGCCCAGGTCTCCATCGAGAACTGGTACTTGCCGTAGTAGGTGCCCGAGGCGTCCACGGCCTGTGGGTTACCGCCCGACTCGCAGGCGGCGATCGCCTGGAGCTGGGGCGGAACGGCCACGCGCGCCACCTTCGGCTTGGGCGTCCGGCCGGTCTTGGGGGCCTTGGCCTGGCCGTGGCGGGAGGCCACGGGGACGGCCTCGCCCGCGGGCGGGGCGGCGCCCTCGGTCCCGGCGTCGGAGAAGGTCTGGTCAGAGGGCAGGGCCAGCGCACTCGGCGCGGCGATCAGGCCCAGCACGGCGGGTACTGCGAGCATCTTGCGCACGGAAATGTCCTCCAGACATCGGGGGCAGTGGCCGGCGAGACCGGCGAAGCGCGCGCAGTCCAGCGCGCGGGAGGGAGCCGAGGCGGGCGTGCGGCCCAGGAGTACGGCTCAGCGGGCGAGGGTACGTCGGGCCCTGCCAGGGGGTGTGATGTTGATCACACTTGGCGGGAAACCTTGCATTTCCCAAGCGGTACGCGACTGTGTTGGTTATCGTATGTCTCAGACGGGGCCCGGCCGTGGCCCCCTGCAGCCGCGGCCCCGTCTACTTACTTCGCGTGACCCCTCGGTAGGTTGCAGCCATGACGGTCACGCTCCCAGACGGCGCGGCGCTCGAGGTCCCGGACGGGGCCACGGGCGCCGATGTGGCCGGCGCCATCAGCGAGGGCCTCGCGCGGGTGGCGCTGGGCGTACGCGTCGACGGGGAGTTGCGCGACCTGTCGGCGCCCTTGCCCGAAGGCGCCAAGGTCGAGATCGTGACGCCGAAGAGCGAGGGAAGCCTGGCCGAGGACGCGCTGTGGCTGGTGCGCCACGACACCGCCCATGTGCTCGCGGCCGCTGTGATGGAGCTGTACCCCGGCGTGAAGATCTCGATCGGCCCTCCGATCGACGACGGCTTCTACTACGACTTCGAGTTCCCCGAGGACGTCAAGCTCAGCGACGCGGACTTCGAGCGCATCGAGGCCGCGATGCGCAAGCACGTGAAGGCAGACGAGGAGTTCACGCGCGAAGACGTGCCCGTGGCGCAGGCGCTGGAGCGCTTCAAGGCCGCCGGCCAGGACTACAAGGTCGAGCTGATCGAGGACCTGGTCCGCAATGCCGATCCCGCCCACCCCGTCGAGACCGTCTCGCTGTACACCAACGGCCCGTTCACCGACCTCTGCCGCGGCCCGCACGCCCCGTCGACCAAGCGGATCAAGGCGTTCAAGCTGACCAGCGTCGCCGGCGCCTACTGGCGGGGCGATTCGGACAACACGATGCTCACGCGCGTGTACGGAACGGCGTTCCTGTCTAAGGACGACCTGGCCGCCCACATGGAGCGCCTGGAGGAGGCGCGCAAGCGCGACCACCGCAAGCTCGGCCGTGAGCTGGACCTGTTCTTCCTGTCCGAGGTCTCGCCCGGCTCACCGTTCTGGAAGCCCAACGGGGCGCGCATCTGGACGCAGCTGACCGACTTCTGGCGGCGGGAGAACGCGGCCCGCGAGTACGAGGAGGTGCGCACGCCGATCCTCTACGACGTGGACCTGTGGAAGCAGTCGGGCCACTGGGACACCTACCGCGACAACATGTACTTCACGGAGGTGGAGAACCGGCAGATGGGCCTCAAGCCCATGAACTGCCCGGCCCACATCCAGATCTACAAGTCCGACCGACGCTCCTACCGCGACCTGCCGATCCGTTACGCCGAGGCCGGCCTGGTCCACCGCCACGAGCCCAGTGGCACGCTGCACGGGCTCCTGCGCGTGCGTCACATCACCCAGGACGACGGCCACATCTTCTGCACCGAGGACCAGGTCAAGGACGAGGTCAAGGCCTGCCTGGCGTTCGGGTTCTTCATCTACGACGTGTTCGGCTTCCAGCCCAAGCTCGAGTTGTCCACACGGCCCGAGAAGCGCGTGGGCACCGACGAGATGTGGGATCGCGCCGAGGCCTCGCTGGAGGCCGCGCTGACCGAGGAGGGCCTGGAGTTCGAGGTCAACGAGGGCGACGGCGCGTTCTACGGCCCGAAGATCGACCTGCACATGACCGACTCGATCGGCCGCTCGTGGCAGCTCGGCACGGTCCAGCTGGACTACTCGATGCCCGAGCGGTTCGAGCTCACCTACACCGGCGCCGACAACGAGGACCACCGGCCGGTGATGATCCACCGCGCCCTCATGGGCAGCTTCGAGCGCTTCATCGGCATCCTGATCGAGCACTACGCCGGCGAGTTCCCGCTGTGGCTGGCGCCGGTCCAGGCGCTGGTGCTGCCGATCGCCGACCGCCACGCCCCGTACGCCGAGAAGGTGGCGGGCGAGCTGGGCCAGGCCGGCCTGCGGGTGGCCGTGGACGATCGTGGCGAGTCGATCGGCCGCAAGATCAGGGACGGGGAGCTGCGCAAGGTGCCCTACCTGCTCGTGGTGGGGGACAAGGAGGCCGAGTCGGGGCAGGTCGCGGTGCGCCGTCACGGCCAGGGGGATCAGGGCGCGACGCCGGTGGAGGACCTGGCCGGCACCCTGGCCGGTCAAGTTTCCGCACGCGGCTGAAACACAGGCCGTGACCCGCGGCGACTTGCGCAGTGGCGCTATAGTCGGAGCCGAATGAAGGGCAACCCCACCACGCGCCACCGCCGCTGAACGCCCCTTGCCCTCTCCCGACTCATCTTCTCTTCTTGCCGTCTAGTCAGGTCCGCTCCAACTAGTGCCGATTCCGCGTAGGTTCGATCGGCGACCGCCGGACCGGGACGACACCCGCATCAACGAGCGGATCCGCATCCGCGAGGTGCGGTTGATCGGCGATGACGGCAACCAGATCGGCGTGGTGCCCACCGAGAAGGCGTTGGCCTACGCGCGCGAGCGCGACCTGGATCTGGTGGAGGTGGCGCCCGACGCCCGCCCGCCGGTGTGCCGGGTGCTGGACTACTCGAAGTACAAGTACGAGCAGGAGCAGAAGGCCAAGGCCGCCAAGAAGCACCAGAAGCAGGTCAACGTTCGCGAGATCAAGCTGCGGCCGAAGATCGCGAACAACGACTACGAGACCAAGAAGAACCACGTGGTCCGCTTCCTCAAGGGCGACGACCGCGTAAAGGTCACGATCATGTTCCGCGGCCGCGAGCAGACCCACCCCGAGCGGGGCGAGGCGCTGCTGCTGCGCCTGGCCGAGGACGTGGCCGAGCTGGGCACCGTCGAGCAGCGCCCGATCCAGGACGGGCGCAACATGACGATGCTGCTGTCGCCGGTGCCGAAGAAGGCAGCAGCCGAAGCCGAAGTCGAAGCCGAGGCCGAGTCGGCCCCGGCCTCCGACTGACCCGGCTACTTCCGCTTCAGCTTGAACGTCGCGCTGCTGGCGCCGCAGGGCGCGGAGCCCTCGCCCTCGGCCTTGATCCGGATCTTCCCGGTGACCTTCTTCGACGTCAGCTTCCCGGAGGTGGTGGCCACCGCGGACTCGTCGTCGGCCACCATGGGCTTGCGGCCGGCCAGCTCATCCTCGGAGAACTTTCCGGCCTTGGCCAGGTCGGCGCTGCCGTCCAGCGTGTAGCTCACCGTCACGGGCGTCCCGTTGTCGGTGCAGGGCCCGGTGATCGAGCCCTTGAGCAGCACGGCCTCACCGGTCCACCTGATCGACATGCGCTTGCCCTGGCTGGTCTTGCCCGAGTACTTCCAGGGCTTCTTGACGGTCGGCTTCTTGGGCTTGGCCGCCGTGGCCGTCATGACCGGCACGGCGGTCGCCGCCAGCAGAGCGGCGATGGTTCCGAACAACGCAAGTGGCTTCATCGGGCGAAGGTACGCCCGATCGGTAGTGGCGGCCAGACGCGGCGCAAAGTCTGGCCCCTAGTCTGGCCCCCCTGCTAGCCCGCGCCGGCCGCGCGGCGCAGCCGTCTGCTTCAATAGGCCGTCGCCATGCCGAAGATGAAGTCTCACTCGGGCGCCAAGAAGCGCTTCCGCAAGACGGGCACCGGAAAGATCCGGGGCCGTCACGGCATGACCAGCCACATCCTGGAGAAGAAGAGCGCCCGCCGTAAGCGCAAGCTGGGCCGGCCGCTCATGATCGACAAGGCCGACACGCCGCGCGTGAAGGAGCTGATCCGCTAGTGGCCCGCGTCAAGCGATCGGTACACGCGCGCAAGAAGCGCCGCGCCACGCTGGAGCGGGCCAAGGGCTTCCGCGGCCAGCGCAAGTCCAGCTACAAGCAGGCCAAGGAGACGCTGCTCAAGGCGGACACCTACGCCTACCGCGACCGGCGCAACAAGAAGCGCGACTTCCGCCGCCTGTGGATCACGCGCATCAACGCCGCCGCCCGCCAGGAGGGCATGACGTACGGCACCTTCATGCACGGCCTCAAGCAGGCGGGCGTGGAGCTGGACCGCAAGGTCCTGGCCGACATCGCCGTGAACGACAAGGAGACCTTCCGACGTTTTGCCGAGACCGCCCGGGAGGCGGCCGCTGCCTGATTCCAGGTAAACGGTCGATCGAGCTTCCCGGGGCGCCCAGTGTGGCGCCCCTTTTTCGTTCTAGGCCGGAATTCCAATGATCACCTCACGCGACAACTCACAGCTCAAGCAGATCCACAAGCTCCAGCGCAAGAAGGAGCGGGACGCGACCGGGCTGTTCGTCGCGGAGGGCGAGGACCTGGTCGAGGCGGCGGAGGCGGCGGGCTGGACGCCGGAGATCCTGTTGCGGTCGGGCGAGGACGTCGAGCCGGAGCTGCTGGATCGGGTCAGCGCGCTCGGCTCCGGGGCGCGGGTGATCGGCGTCTACCGGCAGCGGTTGGGCGAGCCGCGTGGCGACCTCTGCGTGTATCTCCACGGCGTCGCCGATCCCGGCAACGTCGGCACGATCGTCCGAGCTGCGCACGCGCTCGCCGACGGGCCCGTCGTGCTCGGACCGGGCTGCGCCGATCCGTTCGGGCCGAAGGCAGTCCGGGCGAGCATGGGCTCCGTCTTCGCCCGGCCGCCTGCGCGGGCGGAGCTGGCGGACCTCGACGGTCACAAGCTCGCGCTCGACAGCGGTGCGAGCGCGTCGCTGTCGAGCGTCGCCGCGGACCTCCAGCCGCCGCTGGTGCTCTGCGTCGGGGGCGAGCGCGACGGCCTGCCGCCGGAGATCGTCGACTCGGTCGAGGCGATCGCGCGGATCCCGCAGCGGCTCGACGGACCCGACTCGCTCAACGTCGCGATGGCGACGACGATCGGGCTCTACGAGCTCGGCAATAGGATGGCCGGCCATGCCTGACGCTCCGGCCCGCTTGCAGGAGATTCGTGGCGAGGCCGAGGCCGCGATCGGCGCCGCCGGCTCGGCGGCGGAGCTCGAGCAGCTGCGGGTGCGCTACCTCGGCCGCAAGGCCGAGCTGACCCAGATGCTGCGCTCGATCAAGGACCTGCCGCCGGAGCAGCGCGGGCCTGTCGGCAAGGGCGGCAACGAGGTCAAGCAGGCGCTCGAGGCGCTGCTCGAGCGGCGCACGGCCGCGCTCGACGCAAGCGAGATCGACGAGCGGCTGCGCTCCGACGCGATCGACGTCACGCTGCCAGGCGACCCGCCGCGGCCCGCCGGCCACCTCCACCTGATCACCCAGACGCGGCGCGAGATCGAGGACGTCTTCCTCGGGCTCGGCTTCGCCGTCGCCGAGGGGCCCGAGGTCGAGTTCGACTACTACAACTTCACCGCGCTCAACCATCCCCCCGGGCACCCGGCGCGGATGCTGCAGGACACCTTCTACTTCTCAGAGGAGGTCCTGCTGCGTACGCACACCTCCCCGATGCAGATCCGGGCGATGGAGCTGCAGGAGCCGCCGATCTACATCGTCGTGCCGGGCAAGGTCTACCGCCGCGACCACGATGCGACGCACACGCCGATGTTCCACCAGATCGAGGGCCTGGCGATCGACGAGGACATCACTCTCGCCGACCTCCAGGGCGTGCTGCTCGAGTTCGTGCGCGCGATCTTCGGCGCCGAGCGCGAGATCCGGCTGCGGCCGCACTACTTCCCGTTCACCGAGCCGAGCGTCGAGGTCGACGTCTCCTGCTTCAAGTGCTCGGGCAAGGGCTACGTGGCCGACGGCTCGCACTGCAACCTCTGCAAGGGGTCGGGCTGGATCGAGATCCTCGGCTCGGGGATGGTCGACCCGAACGTGCTCGGGTTCGTGGCGGACAACGGCTACGACCCCGAGCGGGTGCAGGGCTTCGCGTTCGGGATGGGCATTGAGCGGATCGCGATGCTGCGCCACGGCGTGCCGGACCTGCGGTTGTTCTTCGACAACGACGTGCGCTTCCTGGAGCAGTTCGGCTCATGAGGGTGCCGCTCGCATGGCTGCGCGAGTACTGCGACCCCGGCTTGTCGGCCGCGGAGATCGCCGAGCGGCTCGACCTGACCGGGACCGAGCTCGAGCGGATCGAGAAGGTTGGCGTTCCGGCGACCGACGGCTTCGTGGTCGGCAAGGTGCTGTCGGTCGAGAAGCACCCCGACGCCGACCGGCTGAGCGTCTGTGCGGTCGACGACGGCTCGGGCGAGCCGCGCACGATCGTCTGCGGGGCGAGGAACGTCGCCGCCGGGCAGACGGTGCCGGTCGCGCTCCCTGGCGCCGTGATGCCCGACGGAACGAAGCTCGGCAAGGCGAAGCTGCGGGGCGTCGAGTCGAGCGGGATGATCCTCGCCGAGGACGAGCTCGGGCTCGGCGATCAGCACGCCGGGATCGTCGTCCTCGACGGCGACGTCGCGGCCGGCACGCCCTTGGGCGAGTACGTGGCGATCGCCGACGAGGTGCTCGAGCTCGAGATCACCCCGAACCGGCCGGACTGCCTGGCGGTCTACGGGATCGCGCGCGAGGTGCATGCGGCGACGGGCGCGCCGCTGGCCGCAGATCCGACCGACGCCGACGCCGACGCGAGCGGCGACGACCGCGCGCAGGACCACGCGACGGTCGCGATCGAGGATCCCGACGTCTGCTTGCGCTTCACCGCACGCGTGTTCGAGAACGTGACGATCGGGCCGTCGCCGCTGTGGCTGAAGCAGCGGCTGATCGCCGCCGGTCAGCGGCCGATCTCGAACGTCGTCGACATCACCAACTACGTAATGCTGCTGATCGGCCAGCCGATGCACGCCTTCGACCTCGACGAGGTGCGGGGAAACCGGATCGTCGTGCGGCGCGCCCAGAACGGCGAGCGGATGACGACGCTCGACGACGTCGAGCGGACGTTCGACTCCTCGATGGCGCTCGTCTGCGACGCCGAGGGCCCGTCGGGAATCGCTGGGATTATGGGCGGCAAGGTCTCCGAGGTCTCCGAGAAGACCACCCGCGTGTTGATGGAGGCTGCGACCTGGGTCGGGCCGAACGTGCTCAAGACCTCGAAGGCGCTCGGGCTGCGTTCCGAGGCGTCGACACGGTTCGAGAAGCAGCTCCATCCCGAGCAGGCGATCGCCGCGCAGCGGCTCGCGGCGCGGCTGATGGTCGAGCTGACGGGCGCACGGCTCGTGCCCGGCACGATCGACGAGCCCGGCGCGGTGCCCGAGCCGCGCGAGCTGACGCTGCGCCTCGACCGGCTCGAGCGGATGCTCGGCGAGCGGATCGACGACGGCGAGGTCGAGCGGATCCTCGCGAGCCTCGGCTTCTCGACGGCGAGCGCGGACGGGGCGCTGACGGTGACCGTGCCGCCGTGGCGGGACGCCGACGTCCAGCGCGAGGCGGACCTGATCGAGGAGGTCGCGCGCGTCTACGGGCTCGACAAGCTGCCGACGACGCTGCCCGCCCGAGAGCGGGCGGTCGGGCGGCTGACCCACGGCCAACGGCTGCGGCGGCGCCTCGAGGACGCGCTGCGCGACCGCGGGCTGGACGAGGTCGTGGCGTGGAGCTTCACGGCGCCGGAGACGCTCGAGCGGCTGCGTCTGGGCGACGAGCCTGCGCTGAAGCTCGCCAACCCGCTCAGCGAGGATCATTCGGTCATGCGGCCGCTGCTGCTGCCCGGCCTGCTCGACGCGGCGCGGCGCAACGCGGCGCACGGCGCCGCGGGCGTGGCGCTGTTCGAGTCGGCCCACGTCTATCGGCCCGACGGCGCTTTGAACGCTCCCGACGGAAGTCCGAAGGGCGCCGCTCCCGCCGCCGAGCGGCATCACGTCGCGGGTGTGCTCACGGATGCGCTGCCCGGCACATGGCGGTCATCGGCGATCGTGGCCGACTTCTATGCGGTCAAAGGCGTCGTCGAGGCGCTGGCGGCCGTGGCCGGGCTGAAGCTGGAGGTCGAGCCGGCCGCACAGCCGTTCCTGCACCCCGGCCGGTCGGCACGGGTGATCGTGAGCGCCCGCCCCGAGTCGACTTCGTCTGTCGGAGCGTCCGGAGGTGGCGATACCGCAGCTCCGGCCACGGCGGCGGCCGTGCCGCGCGGCGCGGGCTCCCAGCTCGTCGAGATCGGCTGGATCGGTGAGCTGCATCCGCTCGTGGCGAGGGAGTGGGACCTCGAGGGCGCGGCGGTCTTCGAGCTCGACGCGGACCTGCTGGCCGAGCTGACCGAGGGCGTCGTGCCCGCATACGAGGACGTCACGAGCTTCCCCGCCGTGTTGCAGGACATCGCGGTTGTCGTAGCGACCGACGTAAGCGCCGCGACCGTCGAGGCGGCGGTGCGCAAGGGGGGCGGGGAGCTGCTGACGGCCGTCGGGGTGTTCGACGTCTACGAGGGCGAGCAGGTGGGGGAGGGCAAGCGGTCGCTGGCGCTGCGGCTGGAGTTCCGCGCGCCCGACCGGACGCTGACGGAGGACGAGGTAGTCGAGCGGCGCGCGGCGATCGAGGCCGAGCTGGAGCAGATCGGGGGACGGATCCGTGGCTGAGCACCGGGTTGCCGTGGTCGGGGCGGCGGGATTCGGCGGTGCCGTCGCCGCCGCGATCCTCGACCGTCATCCGTCGATCGAGCTGACGGCGCTGACCGCTCGCAGCGAGGCCGGCAAGCGCCTGCGTGACGTCTATCCCCGCCACCGGGTCGACCTGACGATGGACGAGTTCGACGCCGATCGGGTCGCCGAGAGCGCCGACGCGGCGATCGTCGGCTATCCCCACAAGGCGGCCGCTCCGGCCGTGCGCGCTCTGCGCGAGCGGGGGCTGAAGGTCGTCGACATGTCGGCGGACTTCCGCCTGTCGCGGGAGCTCTACGAGCGCGAGTATCAGCCGCACGAGGCCCCCGAGCTGCTCGCGCACGCGGTCTACGGACTCACGGAGCTGCACCGCGACGCGATCGCCGGCGCCGACCTGGTCGGCGCGCCGGGCTGCTATCCGACGGCCGCGCTGCTGGGCCTGTGGCCGCTTAGGGAGATCGCGCGAGACGCGATCGTCGATGCCAAGTCGGGCGTGTCGGGGGCGGGGCGGGAGCCCAGCGCCGGGACGCACTTCGTGGCCGTCGACGAGAACGTCGCCGCCTACAAGGTGGAGGGCCACCGCCATCGGGCCGAGCTCGAGCAGGAGCTGCCCGACGGGCTGCCGGTGACGTTCACGCCACATCTGATCCCGATCGACCAGGGGCTGCTCGCGAGCTGTTACGTGACGCCTTCACGGGACGTCGGCGCCGATGAGGTGCGAGATCTCTTCCGCGATGCGTACGAGAGCGAGCCGTTCGTCGAGCTGGCCGACGCCCCGCCGGGCGTCCGCGACGTGCGCGAGACCAACCTCTGCCGGATCCATGCGACGGTCGAGCCGGCGACGGGACGGGTGCTCGTCTTCGCGGCGATCGACAACCTCTGGAAGGGCGCCGCCGGGCAGGCTGTGCAAGACCTGAACCTGATGCTCGGGCTTCCCGAGACCGAGGGCCTGCGGTGACCGCGGCCGACCCTCAGCCGAAGGCCGCGGCCACGAGCGGTGATGGCTTCTTTCGCTCGCGCTGGGTCGATCGGCCGGCACACGTCACTGAGCTCGAGCCCGACGCCCTGCCGCAGGGCTTTCGGGCCGCGGGCGTCCACGCGGGGATCAAGCCGAAGGGTCTCGACGTTGGCCTGCTGGTGTCCGACCGCGAGACGGTCTCGGCCGTCCGCTTCTGCGACAACGCGCTGATCGGCGCGCCGATCGCAGTCACGAGCGAGGCGCGGCTCGAGGGCTTGCGGGCGGTGCTTGCCAACTCGGGCAACTCGAACGTCGCCGACGGCGCGCGGGGGCTCGAGACGGCGAGGGAGTCGCAGGCGGCAGCGGCGGAGGCGTTGAGGCTCGACGCGGACCGGATCGGGCTCGCGTCCACCGGCGTGATCGGGCGTCAGCTGCCGCGCGACGCGCTGGTGAGCGGGGCGCGCGCCTGTGCCGAGGCCCTCGGCCCCGATGCCACCGACTTCTGTACGGCGATCCTCACGACCGACGCCGGCCCGAAGCGCGCCTGCCTCGAGGTCGCGCTGCCCTCAGGCCCGACCGTCCGCCTGGCCGGCCAGGCCAAGGGCGCCGGGATGATCTCGCCACGCTTCGCGACGATGTTCTGCTTCGTCGAGACCGACGCAGAGGTCGAGCACGCGACGCTCGACCTGCTGACCGGCGTCTGCGTCAAGCGGTCGTTCGACCGGATCTCGGTCGACGCCCAGCTGTCGACCTCCGACACGGTGATCGCATTCGCGAATGGCGCCGCCGGCGTGCGGATCGAGCCGGAGTCGCCCGACGAGCTCGCGCTCGGCGAGGCCCTCGACGCGCTGATGCGTCAGCTCGCGCTCGAGATCGTCGCCGACGGGGAGGGCACGACGCGGGTCGGCCGCGTGACGGTCCGGGGCGCGCTCGAGCACGTCGAGCCGGTAGCGCGCGCGGTCGCCGACTCGCCGCTGGTCAAGGCGGCGCTGCTCGGCGCGGATCCCAACTTCGGACGGATCCTCCAATCGACCGGCCAGGCGCTCGGCGGCGGCACCCCGTTCGTCGTCGACCTCGAGATCGAAGGGCTGCAGGTGGTGTCGGCCGGTGTCGTGCTCGATCTCGACGCCGACGCCTGGAGGACGCTGGAGCGGGCGGTCGAATCCGACGAGGTGGACATCGCGCTGACGCTGCCCGGCGAGGGCGGCGAGACAGAGGTCTTCTTCAGCGACCTGACGCACGAGTACGTGACGATCAACTCCGAGTACTCGACATGACCGAGGAGAGGCAGATGGGAGCCCCGCTGCGCGACGTCGACACGCTGCTAGAGGCGCTGCCTTACATCCGCGACTTCCACGGTCGCACGGTGGTGATCAAGTACGGCGGCGCGGCGATGACGGACGTGGCGCTGCGCGAGGAGTTCGCGCGCGACGTCGTGCTGCTCAAGTACGTCGGGATGAACCCGGTCGTCGTTCACGGCGGCGGGCCGGACATCACCGACTACATGGAGCGGCTCGGGATGGAGGTCAAGTTCGTCGACGGGTTGCGCGTCTCTGACGAGGCAACCGTCGAGGTGGCGAAGATGGTCCTGGTCGGCAAGCAGAACAAGGACATCGTTTTGCGGCTCGCCCGCCACGGCCAGCCGGCGGTCGGCCTCTCGGGCGACGACGGGCGGCTGTTCACGGTCCGCAAGCAGCTCGCGGGCGACGTCGACATCGGCTTCGTCGGCGAGATCGAGCACGTCGACGCGGGCGTGCTGCGCCACGTCGCGTCCGACTACATCCCCGTGGTGGCCTCGGTCGGGGCGGACGCCGACGGCACGTCGTACAACGTCAACGCGGACACGGCCGCGGCCGCCGTCGCCGCCGCGCTCGGGGCGTTCAAGGTGATCTTCCTGACCGATGTCGTCGGCTGGCTCGACGATCCCGCCGACGAGGGCTCGCTGATCGCCGAGGCGACGCTGGCCGAGGTCGAGGCGCGGCTGCCGGAGATCGGCGGCGGCATGCGCCCCAAGCTCGAGGCCTGCGCGGCCGCGCTCGCGAGCGGCGTCCCGAATGCCCACATCCTCGACGGCCGGCTGCCGCACTCGCTGCTGCTCGAGCTCTTCACCGACCAGGGCATCGGCACCAAGCTGTGCCGGTGAGGGTCGCGTGAGCCTCGCCGACCTCCAACGGATCGAGGCGCAGGCCGTGATCGGCACCTACGCGCGCAACCCCGTCGAGTTCGTGCGCGGCGAGGGCACGCGCCTCTGGGACGACGCCGGCAACGAGTACCTCGACTTCCTCGCCGGCATCTCGGTCGTGCAGATCGGCCACTGCCATCCGCAGCTTGTGAACGCCGTCTGCGAGCAGGCGGCGCGGCTGATGCATGTCGGCAACCTCTTCTACACGGCGCCCGGCATCGAGCTCGCGCAGCGGCTGTCCGAGCGCGCGCTCGGCGGCAAGGCGTTCCTCTGCAACTCGGGCGCGGAGGCGATCGAGTGCGCGCTCAAGCTCGCGCGCCGGCGCAAGGCGGGCGGCGACTTCGTAGTGCTCGAGCACGGCTTCCACGGCCGCACGATGGGCGCGCTGTCGGCGACGCCGCAGGAGGCGAAGCAGGCGCCGTTCGCACCGCTCGTCCCGGGCTTCGGCGCCGTCCCGCGCAACGACGCCAAGGCGCTCACCGACGCTGTCACAGACCGCACCGCCGCCGTGCTGCTCGAGCCGATTCAGGGCGAGAGCGGGATCCACCCGATCGACGAGGAGGTCCTCGCAGCGGCCCGTGCCGCCTGCGACGCCCACGACGCGCTGCTGATCTTCGACGAGATCCAGTGCGGCATGGGCCGCACCGGGGACTTCTGGGCCTGGCAGGACAGTGGCGTCCGTCCCGATGTCATGACGGTCGCAAAGGGCCTCGGCGGCGGCCTCCCGATCGGCGCCTGCCTCACCACGCCCGAGCAGGCCGACGTCCTCCAGCCCGGCGATCACGGCTCGACCTTCGCCGGCGGTCCGGTGGTCACGGCGGCGGCGCACGCCGTCCTCGACGTGGTCGACGCCGAGGATTTCCTTCAGGCCGTCAGGGCCAAGGGCGAGCGGCTCCAGACGGGCGTCGCGAGCCTGGGTCTGCAGGTCCGCGGCCGCGGCTTGATGGTCGGCTTCTACGTCGACGAGGCGCCTGCTGTCGCCGCTCGTCTGCTGACCGAGCAGAGGCTCGTGGTCCACGCCACCGGCCCCGACACGATCCGCCTGCTTCCGCCGCTGACCGTCTCCGACGCAGAGATCGACACCGCCGTCGAGCGGATCGGCGCCGCCCTGTGAGCCGCTGTGCCGCGGATCGTGGCCGCCGCGACGCCACCCCCGAGACTTCCGTTCGCCCGTCGCGGCCGATGACCGCTGGTAGTTTGGCCGGCCGATGAGCGACCAGCCAGAGAACCCGATCGGCTCGTACGAGGCCGGGCCCGGCGAGGTCAGCCGCGTGCTGCTGCTCTACTCGGGCGGCCTCGACACGTCGGTGATGCTGAAGTGGATCCAGGACCACTACGGCGCCGAGGTGGTCGCGCTGACCGTCAACCTCGGCCAGCCCGGCGAGGACTACGACGTCGTTCGCGGCAAGGCGCTCGACCTCGGCGCGCTCGCCTGCGAGGTCGTCGACGCGCGCGAGGAGTTCGCGCGCGACTACGTCCTGCCCGCGATCAAGGCGAACGCCCTCTATGGCGGCGGCTACCCGCTGTTCACCGCGCTCGGCCGGCCGCTGATCGCCAAGCTGGCGGTCGAGAAGGCGCGCGAGCACGGCTGCGACGCCGTCGCCCACGGCTGCACCGGCAAGGGCAACGACCAGGTCCGGATCGACTCGACCGTCCTCGCGCTCGCGCCGGACATGAAGATCGTCGCGCCGGTGCGCAACTGGCAGATGGGCCGCGAGGAGGAGATCG
This sequence comes from Thermoleophilaceae bacterium, assembly GCA_035630335.1. Lineage (GTDB taxonomy): Bacteria > Actinomycetota > Thermoleophilia > Solirubrobacterales > Thermoleophilaceae > JAAYBF01. The sequence goes on along the minus strand of DASQKV010000002.1, from coordinate 18,824 downwards.
CCTATGCCCGCGAGCACGGCATCCCGGTCAAGGGCGGCACCGAGGCGCCGCCGTACTCGATCGACGACAACATCTGGGGCCGCTCGTCCGAGGGCGGCCCGATCGAGGACTTGGCAGAGCCGCCGCGCGACGACGTCTTCGAGCTCGTCACCGACCCGCGCGACGCGCCCGACGAGCCGGAGGACCTCGTCGTCGGCTTCGAGCGCGGCTGCCCGGTGTCGCTGAACGGCGAGCGGCTCGGCCTCGTCGACCTGATCGATCGCTGCGCCGAGATCGCCGGCCGCCACGGCGTCGGCACCGTCGACCACATCGAGGACCGGATCGTCGGCCTCAAGGTGCGCGACCTCTACGAGGTCCCCGCCGCCGAGGTGATCCTGAGCTCCCACCGCGAGCTCGAGAAGCTCGTCGGGACGATCCACCAGAACCGCTTCAAGCGCTCGCTCGACGAGCAGTGGGCCTTCCTGATCTACGCCGGCCTCTGGTACGAGCCGCTGCGCGAGAACCTCGACGCCTACATGGACAGCGTCAACGAGCGCGTCACCGGCGAGATCACCGTCCGGCTCTACAAGGGCCGCGCCCAGGTCGTCGCCCGCAGCTCCCCGAACGCCCTCTACGACGAGTCGCTCGCCAGCTTCGGCGAGTCCGGCGGCCTCTTCTCCCAGCACGCCAGCCCTGGCTTCATCGAGCTCTGGACGCTCCAGTCGCGGATGGCTTACCGCCTGCGAAACGAGGGTACGGGGGACTCATGATCTCCAAGCGCTACAGCCTGCTCGGGTGGCTCGTCTGGCGAGTCGCCAAGTGGGAGCTGATACGGAACCGCTCGAAGCTCGTCGCTGTTACGACGATTGTCCTCGTCGTGATCGCCGGTTTCGTCCTAGCCGCGAAGGACGAGGACGGATAAGACCGGGGGACTCGCGTCCCCCGGAACCCCTGCGCGGCGCTGGTCTGCCGACGGCTCCGGTGAAGGGATGACCGGCGTCGGGTGGTCTGGCGCCGGCTCCAGTAGCGGGTCCCCTTTGTCGCGGTTTGGTTGCTTTCCGCAAAGAGCGGGGGCTCTTTCGTGACGGTTGGGAGTCGTCGGGGTGCGTGCGTATATTCGGCTTCCCGTGAGCTGCGCCCACCTCCATGTCCATTCCGAGTACTCGCTGCTCGACGGAGCCTGCAAGATCGACAAGCTCGCCGAGCGGGCGGCGGCGTTCGGGCAGCCGGCGCTCGGGCTGACCGACCACGGCGTGATGAACGGGGCGGTCGAGCACTACAAAGCCTGTAAGAAGCACGGGATCAAGCCGATCGTGGGCTTGGAGGCGTACTACGTCGACGATCGGCGGACGGAGGAAGTTCGCTACGAGCGCAACCACCTGACGCTGCTCGCGGCCGACGATGAGGGCTTCCGCAACCTCGTCAAGCTGACCTCGGCGGGCTTCCTCGAGGGCTACAAGCGCGGCAAGGCGAACGTCGACATGGAGCTGCTGGACCGCCACTCGAAGGGCGTGATCGCGCTCACCGGGTGCCTGCAGTCGCGCTTCTGCCAGCGCCTGATCGCCGACAACCCGCACGAGGCACGCGTCCACGCCGACGAGCTGATGCAGGTCTTCGGCGCCGACAACGTCTACTTCGAGGTCCAGAAGAACGGCCTCGACGTCCAGGACAAGGCGAACGAGGGGATCGTGCGGATCGCGCGCGAGGTCGGGCGGCCGCTGGTCGGCACCGCCGACGTCCACTACCTCGGCCGCGACGACTACGAGAACCACTCGGCGCTGCTGTGCGTGCAGACCAAGAGCACGCTGGCAGACCCGAAGCTGACCTTCGACACGAACGAGTTCTATTTGAAGGACACCGCCGAGATGGCGGACTCGTTCGCCGCCTGGCCGGAGGCGATGGCGAGCACGCTCGAGATCGCCGAGCGCTGCTCGATCGACATCGAGCTCGGCAAGATGCTGATCCCGCGCTACGAGACGCCGAGCGGCGAGCCCGAGGGCGAGTACCTGCGGCGACTGGCGATGGAGGGCCTGCGCGCCCGCTACGGGGATCCGGTGCCGGCTGAGGCCATAGAGCGGCTCGAGATGGAGCTCGAGGTGATCGGCCGGATGGGCTTCGACGCCTACTTCCTGATCGTCTGGGACTTCGTCAAGTACGCCAAGGACAGCGGCATCGCCGTCGGTCCGGGCCGTGGCTCGGCGGCCGGCTCGATCGTCTCCTACGCGCTCAACATCACCGAGGTCGACCCGCTCGCCTACGGGCTGCTGTTCGAGCGCTTCCTCAACCCCGAGCGCGTGTCGATGCCGGACATCGACATCGACTTCTCGGTCAAGGGCCGCGAGCAGGTGATGCGCTACGTCGCCGACAAGTACGGCCGCGAGTCGGTCGCGCAGATCGTCACATTCGGCAAGATGCTGCCGCGCAACGCGACCCGTGACGCGGCGCGCGTGCTCGGGCTCGACTACGGCACCGGCGACCGGCTCGCGAAGCTGATCCCCGAGCCGGTGATGGGCCGCTCGAAGACCTTCGAGGAGTACCTCAAGGAGGAGCCCGAGCTGCGGCGCGCCTACGACCAGGAGCCCGACGCGCGGCGCGTGATCGACACCGCCAAGGGGCTCGAGGGGATCGTTCGCAACGCCGGCATCCACGCCGCCGCGGTCGTGATCGCCGACCGGCCGCTGACCGACATCGTGCCGCTGCAGCTGATGGAGGACCGCGGCGCCTCGGTCGACGGCGAGCGTGCCTACCGCACCGTCACGCAGTACTCGATGAAGCCGATCGAGGAGATCGGGCTGCTGAAGATGGACTTCCTCGGCCTGCGCAACCTCGACGTGATCGAGGACTGCCTGCAGATCATCGAGGACTCGGGGCGCCCGAAGCCGGACATGGCCTCGCTGCCGCTCGACGACGCCAAGACCTACGAGATGATGGCCCGCGGCGACTCCGTCGGCGTGTTCCAGTTCGAGTCCGAGGGCATGCGCGACGCGCTGCGCAAGGTGCGCCCGACGGAGTTCGAGGACCTCGTCGCGCTGGTGGCTCTCTACCGGCCGGGCGCGATGCGCCACATCGACACCTACGCGCGCAACAAGCGCACCCCCGAGGCGATCTCCTACATCGACGAGCGCCTGCGGCCGATCACCGAGGCGACCTACTCGGTGATCCTCTACCAGGAGCAGTCGATGCAGATCGCCAAGGGCGTCGCCGGCTTCTCCGGCGCCGAGGCGGACGACCTGCGCAAGGCGATCGGCAAGAAGAACCGCCAGGCGATGGCTGCCCTGCGCGAGCGCTTCTTCGAGGGCGCGCGCGCCAGCGGCACCCAGGAGCGCGTGATCGACGAGCTGTGGGCGGTCAACGAGGCCGCGGCCGACTACTCGTTCAACCGCAGCCACGCCGCCTGCTACGCGCTGATCTCCTACCGCACCGCCTGGCTGCGGGCGAACTACCCGGCCGAGTACATGGCGGCGCTGATCTCGTCGGTGATGTCGACCAAGGACAAGGTCCCGTTCTTCGTCTCCTGCTGCGAGGACATGGGCATCGAGGTGCTGCCGCCCGACGTCAACAAGTCGGGCCACAACTTCGAGGTCCACGAGCGCTGCATCCGCTTCGGTCTCGACGCCGTCAAGAACGTCGGCTCGGCGGCGGTCGAGGCGATCATGAGCGCGCGCGCCGAGGGCGGCCCGTTCACGTCGGTGTGGGACTTCTGCTGCCGCGTCGACTGCCGCGCCGTCAACAAGAAGGCGATCGAGGCGCTGATCAAGTGCGGCGCGCTCGACTCGACCGGCGCCACCCGGTCGGGGATGCTCGCCGTGCTCGAGCACGCCCAGGGGGCGGGGCAGAAGGCGCAGCAGGACGCGCTCGTCGGCCAGGGATCGATCTTCGACCTCGACGAGCCCGCGCCCGGCGCGAGCGCCGGCGGTCAGCCGGACCAGCCCGTGCCGGCGCTCCCCGACGAGCGGCCCCAGCTCAATGCATGGGAGAAGGAGACGCTGGGGCTGTTCCTCTCCAGCCACCCGCTGAAGGAGGTCCGCCACGCGCTGCGGCGCAAGGTCGACTGCTCGATCGCCGACCTCGACCAGCGCAGGGACCAGGAGTGGGTGACGGTCGGCGGGATCGTCACCGAGTGCAAGAAGATCCGCACCCGCAAGGGCGACCCGATGCTGTTCGCGACGCTCGACGACCTCGAGGGCCAGGTCGAGATGCTCGTCTTCGCGAAGGTCTACGCCGACAACGCCGATTTGGTCGAGGTCGACCGCGTAATCACGGTGCGCGCGCGGGTCGACAAGAAGGAGGCGGGCGAGGTCAAGCTCGTCGCGCAGGAGGTGACCCTGTTCGAGCCGACTCCCGAGGAGGTCGAGCAGGCGACCGAGTTGGCGGCGACCGAGGCGGCCGCCGGGCCGGTGATCAAGCGCCTGACGCTCGCCGTCGCTCCCGACCAGCCGGCCACCTGGCTCGAAGAGCTCAAGCACGTCGTCGAGGACTTCCCAGGCGAGTACGAGCTGCTGCTCTGCGTCGGGCAGCGCCGGCTGCGGCTCGGCGACGGCTACCGGGTCTCGGCCGACACGGCCTGTCGCGAGGGACTCAACGGGCTTGCTGGCGTCTCGATAGCCGCCTGACGGCGCTACCCTCATCCGCGTGGAGCGGACCACCGTCCCCAACCAGAGCGAACGGCACGAGTGTCGTCAGTGCTGCTCGTTCTGCGATCGCGTGTTGCAGCCGGCCGGCTGCATCGAGATCGGCTGCGAGTACCTCTACCTCTACGACGACGAGGAGACCGGCGCCCGCTACATGGGCTGCATGAACAAGGTCTTCCGCGCCGAGATCGACGTCGCCGTCTACGAGGCCGCCCAGCGCACCCGCCACGGCTACGGCGGCGTCAAGATGACCGGAGTGCCACTCGACCGCTGCCGCTCCTCGGTCGAGATGGCCTACGACGGCCACGGCGAGCCGTTCGACTGCGTCAACCCCGGCTTCTTCGTCAAGCCCGTCGCGGCCGACTTCGACCTGCGCGACCGGCTCTAGCCGGCATCCCGCCCGACCCGCGCCGGTTAGGCCGGCGACTCGCCGGCTCGCCGCGCGGTCTCGCGCTCGCGCTCGTCCAGGACATCCTCGACGGCGTCACGGATCGCGTCGATCGGCGTGCCGTGATCGGCAGCGAGCGCCACGCGTAGCGCGCTGGCGATCCGCTCGGCCGCCGACGACTGCTCCCGGCCGTAGGCCTCGGCGAGGCAGACGAGGCAGAGCCCCGTCGTGGAGACCTGCTCGTTCAACGGCGCGCCGCAGCCATCGCAGCGGTCCTCGGGCGGCTGCGGTCCTTCGGCGTGAAGCCGCGCGTGGCGAGCCTCGAAGCGCTCGAGCCAGTCCTTGAAGTCGGGGCGGTCGGAAAGCGGCATAGCGGATAGGCCATGAACCTAATCTGCCGCGCGTCAGAGGACAAGCGCGCCAGCGCCGCTGTCACGAAGTTGTCACACACTCAGGCCGCGGACCGGCGCTTGCGCGCCCGCAGCCCGCTCGCGCGCAGCTTGCGCATCCGCTTCATGTCCTCCGCCGCCGGCGCCTTGCCCTCTACGCCCGGCCCCTCGAAGATCGCCGGCAAGTCCTCGAAGCGCGGCTCCGACAGGAACGCCCCGCACCCGCGCGCGCCGAGCTCGCCGTCGCCGAGCGGGGCGTGGCGGTCGCGGTTCGAGCCGAGCGGAGTCATCGAGTCGTTCACATGCAGGCAGCGCAGCCGCTCCGCGCCCACCAGCGACACGCAGTCGTCCATCACGCTCGCGATCCCGTCCGCCGTGCGGACGTCGAAGCCGCTCGCGAGCAGGTGGCACGAATCGAGGCAGAGGCCGAGCCGCTCGTGCCCGCCACCCAGCTCGATCAACCGCGCCAGCTCGTCGAACGACCGCCCGAGCGTGTTGCCAGCGCCCGCCGTGTCCTCGAGCAGCAGCGGACACGAGTCGGTCTCCGCGAGCGCCTCGCGCAGTACCTCGCCGACCCGCTCGAGCGCTTCGCCATGCGGCTCGCCGACCGTCGACCCCGGGTGCAGCACGACCCCGTCCGCGCCGATCGCGTCGCCCATCGCCAGCGAGTGCTTGAGCGAGGTCAGGGACTTCGCCCGGATCTCCGGGTCCTTCGAGGCGCAGTTGATCAGGTAGACGGCGTGGATCACGACCGACCCGATCGGCCCGTCTTCCATCAGCTCGAGGAACGCGGCGACGTCGTCGTCCTTCCAGCGCGTCGGCTTCCACATCCGCGGCGACTGGTTGAAGACCTGGATCGCCTCGGCGCCGATCTCGACTCCCCGGGCGTGGGCGTTCACGAGCCCGCCGGCGGTCGATACGTGGGCGCCGATTAGCATGCCGCTCCCGTGTCCATCAGAGTTCGATTCGCTCCTTCGCCCACGGGCGCGCTCCACATCGGCGGCGCGCGCACGGCGCTCTTCAACTGGCTCCTCGCCCGCAAGGAGGGGGGCGAGCTCGTACTGCGAATCGAGGATACCGACGCAGAGCGCTCCACCGAGGAGAACGTCGAGCAGATCCTCGACGCCCTGCGCTGGCTCGAGCTCGACTGGGACGGCGACCCGATCTTCCAGAGCGAGCGCGCCGATCGCCACCGCGAGGCGCTCGAGCAGCTCGTCGAGAGTGGCCACGCCTACCGCTCCAACGCAGCCGGCGACGACGTCAAGGCGTGGAAGCAGGAGCACGGCGGACGCGGGTTCCGCGGCGAGCCCGAGAGCGACGGCGCGATCCGGTTGCGCGTGCCAGACGCCGGCGAGACCGTCGTCCACGACGTCATCCGCGGCGACACGCGCTTCGAGCACGTCCACATGGACGACCCGGTGATCGCCCGCGCCGACGGATCGGTGCTCTACAACTTCGCCGTCGCGATCGACGACCTCGACGCCGGCATCACCCACGTCGTCCGTGGCGAGGACCACCTCTCGAACACGCCGAAGCAGCTGCTCGTGCTCGAGGCGCTCGGCGCCGAGGCGCCGACCTACGCGCACCTGCCGCTGCTGCACGGCCCCGACGGGCGCAAGCTCTCCAAGCGCCACGGCGCGGCGTCGGTGCAGGAGCTGCGCGACGCCGGCTACCTGCCGGAGGCGGTGCGCAACTACATCGCACTGCTCGGCTGGTCGCTCGACGACTCGACGACGATCATGTCGCCGCAGCAGATGATCGAGGGCTTCGACCTCGGCCGGGTCTCGCGCTCGCCCGCGGTCTTTGACGAGCAGAAGCTGCGCTGGATGAACGGGCGCTACCTGCGCGAGCTGGCGCCCGAGGAGCTGGCGCGGCGGCTCGAGCAGCGGCTCGGGCGCGGAGGGCTCAAGACGGCCGCCGCACTGGCGCAGGACAAGATCCAGACGCTCGACGAGTTCTGGCCGCTCGCGGGCTTCCTGGTCGAGCGCCAGCCCTACGACGACAAGGCGTGGGAGAAGGTGATGGGCGACGGCGCCCACGACCGCCTCGCCGCCGCCCGCGAGGCGCTGGCGGAGGTCGAGCCGTTCGACGACGCCGGCGTCGAGGCCGCTCTGCGCGGGGTGGTGGAGCGGCTCGGCGTCAAGCCGAAGGAGGTCTTCCAGCCCGTCCGGCTCGCGATCAGCGGCAGCACGATCTCGCCGGGGATCTTCGAGTCGGTCGCCGCGCTCGGGCGCGACGAGACGCTGACGCGCGTCGACGAGACGCTCGCACGTTCCTAACCGCGCTCAAGCCCGCTCCAGCCGAGGCCGATAGGTCGGGTGACCGGCCTTTCCGGCCGGATCCACGCCACTGGCAACGATCGCGTGCAAGCGCTCATCTCCAAGACACCCACTTCGGCCGCTGCGCCACCCGCCGATCGCCCCAGCGAGGGTCACGGGCGGCGTCTGACCGCAGCGTTCGAGGCGCTCGAGGCGTTCCCGGCGCTCGAGGAGTCGCGCACGCGTGTCCTGCGCGTCGTCGGCGAGAGCTCGTCGCCGACGGGCGAGCTCGTCGAGGCGGTCGAGTCCGACGTCGCCCTGGTGACCACGGTGCTGCGGCTCGCGAACGCGGTCGACTCGCGGAAGCGCGGCAAGGTCGCCACAGTCCGCGACGCGATCGAGCTGCTCGGCTGGGAGCAGCTTGAGCAGCTCGCCCGCCGCGCCCAGACCTTCGACTTCTTCGAGCGCAGCCCGGGCTGGGAGTCGATGCCAGAGCGCTTCCGCCTGCACGCGGTCGCCACCCAGGCCGCCGCCGACAAGATCGCCCGCGAGACCGCCTACGAGGCACGCGACGAGCTGCTGACGGCCGCGCTGCTGCACGACATCGGCAAGCTCGTGCTGGTCCACTCCTATCCGGCCTATCCCGACGAGATTCACGGCGAGGCCCGCAGCCCCGGCGAGCGCGTCCACCGCGAGCGCCTCGAGCTCGGCGTCGACCACGCCGTGGTCGGCGGCGTCCTGGCCCGCCGCTGGGGCCTGCCGGACGGCCTCGCCTCCGCGATCGAGCGCCATCACTCCGACGACGCCGAGGGCGCGGCGGCGATGATCCGCCTCGCGGACATGCTCGCCCACTACGGACACGGCGAGGCGATCGACCGCAACGAGCTGCTCGAGGCCGGCGACGCGCTCGAGATCTCACCCGACGAGCTGCGCGGGCTGATGTACGAGTTCCCCTACGTCGGTGACGGCAACGGCCGCCGCCACGTGGACCCATGCCCCCTGTCCAAGCGCGAGCTCGACGTCCTGCGCAAGCTCGCCGAGGGCAAGGTCTACAAGCAGATCGCGGGGGAGCTGGAGCTGTCGACGAGTACCGTGCGCACGCACCTGCACAACACCTACGCGAAGCTCGGCGCGGCCGACCGCGCCCAGGCGGTCCTGACCGCCAGCGCCCGCGGCTGGATCTAGCCTCGCGCCAGGGCGCGCGTCCTGCGCCGGGCGATCAGCCACGCGGCGGTGAGGGCACCGGCCGAGTCGATCAGCACGTCGGTCCAGGTGCCGACCCGTCCGTCGACGAACGTCTGGTGGATCTCGTCGGTGACGGCGTAGCCGATCGCGATCGCGAGCGCCGGCGCCAGGGCGCGCCGACCGCCGACGCGCGTGCTCAGCGCCCACCACCACAGCCCCGTCAACACGAAGTACTCGCTGAAGTGCGTCGCCTTGCGCGCCAACAGCACGAGCAGGCCCTTGTCGGGGTCGTCGCTGGGCATCGCCGAGAAGGCGAAGATCAGCGCCATCAGCGCCAGTGCCGGGACAAATGGCGCCACCGATCTGAGCAGCTTCCGCACAGGCATAACCTAGACTCGCTTCGGTGCTCACGATCACCACCAAGTCCCCGTACGCGGTGCGCGCGCTGAGTGAGCTGGCACGCAGGGGGGAGGGTCAGCCGGTCCCGATCGGCGAGCTGGCACGGGCGCGCGACATCCCCGTCCAGTTCCTCGAGGGGCTATTCGCGACGCTGCGGCGCGCCGGCGTCCTGCAGAGCCAGCGCGGCGTCAAGGGCGGCTACCGCTTCGCGCGCCCCCCGGCGGAGGTCACCGTGCTGGAGGTGACCGAGCTGCTTGACGGCGAGCTCAGCGCTGGCACCGACGAGCTCGACGCGATCTGGACCGAGGCGACTGACGCGCTCAAGGGCGTGCTGCGCCAGACGACGATCGCCGACATCGCCGAGCGAGAGGCCGGCGCGGGCTCGCCGATGTACTACATCTAGGTGGACGACTTGGACACATTGCGCGCAATCCCGACGAACCCCGCCGACCTGATCGGGAACACGCCGATGGTGAGCCTGCGGCGGATCGCGCCCGAGTGCGGCGCCGAGCTGGTGGCGAAGCTCGAGGTGCACAACCCCGCGGGCAGCGTCAAGGACCGGATCGGCGTGGCGATGATCGACGCGGCCGAGGCCGAGGGCCGGATCGAGCCCGGCAAGACGACGATCGTCGAGGCGACGTCGGGCAACACCGGGATCGCGCTCGCGTTCGTCTGCGCGGCGCGCGGCTACGACCTCGTGCTGGCGATGCCCGAGGGGATGAGCCGCGAGCGCCAGAGCCTGCTGCGCCTCTACGGCGCCGAAGTGCAGATCACCGAGACGATGGGCGGGATGGACGAGGCGGTCGCCGCGGCCCGCAAGATCGCCGACGAGCGCGCGCCGGCGTTCATCCCCGACCAGTTCTCCAACCCCGCCAACCCCGAGATCCATCGCCGCACGACCGCCGAGGAGATTTGGCGCGACATGGACGGCCGCGTCGACGCGCTCGTCGCGGGGGTCGGCACCGGCGGCACGATCACCGGCGCGGGCGAGCGCCTGAAGGAGCGCAACCCGGACCTGCACGTGGTGGCCGTCGAGCCGCGCGGGTCGGCCGTGATATCGGGCGGCAGGCCCGGGCCGCACCGGATCCAGGGCATCGGGGCCGGCTTCGTGCCCTCCGTGCTCAACCGCGACGTCCTCGACGAGGTGATCGCCGTCTCCGACGACGACGCGGTCGCGACCGCGCGCCGGTGCGCGCTGCGCGAGGGCGTCCTCGCCGGGATCTCCTGCGGGGCGGCGCTCTGGGCGGCGATCCAGGTCGGATCGCGGCCCGAGATGCGCGACAAGCGGATCGTGGTCGTCATGCCCGACTCCGGCGAGCGCTACGCGAGCACGCCGTTCTTCGCCCCATGACCGGGCGCGTGCACGGCATTCCACGGGCCGAGCACCCCACTACGCCACAATCTGCTGTGCCATGCCCGGACTCGACACGCTGACGCGCGTCACCTGCGAGGTGCGCCAGGACCTTGCCGCCGCCCAGGCGCGCGATCCGGCCGCCCACGGCGTGAGCCGGATCGAGATCCTGCTGACCTACGGCGGCGTCCAGGCGCTGCTCGCCCACCGCGTCTCGCACGCGCTGCACGAGGCGGGCGTGCCGCTGCTGCCGCGCCTGCTGTCGAACCTGACCAAGGTCATCACCGGCGTCGAGATCCACCCGGCCGCCCGGATCGGGGAAGCGCTGTTCATCGACCACGGCGCCGGCGTAGTGATCGGCGAGACCGCCGAGCTCGGCTCGAACGTCACGCTCTACCAGGGCGTCACGCTCGGCGGCACCGGCTTCGAGAGCGGCAAGCGCCACCCGACCGTGGGCGACGACGTCGTCGTCGGCTCCGGCGCCAAGCTGCTCGGCCCGATCCACGTCGGTGACCGCGCCAAGATCGGTGCCAACTCCGTCGTGATCCACGACGTCCCCCACGACGCGACCGTCGTCGGCAACCCCGGCCATCCGGTGCGCGTGAATGGCCAGCGCCCTGAGGGCCCCGACGCCGACTGGGCCCACCTCCCCGACCCGGTCGCCGACGCGCTCAAGGGCCTCGCCGACCGCGTCAACGAGCTCGAGGGGATGCTCGCCGACCTGACCGGCAAGCGCCCCGAGGTCGCCGACGTCCGTCCGCTGCGCCGCGGCGCCGGCAACGACCCGGCCTCGGGCTGACCGGCTCTCAGTACGCGGTCGTGGGCGTTCGGTGGCGCGGCCGGGCCTTGTAGCGCGGCTCCTGTCCGCGATTCCACAGCCAGTTGTCGAGCACCCGCGGCGGCACGTCGAGCTCGGCGGCGATCAGCTCGCAGGCGTGAACGGCGCAGGCGCGGATCTCCCGCTCGGCCTCGCCAGGCTCCAGCAACTGCTCGGCATCGATGACGGCCGCGAGCTCGTCGTCGTAGCGCAGCACGCCGTCCACCCGCAGCACGTGCGGAACGAGGTTGTCGGCGAAGATCGTCAGCGCGTCGAGATCCTCGAACTCCGCCACGCCAGCCAGCGCCAGGTCATTCGGAACGATCTGCGCCCGCTTGTAGAAACCGGGATCCTCGAACATCGGCATCCCCGCGACGAGCTGCTCCGCGAGCCTCTCCGCCGAGCCCTCGGCCGCCGTGATGACGTCGAGCGCCGTCCGGTCGCGCATGAACATCCCGAGCTCCCTCAGCGCCTTTGCATAGAGCTCCATTAGCTCGTGTCCGCGGTCCTGTCCCAGCACGTTCGCGACCGCATTGGCATCCAACCCAGCCAGCTCGGCAGGGCTCCAGGGCCCGTGGCGCCGGAACTGCTCCGTCAGCGCCGACGCAATCGTGTTGTAGCCAGACAGCCCCGGTCGCTTCCTCAAGGTCGGAAACCACCCAGACCCGAAGTTGATCGCGTCCAGAGTCAGCGTGAACAGCGCCACCTCCTCCGTCGTCCCTTGGAGGTAGTGCCGCTCAGGATTCAACGCCGCCGCAGGTCCCGGCTCTATCTCGCCAAGCCGATCGAGATTGATCTCGACGCGCGTCGCCACCGCCGCGATCGCCGCGCAATTCGACCGAACGTCGTCGCAGAGGCCCACGCCCGCGAGGCTATATCGGCGTGGCTACAGCCGTCCTTGCTTCGTAAGAGGGGACGGATCCGGCTGGTCATCTGCCAAGAACGGCACAGCATATGGTGCAACAATGGGAGAAGGAGCATCGGAGTGAGCTCGTCGAAAATTGGAAGCGCGCCACGAGCCGCACACCCCTAGCTCCGGTGGCGGCCGCTGCGTTGATGGATATCGCCCGCATAGTCGAAGTGGAGCCGTTGCAGCCGCACTGGCTGCGCCTGACGTTCGCGGACGGCAGCGTCCACGAGGTGGACGTTGGAAAGCTGGACAGCGGCGTCTTCGCCGAGATACATAGAGATCCCGTCCTGTTCTCTCAGGTGCGTGTGCGACCGGAGTCAGGAACTATCGAGTGGCCGGGGAGGATCGACCTCGATCCTGACGTCTTGTACGGGAGCCAGACGCCTTCTGATGGCAGGCCGTATCCGCGACGGATCCTGAGCGGACCGGCCGGTGGTGGCCTCCCGACCGCCGATCTCTGACGGCGCGGCGGGCTTCGTCGTCGGCCGCGGACGGCCGTATCCTCAGTCGGGTGAGCGCGACCACCCAGGGAACGGAGCCGGCTACGGCCGAGAGCCGGGTGGGGGGGCTGCTCGAAGGGCTGAACGAGCCGCAGCGGGAGGCGGTTACGCATGGCGAGGGGCCGCTGCTGATCCTGGCGGGAGCAGGGTCGGGAAAGACGCGGGCTTTGACGCGGCGGATCGCCTATCTCGTAGGGACGAAGCAGGCGCAGGCGAGCGAGATCCTCGCGATCACGTTCACGAACAAGGCTGCCGCGGAGATGCGCGAGCGGGTGCAGCAGCTCGTCGGCAACCGGGCGCGGGCGATGTGGGTGATGACGTTCCACTCGGCCTGCGCGCGGATCCTGCGCGCGGACGCCGACAAGCTCAACTACACGCGTGGCTTCACGATCTACGACGAGGCCGATTCGGTACGGCTCGTCAAGCAGTGCGTCGAGGAGCTCGGGGTCGACCCCAAGCGCTACGCCCCGCGGGCGATCAAGCGCCAGATCTCGGACGCGAAGAGCCAGCTGCTCGATGCCGCCGGGTACCGGCTCAAGGTCGGGGGCTATTTCGAGCAGACCGTCGCCGAGGTCTACGACCTCTACGAGCAGCGGATCCACTCGATGAACGCGATGGACTTCGACGACCTGCTGCTGCAGTCGGTGCGCCTGTTCGAGATGTTCCCCGAGGTACTCGAGCGCTACCGGCGCTCGTTCCGTCACGTGCTCGTCGACGAGTACCAGGACACCAACCACGCGCAGTACCGCTGGCTGCGACTCCTAGCCGACGAGCACCGCAACCTGGCGGTTGTCGGCGACGACGATCAATCTGTCTACGCGTTCCGCCATGCGGACATCCGCAACATCCTCGACTTCGAGCACGACTTTCCGGACGCGAACGTCATCAAGCTCGAGCAGAACTATCGCTCCACGCAGACGATCCTCGATGCGGCGAACGGCGTCATTCGCAATAACCGCCAGCGGATGGGCAAGACGCTCTGGACGGCGCAGGAGGGTGGCGATCCGGTGCGCGTGCGCGAGCTCGAGGACGAGCATGCCGAGGCGCGCTACGTCGCGGGTGAAATCGAGCGCCACGTCGAGGGCGGCGGCTCGCGCAACGACGTAGCGGTCTTCTACCGGACGAATGCTCAGAGCCGGGTGCTCGAGGACACGCTCGTCCGCTACGGCGTGAGCTATCAGGTGGTCGGCGGTACGAAGTTCTACGAGCGCGCCGAGATCAAGGACGCGCTGGCCTACCTGACGCTGATCGTGAATCCGCAGGACGTGGTGTCGTTCGAGCGGATCGTCAACTCGCCGCGGCGGGGGATCGGGCAGACGTCGCAGGGGCGGATCGTCTCCCACGCGAACACGATCGGCGAGCCGATCTTCGACGTCGCGTGCACTCCCGAGGACGTGCCGGGCCTCGGGGCGGCGGCAATCAAGGCGGTCGGGCGGTTCATGGACACGATGGAGGCGCTGCGCGCCCGCTCCGAGGGCACGAAGGTCGGGGACCTACTCAGCGATGTGCTCGACCAGACCGGCTACCTCGCGGCGCTCGAGGCCGAGCGGACGATCGAGGCCCAGGGCCGGCTCGAGAACCTGGAGGAGCTCGTCGGCGTGGCGCGTGAGTACGACGCGGCACGCGGCGGCGTCCTGACCGGGGGCGCGGGCGAGGGCCAGGAGCCGTCGGTCGAGGAGTTCCTGCAGCAGGTCGCGCTCTTCTCGCAGCAGGACAGCCTGTCCGACGACGAGGGCGTCGTGACGCTGATGACGCTTCACAACGCGAAGGGCCTCGAGTACGACGTGGTCTTCATGATCGGCTGCGAGGACGGCGTCTTCCCGCACTCGCGCTCGATCGAGGCCGGCGACGTCGAGGAGGAGCGGCGGCTCTGCTACGTCGGCATGACGCGCGCCCGCAAGGAGCTGACGCTGACCCACGCCCGTACGCGCGCGCTCTACGGCGGGCGCGAGTGGAACGTGCCGAGCCGCTTCCTGGGCGAGATCCCGATCGAGCTGACCGACGCCGAGGAGCAGGTCGGGGCGGTCGCGCGAGCGAGCAGCTGGGGCAGCGTCGTCTCGGGCGGCAGGCCGCCGGCGATGACGGCCGAGCCCGCGTCCGCGGGCGTGAGCTTCAGCATCGGCGACGACGTCGTGCATGCCAAGTTCGGCGACGGGGTGGTGACGGCGCTCGAGCCCGGCGGGCTCGTCGTCGTGCGCTTCGCCGGCGACGGCATCGAGAAGAAATTGATGGCCGACTACGCGCCGCTGAAGCGCAAGGGGGACGGATGACGGTGCACACACCTTCGACAGGCAGGCGCGGCTGATGGCGGCGGCGATCATCGACGGCAAGGCAGTCGCCGCCGCCGTGCGCGAGCGCGTCGCGGGCGAGGTGGAGGCGCTGCGCGAGCGCGGCGTCGTGCCCGGCCTCGCCACCGTGCTCGTCGGCGACGACCCGGCGTCGGCGGTCTACGTGCGGATGAAGCGCGAGGACTGCGCGCAGGTCGGCATCGAGTCCTTCCACCACGAGCCCGGCGGCGACGTCTCCCAGGACCAGCTCGCCGAGCTGCTCGCGACACTCAACGCCGACGAGCGCGTCCACGGCATCCTGCTGCAGCTGCCACTGCCGGAGCACCTCGATCAGGACCTGCTGATCCCGCTGATCGACCGCTCCAAGGACGTCGACGGCCTCACCCCTGGCAACGCCGGCCTGCTCGTCCAGGGACGCGGCGAGGCGCTCGTCCCCTGCACGCCGGCGGGCGTCATGGAGCTGCTCGCGCACGCCGGCGTCGAGCTCGAGGGTGCTCGCGCGGTGGTCATCGGACGCTCGATCCTCGTCGGCAAGCCCGTCGCGACACTGCTGCTGAGCGCTAATGCGACCGTCACCCACTGCCACTCACGCACACGTGACCTCGCCGCGGTCTGCCGCGAGGCCGACGTCATCGTCGCCGCCGTCGGCCGCCCGAACACCGTCACCGCGGACATGGTCGGCGAGGGCGCCGTTGTGATCGACGTCGGCACCAACCGCACCGACGCCGGCCTCGTCGGCGACGTCGACTTCGAGGCCGTGCGTGAGAAGGCGTGTGCGATAACGCCGGTGCCCGGCGGCGTCGGTCCGATGACCCGCGCGATGCTGCTCGCCAACACCGTCCGCACCGCCCGTGCGCAGGCCGCCGTCCGGGCTGCCGCGGCCGCGCGCCACTAGGGTTCCGCCGCGATGAACCTCCAGCGGCTCAGGGTCGGCGAGTGGATCTTCGGCGTCTCCGGCGTCGTGCTGCTCGTGTCGCTGTTCCTGCCCTGGTTCGGTCTCGAGGGGGAGTGGATCGACCTCGGCCCCGGCGGACCGGTCGAGGGCTTCAACGACAGCGCCGGCGCGGTGACGACCTGGAGCGCCTGGCAGGTCTTCTCGGTCGCCGATCTCCTGCTCGCACTGCTCGCCGTGCTCGCGCTCGTCGTCTGGACGATCGTTGCGCGCGCGACCGCCGCAGGGCCGGGCATCGCGGGGGAGGCCTTGCTTGTTCCGCTCGCCGTCGTCGCGGCGATCGTCGCGCTGGTCCAGGTGCTGAGCACTCCCAACGCCGTCGAGGCGGCGCCGCCGATCCCCGATCCGACGACCGAGTACGGCGCCTGGCTCGGCCTCCTCGCGACGCTCGGCATCCTCGTCGGCCTGCTCGTCGCGATGCGCGATGAGCGGCTCAGCCGCGCGGGCAGGCTCACTGACGCGACCGGCGTCCCGGTCGCCGCGCCGCCCTACGTCGAGCGGCTACCGGCCCCGCCCGCCGGCTGAGCGTCCTGGCTGACCGACCGCCACCGGCCTGATTTCACGCGGCGCCTAGAATCGCCGCTCGATGATCGACCGCGAGCAGGTACTCCACGTCGCGCGCCTTGCCCGGCTGCGCCTCACCGAAGACGAGATCGAGCGGATGACCGGCGAGCTCTCGACGGTGCTCGACCACATCGAGAAGATCGGCGAGCTCGACCTCGACGGCGTCGAGCCGACCTCTCACGTCGTCGAGCTCGAGAACGTCCTGCGGCCCGACGAGCCCCGGCCGAGCCTGCCGCGCGAGGTCGCGCTCGCCGAGGCGCCGGACAGCGACGGCGTCGGCTTCCGCGTTCCGAGCCCGGGCGCATGAGCGAGGCGACTGGATTCGAGGCGGTCTTCGGTGACCGCGGCGACACCGACGATGCGCGGCCGGTCGACCACACGGCCGCCGAGCTGATCGACCACGTCCGCGCCGGCCGCCTGTCGGCCGCAGAGATCTGGGACGACTACCAGCGCCTCGCCGGCGCCGACACGCTCAACGCCTACCTCTGGCGCGCGGACGAGGCCCCCGAGGTCGCGGCCAACGCCCCGCTCGCCGGCGTCCCGCTCGCGGTCAAGGACCTCTTCTGCACCGAGGGCGTGCCGAGCGCCGCCGCCTCGAAGATCCTCGAGGGCTACCGGCCGCCGTACACCGCCACCGCCGTCGAGCGCCTCCGCGAGGCCGGCGCGCCGATGCTCGGCAAGACGAACATGGACGAGTTCGCGATGGGCTCGTCGAACGAGAACTCGGCCTTCGGGCCCGTCAAGAACCCCTGGGACGAGAGCCGCGTTCCCGGCGGCTCGTCGGGCGGCTCGGCCGCCGCAGTTGCGGCCGGCCTCGCCCCGTGGGCGATCGGCACCGACACCGGCGGCTCGATCCGCCAGCCGGCCGCGCTCTGCGGGATCGTCGGCCTCAAGCCCACCTACGGCACCGTCTCTCGCTACGGAATGATCGCCTTTGCCTCGTCGCTAGACCAGGCGGGCCCGCTGACCCGCGACGTCACCGACGCCGCGCTGCTGCTGCGCCACATGGTCGGCCGCGACCCGTGCGACTCGACCTCGACGGGCCATCCCGAGGAGATCGCGCTGCCGAGCGCCGAGCGCCTCGACGGCGTCCGCTTCGGCGTCCCGCCCGAGCTGACCGGCGATGGGCTCGAGCCCGGCGTGCGCGAAGTCTTCGAGGCGACGCTGAAGCGGATCGAGGAGCTCGGCGGCAGCGTCCAGGAGGTCGGGCTGCCGCACTCCGGCCACGCGATCTCGGCCTACTACGTGATCGCCCCGGCCGAGGCGAGCGCCAACCTCGCCCGCTTCGACGGGGTGCGCTATGGCCGCCGCGCGGGCAACGGCGACCTGCGCTCGCTCTACGAGGAGACGCGCGAGGAGGGCTTCGGCGCCGAGGTCAAGCGGCGCATCATGATCGGCACGTACGCGCTCTCGTCGGGCTACTACGAGGCGTACTACGGCACCGCGCAGAAGGTGCGCACGAAGATCGCCGAGGACTTCACCGCCGCCTGGCAGGTGTGCGACTTCATGGTCTCCCCGACCAGCCCGGGCGTCGCCTTCGAGCTCGGCGCCAAGACCGACGACCCGTGGGCGATGTACCTCAACGACTACTGCACGGTGCCGATCCCGCTCGCGGGCCTGCCCGCGATCTCGATCCCCAACGGGCTCGCCGACGGGCTGCCGACCGGGTTCCAGATCGCCGGCCCGGCCTTCAGCGAGAACCGCATCCTCGACAGCGCCCACGCGCTCGAGCAGGCGATCGGCTTCGACGGCTCCCAGGTGCGCGCGTGACCGACTACGAGCCCGTGATCGGGCTGGAGATCCACGTCCAGCTCTCCACGCAGACGAAGATGTTCTGCTCCTGCGCGCTGTCGTTCGGCGAGGAGCCCAACACGCGCACCTGCCCGGTCTGCCTCGGCCTGCCCGGGCCGCTGCCGGTGCTCAACGCACGCGCGGTGCACTTCGGGCTGGTGATGGGCCTCGCCTTCGACTGCAAGATCTCGCCGAAGTCGATCTTCCACCGCAAGAACTACTTCTATCCCGACAACCCGAAGGCGTACCAGATCTCCCAGTACGACGTCCCGCTGTGCGTGGGCGGACAGGTGGGCGACGTGCGGCTGCACCGAATCCACCTGGAGGAGGACGCGGCGAAGCTGATCCACCTGGGCGAGTCGGGCCGCATCCACGGCTCCTCGTCGAGCATCGTCGACTTCAACCGCGCCGGCACGCCGCTG
>DASQKV010000001.1:0-11190 GCA_035630335.1 Thermoleophilaceae bacterium | reverse complement strand
CGGCAGGTACATCGAGATCACGATGAAGCCGACGATCGCGCCGACCATCATGATCATCAGCGGCTCGAGGATCGAGGTCAGCGCCTTGAGCGCGGCAGCGACCTGGTCCTCGTAGAAGTCGGCGATCTTGGAGAGCATCTGCTCGAGCGCGCCGGTCTCCTCGCCGACGCCGATCATCTGGACGACCATGATCGGGAAGGCGGTCGGCGCGTTGCGCATCGGAGCGGCGAGCGTGCCGCCCTTCTTGACCGACTTTTCGACGTCGTTCATCGCCAGCTCGACGACCTTGTTGCCCGACGTGCGGCCGGTGATGTCGATCGCCTCGAGCATCGGAACGCCGGCGGCGACGAGCCCGGAGAACGTACGTGAGAAGCGCGCGAGCGCGACCTTCTGAACGATGTCGCCGATCTTCATCGGCGTGCGCAGCTTGAGCTTGTCCCACTGCAGCCGTCCACGCTCGGAGTTCTTCCACTTGCGGAAGAGCCAGACAATCCCGACGACGATCGCGATCAGCACGTACCAGCGGCCGATGAACATGTGCGACAGCCAGACGGTGAACTTCGTGATCACCGGCAGGTCGCCGCCAAAGTCCTTGAAGATCTTCTCGAAGACCGGTACCAGGAAGGTGACGAGCGCGATCAGGACGATGCCCGCGAACGAGGCGATCAGGCCCGGATAGATCATCGCCGCCTTGATCTGGCGCCGCAGCGCGTCGTCCTTCTCGAGCTGGTCGGCGACGCGCAGCAGCGTCGACTCGAGGATGCCGCCGCTCTCACCGGCAGCGACCATCGCGACGTAGAGGTCGTTGAAGACGTCGGGGTGGCGCTCGAGCGCCGACGACAGCGACAGGCCGGCCTCGACGTCCTTGCGAACCCCGGTGAACGCCTCGCGCAGCTTGTCGTTCTCGGTCTGCTCCTCGAGCACGTAGAAGGAGCGCAGCAGCGTCATGCCCGACGAGACCATCGTCGACAGCTGGCGCGTGGCCACGGTCAGCTCCTCGGCCTTGACCCGCTTGAAGCGGGCGAAGAGGTCGCCGACGTCGGTCGGCTTCTGCTCCTCGATGTCGAGCACGACGAGCCCGCGCCCACGCAGCTGCGAGACGACGACCTGCTTGTCGTCGGCCTCGATCTCCCCGCGGGTGGGGATCCCGGCGACGTCGAGCGCCTTGAACGCGAAGGTCGACATTCCTAGGCCACCCGCACCGTGCCCATGAGGCGGCGCAGCTCCTCGGGCGAGGACGAGCGAGCCTCGGCCAGCTCGCGCGTGATCTTGTTGCGCCGGACGAGGTCCGCCAGGGACGCGTCCATCGTCTGCATGCCGTGCGTCGCGCCGGTCTGGAGCGTCGAGTAGACCTGGTGCGTCTTGCCCTCGCGGATCAGGTTGCGGACCGCGGAGGTCGGGACGAGCACCTCGGTCGCGGCGACCCGCGAAGTGCCGTCGGCGGTCGGCAGCAGCTGCTGGGTCACGATCCCCTGCAGCGCCACCGAGAGCTGGACCCGCACCTGGTGCTGCTGGGCCGGCGGGAACACGTCGACGATGCGGTCGATCGTCTGGGCCGTGTCCTGGGTGTGCAGCGTCGCGAAGACGAGGTGGCCGGTCTCAGCCGCGGTCAACGCGGTCGAGATCGTGTCTAGGTCGCGCATCTCGCCGACGAGGATCACGTCCGGGTCCTGGCGCAGAGCGGCCTTGAGCGCGAGTGAGAAGGTCTTCGCGTCGGCCCCGACCTCGCGCTGGTTGACGATGCAGCGCTGGTGACGGTGGAGGAACTCGATCGGGTCCTCGATGGTCATGATGTGCTCGGCCCGCTCCTTGTTGATCAGGTCGATCATCGCCGCGAGCGTCGTCGACTTGCCGGAGCCGGTCGGGCCGGTGACGAGCACGAAGCCGCGCGGCTTCTTGGTGAACTCGCGGATCGTCGCCGGCAGCCCGAGATCGTCGAGCTTCGGTATGTCCTGCGGGATCAGCCGGAACGCGGCGCCGAGCGAGGCGCGCTGGAAGTAGGCGTTGACGCGGAAGCGCGCCCGGCCGGGGATCGAGTAGGCGAGGTCGATCTGCCAGTCGGTCTCGAGCTTCTGACGCTGGTCGTTGGAGAGGATCGAGTAGACGATCTCGCGCACGGCCGTCGGTGTCAGCATCGGGTAGTCGAGTGCCGAGAGCTTGCCGCGCTCGCGCACCATCGGCGGCGAGCCGGCGGTCATGTGGAGGTCGGACGCGCCGCGCTCCATCACCTCGATCAGGATGTCTGCGAAGTCGAAGTCCATGTCGAGGCCCTATCGGCAGGGTCGGCGGCCGACCTGAGCCCTGCAGCCACGGCTGCCCGCGTGGGCTCCGCTACGCGACACGCGCGACCTCGGCGATCGAGGTCAGTCCCTGCTTGACCTTGCTGAGCCCGTCGTCGCGCAGCGGGCGCATGCCCTGCGCCACTGCCACGTTGTGGATCTCGTCCGACGACGAGCGCGCGATCGTCAGCTCGCGGATCTCGTCGCTGACCACGAGCACCTCGTAGAGGCCGACGCGACCCTTGTAGCCGGAGCCGCCACAGCGGCCGCAGCCGACGGGCTCGTAGGCCTCGACGTCGAAGGCGGCGTGGAAGCCTCCCTCGCGCAGCGCCTCGACGCCGATCATCGTGCGCCGCTTGCAGCTGCCGCAGAGCTTGCGCGTGAGCCGTTGGGCGACCACGCAGTCGACGGCGGACGAGGTCAGGAACGGCTCGATGCCCATCTCGGTCAGGCGTGTCAGCGCCGACGCGGCGTTGTTGGTGTGCAGCGTCGAGAGCACGAGGTGGCCCGTCAGGGCCGACTCGACCGCGATCCGCGCCGTCTCGCTGTCGCGGATCTCGCCGACCATGATCACGTCGGGGTCCGCGCGCAGCATCGAGCGCAAGCCCTGGGCGAAGGTGAGCCCGGCCTTGTGGTTGACCTGGAGCTGGTTGATGCCCGACAGCTGGTACTCGACCGGATCCTCGATCGTGATGATGTTCTTCTCGATCGAGTTGATCACGTTCAGCGCCGCGTAGAGGGTCGTCGACTTGCCCGAGCCGGTCGGCCCGGTGACGAGCACCGCGCCGTAGGACTGGCGGAACGCCGACTCGAAGCGCTCGTAGGGCTCACCGGCCATGCCGAGCTTGTCGAGCGTCATCAACGCCTGCTCCTTGTCGAGGATGCGCATCACGACGCCCTCCCCGTTGACGCCCGGCATCGTCACGACGCGGAGGTCGACGGCGTGGCCCTCGACCTTCAGGCCGACGCGGCCGTCTTGGGGCATCCGCCGCTCGGAGATGTCGAGGTCGGCCATGATCTTTACGCGCGACACGACGCCCGCGACCATCCGCCGCGGGATCGTCGTCGTCTCGCTGAGGATGCCGTCGATCCGGAAGCGCACGCGCATGTCGCGGCCGTCGGGCTCGAGGTGGATGTCCGACGCCCCCTCCTCGACCGCCTGCGCGATGACCGAGTTGACGAGCTTGATGACCGGCGCGTCCTCGGCCGACTCGCGGATGTCGGTGACGGCCGCCTCGGACTCCTCGTCCTCCTCCTGGACCGCCTCGGCGACGGCGTCGTCGAGGCGTGTCATCCGGCCGATCAGGGCGGCGATGTCGTCCGGCGAGGCCACCACCGGCTGGAGCTCATGGCCGGTCAGCAGCTTCATGTCGTCGAGCGCGAGCACGTTCGACGGGTCAACCATCGCGATCAACAGCTTGCCGTCGTCGAAGCCGACCGGGACCGCGTTGAAGCGACGTGC
Source organism: Thermoleophilaceae bacterium (assembly GCA_035630335.1). Classification (GTDB taxonomy): domain Bacteria; phylum Actinomycetota; class Thermoleophilia; order Solirubrobacterales; family Thermoleophilaceae; genus JAAYBF01. Next base: position 7,449 of record DASQKV010000001.1, on the reverse strand, counting down.
CGCCTGCGAGGGGATCAGGTTCGCGGCCCCGAGGTCGGCCTTGTAGACGTTGAGGTCGACGTGCTGGAGCCCGAACCGCTCAGCGGTCGCGCGCGCGAGCTGGTCGTGCGTCAGCGAGCCCGACTCGAGCAGCACCTGCTCGGCCGTGCGCCCCGAGGAGCGGGCCTCGGCCAGCGCGGCCTCGACGCGATCGGCCGGGACGAAGCCGAGCTCGACGATCACGTCGGAGATGAACCGCCCGCGGACGGTCGGGCGCTGAGGCGGCGTCAGCCCGTTGCCGGGGTCGGGCGCCTGGGCCGCCGCCGTGGCGGCAGTGTCGGGCGAGGGGACAGGCCTCAGGTGAAACGAGCCACCGGAGCCGCCGCCAGAGCCGCCGAAGCCACCAGCGCCGCCGGAGCCGCCGCTACCACCGCCGAACCCGCCGGCGCCACCGGAGCCCCCGGCCCCTCCGCCGAAGCCCCCGCCGCCGCCGAAGCCGCCGGTCATCGTGCGTCGGTCACGTCCTGCGCGAGCGTGGCGGGATCGACGTAGCCCTCGATCACCCGTGCCGTACGGTCCCTGCCGACGATCACGACGGCCGGCGCCTGGGAGATGCCGAGCTCGCCGATCACGCCGCGGTAGCGCGCAAGGCGACCGATCGGGTCGGTGAATACCGCCAACCCACGCTGGCCGCGCAGATCGGCGACCGCGCGTGCGGTCGCTCGGTCATCGGCCGACCCGGGCTTGTAGAAGAAGAGGACGATCCGCCTGCGTGCGTCGAGCGCGCGGGCGACGGGCGCCGGGACGCCGGCGGCGCGAGTGGCCGGACGCTTACGTGCGGCCGGGGTCTTGCGTGCGGGAGGCTCGCTCGTGGCGGAGGACTTGCGCGCGGCAGATGACTTGTTCGTGCCAGACGACTTGCTCGAGGCGCCAGCCTTGCTCGCAGCTGGAGCGTCCGCGGTGTCGGCCGGCGGCTCGGAGGGCGCCGTGGAGATCACGGGCGCGGCCGCGTCGGTCGAGTTGCGCATCGACTGTGTGGCGTAGAAGCCGAAGACGGCGACTACGGCGGCGATGAGGGCGATCAGGAGCGGACGCGAGATTGGCATCCCGGCGTGTATCGGCAGGCGCAACCCGGACCCTTACAGTCGTGGGCGCTTCCGTGCAGCCAATGCGAACGTCGGCGGGTCTATTCCGGTCGCAATATGACCGTAACTGGCCCGTCGAGCGGTGGAGCTCGCCGATGGGTCTGTTCCGGTCGCAATATGACCGTAACCGGCCCGTGAAGCGATGGAGCTCGACGATCCGGTCGGTCGCGGCCGCGGGAAGGTGAGTCAGGCGCCGGCAGCGCCCGCGCGCATGACGTCGAGCGGCGCCGGTCGGCCGGTCCAGCGCTCGAGGCTGCGCGCGCCTTGGCGGACGAGCATCTCGCGGCCGTCGACGACTCGTGAGCCGCCCGCCTGCGCCCAACGCGCGAGCGGCGTCGGACCGCTGCCATAGACGAGGTCGAAGAACGTGGCCGGCGGGTCGACCGCGTCGAGCCCGACGGCCGCGACTGCCTCCTTCTCCTCGGTGCCGGGCTCGAGCCCGACCGACGTGCAGTTGACGATCAGGTCGGCCGGCTCGGGACGCTCGACGTGACGCAGGCCGAGATCGCCGGCGAGCTCCGCCGCACGCTGTGCAGTGCGGTTCCAGACCGAGACCCGCGCCGCGCCGCGCTCCCGCAGTGCCCAGGCGACCGCGCGCGCCGAGCCGCCCGCGCCGAGCACGAGGCAGGTCGTGCCCGCGGGGTCCGACCCGAGTGCGTCGAGGAAGCCGCCAGCGTCGGTGTTGTCGGCCTCGATCCGTCCGTCCTCGTAAGTGAGCGTGTTCGCCGCGCCGATCGCCGCTGCGGCGTCGCTGCGATCGTCGGCGAGGTCGTGTGCCGCCCGCTTGTGCGGGATCGTCACGTTGATCCCGCGGTAACCCGAGCCGGCGAGCGCTCTCGCTGTCTCCGGAAACCGCTCCGGGGGCAACGGCAAGCGCACGTAGAGCCAGTCGAGCCCGAGCTCGCGCAGCGCTGGCGCGAACATCTCCGGCGAACGGCTGTGGGCCACCGGGAAGCCGGCGACGCCGAGCAGCGTCGGCGCCATCAGCAGTCGGTCGGGGACTTGCCCCCGCGGGCGGCGCGCTCGCTGTTGTAGCGCTCGACGTCGGCCTGGAACTCGGCGTCGGTCTCCGAGAACGAGTGCTCGCCGCAGGCGTTCGGCTTCACGACGTAGTAGAGGTAGTCGGTCTTCGCCGGGTGGGCGGCCGCCTCGATCGCCGCGAGGCCCGGGTTGCCGATCGGGCCCGGCGGCAGGCCCTGGTGCGTGCGCGTGTTGTAACCGGAGTCGATCGCGAGCTCGGACTGCTTCAGCGGCTCGCTCCAGTTGCCGGTCGCGAAGCGGATCGTCGCGTCGATGCCGAGCGGTATCCCCTGGCTGAGACGGTTGTAGATCACCGACGCCACCAGGCGCCGCTCACGCGGCAGCTGCGCCTCCCTATCGACCATCGAGGCGATCGTGAGCACGTCGTAGACGGTCAGGTTCTTGCTCTTCGCGAAGCGCAGGTCGACGCCCGCCAGCGTGCGCTTGAACGCCACGAGCTGACGCGTGACCAGCTCGCCCACCGGCTGGTTGGGCTTCAGCTCGTAGGTCGCCGGGAAGAGGAAGCCCTCGAGGCTGGTCGCGTTGCGAGCGCCGTAGTCGCGCGGCTGCAGCGCCCGTGAGCGGCGGCTCGCGGTCAGGTAGTCGCCGCGCAGCGAGTCGCCGACGAGGTCCTTCGTCTCCGAGCGCGAGAGCCCCTCGGGAATCGTGATCGTGACGGTGTCCGGGACCGGCGGGTCGGAGAGCGTGTCGATCGCCGCGCTGTAGCTCATGTCGCGCCGCATCGGGATCGTGCCCGCCTTGAAGTCCCCGTCCGCTCCCGCGAGCTTCGTCCGGGTACGGAAGAAGAACGCGGACGAGATCACGCCCTCGCGCTCGAGCAGGGCGGCGATGTCGCCGACGCCCGCGCCGCGCGGAATCGTGACGTCCACCTGTCCGCTTCCGTCGCCCTTGAACGGCTGGAACAGCGAGAGCAGGAACCAGGCGCTGACGAGCACGACCAGGCCCCCGACCGCCGCGGCGACGATCGAGCGCGACCGGCCACCACGCTCGCCCGAGGCCGGAGCGCGCGCACTCCGCGCCGCCCGCCCGTCACTCCGCAGGAACTCGGTCGCGGCGGCGCGGCGCTCCGCGGCGGACCGGCCGGCTCGCGGGGAGCGCGAAGCGGCCGGACGCGAGCGCCGGCCCGACCCGAGCGGCTCGAACGGCGGCGGCGGCTCGGGCGGACGCACCTCTGTGGCGGTCCTGCCGTGCTCGGGCTCTGCTGCTGCCGGATCCTCGGGCTCGACTGCTGCTGGATCCTCGGGCTCCAGGGATGCCTGCGCCTCGGGCTCGGCGCGCGCTGGCGGCTCTGGGTCGTGGGCCGCGGGCTGCTCAGGAGCGGGGCGCGCCTCACGCTGAGCAGGAGGGGCGGCCGGCGGCGCGGGCGGTGGCCGTCCCTCGCGCGCGGCGCGCCGGGCCTCGCGCTCGAGGCGCGCGCGCTCCCGCTCCTCGGGTGTGCGGTCCGCGGTCATGCGTTCGCCGCGGCACGCGCGGCCAGGTAGCTCTCGAGCAGGTGCGCGGCGGCGACGGAGTCGGGATCGGCCTTGCCCCCGGTCGCCTCCGCCATCCGCGTGGTCAGGCGCTCGTCGTAGAAGTCGATCGGCACCTGCAGGCGCGGGCGCAGGCGATCGGCGAACTCACGTGCAGTGGCGGCCTGAGGTCCCTCGTCGCCTGCGAGCGTCAGCGGCAGTCCGACGAGCACCAGCTCGGCGCCGAGCTCGTGTGCGAGCGTCGCGATCCGCGCCAGTCCCTTGCGCGTCTCGGGTCGTTCGATGGCGTCGAGCGGAGTCGCGACGGTGCCGGAGGGATCGGACACCGCGCAGCCGCAGCGCGCCTCGCCGTGGTCGAGCGCCAGGACCCGCATCGGCTAGCCGAGCGCCTCGGCGATCCGGGCGCGCGCCGCGGCGAGTGCGTCGTCCAGCCGCTTGGGATCGCGGCCGCCGGCCTGTGCCATCGTGTCGCGGCCGCCGCCGCCTCCTCCGACGAGCTCCGCCGCCACGCGCACGACCTCGCCCGCCTTGATCCCGCGCGCGACGGCGCCTGGCGTCGACTGGACGACGAGGTGAACGCGACCGTCGACCGCCGTCCCGAGCACGACGGCGGCGTCGCCGAGCTTCTGGGCGATGCGGTCCGACAGGGCAAGCAGCGCCTTCGCCTCGGTCGCGTCGACGGCGGAGATCAGGACCTTGACCCCGGCGATGTCCTCGGCGGCGGCGACCAGCGCGTCCGCCTCGGCGCCGGCATCTCCTCCAGCCAAGCGCTTCTGCGACTCCTTCGCGCGAGCGGTGAGCTTCTCGACCGCGCGCGATAGCTCGTGCTCCGGAGCCTTGAGCAGGCTCGACAGCTCGCGCAGGCGGGCGGTCCGCTCCTCGAACAGCCGCGTGGCGACCGGCCCCGTGACTGCCTCGATACGGCGCACGTTGGCGGCCGACGAGGTCTCGTTGACGATGTGGAAGAGCCCGATCTCCGCCGTGCCGGCGACGTGGGTTCCGCCACACAGCTCACGCGAGACGTCCGCGACCTCGACCATCCGCACCCAGTCGCCGTACTTCTCGCCGAACAGCGCCATCGCGCCGAGCGAACGCGCCTCGTCGAGAGTCGTCTCGATCGCGCGCACCGGCAGGCCGCCGGCGATCCAGCCGTTGACGCGCTCCTCGATCGCCTGCACGTCCTCCGCCGACAGGCGCTCGCCGTGGGTGAAGTCGAAGCGCAGCTTGTCGGGGCCGACGTAGGAGCCGGCCTGACGTACGTGCGTCCCGAGCCGCTCGCGCAGCGCCGCGTGGAGCAGGTGGGTGGCGGTGTGGTTGCGCTGGGTCGCGAGCCGCTCGTCGCGTTGCACGACCGCATGGACTGCGTCGCCGACCGCGATCTCGCCTTCGACGGGCTCGACGGTCAGCGCCTGGTCGGCGCCGACGCGCACGACGTCGAGCACCCGCGCGCGCGCTGACGGCGTCTCGACGAAGCCGCTGTCGGAGACCTGACCGCCGCCCTGCGGATAGAAGGGGCTGTCCTCGAGCTTGACCAGCAGCTTGCCGTCGACGCGCTCGACGGCGCCCGCGACCGTCTCGGCGTCGGTGCGCTCGTAGCCGACGAAGTTCGTCTCGAAGCCCGCCGCCCGGACGAGCGCGGCAACCCGGTCGGCCTCGTCGCTGCCGGTCTCACGCGCGCCGGCGCGCGCCGTCGCGCGGGCACCCTCCATCAGCCGCTCGAAGGCCGCGTCGTCGACGCTCAGGCCCTGCTCGCCGAGCAGCTCGCGCGTCATCTCGAACGGGAAGCCGAAGGTGTCGTGGAGGCGAAACGCGTCCTCCGCGGCGATCTCGGTCTCGCCCCGCGAGCGCGCCGCGTCGGTCAGCTCGCCGAGCAGCCGCTCGCCCTGGGCGAGCGTTCGCCCGAAGCCCTCCTCCTCGGCCGCCGTCCAGCGGCGGATACCGTCGCGCTCGGCGCGCAGCTCGCCGTAGACGTCGCCGAGCGAGTCGACGACGACGTCGCAGAGGTCGGGCAGGAAGCCCTGCCCGATTCCGAGCACACGGCCCTGCTGGATCGCCCGCCGCAGGATCCGGCGCAGGATGTAGCCGCGCTCCTCGTTCGAAGGCACGACGCCGTCGGCGATCAGGAACGCGGCCGCGCGACCGTGGTCGGCGAGCACACGCAGCGCACGGGTGGTGGCCGCGTCCTCGCCGTAGCGGCGCCCCGAGCGCTGCTCGCCGAAGTCGATCAGCGGCCGGACGTGGTCGGTCTCGTAGACGGACGGGACGTCCTGGAGGATCGCCGCCAGGCGGTCGAGCCCGAGCCCGGTGTCGATGTTGCGCTGCGGCAGCTCGGTCAGGGAGCCGTCGGAGTGCAGCTCGTACTGCATGAAGACGAGGTTCCAGAACTCGAGGAAGCGCTCGCTGTCGTCGCCCGGGCGATCGTCCGGGCCACCGAAGCCCAGGCCACGGTCGAGGTAGAGCTCCGAGCACGGCCCGCACGGCCCGGTCGGACCGGACTGCCAGAAGTTGTCGTCGCGGCCGAGGCGCACGATCCGCTCGTCGGGCACGCCGATCGCGCGCCAGTGCTCGACCGCCTCCGTGTCCTCGTCCAAGCCGAGGGCCGAGTCCCCACCGAAGACGGTGACCCAGACCGACTCCGGATCGAAGCCGAAGCCGTCCGTCGACAGCGCCCACGCGAAGTCGATCGCCTCACCCTTGAAGTAGTCGCCGATCGAGAAGTTGCCGAGCATCTCGAAGAACGTGAGGTGCCGCGCGGTGAGGCCGACCTCGTCGATGTCGGTCGTGCGAAAGCACTTCTGGACGGTCGTCAGGAGCCGCGCCGGCGGCTCTTCGAGGCCGAGGAAGTACGGCTTGAGCGGCTGCATGCCGGCCGTCGTGAGGAGGACGGACGGGTCGTACGTCGCGGGCACGAGCGAACCGGAGGGTCGGCGTAGGTGGCCCTTCGCCTCGAAAAAGGAGAGGAAGCCCTCGCGGAGCTCGTCGGACGTCTGCACCGTGCGATCGTACCCCGCGCGGGGCCGGGCCCCGGGCCGCCGAGGACGGCGAGCCCGGGTCGCGGGCCGCGGACCGGGCTTCGGGGGCGGCGGGCGAATCGGCACGAAGCCGCGCAGCTCTCGGCACATTCCGCGAGGGACACGGCACACGAAGCTCGCTAGCGTTCGTGCTGGGACGCTCGCTCCCCCGATGGGGGGCGCTGGTCCCGCTCGGGCGCCCGTCGTCCCTGCCCGCGGCCTGGGCCGGGCCTGAGGTCAGGCGTTCGGGTGGAGGTCGCTCGCGTCGACCGCGATCTCCTCGCGGATCTTCTCGAGCGAGCGGCGGATGAGCCGGGAGACGTGCATCTGCGAGATGCCGACCTGCTGCGCGATCTGCGACTGCGTGAGCCCCTCGAAGAACCGCAGCTCGAGAATCCGGCGCTCGCGGTCGTCGAGCACCTTCCAGCCGGGCGCGAGCACGGCGCGGTCCTCGCTCACCTCGTACTCCTTCTCGATCTCGCCGAGCGACTCGAGCGGGTCGAGGTCGTCGCCTTCGTCCCCGCCGCCCGACGGCGCCGAGAGCGACAGCGTGGCGTACGCCTGGCCGGTCTCGAGCGCCTCGAGCACCGCCTCCTCCTCGACGTCCGCCGCCTTCGCGAGCTCGGCGATCGTCGGCGAGCGCTCGAGCTGGATCGTCAGCTCCTCCATGAGCTTCGAAAGGCGGACGTTCAGCTCCTGGAGGCCGCGCGGCACCCGCACCGCCCAGCCCTTGTCACGGAAGTGCCGCTTGATCTCCCCGATGATGTTCGGCGTCGCATACGTCGTCAGCTCGACGCCCCGGTC